>NZ_CP022987.1:2400000-3000000 GCF_004022565.1 Pollutimonas thiosulfatoxidans
TCAAATGCAGGCCGTGCGGGTCAACCAGATCGACGACGAGAGAGCCATCCCCCTGAGTGGCAAAGAACAGAAAGTCCGGGCGAACAATGCCGTACTGCCCCGATTTCTCATAGGCAATACCCAGCGAAGCCTGCCCAGGCTGCTGCGGGTTGCGATACCAGAACGAGAACCCCGGCCTTGCCGATTCAGTCTCGACTACCGTCCGCTCCCAGTCATTCAGTTCAGCGGGGTATTTGCCGGCATCGTTGCATAGCAAGTGGTCATCCCAGACTGGGAGCACTCTCACCTTGCCGTTTTCGTTCGCCTTGGTTGCCTCATAACGAGCTTCAGGCTTGAGCAAGCCCACGTCCTGCGGCTCCGTGCTCATTTCGATGATCTGCCTGTAGGACTCGCGTCGATCATCGCTGAGCGCCTTGATCTGCGCCCCATACCGAGTCAACCAGTCCTTCGCTAGCTTATCGGCCTCAGCATCAAAATAGGCCTGCGCCTCCATCACCAGCCCCAAACCAGCAACGGTTACGCGGGCCTCCATGATGGCCTCAAGAAAGCCTTCCGGGTCTTCGTTCCGGTCGGCCTCCTGGCTCGCCAGATGGTCGACATACGAATGAGCAATCGCCGGGCTGAAGATGCGCGCCGCACGGCGGTAGGCATCGTCGATCACCGCCATATCGGCATCTTCCCAGAACTGTTCCAGGCTCCGGCCCTGTCCCAGCATGTCTGCTTTCACGGTTTTCCCGTCCACAACTAACACGGACTGCCGCTTGGCCTTGATCTTGGCTTCGTTGTCGGCCTGAAACGAATCCAAGGCGGCGTGCATCTCGGCGTGTGCCAGTCTGCCCGCGCCGGACAGAATATCGTCGGACGCCAATTCGTGTGCCAACGAAGTCAACCTGACCGCAGGCCTGGCACCACGTTGCGGCCGCGTTTGTGACGGCAACGCCTCGAATGCTTCCCACACGGCAGGCGCGACAGCAGGGTTCGGCTGCACCTCCATGTAGTCGATCAACACGCGCCCAGGCGTTGCCGCCTCGTTGCCAGTTGTCAGCTCATCGACCACCTGCTCCACGGCCTTGCGATTGAATTTCGGCAGCAAGCAGTCCACTGCGTTCAGGCGGTCGTTGCCAGGAATACGGCGGGCCAGCGGCGAACGTACCAGGCGACCCAGCAACTGCGTGATGTGCGTCTTGTCGCTGGCCGCACGGAACGACACCATGACCTCGGCACGCGGGCAATCCCAGCCGGTGCTGATCGCATCCTTGGCAATCAGCACCCGCACCCAGGCCGATTCTTGAACTCGCTGCGGCTCGATGTAGGGCACATCGCGGTTACCGAAGCGCTGTGTGGTGTGATCCCCAAAAACGTGCGCCACGCTGGCAGAGGGCAGCTCAGGGTAGCGCTCGAAAATGGTATCCAGCGCCCGCCCGATTTCATCGGGGTCAGGCGTGTTGGGCACCTGCAAAACCATCAATGGCACGACAAGCTGAGCTTCCTGTTGCTGCTTGGAATAAGCGCCCCAGGCAAGACTGGATTCCTTCAATTTATCGGTCGCACGCCGCACCAGCACGGTATCGAAATCGCCCGCATTGTCTGGAATATCCAGCAGGATGGTGTCCTTGATCAGGCCGGACTCTTGCACCTTGGACGCATCAACTTCCACATTGGGCAGCTTGATGTGTTTGCCTGCCGACTCAATCGCTTTGTTGAACCGCTCCACCGTGGCTGAAATACCCCAGACAGCAGGAACACCGGGCACGCTGCCCACGCCATTGATGAGCCGCTGCACAATCGTGCTTTTGGCGTTCTGGCTGGCTGCTGTCTGCACACCCATACCACGGTGCGCCTCATCCAGCACCAGATAAAGCGTCAAATCCGGGTCTTCAATGGTGTTCTGAATAGTGTCCCAAATCGTGTATGCCCGCAGGTCGGGCCGCATGTCCGCGAAGGTGCTGTCCAGCTTGGCGGCCATTTCTTCAGGATCATGGCCACGCACCAGCAAGCTGTTCTTGCTGAGCTTCTGGGTATTGAGGAAGTAAATTTTCCCCGCCTGGAATTTCGGTCTGTTGAAGGTGTTTTCCACCACCACCAGGTCGGTGTAGTTGATGCGGTCACTCGCCTCGATAAAGCGAAAGCGGGTCTGTTCGTTCAGCGAAGGGTCGTCGCTGAACCAGATCACCACCGCGCCGGGGTCGGCATCAAAGCTGAACTCATCATCACCGTGAAACAGCGCCTCGAATGTGGCAGCGGCCATCACGGTCTTACCCGCACCAGTCACCGCTGTAAGCGAAAACGCCGTTCGGTCGGATTCGTTATGCCACAGGCGGCGGGCCTTGCCCAGGTTATTCAGGGAGTCGCGGACGGCGTCGCGCTGGTAGTCTTTGAGCGTGAACTTCATCCGTTACTCTCCGTTAGTGAAGCTGAAATTGGTCAGATACGATTCGTACAAGCGCACCGGCTCGACGCCATCGGGCAACCGCTTGGCAATCGCCTGGAAGCGGCGGTCATCATCGGTGACGATATAGGCAATGCGTACTCCATCGGCCTTAGCCAGCGCCTTGATAAAGGGTGTGGCCGCATCCACATTGCTGAGCAAGCCATAAGTATTGGCCACCGCCCACCCATTGTCGGGCAGCTTGTCTATGCGACTGCCCTGCGCTCCTGCTCGCAGCCACAGCAACGGCGCAATCCGGTTGAACGCCAGGTTGTAATTGACCGATACCGGCGTCTCATAGGTCAGCGTGAAGAACTCTGCGTTTTCCTCGAAGCCTTCAGCCATCGGAAATTCATCGGTGAATTTGTAGTCGCCCTTGATGGGTTCGCCGTCGGGTGTCTTGCCCGTGATGGCAGCGGCAACGCGAGGTTTGGTGATGTAGTCGCAGATGCCCCACTTTTCCCACTCGGCATCGCCGGGACGCCAACCTGCTTCGCGCAACTTTTTCTGTTCGTCAGCGGCAACTTCGTTGTTAGTCACACTGATGCATTGGCGCTGCCCGCCGTCTTGCTTGTTAAGCCGCATTACAGCGTGCGCAGTGGTTCCAGAACCAGAAAAGAAGTCGAGAATAACAGCCTCCGATTTGTCAGAGACAAAGAAACGTAGTGCATCTTCAACCGCATAGAGCGACTTTGGAAATGGAAATCTGCGATAAGGAAGAAAATTCAGCAGCAACCTCGTGCCGTATTGTGTCGCATCATGTGAACCAATACGCCATTGAGAGCCAGGTACGGTAACGCGATCTGTCGTTTCTAGTGTCGAAGTAATTACCGATCCGTCGTCGCGACGCCCAAGCACCTCATAAGTTCCGTTCTCAATTTTCGAACGCTCGCCCTCTGCCAGGTAATATACGGGAGTTGTTTCACCCTTCAGTTCTCCAAGTCGAAGCCCTCCGGACGACAAAACTTCTCTCACAGTGGATGGCTTAAGCCGCCAACGTCCCTCTGTTCCGTTTTTGCGGATGGGCCAAACAGCTATCGTTCCATCGGGAGCTACCGTGTCGTGACGATTCGCACCTACCCCAATTGGTTCACCAACGCTATGGAACGATTTCCCATCTTCATAAACAAAAAAAGGGTAGAAAGTTTCAGGGTGCCCGTCTCGAGTTGGACTTGATCCAGATTTTCGAAGTAAATCCCATCGAATGTCACCTTTATGAGTTCGGCCCTTTGTCGTGATCCACTCGTCAGAAAGGCGAATTGGTTTGACCCCACTTCGCCCCAGCATCACGAAAAAATAATACTCGTCGGATCTGCCGAAATACCCTGCACGAGCAACCGCTGCTGGGTTGATTGAAACACTAACCATTTGGGTTCTAGCTTCTGGGAATACCTGTTCTAAAAGCAACCCAAGCCGCAGATACTCCTTTTCATCAATAGTTACGATCAACACTGAATCCGCCGGATTCAACAATTCTTTCGCTACCAGCAAGCGGCGCTCCATCATCGCCAGCCATTTGCTGTGACGATATTGGTCGTCGCCCTCCACATAGTCGTTGTTATACTTCCAGTCCTTCGCCCCGGTGTTATACGGCGGGTCGATATAGATGACGTCCACCTTTCCCCGGTGGGTATAGGTCAGCGCTTTGAGAGCGTGGTAGTTCTCACCGTTGATGACGGTGTGGCACGGCTTGTCGCCACCACGCTGCACTTTACCGGTGCTGACCAGGCCGGGATAGATGATGTCGCGGAACTGGGCTACCACCACCAAATCCCCCAGCGCCACGGTCTGCATTTCGACCTCTGTCGCATCCAGCAGCTCCAAGTCAGCCGTTTTCTTCGCCTTGTGGATCGACTTCACCTGCCACAGCCGCTGATCGCCCTTTTGGGTTGTGCCACGTTCCGACAGCACGCGCACCTTGTCGCCCTTGCGTATCGGGCGCAGCGGCAGTTCAACCGCTTCGGGGCTATGCCGCTCGAAGTTCAAGCCGAAGGGAAGGCGCGAAGAGAGAATCTTGAACTCTCGATCCAACTCAGCCCCCAGGGCCGAATCTTTGGCTTTTGCCTTGGCAATCAAATCAGTCAGTCTGGACACGGAAATGCTTTCCCTCTTTTGTTTCTTCGCTATTGATGGCGTGGTTGTACGACGCCGCAATGCTTGTAAATCGTGGTTCGAGATACGCCATAGCGACGGGCCACGTCAGCCACCTGAATATGGGGGTCACGCAGCAGGGCTTTGATCTCTCTAACCTGCTGTTCATCCAGCTTCGGCTTGCGGCCACCGGCGCGGCCACGGGCACGAGCGGCCGCCAACCCGGCTTGCGTCCGCTCTCGGATCAAACCGCGCTCAAATTCGGCCAGCGCTGCGAACACATGAAAAATAAGCTTGCCCGCCGCGCTGCCGGTTTCGATCTTTTCTGTCAAACTTTCAAAGCCGATGCTGCGCTGCTCAAGATCGGTCACGATCTGCACAAGGTCTGGCAGGCTGCGCCCGAGCCGATCCAGCCGCCACACCACCAGGGTGTCCCCTGCCCGCAGCGCCTTGCGGCACTGCTCAAGCTCGGGGCGAGCCGTATTCTTGCCACTGGCCGCTTCTTCATAGATCACGCCACACCCAGCCTGCTGGAGCGCGTCGCGCTGCAGGTCAAGGTGCTGATCATCGGTTGATACGCGGGCGTATCCTATGCGTTGATTCATGGACGCATCCGGGACATTGAAAACTTGACGCCGATATTAACACCAGAGAGCGGCTTTCACGAAGGTAAAGTGCTGTCGTTTTCAGAAGACGGCTGCACTGAACGTCAGAAGCCGACTGCACTATAGCAGCGGAGGGGTTGGATCCATCAGGCAACGACGGGCTGCTGCCGGCCATCAGCGGACGCAGGGAGGACTTTCCGCAACCGGCCGTTCGATGCGGCACCGATGGCCTTCGCGCAGGGGTAGTGAATCCGCCAGGATTGACTTGCGCTGCCCTACCTCTCACTAGTGAGGGGCGGCAGCGCATCAAGCGGTGAGCGCACTCCGGCACCGCCAACTTTCAGCACATGCGTGTAAATCATCGTCGTAGAGACGTCGGAATGGCCGAGCAGATCCTGCACGGTTCGAATGTCGTAACCGCTGCGGAGCAAGGCCGTCGCGAACGAGTGGCGGAGGGTGTGCGGTGTGGCGGGCTTCGTGATGCCTGCTTGTTCTACGGCACGTTTGAAGGCGCGCTGAAAGGTCTGGTCATACATGTGATGGCGACGCACGACACCGCTCCGTGGATCGGTCGAATGCGTGTGCTGCGCAAAAACCCAGAACCACGGCCAGGAATGCCCGGCGCGCGGATACTTCCGCTCAAGGGCGTCGGGAAGCGCAACGCCGCTGCGGCCCTCGGCCTGGTCCTTCAGCCACCATGCCCGTGCACGCGACAGCTGCTCGCGCAGGCTGGGTGCCAAGCTCTCGGGTAACATCAAGGCCCGATCCTTGGAGCCCTTGCCCTCCCGCACGATGATCGTGCCGTGATCGAAATCCAGATCCTTGACCCGCAGTTGCAAACCCTCACTGATCCGCATGCCCGTTCCATACAGAAGCTGGGCGAACAAACGATGCTCGCCTTCCAGAAAACCGAGGATGCGAACCACTTCATCCGGGGTCAGCACCACCGGCAAGCGCCGCGACGGCCGAGGTCTTCCGATCTCCTGAAGCCAGGGCAGATCCGTGCACAGCACCTTGCCGTAGAAGAACAGCAAGGCCGCCAATGCCTGACGATGCGTGGAGACCGAAACCTTGCGCTCGTTCGCCAGCCAGGACAGAAATGCCTCGACTTCGCTGCTGCCCAAGGTTGCCGGGTGACGCACACCGTGGAAACGGATGAAGGCACGAACCCAGTGGACATAAGCCTGTTCGGTTCGTAAACTGTAATGCAAGTAGCGTATGCGCTCACGCAACTGGTCCAGAACCTTGACCGAACGCAGCGGTGGTAACGGCGCAGTGGCGGTTTTCATGGCTTGTTATGACTGTTTTTTTGTACAGTCTATGCCTCGGGCATCCAAGCAGCAAGCGCGTTACGCCGTGGGTCGATGTTTGATGTTATGGAGCAGCAACGATGTTACGCAGCAGGGCAGTCGCCCTAAAACAAAGTTAAACATCATGAGGGAAGCGGTGATCGCCGAAGTATCGACTCAACTATCAGAGGTAGTTGGCGTCATCGAGCGCCATCTCGAACCGACGTTGCTGGCCGTACATTTGTACGGCTCCGCAGTGGATGGCGGCCTGAAGCCACACAGTGATATTGATTTGCTGGTTACGGTGACCGTAAGGCTTGATGAAACAACGCGGCGAGCTTTGATCAACGACCTTTTGGAAACTTCGGCTTCCCCTGGAGAGAGCGAGATTCTCCGCGCTGTAGAAGTCACCATTGTTGTGCACGACGACATCATTCCGTGGCGTTATCCAGCTAAGCGCGAACTGCAATTTGGAGAATGGCAGCGCAATGACATTCTTGCAGGTATCTTCGAGCCAGCCACGATCGACATTGATCTGGCTATCTTGCTGACAAAAGCAAGAGAACATAGCGTTGCCTTGGTAGGTCCAGCGGCGGAGGAACTCTTTGATCCGGTTCCTGAACAGGATCTATTTGAGGCGCTAAATGAAACCTTAACGCTATGGAACTCGCCGCCCGACTGGGCTGGCGATGAGCGAAATGTAGTGCTTACGTTGTCCCGCATTTGGTACAGCGCAGTAACCGGCAAAATCGCGCCGAAGGATGTCGCTGCCGACTGGGCAATGGAGCGCCTGCCGGCCCAGTATCAGCCCGTCATACTTGAAGCTAGACAGGCTTATCTTGGACAAGAAGAAGATCGCTTGGCCTCCCGCGCAGATCAGTTGGAAGAATTTGTTCACTACGTGAAAGGCGAGATCACCAAGGTAGTCGGCAAATAATGTCTAACAATTCGTTCAAGCCGACGCCGCTTCGCGGCGCGGCTTAACTCAAGCGTTAGATGCACTAAGCACATAATTGCTCACAGCCAAACTATCAGGTCAAGTCTGCTTTTATTATTTTTAAGCGTGCATAATAAGCCCTACACAAATTGGGAGATATATCATGAAAGGCTGGCTTTTTCTTGTTATCGCAATAGTTGGCGAAGTAATCGCAACATCCGCATTAAAATCTAGCGAGGGCTTTACTAAGCTTGCCCCTTCCGCCGTTGTCATAATCGGTTATGGCATCGCATTTTATTTTCTTTCTCTGGTTCTGAAATCCATCCCTGTCGGTGTTGCTTATGCAGTCTGGTCGGGACTCGGCGTCGTCATAATTACAGCCATTGCCTGGTTGCTTCATGGGCAAAAGCTTGATGCGTGGGGCTTTGTAGGTATGGGGCTCATAATTGCTGCCTTTTTGCTCGCCCGATCCCCATCGTGGAAGTCGCTGCGGAGGCCGACGCCATGGTGACGGTGTTCGGCATTCTGAATCTCACCGAGGACTCCTTCTTCGATGAGAGCCGGCGGCTAGACCCCGCCGGCGCTGTCACCGCGGCGATCGAAATGCTGCGAGTCGGATCAGACGTCGTGGATGTCGGACCGGCCGCCAGCCATCCGGACGCGAGGCCTGTATCGCCGGCCGATGAGATCAGACGTATTGCGCCGCTCTTAGACGCCCTGTCCGATCAGATGCACCGTGTTTCAATCGACAGCTTCCAACCGGAAACCCAGCGCTATGCGCTCAAGCGCGGCGTGGGCTACCTGAACGATATCCAAGGATTTCCTGACCCTGCGCTCTATCCCGATATTGCTGAGGCGGACTGCAGGCTGGTGGTTATGCACTCAGCGCAGCGGGATGGCATCGCCACCCGCACCGGTCACCTTCGACCCGAAGACGCGCTCGACGAGATTGTGCGGTTCTTCGAGGCGCGGGTTTCCGCCTTGCGACGGAGCGGGGTCGCTGCCGACCGGCTCATCCTCGATCCGGGGATGGACCGGCGATTGGTCCATGGCGAAACGGCCGACCTTGCGCCGACCGGCTTCGGGCAACAGGTCCGCGAAGCCATGGACCAGCGCCGCGAGCATCATATCGAACAGCGCGACGCCACGCGCAACAGGGACGGCCGAATCTTCTACCGGCGCAATCTTCTCGCCACCCTGCGCGAGCGGGAAGTTGCGCGCGCCGGTGCGGAGATGGCCGAGGGCAAGGCGCTGCCGTTCCGCGCCGCCAAGGATGGTGAGAGTGTCAGCGGCAAGTTCACCGGGACTGTCCAGCTAACGAGCGGCAAGTTCGCCATCGTGGAAAAGAGCCACGAGTTCACCCTTGTCCCGTGGCGGCCGATCATCGACCGCCAGCTCGGCCGCGAGGTCGCGGGTATCATGCAGGGCGGTTCGGTGTCGTGGCAGTTAGGGCGGCAGCGGGGGTTGGGGCTATAGGAGCCAACGATACCGCATTGCAACGCAACAACTAATTCGATAAGAGCTGCTATTCAATTTCGTAATCGTGGAGCCATCAGCATGGGAAATTCCAAGTCAGCAGACAAGTAAGCCGCAACATCAGAATTGTTGTTGCGGCGCTCTGTAAGACCAATCCCATCTGATTGCTGACGAGCAGACGCTGCCCGGTATCCTTAATCGAGCGGTTGATTCGTCATGACCACCACACGCCCCGCGTGGGCCTATACGCTGCCGGCAGCCTTGCTGCTTATGGCTCCCTTCGACATCCTCGCCTCGCTGGCGATGGATATTTATCTTCCAGTCGTTCCGGCGATGCCGGGCGTCCTGAACACGACTCCATCCATAATCCAACTCACGTTGAGCCTCTACATGGTGATGCTCGGTGTGGGCCAAGTGATCTTTGGGCCACTCTCCGATCGCGTCGGGCGACGGCCGATCCTGCTTGTAGGCGCAACGGCTTTCGTTGCTGCGTCTCTGGGAGCGGCTTGTTCTTCAACTGCATTAGCCTTTGTTGCGTTTCGTCTGGTTCAGGCTGTTGGAGCATCGGCCATGCTGGTGGCCACCTTCGCGACCGTGCGCGACGTATATGCCAATCGTCCCGAAGGTGCCGTCATCTACGGCCTTTTCAGTTCGATGCTGGCGTTCGTGCCTGCGCTCGGCCCTATAGCCGGTGCGCTGATCGGCGAGTTTTGGGGATGGCAGGCGATCTTCATCACACTGGCTGCACTGGCTTCGCTCGCACTCTTAAACGCCAGTTTCAGGTGGCATGAAACCCGACCGTTGGATCAGGCCAGAACGCAACGATCTGTTTTGCCGATCTTCGCGAGTCCGGCCTTTTGGGTTTACACGGTCGGATTTAGTGCCGGCATGGGCACATTCTTCGTTTTCTTCTCGACAGCCCCCCGTGTTCTCATAGGCCAAGCCGGCTATTCCGAGATCGGATTTAGCTTGGCCTTCGCGACTGTCGCGCTGGTCATGGTCACGACAACCCGCTTCGCAAAGTCCTTCGTTGCCAAATGGGGTATCGCGGGATGCGTAGCGCGCGGGATGGCGTTGCTCGTTTCCGGCGCGATCCTGTTGGGGATCGGCCAACTTTTCGGATCGCCGTCATTTTTCAGCTTCATCCTGCCGATGTGGGTTGTCGCGGTCGGCATTGTCTTCACGGTGTCCGTTACCGCCAACGGCGCACTTGCGCAGTTCGACGACATCGCTGGATCAGCGGTTGCGTTCTACTTCTGCATCCAAAGCCTGATAGTCAGTATCGTCGGGACATTGGCGGTGACGCTGTTAAACGGCGATACAGCGTGGCCCGTGATTTGTTACGCCACGGCAATGGCAGTGCTGGTGTCGTTGGGGCTGGCGCTCCTTCGATCCCGTGATGCTGCCACCGAGAAGTCGCCAGTCGTCTAGCCGACGACTGGAAGCAAGCCCGCTCCGATGCGGCGCAATAATCTTCGAAACCTCGTGAATGGCGGTATCCTGTCTGGCAAGATACCGCTCATTTCCCTTGTCCCGTGGCGGCCGGTCATCGACCGCCAGCTCGGCCGTGAGGTCATGGGCATCGTGCAAAGCGGATCGGTGTCGTGGCAGTTGGGGCGGCAAAGGGGCATAAGCCTCTAATCTGTTGTAGATGAACGCAGCCGCTCGAAACCAGCGATGAGGCTGTCGAGTCCGAAGTTGAACGCAGCATCCATGCCGTCTGTTTCCAACTCGTGAAACAGATCGTGCAGGAAGGACGACGGTGCTTGCTCGGACACATCTGGCCTGTCCGGAACTCTCTCATCGGCATCAGATGCCTGCTGCTCGAGAACGGAACCGACCACATAGTGACTGACCGCCCGGAGCGCCCAAACGGCGCGCTTCGGACAAAAGCCCTCCGCGCAGAGAAAGCGTATTTGCGTCTCGGCGGTGCCAAAATTCGGTTCTGTCGGTCGAGTGCCGGCATGGATACGCGCGCCGTCCCGATAAGAGAGCAACGCCGTTCTGAAGCTCAGGGCATTCTCTTTCAGGAACACCCGCCAGTCCTCATTCTCTTCGGGTAGCGAGCGGGTATGGCGTTCCGCCAGCATCGCCTCGGCGAGCGCATCAAGCAGCGCTCGCTTGTTCTGGAAATGCCAGTAAAGCGCAGGCTGCTGAACCTTGAGGCGTTCAGCGAGCTTCCGCGTCGTCAGGCTGTCCATGCCAACCTCGTTCAACAGCTCTAGCGCCGCCGCGATCACGGTGCCCTTGTCCAGTTTGGTCATTCACGTTCCTTCGCCAGTGCTTGACAATTTATCACCGATAAGTTATATGTCCATCTCCTTATCGTTGATAAAGTCGCTCCATTGAGCGGCGCTGGAGTTTCAGGTGCGCAGCTCTGCCATCATTGCCCTGCTGATCGTGGGTCTTGACGCCATGGGTCTCGGCCTCATCATGCCCGTCCTTCCGACGCTTCTGCGTGAGCTTGTGCCAGCAGAGCAGGTCGCTGGACACTATGGTGCCTTGCTGTCGCTCTATGCATTGATGCAGGTCGTCTTCGCGCCCATGCTTGGACAGCTTTCGGATTCTTACGGTCGGCGTCCGGTACTTCTGGCTTCTCTTGCAGGAGCCGCAGTCGATTACACGATTATGGCATCAGCGCCGGTCTTATGGGTGCTCTATATCGGCCGACTCGTGTCCGGCGTCACGGGCGCAACCGGAGCTGTAGCAGCCTCAACCATTGCCGATTCGACGGGGGAAGGTTCTCGCGCACGCTGGTTCGGCTACATGGGGGCCTGTTATGGGGCGGGCATGATTGCCGGGCCAGCACTTGGTGGCATGCTCGGTGGTATCTCTGCTCATGCCCCGTTTATCGCCGCCGCCCTTCTCAACGGGTTCGCGTTCCTGCTTGCCTGCATTTTCCTCAAGGAGACTCATCACAGCCATGGCGGGACCGGAAAGCCGGTTCGCATCAAACCATTCGTTCTGTTACGGCTGGATGATGCATTGCGCGGGCTAGGTGCGCTTTTCGCAGTTTTCTTCATTATTCAACTGATCGGCCAAGTGCCTGCAGCCCTATGGGTCATATATGGCGAGGACCGTTTTCAGTGGAACACCGCGACCGTTGGTTTGTCGCTCGCGGCGTTTGGGGCAACACATGCGATCTTCCAAGCGTTTGTTACCGGCCCGCTTTCAAGCCGGCTTGGAGAGCGGCGCACGCTGCTGTTTGGCATGGCTGCGGATGCGACTGGCTTCGTTCTTCTGGCTTTTGCCACGCAGGGATGGATGGTGTTCCCGATTCTGTTGCTGCTTGCCGCCGGGGGTGTTGGCATGCCGGCCTTGCAGGCAATGCTCTCAAACAATGTCAGCAGTAACAAGCAAGGGGCTTTGCAAGGAACGCTAACGAGCCTCACCAATCTAAGCTCTATCGCAGGACCGCTTGGCTTCACAGCACTCTATTCTGCCACCGCCGGGGCATGGAACGGTTGGGTTTGGATTGTCGGCGCGATCCTCTATTTAATATGTCTGCCAATACTACGCAGACCATTCGCAACTTCATTGTGATTTAGTCATGGCGATTTGGCATGCGTAGACTTAGGAGAAATGACGGATTAAATCTGTTGAGCAATCATCTCCTTTCGGGGCGAGTGCCAATGATGACCTTAGTTCACACTCTCGCTGTCGCCGAATATCTCAACTTCCGTCACGCCGCCAACGCGCTCGGCGTTGCACAGTCCAGCGTCAGCGCCCGCGTGAAGGCACTGGAAGAAGACCTCGGCATCCTCTTGTTCGAGCGTCATGCGCGCGGCGTTCGGCTGACCGAGGCCGGACGCCATTTCGTCGAGCGGATAGCCGTAGGTATTGACCAACTCGACCATGCGGTGAAAACCGCCGGCATGGCGGCAGCCGGAGAAAGCGGCCGGCTTCGTATCGGTATCCATGCCCTGATTCCGCATAGCTTCCTCGCAAAGCTGATCGGCCAATACCGCAAGGATTACCCCGATGTTGAAGTCGAGATCGCCGAAGGCCCGGCCCGTGAAGCGGTGGTGCAGCTTCGCGCCGGCAGGTTGGACGTGGCGTTCGTCGCGGGCACGCCCCAACCACCCGACTGCCATTCCCGTCGCACATGGACCGAACCGCTCTTGGCGGTGCTACCGGAACGGCATCCGCTCGCCAAGCGGTCAGCCGTCACATGGCCCGATTTGGCAGGCGAGACGTTCCTTGCGTATAGGAAGTTCAAACGCCCTTTTCGGGCAGTCTGCTGGGTAGGCGGCGGTCGCGCAAGCCCCGTTTTGGGCACGGATCGGACGTCTGTGAGTGGGATTTCGGCATCGCGGGGCCACGCAGCGGCGTTGTCAGCAGCCATGCTTCGCTGATTCCCGACAGCGGGCCGAGCGCCGCCCTGCGGATCGTGGCCGCATCGGCTCGGATTCCGGTTTCGCCGTCGGCTGTGCAGCCGGCAGATCGTCACGCGGCTTGCACTGGCGGCGCGCGCGCTGCGGGCCTGTAGTGCGCTTCTTCCCGCGCGCCGTGCTTCTCGAAGTGGGCGAGGATGGCGCGGATGGCGGTGGGTTCCTCGATGCTGGCGACGATCCGCACGGTGCCACCGCAGTGGACGCAGGCGGTGACGTCGATGGAAAAGACCCGCTTGAGCCGTTGCGCCCAGCTCATCGCACGGCGCTTCTCCTCGGGGCTGCGCGGCGCGTCGTGGGCGCTGACGTCCACTGGCGCCGCATCGCCCGCAGGCCGCTTGCCGCGCCCCGAGGGCGTCAGCTGCGCACGCAGGTTTGCATTCGGGGCGAATACGCCGTGGAAGCGGGTGAGATGCGCGCGAGGTGGCGGGACCAGCGCCGCCAGCTTGGCGATGAAATCCACCGGATCCCATTCCACATGCGTGGTGCCATTGCGCCACGGGGTCTTGAGCTGGTAACGCACCCTGCCCTGGAGCGCTATCGACAGCCGCTTCTCGCTGATCGCCGGGCGCGTGATGTAGCGGCACAGCTTTTCCAGCTTGTGGCTTTCGTGTGCTTCGGCCGCCACGCCGGCATGCAGTGAGAAGCCGCCGACCTTGCCGGCTTCGCCCTCCAGCGAACCGGCGTCACCGGGCAGCGTTTGCAGCGTGACGACCTTGCAGCCAGCGTCGCGGCCGGTGGCGATGCGGTAGGTGATCGAACTCATCCGCAGCCCATCCATGCTGTCGTCGCCTGCAGCGCTGTCTGCCAGGAAGGCCGATTCGCCCTCCCCTTCGAGCCAGCCTTTGCGCGTCAGGTGCCGACACACCCGGTGCGCGATGGTAGCTGCCAGCTGGGTCAACTGCGCGGTGGTGGGCGCACGGGCGCGGTGCAGGCGCAGTTCGCGCCGCGGCAGCTCGGTGGCTTCCACGTACACGCCGTCGAGCCACAGCATGTGGAAGTGGATGTTCAGGTTCAGCGCGCTGCCGAAACGCTGGATCAGCGTCACCGCGCCGCACTGGGCGCTGGCGCGGTCGATGCCGGCTTGATCGGCCAACCAGCCGGCGATCACGCGCTGCACGATGCCCAGCACCGGGCCAATGGCTTCTGGCTTGCTGGCGAACAGGAAACGCAAGGGGTACGGAAAGCTCAGCACCCATTGCCGCACAGGCCGCGGGCCGAACACCTCCTCGACCAGGTGCCGCGCACTCTCGGCCATGCGTCGCGCGCCGCAACTCGGGCAGAACCCGCGCTTCTTGCAGGAGAAGGCCACCAGCCTCTCTGCACGGCAGTGCTCGCACACCACCCGCAGGAAGCCGTGCTCGAGTACGCCGCAACGCAGGTAGGCATCGAACGCCTCGCGGACATACCCGGGCAGCGAGCGGCCCTCCGCTTCGATCCGTGCAATGAAGTCCGGGTAGTGCGCCTCTACCAACGCGTACAGCAGCGTGCGCTCGGGCGCGTGGCGCGCGTACCGCGAACCGGTGTGGGCGGACGGCAGTGGCGCGCATCCCGCGGCTTGCCGCCGGGATGTGGCGAGGCGCGGCACGCAGCGCTCCGGTGCGGGGACGGCTGCTCAGTGTTGCGCCTGTGTTCGCACGTTCGTATCGGTGCGTTCTGATCTTCGCGTCAGACATTGCCGCGGCGCGGGCACAACAAAAAGCCCGGCATCGCTGCCGGGCTCCGGCCCCGTCCTTGGGGCCTTGATGTCGGGTCGTTGCCGGGATCGGACCGCGCTGGCGCGGTCCGGTTCCCTGACGACCGGGCCAACCGGATCAGAAATCCATGCCGCCCATGCCGCCCATACCGCCAGCACCCGGCATGGCCGGCTCTTCCTTCTTCGGCACTTCGGCCACGACCACTTCGGTCGTGATCGCAAGGCCGGCGACGGAAGCGGCGTGCTGCAGGGCCGAGCGGGTCACCTTGGTCGGGTCCAGGATGCCCATGGCGATCATGTCGCCGAACTCGCCGGTGGCGGCGTTGTAGCCGTAGCTGCCTTCGCCGGCCTTGACGTTGGCCACGATCACGCTCGGTTCTTCACCGGCGTTGGCCACGATGGCGCGCAGCGGGGCTTCCAGCGCACGGCGGGTGATGGCGATGCCCAGGTTCTGGTCTTCGTTGATGCCCTGCCAGGGCAGATCCGTGCACAGCACCTTGCCGTAGAAGAACAGCAAGGCCGCCAATGCCTGACGATGCGTGGAGACCGAAACCTTGCGCTCGTTCGCCAGCCAGGACAGAAATGCCTCGACTTCGCTGCTGCCCAAGGTTGCCGGGTGACGCACACCGTGGAAACGGATGAAGGCACGAACCCAGTGGACATAAGCCTGTTCGGTTCGTAAACTGTAATGCAAGTAGCGTATGCGCTCACGCAACTGGTCCAGAACCTTGACCGAACGCAGCGGTGGTAACGGCGCAGTGGCGGTTTTCATGGCTTGTTATGACTGTTTTTTTGTACAGTCTATGCCTCGGGCATCCAAGCAGCAAGCGCGTTACGCCGTGGGTCGATGTTTGATGTTATGGAGCAGCAACGATGTTACGCAGCAGGGCAGTCGCCCTAAAACAAAGTTAGGCAGCACAAAGACCGTTCTCATGACCACTACCATTAGCTTCGTCACGCTGCGCCTCATGACCGAGCACGACCTTCCGATGCTCCATGACTGGCTAAATCGGCCTCACATCGTTGAGTGGTGGGGCGGAGAAGAAACACGTCCAACACTTGCTGAAGTGCTGGAGCAATACCTACCAAGCGCCCTGGCGAAAGAGTCCGTCACTCCCTACATCGCAATGCTGGATGAAGAACCGATTGGGTACGCTCAGTCGTACATTGCACTCGGAAGCGGTGACGGATGGTGGGAAGACGAAACCGATCCAGGAGTACGCGGAATAGACCAGTCTCTGGCGAATCCATCGCAGCTGGGCAAGGGCTTGGGAACCAAGCTCGTTTGCGCGCTCGTTGAGATGCTGTTCAAAGACGCTGAGGTAACCAAGATCCAAACGGACCCGTCGCCGAACAACTTACGCGCAATCCGGTGCTACGAGAAGGCGGGTTTTGTGGCGCAAAGAACCATAAACACCCCAGATGGACCGGCCGTATACATGGTTCAAACACGTCAGGCGTTCGAGCAGGCGCGCAGTGCTGTCTAACCCTTCCATCGAGGGGACGTCGGCTTTTTTTTTTTTTTTTTTTTTTTTTTTTTTTTTTTTTTTTTTTTTTTTTTTTTTTTTTTTTTTTTTTTTTTTTTTTTTTTTTTTTTTTTTTTTTGCGTATCGGGGGGGGGGGGGGGGGGGGGGGGGGGGGGGGGGGGGGGGGGGGGGGGGGGGGGGGGGGGGGGGGGGGGGGGGGGGGGGGGGGGGGGGGGGGGGGGGGGGGGGGGGGGGGGCATCGGGGGGACGTCCAAGGGCTATCGTCCTTGGCCGCCCCTCATGTCAAACGTTAGATGCTTTGCTGTGCGCACAAATTTCGGCCAGCAACAAGACTGTTTTTTTTCTTAAATCGAACCTAAAATTTCTTCGCGGAACTCCATGGAGAAATATTTTGAAAAATTGGTTATTTCTGGCTACGGCCATTATTTTTGAGGTCATTGCAACCTCTGCGCTCAAGTCTAGTGAGGGCTTTACTAGGTTAGTACCGTCTTTTATCGTCGTAGCGGGATACGCTGCTGCTTTTTATTTCCTGTCGCTGACACTCAAATCGATTCCTGTTGGAATCGCCTACGCAGTTTGGTCGGGCCTCGGGATCGTCTTGGTCACTGCGATTGCATGGGTTTTGCATGGTCAAAAACTAGATATGTGGGGATTTGTTGGTGTCGGCTTCATTATCAGCGGCGTTGCTGTGCTCAACTTGCTATCTAAGGCAAGTGTTCACTAAAACGGTCGCATCTAACCATTCCGTCGAGAGGGACCGCCCACAAGCTGCGCTTGCGGGTTCCCTTCGCGGCTTCGCCGCTACGGCGGCCCCTCACGTCAAACGTTAGATGCACTAAGCACATAATTGCTCACAGCCAAACTATCAGGTCAAGTCTGCTTTTATTATTTTTAAGCGTGCATAATAAGCCCTACACAAATTGGGAGATATATCATGAAAGGCTGGCTTTTTCTTGTTATCGCAATAGTTGGCGAAGTAATCGCAACATCCGCATTAAAATCTAGCGAGGGCTTTACTAAGCTTGCCCCTTCCGCCGTTGTCATAATCGGTTATGGCATCGCATTTTATTTTCTTTCTCTGGTTCTGAAATCCATCCCTGTCGGTGTTGCTTATGCAGTCTGGTCGGGACTCGGCGTCGTCATAATTACAGCCATTGCCTGGTTGCTTCATGGGCAAAAGCTTGATGCGTGGGGCTTTGTAGGTATGGGGCTCATAATTGCTGCCTTTTTGCTCGCCCGATCCCCATCGTGGAAGTCGCTGCGGAGGCCGACGCCATGGTGACGGTGTTCGGCATTCTGAATCTCACCGAGGACTCCTTCTTCGATGAGAGCCGGCGGCTAGACCCCGCCGGCGCTGTCACCGCGGCGATCGAAATGCTGCGAGTCGGATCAGACGTCGTGGATGTCGGACCGGCCGCCAGCCATCCGGACGCGAGGCCTGTATCGCCGGCCGATGAGATCAGACGTATTGCGCCGCTCTTAGACGCCCTGTCCGATCAGATGCACCGTGTTTCAATCGACAGCTTCCAACCGGAAACCCAGCGCTATGCGCTCAAGCGCGGCGTGGGCTACCTGAACGATATCCAAGGATTTCCTGACCCTGCGCTCTATCCCGATATTGCTGAGGCGGACTGCAGGCTGGTGGTTATGCACTCAGCGCAGCGGGATGGCATCGCCACCCGCACCGGTCACCTTCGACCCGAAGACGCGCTCGACGAGATTGTGCGGTTCTTCGAGGCGCGGGTTTCCGCCTTGCGACGGAGCGGGGTCGCTGCCGACCGGCTCATCCTCGATCCGGGGATGGGATTTTTCTTGAGCCCCGCACCGGAAACATCGCTGCACGTGCTGTCGAACCTTCAAAAGCTGAAGTCGGCGTTGGGGCTTCCGCTATTGGTCTCGGTGTCGCGGAAATCCTTCTTGGGCGCCACCGTTGGCCTTCCTGTAAAGGATCTGGGTCCAGCGAGCCTTGCGGCGGAACTTCACGCGATCGGCAATGGCGCTGACTACGTCCGCACCCACGCGCCTGGAGATCTGCGAAGCGCAATCACCTTCTCGGAAACCCTCGCGAAATTTCGCAGTCGCGACGCCAGAGACCGAGGGTTAGATCATGCCTAGCATTCACCTTCCGGCCGCCCGCTAGCGGACCCTGGTCAGGTTCCGCGAAGGTGGGCGCAGACATGCTGGGCTCGTCAGGATCAAACTGCACTATGAGGCGGCGGTTCATACCGCGCCAGGGGAGCGAATGGACAGCGAGGAGCCTCCGAACGTTCGGGTCGCCTGCTCGGGTGATATCGACGAGGTTGTGCGGCTGATGCACGACGCTGCGGCGTGGATGTCCGCCAAGGGAACGCCCGCCTGGGACGTCGCGCGGATCGACCGGACATTCGCGGAGACCTTCGTCCTGAGATCCGAGCTCCTAGTCGCGAGTTGCAGCGACGGCATCGTCGGCTGTTGCACCTTGTCGGCCGAGGATCCCGAGTTCTGGCCCGACGCCCTCAAGGGGGAGGCCGCATATCTGCACAAGCTCGCGGTGCGACGGACACATGCGGGCCGGGGTGTCAGCTCCGCGCTGATCGAGGCTTGCCGCCATGCCGCGCGAACGCAGGGGTGCGCCAAGCTGCGGCTCGACTGCCACCCGAACCTGCGTGGCCTATACGAGCGGCTCGGATTCACCCACGTCGACACTTTCAATCCCGGCTGGGATCCAACCTTCATCGCAGAACGCCTAGAACTCGAAATCTAACGTCCGTTCGGGCATCGAGGTCCATGTCGGGGTGGGACGGGCCCGTGGCTTCAAGATCACTTGCAGTCCGACCGCGATGTCTTGGTTGCGCGAGAGGTTGTCGATATCCTCCACTTCCATCATCAACCCTGGATAATGCCGCCGCCGTCATCGCCGCCGACGCCCGTGCCGGGCTTTTCGGGCCTGTCAGGCTTGCTCGGCCTTCAGCCTGCCTGGGCGAGATCTCCGGCGGACGGATTAACGGCGGAGCTTCGCCGCCTTTCGTGCGTGTGAAGGCCGAAGATAGTTCTCTCAAAAACATCCGTTTATGAGAGATACCAAATGTCATTTTCAGAAGACGACTGCACCAGTTGATTGGGCGTAATGGCTGTTGTGCAGCCAGCTCCTGACAGTTCAATATCAGAAGTGATCTGCACCAATCTCGACTATGCTCAATACTCGTGTGGGCTCTGTTGCAAAAATCGTGAAGCTTGAGCATGCTTGGCGGAGATTGGACGGACGGAACGATGACGGATTTCAAGTGGCGCCATTTCCAGGGTGATGTGATCCTGTGGGCGGTGCGCTGGTATTGTCGCTATCCGATCAGCTATCGCGACCTTGAGGAAATGCTGGCGGAACGCGGCATTTCGGTCGACCATACGACGATCTATCGCTGGGTCCAGTGCTACGCCCCGGAGATGGAGAAGCGGCTGCGCTGGTTCTGGCGGCGTGGCTTTGATCCGAGCTGGCGCCTGGATGAAACCTACGTCAAGGTGCGGGGCAAGTGGACCTACCTGTACCGGGCAGTCGACAAGCGGGGCGACACGATCGATTTCTACCTGTCGCCGACCCGCAGCGCCAAGGCAGCGAAGCGGTTCCTGGGCAAGGCCCTGCGAGGCCTGAAGCACTGGGAAAAGCCTGCCACGCTCAATACCGACAAAGCGCCGAGCTATGGTGCAGCGATCACCGAATTGAAGCGCGAAGGAAAGCTGGACCGGGAGACGGCCCACCGGCAGGTGAAGTATCTCAATAACGTGATCGAGGCCGATCACGGAAAGCTCAAGATACTGATCAAGCCGGTGCGCGGTTTCAAATCGATCCCCACGGCCTATGCCACGATCAAGGGATTCGAAGTCATGCGAGCCCTGCGCAAAGGAC
Organism: Pollutimonas thiosulfatoxidans; assembly: GCF_004022565.1. Lineage (NCBI taxonomy): Bacteria > Pseudomonadati > Pseudomonadota > Betaproteobacteria > Burkholderiales > Alcaligenaceae > Pollutimonas > Pollutimonas thiosulfatoxidans. Next base: position 2,420,281 of record NZ_CP022987.1, read on the forward strand.
AGGCTCGCCCCTGGTGCCTGCAGCCCGGCATCAGGGGCGAGGTGCGCCTTGTGGAGAGAGCTTTTGGCATTGGGCCCTCGGCGCTGACGGAGGCCATGGGCATGCTCAACCACCATTTCGCAGCAGCCGCCTGATCGGCGCAGAGCGACAGCCTACCTCTGACTGCCGCCAATCTTTGCAACAGAGCCCTCAATAACGTGATCGAGGCCGATCACGGAAAGCTCAAGATACTGATCAAGCCGGTGCGCGGTTTCAAATCGATCCCCACGGCCTATGCCACGATCAAGGGATTCGAAGTCATGCGAGCCCTGCGCAAAGGACAGGCTCGCCCCTGGTGCCTGCAGCCCGGCATCAGGGGCGAGGTGCGCCTTGTGGAGAGAGCTTTTGGCATTGGGCCCTCGGCGCTGACGGAGGCCATGGGCATGCTCAACCACCATTTCGCAGCAGCCGCCTGATCGGCGCAGAGCGACAGCCTACCTCTGACTGCCGCCAATCTTTGCAACAGAGCCTCCGTCGCCATGCTCACCTCGCTTTGGTGCACACGAGTATTGAGCATAGTCGAGATTGGTGCAGATCACTTCTGATATTGAACTGTCAGGAGCTGGCTGCACAACAGCCATTACGCCCAATCAACTGGTGCAGTCGTCTTCTGAAAATGACAAGTGCGCCACTATGATCTGTTCAGAAAACCACCGTTTCACAGACACGTTAGATGCCGGCATTATCTACAGAGCCAGTAGATAAACTGAGTGTCAATTCACCTTCCTCTCCTTTCTAATCCAATACTGACGCAGGCTTTCCACCTGCCGACCAACCCCTCACACTACCTCTCCCGGAGCCCCCATGATCTCGCACAGTCAGATCTACCGCGCTCGCGCGTCCCTTGCCACCCACTACTACGCCGACCAGGCTGACGATTACTACAGCCGCGACGGTGGTGCCGCAACTTGGCAAGGCGATGGCGCCCGGCGCCTGGGAGCCGTCGGTGAGATTGACCCTGCCCGCTTCAAAGCCATGTTGCAGGGCGACTTCGGCCGGAATGTGACGGCTGGCCGGTCGATCCGCAAGGATGCCAAGGCCCGTGCTGCGCTTGATCTGACCTTTGGTGCGCCCAAGAGCATCACGCTGCAGGCACTGATTGGCGGCGATGAACGCCTGATTCATGCCAACGATCAAGCGGTGACTGCTGCTCTGGCCTATGTCGAACAACATCTGACCATGGGTCGCCACAAGGAAAACGGCAAGTCGCGGGTGGAACAGACAGGCAATCTCATCATTGCCAAGTTCCGCCATGAAACCGCCCGCCCTACGGAAGACGCAGCCCCTGACCCTCACCTGCATGTTCACGCCCTGCTGATGAACCTGACTCAGCGCGCCGACGACAACTGGGTGTCGCTCTCGAACGAGGCGATTTTCAAGCTGCTGCGGGTGACAGACTCCATCTATCAGGCTGAGCTGGAACGTAATGTCCGCGCCCTGGGGTATGCCGTTCGCCATGAAAAGAACCATATCGAACTGGCCCATATCACCCGTGAACAGATCGAGTTTTTCAGTAAGCGCAGCGCCGGCATCACGGCTGAACTGACGGCTCGCGGCACCGCCCGCGACAACGCCCCTCATGCGCTGCGCCAGGGTATCAATCTGGCACACCGCCAGGAGAAAACCCAGGTTTTCAGCCGCGCGGAACTGCATCAGCAGTGGCGGGAAGCGGCAGCAACCATCGGAATGCAGTTTGACCAAGCACGCCACGACGCTGAACGACAGGCACCAGAAGCACGGGAAATATCTGCCGATCTTGTCGCACAGGCTTCGCTGGACTGGGCCATCCAGCACTTGGCTGAACGCGAGTCCGTCATGCCCCTGGCCGATCTGCTGCACAGCGCCGTACGCCATGCCGGGGGCCATACCAACATCACAGCCATTCAGGCAGCCATCCAGGGCCGTGTCGCATCCGGTGCGCTGATCCAGGAAGCGCCGCACTACAGCAGCACACAGGACAAGAACGCCCAGCCCATGACCCGCGAAGGATGGGCTGCTGAAGTCACCCGGCTGGCTGGATTGAACCAGGACACTGCCCTGCAGCTGGTTGATGACGCCATTGCCCAGGGCCGCCTGTTGATGGAAAGCCCACGCTACGCCACCCGCAAGGCCCATGAAGCCGAATCCAGGATACTGGCTGCTGAACAGACAGGCCGTGGTGCCTGGCAATCTACGATCAACGCCGCCGACGCTGAAAATGCTCTGGATACCCTGCTGACCCCCGGCCAGCGCGAAGCAGTCATGCTGATTACCACTGGCAGCGATCAAGTAGCAGGCATCCAGGGGCTCGCCGGTACGGGGAAATCCTTCGCCCTGCAAAACGCCCAAACCATTCTGCGTGAACAGGGTCACGCCATGACGGCCCTGGCTCCCTACGGGAACATGGTTCGCAACCTGCGCCAAGACGGCATTGCGGCCAACACCATTGCCTCCATCCTGGCCGCTGCCGACAAGCGCCCCTTCCTGGACTCCCTAGGACCGACATCAGTAGTGGTTATCGACGAAGCCGGGGTGGTACCGGTGCGACAGATGGACAAGCTGCTGGCCCTCATTCAGCCAACAGGCGCGAAGGTGGTGCTGCTGGGCGACACGGCCCAGACCAAGGCCATCGAGGCCGGCCGCGCCTTTGCCATGCTGCAGGAACAGGGAATGAAGACCGTCTTGATGGGCGACATCCAGCGCCAACGCTCGGCGCGGCTGCGCCAGGCGGTCGAACTCGCTGCCACAGGCCGGGCCAGTCACTCCTTGCCGCTGCTAAATACCATCCGCGTCATTCCAGATGAGTTCACCACCGACGAACATGGCAGGAAGACCCGCGACAGCTCAGCCCGTTATGAGGCCATCGCGAAGTCCTACACCGGACTGACGGCCACCGAACAGGCCAACACCATCGTCGTGACCGGCACCAACGCCTCAAGGAATGCAATCAATCGACGCATTCACGCCCTGCTTGGCCTGGAAGGCAAAGGCCGCCCGTGCCAATTGTTGGCCCGGCATGACACCACACGCGCCGAACGCAGTGTGGCCCGCTATTACACCGTGGGGGACATCGTGATTCCAGAGCGTGATTACAAGTGCGGCCTGAAACGCGGCGAACTCTACCGCGTGACCGGCAGCGCCCGCCATGACCGTATAAACGTCCTACCTTTCCACGCAGACCCAACAACCACGCAGCCCATAGAAATCATTCCCAAGACCATGAGCAAGCTGTCTGTCTATCATCTGAACGAGGCAGAATTGTCCGTAGCCGACCATGTCCGCATCACGCGCAACGATGCTCAACATGATCTGGTCAACGGGCAACTGGCGAAAGTCGTAGCCATCGACGCGGGCAGCGTCACCCTGGAAACCCAGGGCCGCCATGTCCAGCTACCCACAGACCGGCCCTTGAACATGGACTACGCCTATGCCACCACCGCGCACAGCGCTCAGGGGCTGACCTGCGACCGGGTGCTTTACAACGCCGAGAGCTTCAGCCGCACCACCGCCCAGGACACCTACTACGTCAGCATCTCGCGGGAACGGCATGAGGTGACGGTGTTCACCGACGATGCAGAGAAGCTGCCGGAAAGAGTGGACAGGCAGACTTACAAGGGACTGGCGCACGACCTGCAGCCTGCTGCCGCAAAGGTCTTTGGCCAGGATGAAAAGGAGCTGGCCGCATCGACTCTACCTGTCGAATCTGACCTTGAGGTAGATTGACGCAATTGTGCAGGCCGGTTGCAGGCAATGTGTAATTGGTGGGTAGTCCAGTTGCAGCCATGCTGCAGCTGGCATGCCCTCAGCAAGTCATGAGAGTGTATAAAGCCAGCCGTCGAGATGTAGTGGCACAACTGCGGAAAGAATTTATTCCACCGTCTACGCCCCGGAAGGCTACACCCGTGGCCTTTCCTTCCTCCTTCCAATCAACGGCTTATGCAATTCTGCAGCCCTGTTTGTCCTGCATCGGAGGTCACAACGCTTTCCCGCTAGGCATTTGAAAACACAACCCTTTCCCCACCCCGCCAGGGGTGCGTCATGTGTGGGACTTTTAAGGCCACAAATGAGCGAAGGCGAATTTGAGGACGGAAAGTCCCAGCCAGGCCGGGAACCGGGCTGGCATCGTCACCGGACAGGGTCCCAGGCGCAGCCTGGGAACTGCACGGCACCAGCAGCACAAGCTGCTCTGACATGCTCCCCAACAGCAAACCACCCGCAGAGAACAGCAAGCCCGACATTGCACACCCACAGCAAACACGCGAGAATTTCTCTATGTGCAATCGCTACGTAACACCCGATCAGGCGGCTGTTGAACGCTACTGGCATGTAGGACGCCAGAACCCGCCAAGGCTCTGGGGGCCAGAGGTGCATCCCCGGGGTATGGGGCCGTTTATTCGTGCAGGCGACCAGGGGCGGGAACTTGCCGTAGGCCAGTGGGCGCTGATTCCCCCATTCGCCAAGGATGCCAAATTGCCCTATTCCACCAACAATGCACGCGCAGAAGAACTAGCGCAAAAGCCCACCTTTCGGCAAGCCTGGGCGCGGGGGCAGCGCTGCATCATTCCGGCGGAATCCTTCGATGAACCCTGTTGGGAAAGCGGCAGCAATGTGTGGTGGCGGTTCCGGCGCGCCGATGGTGCGCCCTGGGGGCTGGCCGGTCTGTGGAATACCTGGGTGAGCCGGGAAACCGGCGAAGTGGTAGAAAGCTACACCATGCTTACGCTGAACGCAGACGCTCACCCCCTGATGAACAGGATGCACAAGCCGGATCCCTCCAAACCTGTCGGCGCGCAGGATAAGCGCTCGGTGATTCCGATTGAGCTGGCCGATGTCGATCAATGGCTGAACGGCAGCCAGGACGACGCGCAGGCGCTGTTTACTCTGCCGCCCGCTGCGGCATTCGATGCCATCCCGCTGGAACCGCCGCGACAGTCCAGCCTGATTTAATGATCTGTGTCGGTCAGCGCGAGGATTCCGGCGACACACGCAACAAGGCCCGGCAAAGCCGGGCCAGTCGCGGTTTTCGCCAGGCCGGTGTTACCCGACCTGTGGTGGGCTGTCGATTAGAATGGAATATCTGATGTATCGATTTCGTCAGGCGTTGCAGTGGGTGCCTTCGCCTTGCTGCTGCGGCCTTTCGGGCGGGCTGCCGGTGCAGCTTGTGCAGTTTCATCCTTGGCGGTTTCCCTGCTGCCCAACATCTGCATTTGGTCGGCAATGATTTCCGTGGTGTAACGGTCTGTGCCGGTGTCGGCGTCCTGCCACTTGCGGGTTTTCAGGCGGCCTTCCACGAATACCGTGCGGCCTTTGCGCAGATATTCACCGGCAATTTCAGCCAGTCGGCCATAGAAAACGACGCGGTGCCATTCGGTTTCTTCGCGGCGCTCGCCTGTGGCCTTGTCCTTCCATTGGTGAGTCGTAGCAATCGACGCTGAGCAGACGGCTGCACCTTCTGCGGTGTAGCGGACTTCGGGGTCTTTGCCAAGGTTGCCGATCAGAGTGGCGCGGTTCAACGATGCCATGGTGACTTCTCCTTTGTGTCAGTCGGGGGGAATGTCTGGGCGACCCTCCGCCCAGACAGGAAAGGCTTATTGCTGTCGCTGGGCGAGTTCCAGGGCGCGCATGAAATCCATGGCGGCCCATTGGGCGTTGCCGGTCAGTTGCCGCACCCAGGCGCTGCGTGTCGGACTCCAGCGGAATCCGTGGCGCTTGAGCAAGTCGCGCGTTTCCTTGGCGGGTTTGCCGTCAAACAAGAACATGGCGCGGTTTTCCTGCGGATCCTCGCGGTAGGTGTAGCCGGGGCCGCTGCGTTCAAACTCGGGCCGGTCAGCCACTTTCTCCAGGTCTTTGATGCGTTGGGCAATGCGGCGAATATTGGCGTTGTTGTTCTGCAGTTGGTACGGTGCAAAACCGATACGACCCATAAAATCAGGCTTGACCAGTTCGCGGGCGCGAGTATCGTCCACCAGACCGCTGGCTACGAGGGCGCTGATGCAGGTTTCCGGCTCGGCCTTGGCATGGCGGCGAAGAACCCCATTCAATTTCTTCATAGCGTCCTGCCATGCCTGCAACGATGCCAGCCTGGTTTTCAGCTTTTCGATGGCCTGCGGGTCATCGCTGGAGATGCCGCCCTTGCCTACTGCTGCGGCCTTGTCTGCATAGTGTTCGGCCTTCTTCTGCAACTCAAAGGATTTTTCATAGCTCTGCTGGATGCGGCCCCGATAGCGACGGTCGCCACGTTCGGAGTGATGGCCCACCAGAATCGGCTGACCAAAGGGAATGGCCTGTGCCATGTCGTGCGCCTGGGCGTGTGCCGCGTCTGCCTGTCGTTCGGCCTGTGCGGCCTTGGCCTGATACCCTGCTTTCCGTGCTGCTTGCTTCGCTTCATAGGTGTTCATGATCTGATCTCCAAATGAGGTTTCGGGTTTTCAGCTGACCGAATCCGAAGATTCTTGAGCCGGAACGTAAATCCGCCGTGTGGGGTTTACGCTGGCTCTCCGGTCTTGCCGCCGTCTTCCGTGAGTTCCGTCGCCGTGCCGATCTGGATCATGTAGCGCCGACCGGAAAGGGGCGGGAACGGAAGCCGCAGCCCGAAGCGAAGCGGAGGGACCGGGTGAGTACCCGGCGAAGCGAATCCCTTGGAGGGAGAAGCGCAGTGATACAGTCGGCGGTTTTGGCGACAGAACTCACGGAAGACGGAAAAACGGCCCGCCCGAGCGATGACCCCGCACGGCAGCCGCGCGGCGAGCGCCCACAGCCGCGCCCGGCGCGGCTCTTACTTGGGCCAGCGGCCCGGGGCAAGCGCAGCGCGCAGCGCCGGCAGGCGCGAAGACGTGAGGGATGGAAGCCCGCAGGGGCAAGACGCCGCAGGCGGCTTGATGCGAAGCACGACAGCCCGGCCCGCAGCCGTCAGGCGGAGGGACACGCCCAGAAACGTTTGCATTACCCCGCAAGGCTGGTCGAGAGCGACATCCTCACCATGCGGCGTGGCTGCCTACAATACGGCCAACGAATGAAGAGATTAGGGGCGACATGCTACAGAACGCGCAGTCCGTGTCAGTCAGAACGTCTGACGCACTAACGCAAGGAAATATCTATAGTCGGGCGCAGCTGCGTGAGATGTTTGATATCTCAGACGCCACGATCAATACAGGTGTATTCCGACCGAAGGGACATGATTCGGTTTGGCTGTTTGTGACGGAACGCAAGACCGCAGACCGAACACAATATGAGGATGTTCTGGAGCATGACACGCTTTATTGGCAAGGTCAGACATCAGGTAGAACTGACGACCTGATCCGTGAACACCAACAACGAGGGCTGGAACTGCTCTTGTTTTACCGGCACGCGAAGTACGAGCATCCAGGTGCCGCTTTCCGTTATGAAGGCCCGTTTGCCTATTCGAGTGACGAAGGAAGAAACCCTGTGTCCTTTGTGTTGAAACGCGAGCACGCTGATCTTATGGCGGCGACAGAGGAGGAGGCCCAACACAGCGACGCCTTCGATCCTCAGAGCATCGAGGACGGGCGAAAACGCATCGCCACAGATATCGTACGTCGCCGAGGTCAGCCCGCTTTTCGGCATCAACTAATTGCGGCTTACGGTGGTCGCTGTGCAATCACGGAATGCAATGTCGTTGACGTGCTGGAAGCTGCGCATATCTATCCGTATCGGGGTTCGGAAACTAACGTGGTCACGAATGGGCTGCTATTGCGCACTGACATACACACCCTCTTTGATCTGGGCTGGATCACGATTAACGCTGACGATTACACCGTTACCGTGCATCAAAACCTTCGACAGTCGGAATACGGTCAATGGCATGGCAAGCTGCTGAAGCTACCTACGAGCGCCAGCATGATGCCAAGTAGAGAAGCATTGGAATGGCATCAATCAGAAACAGGTAAGCAAGGCTAGATGGTTCAGCGATTCAAGTTTGCGGCCAGGCAGGGCGGAACGCCCTGCCTGGCTTTTCATGCCGTCACATCTCACCACGCTCGGCCAAGGAAATCGTTTCCGTCGCCGTCACGATGATATGGTCCAGTAGACGTACATCAATCAACGCCAGGGCCTTCTTGAGATGCTGGGTCAGATTCAGGTCGGCGGTGCTCGGCTCATTCGATCCCGACGGATGGTTGTGCGACATGATGAGCGCAGCGGCATTCAGGCGCAATGCGGTTTTCACGATCTCGCGCGGATACACGCTGGCCTGATTGATCGTTCCCATGCCCTGCTCTATGTACTGGATGGGCTTGAACCTGCTATCCAGATACAAGAAAGCTGCGCATTCATGCCCAAGGCCGGCCAGCTTGGATTGAAAGAACTTGCGCACCTTCACCGGGTTATCGACGGGCTGTGACTGCGGAAGCAGACTCTCTGCGGCCATGCGGCCAGCCGCAAGAATCATGTCATCGCTGGCCAGCCTATAGCGACCGCTGGGGCCGCGCACATACAGGGCGGGCATCGCATTCATGTTGTCGTAGCTCAGCGCGGCGCTTTGGTTTTCCATGGTTCATTCTCCTTTCGGGGTTAACTGGCACCGGGGCCGAAGATTCCGAGCCTTCTGTAGGTTTTGCGGTGTCCGCAGTACTACGTCTGGCCCGGAGTGCCACCGTTGCCGTGAGTTCGTCGCCTTGCCGCGCTGGATCAAGGAAGGACGAACGAAAAGGGGCGGGAGCGGAAGCCGCAGCCCGTAGGAGAATGAAGTGAACCGGAGGGACCGGGTGAGTACCCGGCGAAGCGCACCCCTTGCAGGGCGGAGTGAAGTGATACAGTCGGCGTTTTAGGCGGCGCACTCAGGGTAATGGTGGCCTGTGCCGATGGAGAAATGACTGCTGACACAGGCCGCGCGGCGAGCGCCCTTGCCGCTGGGGCGGCCGGGAGTATCCGTCTTTTTGTGGGCGAGGCGGTTTAACAACTTTATCCCCGAGCCTGCGTAAACCGTTCGCCGAACATGATGGCAAACTGATTCATGGCTGATTTCCAATCGAAGGCCGCGCGCACGGATTTGTTCAACACATTCCGTAACGCTAGCCACATTAGCTTGATGGCCGCTTCGTCGTTGGGGAAGTGACCTCGCGTTTTGATGATTTTACGCAATTGCATGTTCAGGCTTTCGATGGCGTTAGTGGTGTAGATAACACGCCGGATCTCGGGCGGGAATACGAAGAACGGAATCACGTATTCCCAGGCCCGTTGCCAAGCCTGCACGATGGTCGGATACTTTGCGCCCCATTGGCCCTCGGCAAAGGACTGCAAAGCCATTTCGGCCTCTTGCTCGCTAGCGGCGGCATAGATGGGCCGTAGCGCTTGGGCAACCGCTTTGCGGTCGCGCCAGCCAGCGTAATCCAGACTGTTTCGGATCAGGTGCACAATGCAGGTTTGCACGGCGGTTTTCGGATAGGCGGTATTGATCGCCTCTGCCAACCCCTTCAGGCCGTCCACGACGGCGATCAGGATGTCCTGAACCCCACGGGTCTTCAGCTCGTTGAAGACCTTGAGCCAGAACTTGGCACCTTCGGTCTGCTCAATCCACAGGCCCAATACATCACGCTGACCGTCGGCCTGGATGCCAAGCGCCAGATAAACGGCTTTGTTGCTGACCACGCCATCGCTGCGGATCTTGACGCGCAGCGCATCGAAGAAAACGACTGGATACATCGCTTCCAGCGGACGGCTCTGCCAGGCAATAGCCTCGGCCATGACTTCGTCGGTCACCGAGCTGATGAAGTCCGGCGACACTTCGGTGCCGTAGCTCTCGGCCAGGAATCCCTGAATCTCGCGCACGCTCATGCCCCGGGCATACATGGCGATGATGCGTTCATCAAAGCCGGTAAATCGGCGCTCGTGCTTCGGGATCAGAACGGGTTCAAAGCTGCCATCGCGGTCTCGGGGAATATCCACCCGCACGGGGCCGCGATCCGTAATGATCGTTTTGCCGCTGGCACCGTTGCGCTCGTTGGCCTGTTCTGGTGGCTTGGCTTCACCGGGCCGGTAGCCAAGGTGCATGTTCATCTCTGCACCCATGGCCCGTTCGATGATCGCCTTGTTGAACGCCAGCATCAAATCCTGGACTTCAGTGGGCGTCATCGGACCTTTGACCAGTTCATCGAGCAGTTCCCTGGGTAGATCAGGCAACGGCCCACGGGCGGCTGCCTGCGCGGCAACGGTACGCTTCTTCTTCATTGGCATATCCATGGTTTTTAACCCCTATGATATGCCTCACCCACAAAATTACGGACAGGCTCGGGCGGCCTGACTTCTGTGGGAATACGATGTCTTTAAGAAACCGCTGAAGTGGTCAGGCGCGAACCCAACCCTTGATCGTACGGGCGACCACATCAGCAACTAGCACATGCATGGGGATCCCCTGGTTTACGTCCGCTCAGTCTCTCGCTCATGAGCCATGGCTGCCTCTGCAAGGCGCGACACTTCGGCTTCTGCAGCCTTGCGCTCGCTATAGCGGTCGACCATGTAATCTGCGCGGCCTCGCACTAACAGCGTAAATTTCATTAACTCCTCCATCACGTCCACGACTCTATCGTAGTAGGACGATGGTTTCATGCGGCCTGCCTCGTCGAACTCCTGAAACGCCTTGGCGACTGACGACTGATTCGGAATAGTCACCATGCGCATCCAGCGCCCCAGTACCCGCATAGCATTAACTGCGTTGAAGGACTGCGAACCGCCGCTGACTTGCATAACCGCGAGCGTGCGCCCCTGTGTTGGCCGGACCGCGCCCACTTCGAGCGGCAACCAGTCGATTTGGCTCTTGAAAATGCCGGTGATCGTACCGTGACGCTCAGGACTGCACCACACCTGCCCTTCCGACCATAGTGACAACTCCCGCAACTCGGCCACTTTGGGATGATCGGCCGGCACGCTGTCGGGCTGCGGCAAACCTTCAGGATCGTAGATGCGAGTTTCCGCACCCATGCGCTGCAGAATGCGGGCTGCCTCTTCAACAAGAAGCCGACTATACGATCGTTCGCGCAGCGAGCCATAGAGCAACAGAATGCGCGGCGGGTGTTGAGCGTCAACCGGGATGCCGAGTTTCTCGTGCGAAGGGATATCCAACAAGGATGCGTCCAATGCGGGCAACGAGCCGTCGTGTAGCGATGTAAATTGCTTCATTTCAAATTTCCAGGTGCGCCGGTTCAGCGCACACGATTTCCGTGTTCGTCTATGACCACTTCGCCGTCCTCTTTGGCGAACGGGCCACGTTGGGGCCGCTCCAGGATGTCGAGTACCAGCTCAGACGGTCGGCACAGGCGCACGCCAGTGGGCGTCACGACGAAGGGTCGGTTGATAAGAATGGGATGCGCCAGCATGGCATCTAATAACGCATCGTCTGAAAGCGACGTGTCGCCCAAGCCGAGCTCTTGAAAGGGCGTTCCTTTCTCCCGCAGCGCCTCGCGCACTGACAGTCCGGCACGTTCGATCATCGACTTCAATACTTGCCGCGCCGGTGGAGTGGTCAGGTACTCGATCACTTGCGGCTCGATCCCGGCATTACGAATGAGGGCAAGCGTGTTGCGCGATGTTCCGCATTTGGGGTTGTGATAGATAACGACATCGCTCATTGCGATACTCCCTCTGGTTGAGTTTGGTGGACAGGCGACAGCGTCGCCCCGATTTCTTGCGCAGTACTGCGTGCCGTGCGCATGACGCCAACGAGAGTGGCGGACGCGAAGCCCGTCCAGTCGCCATAGCCCACGAGCCATAACCCTGGTTCAGCCACGGCACGCGTGCCCTCGACGGCGACTCGGCCATCTGCATCCAGGACGCCTAGTGGGCTTAGATGGTCAAGCGCCGGCAGAAAGCCCGTGCACCAGATGACGGCATCAACCTCTGAGTGGCTGCCATCGGGCCATACGACGCCGGTTGACGTAAAAGCAGAGAAAGGCCGAACAGATTTGAGGTCGCCGCGTCGTTGCGCAGCGGCAACGGAGGGCACCATCACGATATCGCCAAAACCGCCGACTTCTTCCGGCGGCGGCAAGCCCTGCTGCATAGCCTGCCAACGCTCGGTGGCCCGCTCAAACAACACTCGCCCGTCAACTTGATCGGGCAGAAAGACAGGTTCTAAAGGCGTGACCCACGTGGTCTGCGCGATGCCAGCCATCTCAGCCCTTATCTGTGCGCCGGAGTTGCCGCCGCCAACCACTAGCACGCGCTTCCCGGCAAAGGCTTGTGGATTCCGATAGTGTCCGGAGTGGGTCTGCACACCGGAAAAGCTATCCTGCCCGGGGTAACTGGGTACGTAGGGATGACGCCATGTGCCGGTGGCGCTCACCACTGCACGCGAGCGCCAGACACGACCATCTTCGGCTTCAATTTGAAAGCGGTCGCCATCACGCCGCACCGCCTGCACGAGAACCGGACGTACGACGGGAAGCTCATAGCGCGCCTCGTAGCGCGCAAAGTAGTCGATGACATGGTCGCGCGAAGGATAACCGTGTGCGGGGGGCATGGGCCAACCTGGAAGCGAACTCCATTGCGACGGAGAAAACAATGTCAGGGAATCCCATCCATGCCGCCACGCCGCGCCAGGCCCTTCCTCTGCGTCGAGTAACACGAAAGAGAGCTCAGCGCGGCGCAAAAAGTACGCCGTTGCCAGCGCTGATTGGCCCGCTCCTACGATTACAACATCGACATCATTCATGCTTCGCCTTGTTCCGATGGTACGCACAAGACGCCTTCGCAACAGTTCTCTGCAAGGTATCCCAGAATGTCGTTCATCACTGCAAAGTTGGCGCTATAGATAACGAAACGGCTCTCTTGGCGCGAGGTTAATAATCCTGTATGGGAGAGCTCCTTCAAATGGAAGGACAGTGAGGAAGGTGGGATAGAGGTAAGTTCAGCAATGCGGCCAGCGGGAAGTCCAGCTGGACCGGCTTGCACCAAGAGACGGTAGACAGCCAGGCGCGACTCTTGTGCAAGCGCCGATAGTACTTGAACAACGTCTTTCGATTCCATATTTCTATTATCGTGGAAATATGGAGCCTGTTCAAGTATTATCTGTCAAACATCCATCTTCAAGCGTCGCCGCTGTGGCCGCTTTCACCATCTCAGCAGCTTTGTGCGCATTCCGCTACCGTCCCTCTCCGATGCTCCTGTGCGCCTGATCGCCGTCATGGGAATCACCCAGATATTGGCATGGGGTAGTACGTTCTACTTACCTGCCGTACTTGCCGCCCCAATTTCTCGTGACACCGGTTGGTCGCTTGGCAGTGTCGTCGCCGGACTTTCCTGGGGGCTGCTCGTGGCGGGATTCGCCGCGCCCCGCGCTGGCCGAATGATCGATCATCTCGGTGGTCGTCCGGTGCTCGCCAGCAGTTCCCTGCTGCTGGCAGCCGGATTGGCCTTGATGGGGACAGCACCGAACCTACCCGTCTATTTCCTTGCATGGACCGTGCTTGGAACGGCCATGGCCGGCGGCTTGTATGACGCCGCCTTCTCCACGCTGGGACGTCTATTGGGCGACAACGCTCGCACCGCGATGACGGGCATCACGCTATTTGGCGGCTTTGCGAGCACGGTAGCTTGGCCGGCCATCACCACCTTGGAGGCGACACTGGGTTGGCGGGGTACCTGCCTGGTGCTCGCCGGTATACATCTGTCGGTGGGCTTGCCGATGTATTTGCTATTGATCCCTCGCGAGCAGAAAGGCAACAGCGGAGTTGAACCGGCGAACAATGCCGAGCTGCGCGCTGGGGCTCTTAAAGAGACCCAATTCCTTTTTCTCTTGGTCGCAGCCCTCTTCACGCTGCACTCCTCCGTAATGTCGAGCGTGTCCGTACATCTGCTGGACACGCTCGTTCAGCTCGGCTTGGCAACATCCGTCGCACTGGCAGTAGGGATGATGATAGGGCCGTCACAGGTGGCCGCTAGACTGCTCGAATTCTCCCTTTGGCGGACGCTTCATCCAACGTGGTCTGCCCGTGGAGCAGTGCTTCTTTGTTTTCTTGGGCTCGCTTTGCTAATGCCTGCCGATCCCGGTCTGGCCTTTATCGCAATGGCTCTGTATGGCGCAGGCAATGGACTGCTGACTATTGTGCGCGGCACCCTCCCGTTAGCCCTATTCGGCAGCCATGGGTATGGCGCACGTATGGGGCTATTGGCGCGGCCCATGCTTATTGCCCAGGCTATTGCCCCCTTGGGGTTAGCAATAGTACTGAGCGAACTCGGGCCGACAATGTTGCTAGGTACGCTCACCGCTCTGACCCTGCTGGGAGTAGCGGTTACCTGGCGCCTGCCGGTATCGACCTGAATGAAACGCCAATTACAGCACTTAAATTTGTCATTTCTGCTATTATCGAAATATGGAAACGAAAGACATTGTGCGACTGCTCGCAGCTATCGCTCACGAAAAAAGGCTTGAGGCGTATCGTCATCTCGTGCAGGCGGGTCCTGCAGGGTTACACGCGGGGCGATTAGCAGAACTGCTCGATATACCTCCCTCGTCGCTCACCTTTCATCTCAAAGAGCTCGTCCACGCAGGCTTGCTGTCATCCCACCAGGAAGGCCGCTTCGTGTCCTATTCGGTGCAGTATGCAGCCATGAATTCCATTCTGGCCTATCTCACGGAAAACTGCTGCGGCGGTAACCCATGCTCGCCGGTCAACTTGGAAGTCTGTTCTCCAGCCCAGCAGAATCTCGGGTAACCCTATCACTCCATCGCCACTGGGCGGTCCTGGTTCAAAGGAAGTGTGTTCGCCATGTCAAATAAACCATACAACACCTTGTTTCTGTGCACGGGAAATTCCGCGCGCAGCATCATGGCCGAAGTGTTGCTCAATCAACTGGGTAATGGTCGATTCCGCGCATACAGCGCTGGCAGCCACCCCGGCGCCGGGGTGAACCCGCTGACACTGGAGATCCTTCAGTCAGTCGGACTACCGACAGACAAGGTGCGCAGCAAAAGCTGGGACGAATTCGCCGCACCGGATGCCCCGCAAATGGATTTCGTCATTACGCTGTGCGACAGCGCCGCTGGCGAACAGTGTCCCGTATGGCCAGGGCAACCGATCACCGCCCACTGGGGGTTTGAAGATCCCTCAGCGAGTGAAGGAACGCCTGAAGAAAAACGCGAACGATTCGACAAAATTTTCCGGCAGATCGCCAACCGGATCAAGATTTTTACCAGCTTGCCACTGACGAAGCTCGACCGCGTCGCCATCAAGCGCGAGCTCGATACTCTAGGTACCAACAACAAATGAACGTCCTGTTTCTCTGTACCGGCAACTCCTGCCGTTCGATTTTGGCCGAAGCCACCTTCAATCATCTTGCGCCAAGCGGTTGGAAGGCGGTGAGCGCCGGCAGCCGACCTACCGGAGAAGTACATCCACGCTCGCTATCAGTTCTGAACCGAGAAGGCATTTCGACGGCAGGCTACGCTAGCAAGTCCTGGGATGACCTGCCAGTGCGGCCCGATATCGTTATCACCGTGTGTGCAAGCGCGGCAGGTGAGGAATGTCCGGCGTATCTTGGGAACGTTATGCGCGCCCACTGGGGCGTGGAAGACCCTGCGCATGTCACCGGCACAGACAGCGAGATTGATGCGGCCTTTGAGACTGCTTATCGCATACTTAGAGCGCGCATCGAGGCCTTCCTCGCTTTGCCATTAAGCAAACTGCAGTCAGATCCCTTGGAACTGAAAAGAGCGCTCGACCAGATCAGTTCTATCACTCCGTCCGTGTAGCTTGCACAGCTATAAACACTTCTGCCCCGCCGTCACACGACGGCGTTTTTCTATTCCCGAAACATTGAGGTTCCACTGTGGTCGTCGCACTACTTATATTCCTGCTCACCATTGTGCTGGTCATCTGGCAACCACGCGGGCTCAATATCGGCTGGAGTGCCACGCTAGGCGCCGGGCTCGCACTGGCCTTCGGCGCCGTCAGCTTCGGTGACATCCCGGTGGTGTGGGGTATCGTCTGGAACGCCACCGCCGCCTTCATTGCCATCATCATCATCAGCCTGTTGCTCGATGAAGCAGGCTTTTTTGAATGGGCGGCCCTGCACGTCGGGCGTTGGGGCGGCGGACGCGGCCGGCTGCTGTTTGCACTAATCATCTTGCTGGGCGCGGCCGTTTCGGCCTTCTTCGCCAATGACGGGGCCGCCCTCATCCTGACGCCCATCGTGATGGCCATGCTGCTCGCGCTCGGTTTCACACCGGCGGCCACACTGGCTTTTGTCATGGCGGCTGGCTTTATCGCGGATACGGCAAGCCTTCCCTTCATCGTGTCGAATCTGGTCAACATCGTCTCGGCTGACTTCTTCGATATCAGCTTCGCGCGATACGCTGCAGTCATGGTGCCGGTCAACTTCATCTCCGTTGCGGTGACCTTGGTGGTGCTTCTGATCTACTTTCGAAAAAGTATCCCGGTGAATTACGATGCCAGCCAACTGAAAGCACCTGCTGACGCTATTCGCGACCCGGCCACATTCCGGGCGGGCTGGTATGTGCTCATTCTGCTGCTAGTCAGCTTCTTCCTCTTGGAAGGCTTCGGCATTCCGGTCAGCGCCCTTGCTGCATCGGGTGCGGCCATTCTGCTGCTGGTTGCGGGTCGCGGTCACGTAATAAGCATCCGCAAGGTCGTCCGCGAGGCACCTTGGCCGATTGTGGTGTTTTCACTTGGCATGTATCTGGTTGTCTACGGCCTGCGGAATGCCGGGCTGACCGATATGATCGCGGGATGGCTCGATGCAATGGCGAACCAAGGATTGTGGGTGGCCACATTGGGAACCGGCCTACTCACGGCCTTATTGTCTTCGATCATGAATAACATGCCGACAGTCTTGGTCGGCGCGCTGTCCATCGATGCAAGCCAGGCAACGGGCTCCATCAGGGAAGCCATGATTTATGCAAACATCATCGGCAGCGATCTCGGGCCGAAGATAACGCCTATTGGAAGTCTGGCGACACTTCTATGGCTACATGTGCTGGCACGTAAAGGCGTAGATATCACCTGGGGTTATTACTTCAAGGTCGGCATTGTGCTCACCCTTCCGGTGCTGCTCTTCACCTTGGCGGCACTGGTTGTACGACTTAGCGCTTTCTAATTGTCAGACGCGAAAACGGCAAGTCATCACGCAATGCGGCTCCGTGTGAGACGAATTTTCAGCCTCAACGCCGCCGTTTCCGTGAGTTCCGCGCCTTGCCGCTGGATCAAGACAGGAGGACGAAGAGAACCGGAGGGATCGGGTGAGTACCCGGCGAAGCGCACCCTTGCAGGGCGGAGTGGACTGATACAGTCGGCGTTTTAGGGCCTGTACCGATGGGGAAATGACTGCGGATACCGGCCGCGCGGCGAGCGCCCTTAGCCGCGACTGGCGCGGCTCTGAACCCTTATGTTTATTCTCATTGAGCGGTCACACGACAGGCTACCGCCACACCTCTACCAAATCTTCCCATCGCGTCGTATAGGAAGGGGACATCCGTTCCTGGCGCATCTGCCACGCGGCAGTCTCGTCATGCACACTGCTCGCAAGTTTGACGGTGTCACGCCCGTAGCGGGTATTCAAGCAGTCCAGCACACACATGGCTTTGTTCACCTGCCGCGAATCAGCCTCGGAATCCTGAACATCAAACGCTAACTGCTGCTGGGCCTGGGCTTCGAGCCTTGGCTGCACATCCAGCAGACAGACACCGGCTTTCGCGTAAGCGAAACCGGGCCGGAAGAATTTTCGCAGTGCCTGCCGTGTTGCTGCCAGCAGCACACGGGTGTCGTCAGTCGGTTCACCCAGGGGCATCACTGCACTGCCGCTGTATTGTGGGGTCTGTCTGAAGAAGCTGGTCCTGGCAAACACATGAATGGCCGTGGTCATCGACGCCTGCGCCCGCAGCTTTTCGGCGGCTCGGCCTGTATAAACACTGAGCGCTTCCATCAGCCCGCCGATGTCACCCACCGGAGAACCAAAACTGCGAGAGCACATGATCTGCTTTTTGGGGGCCGGACTGTCTTCCCATGCGATACACGACTCCCCAGCCAGCTCTCTGGCTGTCTTGGCCATAACAATGGAAAACGTATCACGCAGCACTCGCGCATCTGCACAGGCCAAGTCAGCGGCTGTCTGTATGCCCAGCTCCTGCAGCCTAGGGGCCAACCGTCGGCCCACACCCCACACCTCAGCTACCGGCACATGGCGAATCGCACGCATCAGGCGTTCGTGCGACAGCCCTGACAGATCACACACGCC
This sequence comes from Pollutimonas thiosulfatoxidans, assembly GCF_004022565.1. Taxonomy (NCBI): domain Bacteria; kingdom Pseudomonadati; phylum Pseudomonadota; class Betaproteobacteria; order Burkholderiales; family Alcaligenaceae; genus Pollutimonas; species Pollutimonas thiosulfatoxidans. The sequence goes on from NZ_CP022987.1 coordinate 2,438,503, forward strand.
TTCGAGCCTGGGCAGCGACTTGGCCAGGTGATTGGCAAGTTTCGCCAGGGTTTTGCTCGGACCAATGCCAACACAGGTGGGGATCCCCACCCACTGCAGTACCCGGCTACGAATAGCCGTTCCAATTTCCCTGCCCGTACCCGGCACCCCGGTCAGATCGAGAAAGGACTCGTCAATGGAATAGATTTCCTGCCGAGGAGAAAACTGCCCGATGACATGCATCATCCTTTCGCTGAGGTCGCCATAAAGAGCAAAGTTCGCAGACAGTGCCACCAAGCCCTCAGATTCAAGGTGTCTGATCTTGAACCAGGGGTCGCCCATGCGGATTCCCAGGGCCTTGGCCTCCGCTGTCCGCGCAATGGCGCATCCGTCATTGTTGGAGAGCACGATGACAGGCTTACCATTCAGCGCAGGCCGCAAGGCGCGCTCACACGATGCATAGAAGCTGTTTCCGTCTATCAGCGCAATCCGCCGCGACGACTGGCCTGCTTGATGACCCACGTCACTACCCCCCAGACGCTGAGTTCCTGGCCTTCTCGTATGCTGATCTCGGGAAACAGTGGATTGGCCGCTTTGAGAGAGACCTTGCCGTTTCGCTTGAACAGCGTTTTGACGGTGAACTCACCGTCTATGACGGCCAATATGACGTCGCCATGGCGGGCTTCCAGTGACCGGTCGATGATGATGCAGTCGCCATCCTCAATGCCGGCGTCACGCATGCTCGTTCCCCGCACCCGCATGTAATAGGTCGCCGCAGGCTGATGCAGAAGAATTTCATTCAGGTCGATACGCCGCTGAGTATGGTCATCGGCTGGGCTGGGAAAGCCGCATTGCGCTGCCGCTTCCACAAGCCAGCACTCGACAGGCATCTGCCCGATAGGTAGAGGTTTAGACATAGAAAAATACTGTATAAATACACAGTTTATTCTATAAGACTGAATTGCGGGAGTGCCACTGCGTCAGACGCCACCCGAAACACTTCAGTCAGGCAGCCCGTTCCCGCGCTTTCGCGCGGGTAGATTGCTGTCCTTCAGTCAATGGCACGCCAGATCAGACTCGACTCAGGGTGGTGGCCCACATGCTGGCACAGCCCGTGATAGCGCTCAATCAACATATCGCTATGCGTGATGGAACTCAGGTGATTCAACCCATAGAGGGTGGCAACGATGCCAGCCGCATCAGCCGACATTTCTCCGTCGAAGAAATTGTTTGCCCATACCAGGCGTAATTTTGATGAGATGTCCGGTGCCATGTAGAAAGCCCCGTTCGACAACCAGTAGTAATGCCAGTAGCCGCCCTGGTAGTCGTTACTGAGTTCTCGTAACCAGCTAAAAATCAGTCGTTCCCCGTACAGATAGTCTGCTCCAAGGGCGCTCGGCAGAAAGTCCATGCGCTTGTCATCCTCCACGCGCTGCACGGTGATGATGGGGTACTCGGTTTCAACATTGATGTTGGACATGATGATCTCCGTATTCAGGGCGGGATTGCCCGGAACCCCATAGGCATGGCGCAGCGCAGGTTTCAAGGGTCGAAGACGGCCAGCGGCCGCAAGCGGCGCCCACGGCGACGCGCCGCCCTTGAAACCGAGAACGGCATGACACAATGACCGGAAGCAAGACAGCCATACAGTGTCACTTGGTCTTGTGTTGGGAAACTCCGCGTGAAGCGCGGCCATATCCGGCAGGAAAACCGGGAGCGGCGATGCTGCGCCCGGACTTTGACCATCTGCCCCAAAACGCCAAAGCTTTGGGGATGATGCTGGCTGAACAGCGAAGCGCCCCGGCCGGAACCGGGGCGCGGGCCTATCGTCAGGATTACGCAGCGAGGGAATTAGCGGTTTCGTCAGTGTCTGAATCGCAGTCAGATTCCTGCGACGCATCCACCCGGAAGATTGCGGGCATCCACCCCGTACCTGCCACCAGGCGCTCTGCTTCGCTAACCAGCTGACCCTTCTTCAGTTTTTCCAGCCTTGCCGCCTGCTCAGGCGCGAACTCACCCACGGCATCCAGAATCATGGCCTTGGAAATATGCTGAAAATAGCCTTCGGCGGTCGGTTGCCACCATGCCGCCATGTGCAGGCCCACCGCCTGCGCCAGTTCTGCCCCTGGCTGGTGCTCGCTGGCGCGGTGAATCACCGCATCTACTGCAGCTGCGGCGCACACAGCTAACAACCGTAGCAGTTCATCCTGCGGCTTTGCCAGCAACACGGCAAACAGATCGGCGCTATCCTGCGGCAAGTCTGCACCTACTGCCTGTTGCAACTCACGCAAGGCCACCGCAGCGGGTGATTCCGGCCAATCCGGGGCTATGCTGTCCAGCCGGTTTTGTACGTTCAGACGCATGTCCAACGGTAAGCTGTAATGGGGATAGCGGCCCACTGGCAGCACCGTCTGCACCATGCCATGCACCACGGCAGCCAGGGCGGCTTGCGGGTTGCGTGCCAGTTCAATCTGTAGCGCTGCTGTACGGTGCGCGCTCAAGCGCTGGGCCAGCTTGTCGGAAATAGAAGCAGCCTTGGATTGGTCATTGTTCCCATTGTCGCCGCCATTGCTTTCTTCTTCGGCCAGCCCTTGCTGCAGCCGCTCCAAAGTCCGCAACGCCTTGGCTTCGGCTTCCCGCAGTAGACCGCGATGAATCACCACCTGCCCCTGCCAGTCGATGGTCACAACGGCACCCGCCGCCGCCTTGATAGTGTGGTTGTAGTCCAGTAATCGCTCTTCCAAATCTTGCAACTGCGCAGCCAGACTGTCACCCTCTTCCTGCAGCGCATCTGCGGTTTCTTCGTCATCGCTGTCCAGCGCGGCATCCAGTTCCTCGCCGATGGCCTGCATCCTGGCTTCCAGCTTTTCTATCCGTGCGCTTTCCCGCTTGCCCGGAGTACGGCGCTCACGCGGCGCTCGTTGAAAAGCGTGAAGATCGGCATGGGTCATGGACGGCGTGGCATCCACCCATGCCCACCCTTCGGATTTGACCTGGGCGGCATGGCTGTCGAGCTTTTCCTTCACCAGCCTGTCCAATAGCGCTGTATCGGTGATATAGGTGCCGTTATCATCCTGTGCAAATAAATCACGGCGCACACCGCCACCGGCAGCTTCATAAGCATCCAGCCCCACAAAGCGCACCAGGGAATGGCCCGCGTCGATATCCTGCTCAGTCAGTCTGGCCCGCAAAGAATGGGGCTGCCGCTGCCATTCGGGCGCTTCGTAGAAGGCCGCTTCCTGTGTTGCATGGTCATCTGTGATGGCAAGCGCCATCAACTGCTCAAGGCTCACCGCGTCAGCCCGGTAATCGGCCAGCAGACGCCGCGACACATTCGCCAGCTTGAGCCTCCGCTGCACCACCAGGGGCGTGACACCAAAGTCTGCTGCAATATCTTCAATGGGCTGGCCTTCGGCCACCAGCGCAGCAAAGGCTTCAAACTGATCTGCCGGGTGCATGGCTTCACGCTGCACGTTTTCCGTCAGGCTCACGGTTCGTGCATCAGCACTGGCGACCAGCATGCACGGCACCGCCCATTCCTTGGGAATGCGCCCGGACTTGGATAACAGTTTCAAGGCCGCAAGGCGACGGCCCCCGGCCACTACGTCGTAATACTTGCCGTCGCGGGCCTGCACCACGGTCAGGTTCTGCAACAGCCCGACCCTGGCAATGCTTGCTGCCAGTGCATCAATGGATGGGCCGCTGCTGCGAATCTTGCGCACGTTGCGCTTGGATACGCGCAACTGCGACAACGGCACCACGATGCTGCTCTGCTCGGGAATGACCACGTCCTCGTTCGCCGTTTCAATGGCCTGGACTTCGCTGTGATTGATCGCGTTCATGGTAAATACTCCTGACGTTGAAGGGTTAGCTGTTCACCGCATACCGGATTCCAAGATTCGGAGCCCGCTTTTGCTGTTGATATGCGGTCGGCACGAAGAACCCGGTTGGCCTCGTTGCCACCGTCTTTCCTGAGTTCATCGCCCGCGACGGCCAGTAGCCCACGAACGTGAGCCGTCAAGGAAAGAAGCGCCAGGTGGGTGCGGCCCGCAGGCGCAGCCGAGGACACGGCCTGGCGCGCCTTGACGGCACGCGGCCACGGGCTACAGTCGCGGACCAGGTGATGAGGTCAGGAAAGATGGCTGCGCCGGCAACAGCCAGGTCTTTGGTGCCACCCGCAGGCAAGCGAAGCGCGCAGGCCCGGTCGAGAAGCCGGGCCGAAGGCGTCAGTGATGCGGAAGGCTGGCGTCAGCCAGTCCCGTGAGGGATGAGCGAACAGCGAACCGGGAGCAGCGCGGTCTGCGAAGCAGGGACGCACATAAGCGATAGACAGATGTCCTATCTGCCCCCAATAAAATCACTTTCGTGATTGAATTTCATCGGGTCTGAATCCTGCTGTGCAATCGAAAAGCATGGTAAACGTGCGTTCCACTATGATCCAATACCTGCCACAATGTCGCAAAACTGACGTTTTACACTTCAAATTTATTAGTTATTTATTTTTATTTATGGTCATACTTTGACTCAGAAGCCTGTCATAATGTATCTAACTACTGAAAACCTCTCCAACTCACACACAGCATGAGCATTGGCGAACGCTTACGCATCGCACGCACCACACGCGGACTGACACAGGAAGCATTGGCAAACCTCGTCCAGACGCCCCTCACTCAAGGTGCTATCGCCCACATTGAAGGCGGCCGCAGCGAATCCTCACGGCATATCGTTTGGATCGCCGCTGCCCTGCACGTGCGTGCTGAATGGTTGGTTACTGGCAAAGGGGAAATGTTCGAAGAGCCCTGGCCTTGGCCCTCTATCTCCCGTAGTGCCGTTGGAGAATTGCCTAGCCACGTTCAGGAAGATATCGGCGATTACATCCAACTGAAGCTAAATAAGTACGCCCGCAAAGAAGATGAGACAGGCCCAGACGCCTGAATCAGCAATTCCCTGCAATTAACCTGCAGAAAAACCACAATTATTTAACGCCTGCGTTCATTCTCTGGACGACTCAGGCCGCACCTTGTTGCGTCACTCCCTCCCCCATTAAGCCCAATTGACATCAATTCCCATTAACGATATGACTTTTTCGTATTAGATTAGTATTGACCGATTCCAATAGATGCGTAATGATTACATCAACCCTGCTCTTTAACAACAAAACACCGATAAATACCGCGCCCTGTTCTCCGTGAACGGTGCGAGTGCGCGGCTACCCGTGTCGTCAGCATCATGCGGGGCGACATGCACCTGGGTAGGAGTAAAGCAGGTGAAAAACCATTCCCCTTCCGGGCCGGTAGCGACTGGTGCTAACTGGAAGGCGTGAGTGACGATCCGTTCACACGGACGCCGGCTCTGCCGAAGGCAGGCCACATTCGATGGATGGCGCGTAATCCGTCGATGACAGCGGCAAAGACCGCAGTTCCCAGCATCCCGACGACCCGCAGCAGCGGAGCCAGCGGCGGGCGCTGCTGGGAACGATCAAAGCACCCGGCCCCCATCGTGGCATCTTGGCGGGCCGGACGGAACGGCGTAGGCAGCGCCGGCTTTGGAAAGCATCCTGATGCCCAGGGTGCTTTCCAAGGTCTAACGGAGGAGTATATGAAGGAGCAGGCAATGCCAAACAGCATCTTTGGCTACCCGTCACCCAGCAGGCAAGCCCCGAAACAACCCGACGAGGCACTTCTGTACCGCGTACATACGGCGCAAGCGAAGCTGGGCGTGTCGCGATCAACAATCTATCGACTGGTCAACGAAGGGGAGCTGGTGCTCATAAAAATAGGGAAGCGTTCCAGCGGCATCACTGCAGCTAGTGTTCATGCGCTGATTGAACGGAACAAGGCGCTGGTTAACTAAGCGGGCCAAAGGCATGCAGTGCGCATGCCTTACAAACCAAACGCAAAACCGATTAAATTAAGAGCTTATTTTAACCTCATAGGTTAAAAATAATGCATAATCCAATCAAAGCGTAAATAAATAGGCACCCGTCATCTCGGAGAGACAACCACCCTCTCTAATGCGCATAACGATTGAATATCGTGCTATTTTTAACCCATGAGCGTAAATTCACGACACAATCTAATCAAACGAGTGCAGTCCGACCTCCCGCGCGGCGCACCGTTTGACCTCGACACCCTGGGGGAACTCGGCGTATCTCCCAAACTTGCAGCCGACTATGCCAAGAATGGGTGGCTCGTGCGTCTGGCGCAAGGTGTCTATGCCTTCCCCAATGACGACTTTAATGTCTATGGCGCATTGCTATTTCTTCAGCGGCACGTAACCGGCCTGCATGTCGGGGGCAAAAGCGCGCTGGCGTTGCACGGCATCAGGCATAACCTGGGCCGCGACACGCTGGTGCTGTGGGGCGACACCCGTTACGCCCTGCCCAAGTGGTTCACGTCACGTTTTCCCGCCCGGTATGTCTATGCAAACTTGTTCAATTGGCCGGACACCACCTTGCCCGCCAAGACACTCACCACCCCACCCGGCCTGCCTGATGATCTCTGTATGGCTGTCGCTGAACGCGCCGTCCTGGAAATGCTGTACGACGTCGGAACCCGACAAAGCCTGGAGGAAGCCCGCAACCTTTTTGACGGCCTGCGCTCACCACGCAAGGAACTGCTCGGCCAGTTGCTGGCGTGCTGCACCAGCGTGAAAACCGTCCGTCTTTTCCTTACCTGGGCGCGAGAGACAGAAGTGGTGGATGTTGATGATTTGTTAGCACGCTACCCGATACACACGGGTAGCAACAAACGCTGGATGAGCCGGCTTGCCGATGGCAGTTTATTGAGCCTGAACCCTCATGGATAAAACTTACGCGGACACGGTCCGCTTGCTGCTGGCCGTTACGCCGGCTGTTTTCAATAACGACATCTTTGCCATGAAAGGCGGGACGGCAATCAATCTTTTCGTACAGAACATGCCCCGCCTGTCCGTTGATATCGACGTGGTCTACCAACCCTGGCAAACGCAACGTGATGAAGCGCTGCAGGCCATCAACGATGAACTCGCGGCCATCTCCCAACGAGTTCACCCCCTCGGACTGCACACTCGCCTGATTCGCAGCAAAGACCTTGGCGATACCAAGCTGATCGTCGAAAACGATAGCAGCCAGGTCAAGATTGAAGTGAACATCGTGTTCCGTGGCACGGTATTGCCGGTCGAGTACCGACCATTGAGCACCAGCACCAGCGACCTGTTCGGCGTTGAGTTCGATGCACCCATCCTTGCCCGCGATGAACTGTACGCCGGTAAATTAGTCGCTGCCCTGGATCGGCAGCATCCCCGTGACCTGTTCGACATATGGCAACTGTATGAATCCGGCGGCCTCACACAAGGCATGGCCGAATGCTTCACCATCTACCTGGCGGGCCACAACCGTCCACCGCATGAAGTGCTGTTTGGCAAAGACAAGGACATTTCGGCGGAATATGAGCGTGCGTTCGTGGGCATGACAGAAGTAGAATGCTCATTGGATACCCTGCTTGCAGCACGCACCCGCTTGCGAGACGATCTTCCGCAGAAGTTGGCCGATAAGCACAAGCAGTTTCTTGGCGGCTTGGTACGCGCTGAACCCGATTGGTCATTGCTTGAATGCGATCATGCCAGAGAACTTCCCGCCCTACGCTGGAAGCTCAGCAATCTGGAAGCCTTCCGCAAACGTCGCCCGGCTGATTTTTCAGCACAGGCAGATGCATTAGTCGCAGGTTTGGGGCTTGCGTAGTGCTCCAGTCAATGCAACTGCTGTACGCAAGAATCCAACCAAAGACCATTTTTGTTGTTTTTTTACACTGGCACCCCAGATGGCACCCCGTAAGTCGTGCTTAAATGGAAAAGCTCACAAACACTGGCCTGCCGCGCCCCAATTAGATTCCGCCCCAGGCCACCAACGAATTCGCAGAAAAATCAAACACTTAGCCCAGCACATCATGCTGGGCTTTTTGTTTGTCTGTCACTTTTCTGTCAATGCTATTGGTGGACGGATGCGCTTGACTGCGGTGTAGCAGCCTTTTTTGAAATAGCTTCGCCGTTTTTTTGCGCTTTTACCTATACCGTAATTCCACATGCTAAGGAATTATGTAAATGCATCCATACACCAATCACTCCACCCTGCGGCACCTACCGACTAATGCGGAGGTGCACCATGGCTAAGCCGATTCGGGAAGGCACCGGCTGGGCCTTTCGCCTGCGCGCCCACGGCCAGGATATCTACCAAAGCGGCTTCGCCTCGCAGGCGGCCGCAAACAAGGCCCAGGCCAAGCTTCTGGCAGAACTTAAGCTCAAAGACCAAGCAGCTGGCCAAGGCCCCTTTAAAACGACCGTAGCGGCCGCCTTTATGCACTATGCCCGTGAGCGACTCCCCTATTTGAAAGGAGCCCGCCCAGATTCCCTGATCATCAACCGCTACCTGCGTACGCTCAACATGCCGGTGATCCGCTTAACACCCGCCGATGACCACAATAGTGGGAAGAAAGGCAGCGTCTATTGGGAGGTCTCATTCGTCGTAGAAGAATATACGCGTGCTATTCCCCAAAGCTTGGCAAAACACCGCTCGGCGCAAGAAGCCCGCGCCGAAAAAGTCGACGAAGCACGCCGCAGGCTGGCAGCAATGCCTATGGCGCAGGTGACGGCCCATGCCGTACAGGCGCTGATCGATGCCAGGAGGGCTGCTGGCTACAAAGCCGCACCGATCGCGAATGAACGTGCTGAACTGCGCCGCCTATTCAACCACGCCAGAAACCGGTGGAACTGGACGCGCCCCCTGAGCAACCCCGCCACGCATCTCGATATGCCCGAGCCTGATCCGCCGCGCGATAGCATCCTGACCAACGCGCAGTGGGAAAACTTGTCGGTTGCGCTGTGCCAGGCCGGCAACGAGTACGCGCCATCCCTGTTTTGCCTGATGCTGGAGACCGCCATGCGCTCCTGCGAGCCGCTCACCACGGCGCGCTGGCGTCATATCAACTGGACTCGAAATATATTGACGCTTCCTGACGCCAAGAGCGGCGGGCGCGATGTACCACTGGGGCCGGACGCGATCAAGATCCTGCGGCAACTTGAGACCCACGCAAAAACCAAACGCCGAAAGCCTGACCAAGCGCCCTGGTCCATCGATGACCCAATTTTTCCAACCACCTATGAAGCCGTCAAGAAAGCCTGGGCCGTTGCACGCAAGACATGCAACGCCGGCGACACCCCGATTGGCGATTTGGGTATCCATGATCTACGCCATACCTCGGCAACGCGCTACGCCCTGCACTTTAAGGGCGACCTACCCGTCATCATGCAGATCACCGGGCACAAGACAACAGAAATGGCAATGCGGTATATAAACATTAAGGCGGACACGGTCGCCCACATGCTCCACGGTCGCGAACCTGATATCGCGGACTCGCCGGCGGGCTACCGAGCCAGCACAGTTCAAGCGCTTGACAAAGCGCAATTGGCGCTGGAAGAAGCAAAAAAACAGACCTCGGTCGCCCCGCTTCGCCGCCTGCCACGGCCCCATCTATCAAACAATGTCGTTCCCCTGCACACGCAAAGGAGTGCCGCATGAGCTACTTTGGGCACTACCCTTCAATTGAACTTCAGGCGCTCGCGTTTGTGGAGCGCGTAAAAAGCAAAAGCCCTGAAGATCAATCGATCGACACCGAATGGAATGGCTTTGCCGTCCAACTGGGCTACCTTCACGACCTCAAGATCGCAGAGCGTCAGTTCAGTTCCGCGTTAGTCATCGCGGAAATTGCCATCCCACCCAAATATCAGTGTGAAAAATGGCTGTCACGCTACTGCCAGTTTTGCCGCTTGCTAACCAATGATGCCCCGCTGATCTTATCTGCCGACCTCGACTGGGTAGAAGAAATCGTGTCGGCGCATCAGCCTCCCTTTGAGATTTTGGGCACGCGTACGTGGCTCTGGGAGTAGCGCAACCATGACGCACCGGTACTTTTAAACTAAGTACCCACGGCTTCGCCTCGTTGCCCACGAGGCGAACCGGCTTTTCGGATAGCGCCGCTGATGGGAGTTGGCAAAGGATGATGGCGAAACCTCTGACATTGGCGGCTTTTTATGCATCCTTGAGAATGTCGAGGCGCTACGTTTGGAAATGGCCTAGAATTGTTACTATTTATTAAAAGATAATATCGCAGGAGCAATATGCCAATTTTCAAAGTAATTTTTGTATTTCTGTTGGTTTTGCTCCAAGCATGTGCCAACCCCTCTATCGTTAATATCAAGCAAGATGAGGCCTCTAACATTCCGTCTGGCGCTGTGATTTTCGTTCCACGATTTGAGGGTAATCCAAATTTTGTAGAAGAAAGCACTGACTATTTTGTGTCTTTACTTGAGGCAAAACTAGACAATCGGATTGCTCAAGGTAGCGTGTTGAGGCATGAGTCCACTGATATCCAATCTGGAGCCAATTTGGCTCCGGAGGAGGTAGCTTTGGAGCTTGCTCGAGTTAAAGGCTACGATGTACTTGTTATGGGAAAAGTCACCAGCCACAAAACCTGGGGAAGTCTCAATGGCTTTTCAACAATCAGAATATATGATGTGCGTAGTGGAAAGCGCATTGCAAATTTTCATCGCCCCAGTGGGCTATTGATGGCTCACAGTGAACATCAATGCGTAATGGCTGCCGTGAAAAGAACTGCAGAAGATGCGACACCGCTTTTCTGATCATTTGAGGTGGAGCCAATGGCAAAACTTAGCCCAGAACAGTCCCAGTTTCTAAAAGCCCAAAAGATTTCACCGGCTTCAGTGTTCGATGCATCCGGTCTATCTCAGATAGAACGAAAGCGCGTAATGACCGCACTTGGAGTGAGCTTCTATTACGGCGGCTCTCCATGTGCAGCTGGTGGCCACACCCTTCGAACAAAGGCCGGTCATTGCATTCAGTGCGACACCTCGAAAATTGCTTACCAACTACGTAATTCTGCTCAAGGTCATATCTATATAGCGCACTCTAAAAGTAGTGGTTATATAAAGGTCGGCTACTCAAAAGAACACCCCCAAGATCGTGCTGCATTCTTGCGAAATGAAAAATATGGAGGCATTGTCGACTGGGATATCAGGAGCATTAAGTTTTTAGAATATGACGCAGGAAAAAAAGAGTTTGAGATCCATGCCGCTTTAGAACAATTTCAAAAGCCTGTGATATATAACAAAAACGGCTCACTGGTTGAGTGTAGAGAAATATTTCAATGTGACTTGAATCATGCCTTAGAGGCTTTTAAGTTGGCAACTGCCTAGGTAAAACGGGAATCGAGAATTGTGCATGGTTTCGATGCTCAATCATTCGCGTCATTAACGCTAGTGTTATGGGGCTAGCGCCCCTCAGCTTTGCTGAGCCTCCCCCTCTAGCAAGGATATGGATTTTAAAGTTTATACATATCCTCAATTGAGGAATTGATTCTGTAGTGAGGATATCTAAGTTCTAGCTCATCCAAAGCACTACGCAAATAAACACACGAAGGGTGGTGAGGATGAGCCCAGCCATCCTAGTGCACCAGCACAGGATAGCCTTCAGACTCAACCCCCACCCCTCAGATTTACGAAGGTATGGAGCCGACTCACCCGCCAGCCGTTCGCGTTTCGGGCGCTAGCTTCGCCACCCTTTGCTCTGTCTCAAACGCTTTCCCACAGTAGAGCACTATCCCCCGGCTGCTGTCGTTAGTTGCCCCGACCAGCCAAGCGGCTTCCATATTCTGAAATGATCTTTGCCGGCGTATCAGGTTTATTGTCGTAGCATGTGCGTTCGGACTACCTTTGCGGGAAGCACACTGCCTGCCGCGGATACCACCAGATTTCATAAAGTGGATGCAAAACAGTATAGGCAGTGTGTACGACCATGATTGATGTATTTTTTTTCGCTGCACGAAATCACTATTCACCTGAGGTATAGCGCAGGCAGTCCAGCAGCATGCTGGTCAGGAGTTCGTCGGAACGACGGCGGGCGAAGCCAGGGGAGCCGACAGGATTTTTTCCGCCATCGGAGCCAACGGCGACACGCGGAAAAAATCCTGTTGGGGCGCTAGCCCAGGAGCCGCGTACTGGAACCGACAAACAAACCCGGAGCAAAGCGACGAGTTTGGCGGGGCCAGAACGTGGGGCGCTAGCCCGGGAGCCGCTGGGATTTTTTCTGCAATCGGAGCCGCCGGCGACACGCAGAAAAAGATCTCAGTGGGGCGCAGCCCGCCTCCTGTACCCGGTAGGGGGCAGGCAAGGGGCTTTGGAAAGCCGACCCTATACGGGCCCACGACTGCTGCGTAGCGGCAGTTGGGGTAGGGTCGGCGGTGGCGGTCAGTGCAAGGCACTGAGCGACATGAGAAAGCCGCTTGCCTGCCCGCGTAGCGGTCCCCGAAGGGGAGGCCAAAGGCCGCAGGAGGCGCCACGAGGGACCCGGCAGGGTACCGCTGTAGTCCGACATACCTGTCGGACGTGAAGGCAAGCCCGGCAAGGAGTTCAGCACCGCTGAACGACCCAGGGTGCGCGAGCATGTAATGACCCAGCGGAACCTGCTCAGATTATGCGGCTAATGCGAATGCCTCGGCCGGGGTTTTCATGGCCAACGCCTGGTGTGGGCGCCGGTGGTTGTAAAATCGTATCCAGTCGCCAATGACACGGCTGGCATGCTGTATGGATTCGAAGCGGTGGCGATGGGCACACTGCTCTTTAAGCGTTCTGATCACTCGCTCGACCATGCCATTTTGCTGTGGGCAGTGGGGCGTGATGAACTCCTGGCGCAGGCCGTAACTACGCACCAAGGCCGTGTAGCTGCGAGAGGTAAAAACCAGCCCGTTGTCTGACCGTAGCAAGAACGGCTCAGGAACGCGGCCTAGGGTTCCAAACCGGGCAATCAAGGCGTGCTCCAGTGCGCTGCCGGCGGTCGTGGCCTTCCCGCTGCGAGACAGATGCCAACCGAGTAATTCACGGGTATGGCAGTCAATCACCAAGGCTAGCGTTGCCCAATTATCACGGCCCGCCCAGATGCGGCACAGATCCGTGGACCAACGCTCATTAGGCGCGCTCGCCACCGACGGCAAGGCCTGGATGCGAGGCCTGAAACCAATGGCTCGCTTCTTTACCTGCCAGCCTTTGAGCTGAAAGATGCGCTGCACGGTGTTCTTATTAAAACCCAGCAGATACGCCACTGTCCGGTAACCGAAGGATGGTGACTCTTCGATCATGGCCTTGATCGGTTCGGCGAACTGCGGGTTTATCTTGGGCTCAGTCTTAACCGGCTTGTAATACACCGTGCGTCGGGGAATACCGAACCAGCCGGTATATCAGCGAAAACACCATCAACGTCGCCCTGCGTACCATGGGTTACGACACCAAGGAACAGATCACTGGTCACGGTTTCCGCGCCACGGCTCGCACCATGATTCGAGAACATCTGGGCTGGGACCCGGATGTCATCGAGCGCCACTTGGCGCATACATCCGATGAAGAACTCGGCAGCAGCTACGACCGCGCAGAATTCATCGCCCAGCGGAAAACCATGGTTCAGCAATGGGCCAACTTTCTGGATGAACTGGAAGCCGGCAAGCTGCCCCAGCCGGACAGCAAAGTCCTGCAGTTCATACGCGAAAAGCCCAGATCCGCGTTTCGGCTCAGAGCATGAGTACCTACAACAACTACCGCTATTCAATCAAAATCCGTGCTCCCCAAGGCCATTGGGAACGAGTGCTATTCCGGAGAGGCAGCGATGCTAAAATACCAGGACACGAACACCAGTCTGAACTTGACGGGGGTGAACATGAGCAACACCACATCCAGCAACATAAATCGCATACGACGCCGCTCTGAGTCGGCTGTCAGTCATACCAAGATGTTGGAGGGAGAAGCCTTGCTCAAAGATATGCGCGCTTACCGCAAGAAGGTCACGGCCTCGCCTGAAGCCGCTCGCAAGTTTCTCGTTGATCTGGGCGTCCTCACACCAGAAGGCAAGCGGAAGAATTTGATCCGTGGCTAAATCGTGGCTTTTGTATCAGACGCAGCCATCGTTTATCCTCGGCTTCCACGGAACAGAGCAAGAAACCGTTACCGCACTGGTCGCTGACCCATCAAAGCACCTCAAACCTAGCGCCGGCAAGTACGAATGGCTGGGTCACGGTATCTATTTCTGGGAAAATGATCCCCAACGGGCATACGAGTGGGCCAGCACGGGCAATGCGAAATCCAAAATCAAGACACCAGACGCTGTCGGCGCAGTCCTTGACCTGAAATTGTGCCTGGACTTGACCACTCGGTCGGGTCTTGAAGAGGTAGCTGAAGCCTACGCCATTCTGACAGAAAGCTATAACGAACTGGGTATACCGTTGCCTGCCAACAAAGGTGGGCCTGACAAACTCAGGCGGGAGCTAGATTGTCAGGTCATCACTGCCGTCCACACATACCGGGAAGGCAAGGGTCTGCCACCCTACGACTCCGTCAGGGCGCCATTCAGGGAAGATGTTGAGCTTTACCCTGGTGCCGGGTTCCATCGACGCACGCACATCCAGATAGCCATCCGCAACCTGGATTGCATCAAGGGATACTTCCGCCCTATCGCACGTTAAGCCTGTACTCATACACAGGAGTTTTCATGAACGAACCTCTTTCCGAGGTCATCCGCATCCGGGTGACCCCGTCTCATGCTGCATGTCTTGAACGATCCCGGCGTTCCAGACATGCTCCTATCAAGCACCAGCGGTAGATCGCCTTGCTACAAGCAGACCTACGCCTGCAGTACCGAGCAAGGAGGCGCAGATACGATTGAAGGCGCGCTGGCGCTCAGGCACCGCGAACCAGCTTCGGAGATGGCTCCCGATGTAGGCGTAGGCTGCAATGGCGATCCACTCCAAGCCCAGGAACAACAGTCCAAGAATGGCGAACTGCGGCCCGGCCGGTTTGGACAAATCTACAAACTGCGGAAGAAAGGCCGTAAAAATCAGTATGGCCTTGGGATTACCCGCACCGAAGTGCGGGTAAGGCGGGCGTCAGTCAATAGCGCGCCAAATCTGGCTCGACTCTGGGTGCTGGCCCACATACTGGCACAGCCCGTGATAACGCTCGATCAGCATATCGTTATGCCTCATGGAACACAGGTGATTCAGCCCATACCCGATACACACAGGTAGCAACAAACGCTGGATGAGCCGGCTTCCCGATGGCAGTTTATTGAGCTTGAATCCCCATGGATAAAACCTACGCGGACACTGTCCGCTTGCTGCTGGCCGTTACGCCAGCTGTTTTCAACAACGACATCTTCGCCATGAAAGGCGGCACGGCAATCAATCTTTTCGTACAGGACATGCCCCGCCTGTCCGTTGATATCGACGTGGTCTACCGACCCTGGCAAACGCAACGCGATGAAGCACTGCAGGCCATCAACGATGAACTCACTGCCATCTCCCGACGGGTTCGAGACGCCCATTCTGGCCCATGATGAGCTGTACGCCGGTAAACTAGTCGCTGCCCTGGATCGGCAGCATCCCCGCGATTTGTTCGACGTATGGCAACTGTATGAATCAGGCGGCCTTACGGAAGGCATGGCAGAATGCTTCACCATCTACTTGGCCGGTCACAACCGTCCTCCGCATGAAGTACTGTTTGGCAAAGACAAGGACATTTCGGCGGAATATGAGCGTGCGTTCGTGGGCATGACAGAAGTAGAATGCTCACTGGATACCCTGCTTGCAGCCCGCACCCGTTTGCGAAACGATCTTCCGCAGAAGTTGGCCGATAAGCACAAGCAGTTTCTTGGCGGCTTGGTACGCGCTGAACCCGATTGGTCATTGCTTGAATGCGGTCATGCCAGAGAACTTCCCGCTCTACGCTGGAAGCTCACCAATCTGGAAGCCTTCCGCAAACGTCGCCCGGCTGATTTTTCAGCACAGGCAGATGCGCTGGTAACGGGCTTGGGCCTTGCATAATGTTCGTTCCGACCCGGTTGTCGAACAAAAATGATACTGGAATCTGACCAAAGACCGTTTTTGTTGTTTTTTTACTGGCTTTTTTAGTTTGGAGCCGCAGCGTACGCTACCCACCCCATCGGCTGCTTTACGCCCTTCAAAAACATTTCTTAGATAACCGCAAAATAGGGATGCTTCGCACCTCGTAGTGCAGCAGCACTGGAAACCGACGGCCGAACCGAAAAGGCGCCTGCTGCGGGGCGGGCTAGACAAAGATCTACCGTGCTATCCGTGGGATACAGAAGCCCGCAAGACCTGCTGGGGCCGACACTTTTGCCGCTTCGAAGGGATACGTCCGGATCACGCACCGTGAGGGTTGTCCAGTCCATCGTCGGAGCCCGCCAGTTGGAGCGACCTGAGGGTTTCGTTCAGTTGCCGTCTACTTGCTTGCGCTGCTTTCTCTCCTTCTCCATTCCGAATCGCGTCCATGATTTCTCGGTGCACGGGCAGCGTTGCCCGATTGGTGTGGATAGTCGGATTGGTTTGCTGGATGCTGGCGGCGAGCGCCGCAGAGATCGCCGTACCGAGCGCAGCCAGATATTCATTCCCCGTGGCAGCTAAAAGAGCCAGATGGAAATCGCGATCGGCATTCTGAAATTCACTCGGGTTCTCGGTGCCCGCCGACATTCGTTCCAGCGCATTCTCGATATCTCGTAGTTCATTCTCGTTGGCCCGTGAGGCTGCGAGCCGACATGCCCCGGGTTCGATGATCGCCCTCAGTTCCGTAAGACGGAACAGCATGTTGGGATCCGCTCCGGAATTTGCGATCCAGTTAAGAACGTCCATATCTAGGAAGTGCCAGTTACTGCGAGGCAATATCGTAGTGCCGCGTCGTTGGCGCGCCTCAAGCAGGCCCTTGGCCTCGAGCGACTTGATGGCTTCACGTAGAACGGACCGGCTCACCGCGAATTCATGGAGCAGGTCTGCTTCCAGCGGCAAAGTGGTCCCCATCGCATACCGGCCGGCGACGATACGTCGCCCCAGCTCTGCCGTGACATGGGCGTGTCGAGATCCCATCATGGCAGTCGAGGCGTTGGTGGCGTCGATGACGGCTGAGGGATGGAAGCGGAGCGAAGAGAAGGGGATTTGACAGTCATGAGCATATGATAGTACAAACCTTATATATCTTATTTATCATATTTATTATCTTGGCGGCGGGAAAGCACATGGCGATCATCAGAGACATCGAATGCATCAAACTTTCATATATTCCGAGGTATAAGCCGATCGATGGCCTGGCGACCATCGGGTCTCGTGACGTGTTCCTTGTCAAGATCATCACCGATCAGGGCCTGTACGGTATCGGCGAGAGTTTTGCATTGGGCTCACTGGACTCTTTGGAAGCGATCGTAAACGAGACGCTCAAGCCTGTGCTGGTCGGCGAGGATTGCAGGGACGTCGGAAGGCTGTGGGCCAAGATGTACCGTACGACCTTCCGCTATGGGCGGCGCGGAATTGTTCTCGCTGCAATCAGTGGTGTGGACATTGCACTCTGGGACTTATCGGGAAAAATCTGTCATCAGCCGGTGTATAAGCTGGCAGGGGGTTATCGGGATCAGATCACAGCTTACGCAAGCGGTGGGTATTACCTAGAAGGTCGCGGGATCGATGCTTTGACGGAAGAAGCGCAACGCTACCTTGATCAAGGCTTCACCATGATGAAGATGAAGGTCGGTGCAGCACCGCTGGATGTCGACCTTGAGCGCATCAAGCAGGTGCAGAACGTCATCGGTGACAAGCTCCGTCTGGGCGTTGATGCGAACGCGGTGTGGGACTTCAATACTGCGCTGGAGATGGGCCGCAAGTTCGAGGATCTAGGAATAGCTTTTTTCGAGGAGCCGGTCTCCAGCGATCATATCGAAGACAGCATTCGTCTGGCTCAACTGCTTGATACTCCGATTGCCGGATATGAGACTGAGCTCACCCACTTCGGCATGCGTGATTTTATTGCACGGCATGCGGTCGATATTGTGCAGACCGATGCGATCTGGGCCGGTGGCATCACTGAGGCACTCAGGATTGCAACCCTCGCTTCCGCATGGAACAAGCCGGTCATACCGCACTTCTCGGCATCCGCAGTGTCGCTCGCCGCAAACCTTCATTTCGGTGCGGCGATCAGCAACTGTGAACTGATTGAGCTCACTCAGGATGAGAATCCCCTGCGCGACGAGTTATTGATTGATCCGATTTCTGTGAAGAAAGGCGTGGTGTATCTGCCGTCTGAACCGGGGCTTGGAATTGAATTGAACGAGGAAACTGTATCCCGCTTTCGGGTTAAATGAGAGGAGAGCCGACATGTCGAAACAAGTAAAACGATTGGCAGCAACAGCGTTTGTAGCAATCAGTTTAGTGGCCGGTTACGGCACCAGTTCCGCAGCACCTGAGGCGGTCCTCAAGCTTGCGCATGACCAGAAGCCGGATGACGGCTATGGGCCGGGTGTTGCAAAGTTCGTCGAGATCTTGCAGCAGAAGGTCGGAGATAGAGTAAAAATCGACGTATTTGATAACGGCGTTTTGGGTAACGAGCGCGATGTCACCGAAGGTTTGACACTCGGATCACAAGAGATGAGCGTGACCACCTTCGGCGTCCTGACGAACTATGAGCCCAAGCTCGCGGTGATGAATCTGCCATTCATTTTCAAAAACTGGGGTCAGGTGAATGCGGTCCTGAATCAAGGAGTCATGGATGAAACGTTCGCCCAACTGGAAGAGGACAAGGGGCTAAAGGCTCTAGGTGTCTATGCGCTGGGGTTTCGCAACGTGGGAACCAATGTCGCCCCCATTACCTCCATTGAGTCCTTCAAAGGCTTGAAAATCCGTGTGCCGCAAGCACCTCTGTTCATCGATACGTTCAAGATTCTGGGTGCCAATCCGACCCCTCTGCCCTGGGGTGAGCTCTACACGGCGATGCAAACCAAGGTGGTCGACGCCTTCGAGAACTCATCGCCGGTGGTTGAGCAGTTCAGGATGGACGAAGTGACTAAATTTCTGTCAAAAACAGGGCATAGTTGGGAAGGAGGTGTCTTGCTCATCTCGGCCGCCAAATTCAACAGTTTGCCTAAGGATATACAGGATGCGATGGTTGCCGCCGGTCAGGAAAGTGCGAAATACCAGCGTGGTCTGATTCAGCAACAGGTCGACGAGGTCGAGACGAGGCTGGCTGCCGCCGGAATGCAAGTCAATACGCTCGATGTGACGCCGCTGCAAGATAAGGTGGCCCCCATGTATAAGCAGTTCTCTGACCAAAATGACGCTGCCGCGCTCGTCGACAAAGTCCGGACCGCCAAGTGACTGAATACAGAAGGGCATCGCCAATATCCATGAAGCGCTTTGAGAAGATATTTATTCGGCTCACGGGTTATGTATGTTCCTCATTGTTTTGCCTGATGGTCGCTGTGTCCCTGCTGCAAGTTTTCTTCAGATACGTCCTCAATGATTCGCTCGTCTGGTCCGAGGAGCTCGCCCGATACCTGTTCGTATGGGTTTCGTTCCTCGGGGCCATTATTGCGTTTCATCGTGGGATGCATATTGAGGTCGATATCCTGACATCAATGCTCAGGGATAACTCCAAAAGGAT
The DNA here is from genome assembly GCF_004022565.1 of Pollutimonas thiosulfatoxidans. Taxonomy (NCBI): domain Bacteria; kingdom Pseudomonadati; phylum Pseudomonadota; class Betaproteobacteria; order Burkholderiales; family Alcaligenaceae; genus Pollutimonas; species Pollutimonas thiosulfatoxidans. The sequence goes on from NZ_CP022987.1 coordinate 2,458,012, forward strand.
TCTGGACCTATTGACGAAGGTCCTTACGGGCGTATTCCTTCTTGTGTTGATTGTCTACGGTTGGCGCATTGTGGGAGCGACTTGGGGGACGCCCAGTGCAGCCCTGCGGATTCCAATGGGGCTTGTTTATATGGCAATTCCTGTGGGCGGGATAGGAATGTTGGCCGTCTTGATTTTCAAGATCACCAACACGATTGACGGTAGCGACAACATAACCCAAGAGGATAAAGGTGAGTTCCATGGGAGCCTACATACTAATTAGCAGCATCGTCCTCATGGCTGTGGGGATTCCGGTAGCCTTCGCCCTGGGTTTGGCTGGTGTCGTCGGGCTCTTGCTGGGTAGCTCTTTGCCTATGGTGGTGGTGCCGCAGAGGATGCTCGTAAATATCGACTCGTTCCCCCTGATGGCGATTCCTTTCTTCATTCTTGCGGGCGAGGTGATGAGCAAGGGAGGAGCGTCGCAGCGGCTCGTGGATTTTGCCTATGCCCTAGTTGGGCACTTTAGGGCCGGACTAGCCATGGTCGGGATCTTGGCGAGCGCTATCTTTGCCGGAATATCCGGCTCTGCGGCTGCGGATACGGCAGCCATTGGCTCTCTACTTATTCCCGCGATGAAGGAAAAGGGTTATCCAAGGGGGTGGGCGGCCGCGCTTCAGGCCTGCGCCGGGGCACTGGGCCCGATCATCCCCCCAGCCTTGTCATGATCATATACGGATCGTTGACGGGGATTTCGATTTCGGAGCTATTCCTAGGCGGAATTGGGCCGGGCATCGCAATCGTTGTTGCCCTGATGCTTGTGACTCGTCACGATAGTATTAGATTCAATCTTCCGAGAGAGAAGAAGGCTTCGCCGGCAGTCCGCTTGAAGGTAACCAAGGATGCCATATGGGCATTGGTTCTTCCGGTGGTTATTATCGGAGGCATTCTTGGAGGGCTTTTTACTGCGACTGAAGCGGGCGTGGTGGCGGCATTCTATGCCATATTGATAGGGCTGTTTGTATATAGAGAAATCACTTGGCGCGACCTGCACCAGATATTTCTGGACGCATGTGCCAGTACGGCCATGATCATGCTGATTGTGGCCACGGCGTCCGTATGCTCCTGGCTGTTGGCCGCCGCGCAGGTGCCACAGTCAATCGTTGCATATCTCACGACCTTGTCAACGAATCCACACGTGATCATGCTTTTGATCATCATCTTTATATTGCTCGTGGGGTGCTTTATAGAGACAGTCGCGGCTGCGATCATCCTGATCCCTATTTTGTTTCCGATAGCGGCCCAAATGGGATACGACCCTGTTCACTTTGGTGTCGTGGCTGTCATTACTCTGGTGTTCGCTGGTGTAACGCCACCGGTAGGTGTTCTGTTGTTTATTACGTCCGGCATTGCCAAGTCATCATTCGTCGAAACGTGCCGCTATCTCCCGAAATATCTTGCGGCTATTTTCGCGGTTCTACTTTTATCCGCATATGTGCCTCCGATTGTGACGTTTATTCCTGATTTTTTCCTGAAGTGACTGAAGCCACCTGGCGGGTCACAACCGCCTTCCGCATGAAGTGCTATTGGGCAGCGACAAGGACATTTCGACGGCATACCGCGCCTTTTGCTGTAGGAATGTTTCCCTAACGAGCTTCCCGCTGTTGGGGTTGGCATTTTCCACAGATGCCCTTCACCTCAATCTCCGACTCCACAAAGCTGGCGCCCGCGTGGCGCAACGTGCTTTGCACAGTCTTATAGATTGCGTCGTCCTGCAGCTCAGTAACAGCTTCACAATTCGAACACACAAGCAACAGGGGGTGATGTGCGACATGATCGGCATTACACACAATGAAGGTGTTCAAAGCATCGACGCGATGCACCAAATGCTGTGCCATTAGGAATTCCAGGGCGCGATAAACGGTCGAAGGTGCCACTCGACCGTGACGTGCGCGCATGTCATCCTGCAAGTCATAGGCTTTCGCCGACCCGCCACGTAGCAGCAGCAGCTCCAAAATTTCTTTACGTTGAGTCGTCAGCCGACTTCCGCGGGCTCGGCAATGCGCATGGGCCGCCTCAAGTCGCGAGGCGATAGCTGAAGCCGTTGTTTTAGCGGAAGATTTTCGCGATGTGACCATCTGCATAGTTTACAACGCACTACGCCTTTGGCGCCCAGACAATGTCGAACGATACAGCGCACCGAAACTCAAACCCGCTTACGAGCCGGCCTCACTCTCTGGCACGTATATCATGCGCCCGTCGTCCAAACGATAGGTGACACCTGCGCGTGCCCCCCGCCCTTCCCCCGTCTCGCCGCTGGATTCGTAGCGCGTCAGCTCTTGGCCGTTCTTGATGGTGATGCGCATATCGGCATCGCCCGGCTTTTCGATAACGACCACGTCTTCCTGGGAAAAGGGGTTGAGTGGGTTCTGGGCGATCACGATCATCAACACACCGATGATGACCAGGAAGACGTCAATCAGATTGACGACCGACAGCATCGGGTCGGTGTCTTCTTCAAATAGAAAGCGCATCAGGCGGCCCCTGCTGCCTGGCGGCCACGTTCCAGTTCGCGCAAATCCTGCAGCAGCCAGCGGCGGCGGATGGTCAGGATGAAGAAGCAGATGCTGGCCGCCAGCAAGGCGAGAATCACCGCCGAGAATGCGGCGACCATGTTACGCCCTACCTCAGCGGCATTGCCGCCGCCCAGCGCCAGCAGGGCGGGCCCCATGGGAATCATGGTCGCGATCAAGCCCAGCATCGGCGCGGTGCGCGAGACGATGCGCAGCCATTCCAGCCGTTGCAGTATCCATAGTTCCAGATCATCGCCGACCACCTCACTACCCTGCGACTGTGCATGGACAAGAAGTTCGCGCGGGTGAGTGCTTTTGCGCCGCTGCCACGCTTCAACGGCAAAGCCGCCCAGCATCACCAGCGCATAGGTCAGTGCAGCGGCGATCAGCAGCATCACCGGTGCAAGAAACAAGCGCGAGACATCGTAAAGCAGGTTTTCTATAGAAGAGAAGAAGCTCATTTCATACTCGGAAGAGAGGTCGTGATGAAGGGAGAAAGGCTTGCCGTAAGCCGCCGGCGACGATCAGCAGCAACATGAGGGCGAGCACCCAGTGCTGGCGTGAATCGTCGTGTACGGGCGGCTCAACGGCTTCGAGCACCTGGCCCTGCACGCTTTCCAGGGCTGGCTGTACGTCGGTGGGGGCCGCAGGCGTGTCCTGCCCGGACGCCGTACTACCGGCTTCTACTGCGGGTAGCGCAGACAGCCCGAAGTCTTCCAATTCTTGCCAACGCTTCGCCAGGGCTTGGCGGGTGTCTTTCGACGCATTCCAGTAACCCTTGCGGATGGCTTCAGCCATGCGTTCCAGTATCTGCGCCTGCGCGGTGGGGTTATGCTGCTCGAACCACTCACGGGTGCCGAGATCACGGGTGTCATGAATATAGGTGTCGAACAGCGCCTGCCACTGATCGTCGCGCACCGTGGAAGCGTCCAGGGCCTGCCAGCCGAACAGATTGTTGGTGACGTTGAGCACTTCCAGCGTACCGGCGTAGCCTTCCGCCTTCATGGCGCTGATCCACTGCGGGTTGAGATACCGCACGCGCATCTCATCAGCGAGAAAGCGCGCCAGCCCGGTGGTGCGCACTTCGCGGCTGCGCAGGTCGGAGATCAGCAGCTGCGGCGCTTGGCCGTCGAGATGGCGGACGGCCGCCGACAATCCACCCAAAAACTCAAACGGATGGTCGGTGGACAACACACCATGCAGGTTCGAGGAGCGCGACATGACCGCCGCCTGCGTGCCTCGCAACTGTTCAGCCAGCAGATTGACCTGGGCGGAATCTGGCCCCGCAGCGCGGTTGCCATAGGCGTGGCGGCTGCTGGACAGGAACTGTTCGGCCAGCACGGCAGTGTCTTCCCATTCGGTGGAAGCCAACGCCAGCTGCGGCACGCCCGTGCCATAGCTCCCTGGCTCATTGCCGAAGATGCGATAGCGGGCGGCGTCGGCCGCATCCCCTGCCGGCATGCCTTGTTGTTCCAGGGCATCCGCAATGCGGCGGTTGTTGGCAGCGATAGGGTTATCGGGCTCATCCAGTTCGGCCAGTCGGGCAAGCGCATCGTCGAGCAGGCGCATGAAATGATCGAACTGGTCGCGATACACGCCGGTGACCTGCACCACCACATCGCTGCGCGCCCGGTCGAGTTCGGTCGCCGGGATGATTTCAAACTCCAATACGCGGCCACCGGCATCCCATATCGGGCGCAGACCCAGTGCGTGCAGAATCTGCGCTTCGGTCACGCCCAGATGGCGGATCGCCTCGGACGACCACAGGCTGAAGGCGATTTTCTGCGGCCACGCGCCGCCATGTTCGGCACGAAAGGCCGCTACCAGTTGCGCGTAGGCCGTCGCTGCGGATTCATACGCAGCGCGGGCCGGGATCTTGTCGGCTTCGAAGGCATAGAGATTGCGCCCGCTCTCGACATCAGGATTGCGGATCGGGTCGCCGCCGCTTCCTGGCTTCACATAGCGGCCCGCCAGCCCGGCTAGCAAGGCCTCATTTTCCTGGGTGTCGCGCAGGCGCTGGTCGAGTTGCTGCGCCCGCTCGGTGAAGGCAGCCACCGCTTCGGGCAGCGAAACTGTGGCTGCAGGCGACAACATCTGCTGCACGGCCTGATATGCCGGATTGTCCGGCAGCATCGAAGCATCGGCCACGAACAACTCTTCTTGATCGACGCCCAGCGCCGTCAGGAACGGTTCGCCCAGCTGCTGCAAAATTGTGCTGATACGCTGGCCTTCGTCTGCACGTTGACCAAAGGTATGCAGGCCCAACGGCATGGCGCTGCGGGCAAGTTCGTGCAATTGGTCGTGCAACGCCTGCATGAAACCGGGAAAATCCTGTTCGGCCTGTTCTTCGCTCCAGCCCAGGTCGGCATGCAGATCGGCTTCGAAAGCCGCCTTGCGAATCTGCGCGGCGAGCCGCTCTCTGACCATGCCTTCATCGGCTTGCCCATGCTCGTGAATCAGGTGATGCAGATCGCGCAACTGGTCATAAAGACCGGCAGGCGCAAACGGCGGCGTCTGGTGGCTGATCGTCACCGCCCGTCCGCGCCGCTTTGCCTGAATGGCTTCACCGACGTTGTCCTGGATGTAGGGATAGAACACCGGCAGGTCGCCCACCGCCAGCCAGGGATAATCGTGGGCGGACAGACCGCGATCCTTGCCGGGCAACCATTCCTGTGTACCGTGGGTACCCAGATGGATCAAGGCATGCACCGCTGCCTGTTTCTTCAGGTACAGATAGGCGGCCATGTAAAGATGGTCCGGCGCAGTGGCGCTGTCATGGTAGTGCTTGTGCGACCCAGGATGGCGCGGCATCTGCGGCATGATCAGCAGATTACCCAGTTGCCAGCGCGGAATCACGAAGTAGCGTATGCCGTCGATCTCGCGTACGGCCTGATGGCGTTCAGGCGGGCCGAAGTGCAGCATGTCTTGGCGACGCGCTGCCGGCAGCGCCCCCAGCCAGTCCTTGTAATCCGCCAGCGGCAGCAAACCCGCCAGATCTTCGGCCAGCAGCGCATCCAGTGATACGCTGCCATACAAGGCGCCTAGCATGCGCTGCGCCGTCGCGATGACCTGCCCTTCCGTTACGGCCTGGCCGCTGTCGTAGCCCTGATCCGCCAGTGCGCCTTGAATCGATAGAATGCTGCGCGGAATGTTCAGGTTGGACGCCCCCAGATTCTGTTCGCCAACCGGATAGTTCCAGAACATCAACCCCAGTTTCTTTTCCGCTGCAGGGGTGTGACGCAAGGCGGCGAGGCTTTTCAGCTTGCCGATCAAGGCATCGGCCTGCTCCGGCAACACGTCCTGCACACCGTCGGTACGAGCCGACAGCACGACCGGGTCACTCAGGCCCCAGCCTTCCGGCCCCGCCAGAAATACCGCGGTCGTACGCGCCGACACGCCGCTGACAGCGGCGGGCCATTCTGCAGCCTCGCCTTCACGAAAGCGCAGGGTCTGCATGACCGGCACATCAAGCGTGAGAAAGTCGCGACTGCGTGCCGCGCCACTCTGCATATGCCCGAGATTGACCAGCGCATCAATCTCGCCTGAACCCAACACCCCGGCCAACCCTTCCGGCGCGGTGGCATCAAACCAGAACACCACAGGAATCAACCCCGCGGCCTCCGTACGCCCGATCAGTTCATCCAGGTCGCGGGTCAGCATGTCGGCAACAGGGCCAGGGTGAGTCAGGAAGGCGACACGCCCCGTGGACACCATATTTTGCGAACGTCCTGCCTGCCAGTCCAGATAGTCATTCAGTCGGGTGAATATTTGCGGCGCTTGCGGATGATAGAAGCCCGTGGACGGCAGGCGGCGGGCAGGTTCCAGCAGATCGGGCGACGGCGCAGCGCCTTCATGCACACTCTTGACCAATGCGAAGAAGCGCCGGAAGCCTTCCTGGCCGCCGGCTGCGTAGTGGGTTGCCAGGAGACCGGCATAGTCCGGCACGATGCGTTCCCAGGCGGGTCTGCCGCCACCCACGGTCAGGCGGGGCCGGGCAGGATCGACCGCCGCTTGCTCCAGGCGCTGTTCCACCATGCTGCGGTCGCCGGGCCGGGGGACATCAAGCACCACCAAGGCCGCAAGGGCGACAGCCTGGCGCAAGGCTTCGGGCGTACTCTTCTCGACGTTGAGGTGACGCAGCGCCAGCCCCGAGTCGGCAGCCGGCCGCTCCAGCCGCTGGAACTTCTCGGCAGAAACAAAGTCGTTATGCAGCACCTGCACCACAGGCAAAGCAGGCTCGCCGGCCTGCACGGGATGCAAACCCAAGGTAGCGGCCAGCAGGCTGCCGCACAACAGCCACTGGTATTTCGACAGCACAGCCATCAGAAGCTCGCCGTCAGGCCGATGAAATAACGTCGACCTTCATCTGCCCGACCATAGATGCTCGCGTCGTCATTGGCAAGGCGCTTGTCGGTGAGGTTCTCGATACCTGCATGCAGACTGAGGTTGCGGTGGACTTCATAATCCACATACCAGTGCAGCAACGTATAAGCGGGGCGCTCCTCCAGAATCGCCGAGCGGTACTGCTCGCCGATATATTCGACCCGAACACGGGTGCCTAGCTGCTCCGTTGGCGTCCAGCCCAGCGTGGCGTTGGCACGATAACGGGAACGGTCCGCCAGGCGTTCATCGTTGGTGAGGTCCCGCGCATCCAGATAGGTGTAGTTGGTGTCCAGTCTCCATTTACGGGAGATATTCACCCCCGCCGTCAGTTCCAGGCCCTGCAGGCGGGCGCGGGAAAGGTTCTCGTATTCCAGGCAGACCCGCCCGCGCACATCGCAGCTGGGCTGACGCACGGTTTCTACCAGATTGCGAACATCGTTGCGGAACAACATGGCGCTAGCCGACCATCGCCCTTGTTCGTAGTCCGCTCCCAGTTCGTAAGATCGATTCGTTTCCGGCGGCCCCAGGGCGCGCAGCGCCGAAGTGCCGACCTTTGACGCCAACTTCTTTTCCTCGCCTATCAGTTCAAACGTAGATGCCCAGACGGCGACCACCTATGAAATCGGTACGCGCGGGCAGCGGCCAGAGAGCTGGTGGGAGCTGGCCCTGTATCGCGCCGAGATCAAGAACGAATTGCAATGCCTGACTACCGCGCCCTGGAGCCCTTGCACGGTTGTCAATGCCGACCACACCGTGCATCAAGGGATCGAAGCAGGCGCTGGTTTCGTCTTTCTGAGCTCGGGCATCGTTCCTGGAGACCGTTTCTGGTTTAACGCCTCGTACACCTACAACGACTTCTTTTTCGACAATGACTCCCGCTACGGCAATAACCGCTTGCCTGGCGTACCGCCGCAGCACCTGCGCGCTGAAGTGCTCTACAAGTATCCTAGCGGGTTCTACGCGGGCCCGAATGTCGAATGGATGCCGAAATCTTACTTCGCCGACAACGCCAATCAGGTGAAAGTGGATTCCTATGCCTTGCTGAACCTAAGGGTTGGATATAGCGCGCCCGACTCGAAGACGTCCTTCTATCTGGAGGGGCGCAACCTCCTGGACAAGCGTTACATCGCCAACGTTGCGATAGCCGGAACGGCAGATGCCTCGTCGGCGATCTTCAATCTTGGCACCGGTATCGCGGTCTATGGCGGGGTACAGCTCAAATGGTAAGGAACGATCAACGGGTGCCCGGATGAGTTTCTTTCGAAGTCGGCGGCATTTTCAGCTTAGATTGATATTTCTGCCCGAACAATTTCCGCTCCGGCCGTAAGAGCCTGGAGCTTCGCTCTTGCCACGGCACGAGACAACGGCGCCATGCCGCAGTTGGTGCAAGGATACAGCTTGTCAGCGTCCACAAACTGAAGCGCCTTTCGTAGGGTGGCAGCGACTTCCTCAGGCGTTTCAATGGTTTTGCTAGCGACGTCGATGGCGCCTACCATCACCTTTTTGCCACGTATGAGTTCAAGTAAATCAATCGGCACATGCGAGTTATGGCATTCTAGAGAAATGATGTCGATATTGGACTTCTTCAGCTTCGGGAATGACTCTTCGTACTGGCGCCACTCCGACCCAAGCGTCTTCTTCCAATCGGTGTTGGCCTTGATGCCGTATCCGTAGCAAATGTGCACGGCAGTCTCGCACTGAAGCCCTTCAATCGCCCTTTCCAAGGCTGCCACGCCCCAATCATTCATATCATCGAAGAACACATTGAAGGCGGGCTCATCAAACTGGATGATGTCGACGCCCGCTGCCTCCAGCTCCCTGGCCTCCTGATTCAGAATCTTGGCAAATTCCCAGGCGAGCTTTTCGCGGCTTTTGTAATGGTTGTCGTACAGCGTGTCTATCATCGTCATGGGGCCTGGCAGTGCCCACTTGATCGGTTGCGTCGTGTGACGGCGCAAGAACTTCGCGTCTTCGACGAAGACCGGCTTTGACCTGCTTACCGCACCCACGACTGTCGGCACACTTGCATCGTAGCGATCCCGAATCTTGACGACTTCACGCTTTTCAAAATCGACGCCGTTCAAATGCTCTATGAAGGTGGTCACAAAATGCTGGCGAGTCTGTTCCCCGTCGCTGACGATGTCGATACCGGCCTGTTGCTGTTCCTTTAGTGCCAGCAGCAGCGCGTCCTGCTTTCCCTCGATCAGCGCGTCTCCCTCCAGCTTCCAGGGCGACCAGAGCTTTTCGGGCTCAGCCAACCAGGACGGTTTAGGCATGCTGCCTGCTGTGGATGTGGGTAATATTTTTTCCATGATTTTTTCTCGTATGTCGTAGATGATTAAAGTGCGTAGTCGGCGACCCATTGCTCAAGGAAGTCGCGGCGAGGGCTGATGAACTCCGCTTCTGCGTATTGCCCTTGCTTCACCGCCAAATGATCGCGCTCTTCCCGGTCATAGATGATTTTTGTATATGAGCAGTCCTGGTTGTCCAGGCTGGGTTTAAAGACGCTGCCGGCCGTCGAGTTGGCGTTGTAGATTTCAGGGCGGTATATCTTCTGGAAGGCTTCCATGGTGCTGATGGTCGCTATCAGTTCCAGATTGCTGTAATCGTTCAACAGATCACCCATGAAGTAGAAAGCATAGGGAGCCACGCTGCCAGGCGGCATAAAGTACAGTACCCGCATGCCCATTCTCCCGAAATACTGATCGGTCAATGACGCTTCGCTTTGCCGATATTCCATCCCTAATACGGGGTGCCGGTTCTCTGTCCGGTAATAGGTCTTGCTACTGGAAACGCTCAGACAAATAACTGGCAGTTTGCGGAAGTGCTTTCTGTAGGCTTCCGAGTTCAGGAATTGCTGGAACAACTTTCCATGCAAATCTCCGAAGTCATCAGGAACCTCGAAAATAGGCTTATCTTTATTGTGTTCCCGTAGCAGAACGCTGAAATCATAATCACGCACATATGAAGAGAAATTATTCCCTACTATCCCCTCTGTGCGCTCTCCGGTTTTCTTGTCAAGAATATTCGGTCTTAGCACTTCCATCAGCCGGAACGCACCGCCATTCCTGTCGGCACCAAGGCTCATTTCCACAGAGATGATTTCCAACTGAACACCGTAGCGATCACCGGTGGGGTTATCCCAGTGCGCCAGGCTATTAAAGCGGTTATCAATCATCTTCAAGGTGTTTCGCAGATTCTCCTGGCGGTTCTCCCCCTGGCCAGATTCGCAAAATTTGTCGTAAGACGGGTCGCATCTGCTGGACGATAATTCTCATCAAAGGCAATGCTGTGAACGGTATAAAGGAATTCTGTTTCCATTTGCTGTGGTGTCCTGAATCTTAACAATCAATAAATCTAGCTCGGTACCTTCACGCAGCGCTCGCGTGGACGCAAGCCAGATCATCCAGTGGGCGGTTGCCAGACACGTTTGGTGGCGTGAATTCCAAGAAGGGCAAGGCGCGTTGAACTGCCAGTGCTGCATGCTGAATCACCGCCCGATCCTGTAGCCGTCCGTTTTCAAAGTCCTTGTCTGTGGCATAAACCCCAATGGGGAGCGTGCGTGCCTGGAAAAAACTGAAAAGTGGCCGTAGCTGGTGATCAATCATCAATGCATGACGCTCACTGCCTCCCGTCGCGGCCAACAACACTGGCTTGTCGATCAAAGCATCCTGGTGAACGAAGTCAAAAAAGTGCTTGAACAACCCGGTGTACGAGCCCCTGTAGACTGGTGTAGCCACCACCAGCACGTCAGCCCGTTCAACCGCTGTGAGCGCAGCCTCCACGGCATCGGGCAATTGGGATCGGCTGACCGCGCTGGCAAATTGCGGCGTGAGCCTGCCCAATTCGATCAAGTGCTGTTCGACGTGAACCTGGTCAGCAATCAGTTCCAGAAGGCGCTTTGTCAAGGCTGCTGCCTTTGAAGTGGGGTGCAATCCACCTGAAACCCCGACTAAGCGAAGTGGGCGTGTGATGTTGTCTTTCATGAAGTGGTCTTTGCGGCGCTTGATGGGCCAGCGCTCACCCTGTTTTCCTGGGCGGCTCGAGAGTTTTTTGGTGAACAACGGATGCTAACCGCGAGCAATACATGAAGTAAAATGGTATTATTTCATGGTTATATGAAATATCATCATCAATAACGCTCGAGCGCTTCCCACCACCTATTCAGAGACCGGCATTTCGACAGTCATCGACCGGGCGACGTCTATGAACGCCTTCAGATATTCTGGTTCGTGATCTGAGCCACGGCGGCCCAGATGAATCTGCTTGTGTATGCCGCGCTTGCCCAGGCTCACCGGCACGATGTTCACACGTTTTGCGTACTCCAGCACCAGCCATCGGGGTAGGGCTGCCACACCGCGGCCTGCCCCCACCATCTCCAGCATGATATCGGTGCTTTCCAACGTCTTGTGACGGCGCGGCATCACGCCTGCTGGCAGCAGGAATTGGCTGTACACATCCAACCGGGCCGGCTCGACCGGATAGGTGATCAGCGTCTCTGGAACGAGATCAGCGGGCAGCACATGGCGTTGCGTCGCAAGCGCATGCCCGCGCCCCACCACCAGCACCTGTTCATAGTCGAAGACGGGCAGATAGCTGACGCCAGGAGTGAGCAATGGGTCGGGCGTGACGATGAGATCAATTTCATGATTGAAGAGCGCCCCCATGCTGCCGAAGCTAAACTTCTGCTTCACGTCGATATCGACATCCGGCCAGTCTCCCAGATAGCGTGACACTACTTTCAATAGCCACTCATAGCAGGGGTGGCATTCCATGCCTATGCGCAAGGTGCCGCGTTCGCCTTCCGCATACTGCTTCAGGAAGGCTTCGGCGGTCTCGAATTGCGGAAGCAGGCGTTGCGCCATGGCCAGCAGATATTCCCCCGCCTGCGTGAGCCGCAAGGAACGGCCCTCCCGCAGCCAGAGCGGCACACCAAAAAGCCGTTCGAGCTTGGCGATCGTGTGGCTCAACGCAGACTGCGTCAGGTGAAGCGATTCGGCAGCGGCCGTGACGGTACCGTGCTTTTCAACCGCCCGCAGAACTTCAAGATGAGATCGCTCTAGCATTGTGAACAGCGTGCTAGGGCTCGATCCTGGTGCCCAGCACCTTAAGGAACTGCGCCATCCACGCCGGATGCGCCGGCCAGGCCGGTGCCGTGACGAGGTTGCCGTCGGTATGGGCCGCATCGATGGCGATCTCGGCGTAGGTGCCCCCGGCAAGCCGCACTTCGGGCGCGCAGGCCGGATACGCCGAGCAGGTACGGCCTTTAAGTATGCCGGCCGCCGCCAGAATCTGCGCGCCATGGCAGACCGCTGCAATAGGCTTACCCTCGTCGTTGAAGTGACGCACGATGTCCAGCACACGATCGTTCATGCGCAAGTATTCCGGTGCGCGACCGCCCGGAATTACCAAACCGTCATAGTCGGCCGGGTTCACCGCGTCGAAATCGTGGTTAAGAGTGAATCGATGACCCGGCTTCTCGCTATAGGTCTGATCGCCTTCAAAATCGTGTATGGCAGTGATCACCGAATCGCCCGACTTCTTGTCGGGGCAGACAGCATGCACGATATGGCCGATTGTCAGCAAGACCTGGAACGGAACCATGGTCTCGTAGTCTTCTGCGTAATCTCCCACCAACATCAATAGCTTCTTGGCCATTTGTGCCTCCTTTGGCATGTAGGTCCACTGGGTGAAGGGTCTGCGGCAAGGGGTAACTTGCCGTAGGGACGAGATTACCATTGAGGCATGGCTTATGCTTTTCCTTAATCAAAGACGTCGTACAAGATATCGGCAACGACTGCTGTAGCCACAGAGATCAGGATCAAATCAGTACCCGCTACACGCCATTCGTAGCCGGGGTGTCTTGGCAGACGACCTAAGAGCGAGCTAGGCACCATTTTCTTGGCGATCCCAGGAGGGATGGGCTTGCCTCTCGCCAAGTTCTTTCGTATACCGGGCGGCAGCGTAGAATAGCCGCTCAGTCCAAAATCCAGCGCGTACTCGCGAGCCAGGACAGCGGTGATCCCGGCATACACGAGGTCACCAAGTCCGGGATTTCTATTACCTGAGTTATCCCATGCATGCGGGTTGCCCTTGCCACCCTTGTCCGGGTTGCCGGAATTATTTGCCCGGTTATCAGAGCCTTTGCCCTCAGGCGGCGCTGCTTGGGCAGACAACGCCAGTGAGCAGACTGCCATAACAGATGCAGCTAACACCATACGTGTTCGCATAATACGTTCCTTCAGGACCAAAACAGCCAAAGCGTACCGCCTATCCTGTTTCATAAGAAGTCCGTCGTGTAGCAATTTGTATGTTTTACCGGATTGCTTCTCGCTTCGTGTAAGTCCATAGCACTTAAGACCGGCGGCCTCTCCCCCGCCAGCCACCCATCCCCGATCCTGCGCGCCGTCTCCTGAAGAATGGGCGCGAATCTAGAGACCACGCTGTCGTTCAGCGTACGAGAGAACGTGGAATAGGCCAACGCACCCAGCAGATAATCGCCGGCAAAGATCGGCACGGCCAAGGCGCTACTTTCTGAATCCCGATTCCCGCGGCGCACGCCGTAGCCCTGCTTGCGGGTCTGACGAATCAAGTAGCGCAGGTCCGACGGCGGGAGCTGGCCATCGTCCTGGTGTTGTGCTCGGCGCAAGTCAAACAAGATGCGCCGTTCGTCCCGGTCGCAAAACGAGAAGTAGGCGCGGCCCAAGGCCGAATCGAACAGCCCGTACCGTCTTCCATAGCTGCTGGGGCGGATGGCATAAGGGCTGTAGGGCATGGTGCAAAAATCAACGCGAAGATCGGAGCCATTGACCGTAGCCACCGACAGCGGCCATTTGATGCGCTTGGTCGTGGAGATTAGTATGGGCGCCGCAACATCGACGAGCCGGCTCTGTTGCACAACGCCTTTGCTCAGCTCGGTGACGGCGCTCGTGAGTTCATAGTGGCCGTACATGCCTTCGTGTGACCGCACGTAGTGCTCTTGCTGTAAAGCTGCCAGCGTGCGGTGAAGGGTGGATTTCGCCAGCCCGGTGCGCTGCGCGAGCTCCTGCAACGACCAAACAGGCCGTTCGTTCATTGCCCTAAGCACCATGAACGCGCGGCGCACCGACTGAATCACGGCCATATTCTCATCATCCTGGGTTCTGCCGCCACGAAGGCTAAAGAAGAGCCGATTGTACCGATATTCCGCGCTGCGGAATCTGTCGCCTACAGCGTTGCGGGCGGAATATCGCCTCTCTACACTGAATTACCGTTCGATATCTATGAACACAGCACCAGATGGTTGGGACGCCTACAAGGTAGGCAGGCCGGTCATTAATGGAGAATCCAAATGAAGAAGCTACCAAGAATTTATAAACCGCTGATCGCAGCATGCACGGCCATGGCAACCATGCTGGCCGCACCAGCGGTGTCTGCACAAACTGACTATCCGAACAAGCCCGTCTCGCTGGTGGTGCCATTCGCGCCGGGCGGGTCCACTGACATCTTCGGTCGCTTGATCGCGCAGCATTACTTCAAAGACAAGGGCGCAAATGCCATCGTCGAGAATGTCCCGGGCGCGGGTGGCAACATCGGCGCTGCGCGGGTAGCCCGGGCGGCGCCCGACGGCCATACGCTCGAGATTGGGGCGATGTCTACCCACGCCATGAACGGCAGCCTGTATACGTCGCTTAACTTTGGACCCATGGAAGATTTTGTACCCATCGCCATGCTGGCCCAAGCGATCAATGTCATTGCGGTCAAGCCTTCGTTCCCGGCACAGACTTTCCAGGAACTCATTGAGTACGTGCGCGCCCACCCGGGCGAAGTCAATTATTCATCCGGCGGTATCGGCACACATAATCACCTGACCCTGGCGCTGCTTGAAGAGAGAGCCGGCCTGGAAATGGTGCATATTCCCTATAAAGGCGGCGGCCCTGCCGTGACCGCCTTGCTTCAAGGCGAAGTCGACATGTTTGCGGGCGGCGCATCGCTGTTGTTGCGCCACGCCGAACCGGGCAATGTACGACTGATCGCCGTAACGGAGTCGACACCAAGCGAACTGGTACCTGGTGTACCCAGCGCCTCGGACATCGTGCCGGATTTCGTTGTGACGAACTGGTATGGCGTGTTCGGCCCCAAAGGCATGGACCCTGAACTGGTGAAGGCGATCAACGCGGAAATCAACCGTATTGTGGCCCTACCCGATGTCGCTGAACGCCTGAGCGGAATGGGCATGGTGCCTAATCCGGTGAGCCCGGAAAAGCTGGCGGAAATCCTGGATCAAGATCATCAGCTCTGGTCCAAAACAATTGAATCCCTCGACATCTCGAATCACTGAATGAAGGCGAGGCGGCACCGCCTCGCACCCCAATCGGCCCCTACCGGAGTACCAAAATGGACATCAAACAAATAGACTGGGAAGCTATCGAATGGAGGACAGCGCGCCGCGGTATCGAGCGCAAAGCATTCAGCGGTAACGGTGCCACCATGGCGCTTCACCGCCTGTGGCCCGGCCATGAAGTGCTTCCCCACTCGCATCCGCACGAGCAGATCGCCTACATCATGCAGGGCACGGTTGACTTTCGCGTCGGCGACGAAGTCTTGCGCTTGGGCCCGGGCGGCATCGTTGTGGTTCCACCCAACGTTGTTCACTGCGCCACGGTGGTGGGCGACGAACCGGTATTGAACCTGGACGTCTTCACGCCGGCACGCCCGGAATACGACGCGTGACTGAAGACCGCGAAGTTTCAGTGCGAAGCGCCGCCCCCGACATCAATCTGCGTAGTGCACTGATCAGCGGCGAGCGCGCCCTTGGCACCTTCGTCAAAACCACGCACTACCAAACCGTCGAGCTTCTGGCCGGGACGGGTCTGGATTTCCTTGTCCTGGACGCGGAGCACGCTCCCTTCGGGCGCGAAGCCCTCGATGCGTGTTGCCTGGCCTCGAGGGCGCATGCGATGCCTGCCATGGTGCGCACGGCTTCTCACCGGCCGGAACACATTCTCCAGGCGTTGGATTGCGGCGCTCACGGCGTGCTGGTTCCTCACGTTGACGACGCAGCCACTGCGGCGCAAGTTGTTGACGCCGCAAGATACCGGGAGGCCGGCGGCCAACGCGGGTTCTCGAACTCACCCCGTGCTGGTGGATATGGCAGCGCAACCCTGGCCCAACACATTGTCAGCAGCGACCGGCAAACCGCTGTCATGGTGCAGATCGAAACCGCTACCGCGGTAGCAAACGTTGCAGATATAGCGGCCGTACCCGGAGTCGACGCACTTTTCATCGGCCGAGCCGACCTGGCAGTGTCTTATGGCGTGGACAGAATAGATGACCCCACCGTGGAAGCGGCGGTGGATAGGGTGGCGGCGGTAGGCCAAGAGCACGGTCTGCCGCTGGGCATCTTCCTGCCAGATGCGTCCAAAGTGGCGGCATTCCAGCAACGGGGTTTCAGCATCTTCATTATCGGCTCGGATCAGAGTCTGCTTAAGCAGGCCGCAGCGCAGGCGATCGTAGCCGCTAACAAGCAAACCAGTTAACAGCAAAATGCCCAGCCGAGACGCTGGGCATTTTTTTGCCTGCCACTTTTCTATCAGTCCGGTTTGCTAAGGAATGTCAGTGCAGAAAATACATCGCGACAGCCAAGCCCATCGCCATCGTTACCGAGACAGCGAGCAATACATTCACTCTCCTGTCCAACGACGAACTCAAGCCCGCCGTGGCCTGTTCGGCCTTCGCCTCGGCCAAGGCCAGTGCCCTGGACAGCCCTTGCAGAAGAAGCTGCTGCTCCGAGATCTGTTGGCGCAACGCGAAGGTCTCTTCTTTCCGCTCTTCCACTACCTTGCCCAGCCCATGGGCTTTACTCGCAGAGACCTGTAGTTGTTCTGCATGGTCGTTCAACTTCAAGTCTACGCGGCCGGCCCTCTCGACAAGGGCAGCTAGTGCCGAGCCATGCTCTGTGAGCGCCAGGCTCACCTGGGCCTGGTTTTCCGACATATGT
The DNA here is from genome assembly GCF_004022565.1 of Pollutimonas thiosulfatoxidans. Lineage (NCBI taxonomy): Bacteria > Pseudomonadati > Pseudomonadota > Betaproteobacteria > Burkholderiales > Alcaligenaceae > Pollutimonas > Pollutimonas thiosulfatoxidans. The sequence goes on from NZ_CP022987.1 coordinate 2,474,923, forward strand.
TGTCGCAATGACTGTATGTCCTCTTCTTGGCGCTTTGCGTCTTGCTCCATACCACCAATTCTGCCGACGAGAATGGCGTGCAAGTCGTCGGTATGCTGCAGCAAATACGCGATTTTCTTGTCGTGTGACGCCAGTCCGGAAGCCAGCTTGTCTTGTTGTTCTTTCAGTGCGTCCTGCTTCCTCAGCAGGCTCTCCTGCTCTTTCAACTGCCTGACGACACCCAGGAGTTCCTGGCGTGCCAGCTCGGAAAGCTCTTCTTCAGATGCGCCCTTCAGGCGCGCTTCCAGTTCGCGCACCACTATCTGGCGCGCCGCGATGTTTTGCAGACCCAAACCAAACAGCTTGCTCGAAATTTCTGCCAGACGTTCTTGAAACTCGAATGCCGTCTTTTGCGCCTTGGCGCTGGTTTGCACAGCCTTGGCCAATTCAATGCCCGCAGCTTGCAAGCCCTCAATGGCGGTTCTTTTCTTGTCTGTAAAGAACCCCCGATCTGCAGACAGCGCCTGTGCCTTCTTGGCGGAGCTTTCGGCGTCGCCGGCTGCGCTAAGGGCGGACTGGACGTTGTCGTCCAGCTCTTTGAGCTTGTCCATCTGAGTACGGATCAGCTCTGGCAAGCGCGCTGTGCTGGCAAAAGCCTGTGTATCCAGCGAGCTCGCTGCTTCCTGCATATCAGGCATGGGGGTAGTCATTAGGCGAGGATGTCTCGAATATCGAGAACAAGTCCCGGGTTATGGTGGTCGAGATTGGGTTTCATTTCACCAATCCGGCGTAATGAGGCGCGGTCCGCGTTCCAGGCGCTTACGGAAACCTCTATGGCTTGTTGCATCATCTGTTCGGCCCCGTGCAGCGCGGACTCCGTGTGCGCGGCGGCCTGCCACATGTCGCCTTGCATATAAGAGACTTTTGCACTTTGACTATGCAGTTGTTGGCTTAATAGTGCGATACGGTCATCGCGCAAGCTGCCACGCTGCGCCCCCATGGAAACATCCGAGTAAACGGCAAAGGCAAAGCGGCCTATGCCGACAAAGTTCACCCGCAGCGCCAGTTGCACACCAAAGGTTGCCATGTTGCCGCCGGACTTCATGCCTGCCCGGATGGCAGCATCGGCCAGATCCACGGCCGTGAAGGTGCCGGTAGCGATGGTCAGCATGCGGGCAATCGTGCGGTTGTTCCACGGCAGCGTCCGCTTCCATTCTATGTTTTGGAACGAACCTTTGGCCTTTACCTCGGCGACCAGGCGCCGAATGAAGTAAAAGGCGCGGACCAGCACCTCGTTAAGCAGTACCGGCATGGCTTGCCGTCCCAACTCGTGCATGACAGCCATTTCGCTGCGCAGGTCGAAGCGCTCTTTGACAAAAACTTCTTTCAGTTTCTGCGGCAAGCCCGTCTTGTTCAGGCCTGGGATGGCCGACAACTCTTTCAACAAGGACACGATCGGTCCAGGGATGCCCATGCCGACGCCCGCCGTCTTATTGCTGCCGGACATGTCGCTGACCAAATGGAAGAACCAATTAACGGTGCCACAGAAAATCTTGGAAGGAATGTCGGTACCGATCAGTTCCAAGCCTTTCTCGTCAATGCTGATGGGCAGGAAACTGCCATCGCCATTCTGGAAGTAGCCTTTCTTGGTGAACTGCGTCAGGATCGAGAAGAACAGACCCAAAGGCGTAGGATGATGCGCGAGGTCATCCAGATGATGACTTTTGGCAGACACGCCTATGTCTTTTCCCTTCCAGATGTTGTCTGTGGGACTAGGGAATTTCCCTTCCAGGTGTTTGATGGCGCCGTCCAGACGGTCACCCGTATACCCCTGTGCTTTGGCGGTCTTCATGACAAAGTCGTTGACAGTGCGGTTGCTCCAGGCCTTGCCGCGCTGAAAATCGAACTCGCCCACCCAGAAGATATCGACAAGCCCGGCCAGCAAGCCGCTGCCTACGGCTACGAGGTTGTCTACCTTGTCGGCATGATTTGTGAGGCGATCAATCTCCTGGTCTAGCAGCGCGGCCTGATCGTCCCCCGCCAGGATCTCGCGCTCTACGCGCTCTAAACCCGTCTGAATTTCTGCGGAAATATCGTTGGCGCTGCGCTGTGCCGCGTGGCTTATCGAAAAGCTATATTGCACCTCGATGTCACGGTGGTCGACCTTGATGGCCGGCAGGTCGATAACGGATGCGTGCAAGACAAAGCCCCCCTTCTTTTGGCAGCCTATAGCCTCCATTTCTATGATGGGTAAGGCATTATTGGAGGGGATTGTTACATGGAACGCAGGTGCCGCCAAACCGCTGCCAGAGGGCTAAAGCTTTGTCAGATCCGGCCGTAGATTAGGGTGTTTTGCCCGCATTCTATGGAACGATGTGGCGCGAGCTCAGAAGCATGAGCGGATCTTTTTACGATAACAGCTGTCTGACTACCATGGCGTGATCACGCCTGAGCGCGGCTAGGCTGCCACCCCCAGACTTTATCTTTCAGGGAACGCCATTGTTTAGAGACTTGATTGACGACCTTGACGACTATTCCGCACAACCCGAGAAATTGCTGGATGTGCCGTTCGTGCCCACGGATGACGCCGTCGTCCAGGCCATGTTGAACCTTGCCGCGATCGGCCGACAGGACGTGCTTTACGATCTTGGGTCAGGCGATGGTCGCATTCTGATCAAGGCAGCCAAAGACCGCGGTGCCCGCGGCATTGGTGTCGAAATTGACCCCTTGCGTATCGCAGACGCCATGGACGAAGCGGGATACGCCGGTGTTGAATACCTGGTTGATTTCGTCGAAGAAGACATCTTCACTGCCGACTTCAGCGAAGCAACGGTAGTAACGCTATACCTGCTGGAGTCAATAAATATACAGTTGCGGCCACGTCTGCTAAGCCAGCTACGCCCCGGCACCCGCATCGTTTCACATAGCTTCGATATGGGCGACTGGGTAGCAGACGAACGCCTGGAGCTGGGCGGCATCAATATCTACAAATGGATAGTGCCGGCCAAGGTCGAAGGCGTTTGGAAATGGGACGGTGTGGACGACAAGCCCTACCGTGTCGAGCTGCAGCAAAAATACCAGGAGGTATGGGGTAGCGCCTGGGTGGCTGACCAGGCCGTCAAGCTGGAAAGCGCCACGCTGTGCGGGGGCGCTCTGGCGCTGACGATACGAGAAACCAAGGATGGCCCGCCCACCCGCTTTACATTGAACTTCGAGAACGAAGAACTTCAGTCAGTATTAGATTATACTGGCGCCCATCAAGGGGAGTAGCTTACCTCCGAAGCATCGTCATTACGGCTGTCTTGCAGTAAATGCAAGCTCCCGGTGCTCGGGCAACATCCGTGTTGCAAGCAAGACCTTGCCATCAAGGGCAAGGTCTGTACTCCAGCGATAGCTGTGGCCTGTGTCCTGACGGATCAGGCCATTTTTGCATTCAGGCACGCTATTGCGATCGGCCAGATCCGTTTCCCTCGCACATCAAACTCTAAGGGCGACTTATGCTTGAATTTTTACAAACCCTAAGCTGGGCTGCGGTGTTCCAGATCATTTTGATCGACATACTGCTGGGTGGCGATAATGCCGTAGTTATTGCTCTGGCCTGCCGCAACCTGTCACCGAAACATCGCCTACAGGGAATCCTGTGGGGCACTGCGGGTGCCATTATCCTGCGCGTAGCCTTGATTGCCTTCGCACTGACGCTGCTCAGCGTACCCTTCCTGAAGATTGCCGGCGCACTATTGCTGGTGTGGGTTGGCATCAAACTGCTGGTTCCAGAAGAGGATGCACATGGCAACATCAGCGGCAGCGCATCCATTTTCTCGGCGGTCAAAACCATTATCGTGGCCGATTTCGTCATGAGCCTGGACAATGTTCTGGCCATTGCCGGCGCGGCTCAGGGCGCACACCCCGATCACCAACTGGGTTTGGTCATCTTCGGCCTGGTGATCAGCATACCCATCATTATCTGGGGCAGCACGCTGGTGCTGAAACTGATCGACCGCTTTCCCAGCGTGGTCACCTTCGGGGCAGCGCTGCTGGGCTGGATAGCGGGCGGAATGCTGATCACCGACATCCTCATCGTGGAGCGGTTCGGCGAGCCTTCCGGCACGCTTAAATTGGCAGCCGAAATTATCGGGGCTGTGCTGATTGTCGTGGTGGGTCGCTGGCTGGGCAAGCGCAAGCAGGCCGCCACGGGAAGCGTTTAACTGAGGAGTGGCCTCTGCGTCTTGTCAGCCGCCGCAGAGGCCGGCGCTACGTTTACTTGCCTGCGCCAAGTTGCTCAAGCAGGCGTTGCGCCGTCGCGGTTGAGGAAGCCGGGTTCTGGCCGGTAACCAGCAAACCGTCACTGACCACATAAGGCGCCCAATCCGGCCCCTTCGAGTAGATGCCGCCCTTGGCCTTGAGTTCGTCTTCGACCAGGAATGGCACGATATCGGTCAGCTCGACGCCCGCTTCCTCCGAGTTGCTGAACCCCGTAACTTGCTTGCCCTCGACCAGCGGACGACCCGCTGGTGTCTTGACGTGACGCAACACGCCGGGTGCGTGGCACACCAGCCCGACCGGCTTGCCCGCGTCCAGGAAGGACGCTATCAGCGCGGCGGAATGCTCGTCCTCCGCCAAGTCCCATAGTGGGCCGTGGCCGCCCGGATAAAACACCGTGTCGAAATCCGCTTGCGACACGGTGCTAAGGCGCACCGTGTCGGCCAGCTGCGCCATGGCGTGCTGGTCGGCCTCAAAGCGACGCGTTTCGTCGGTCTGGAAGTCCGGCTCATTACTCTTGGGATCCAGGGGCGGCCGCCCACCTTTGGGTGATGCCAGCACAATATCGGCGCCAGCGTCTTTAAAGGCGTAGTAAGGCGCGGCCAGCTCTTCAAGCCAGAAGCCGGTCTGGCGGCCTGTGTCGCCCAGTTGGTCATGCGAAGTGAGAATCATCAGAACTTTCATGCTGCTTACTCCTGTTTGAATGAATGGCCGCTACCGGCTCGCCAGGTCAGAGCACCTTCTTCACGAATTCTGTCTTCAGGCTCATGGGTCCAAAGCCGTCGATCTTGCAATCAATATCATGGTCGCCATCGACCAAGCGGATATTCTTGACTTTAGTGCCCATCTTGATCACGCCGCTTGAGCCCTTCAGCTTGAGGTCCTTGATTACCGTAACGGTATCGCCGTCCTCCAGCACGTTTCCGGCGGAGTCCCGATAAATTTTAGTATCAGACGTGCCGGCTGATTCTTCATGCTTGGGCCACTCGTGTGCGCACTCCGGACAAACCAACAGGACGCCGTCATCGTAGGTGTATTCAGACTGACATTTGGGACAGGGCGGTAATGGGTTCATGAGCTCTCCTTGAAACGATGCAACTGGCCCGTTAATGGCCGCGCAGATGCTGTCTCCTGACTGTACTACACACGCCATCGTGCACGATCATGATATATCGTATACAATAATACACAGCGAATACAAAAAGAGAGGCTCGTATGCTTACGACAAAATCCACGGAGCACAAGGACGACATCTACGAATCGGTGCGCGCTCACGTACTTGCCTTGGTCAAGAACATCGAAGCGCCGGTACGTATTCGCGAAGAAGAACTGGCCAAGAAGCTTAATGTGAGTCGTACGCCAGTTCGCCAGGCGCTGTTGCGGCTGGGACAGGAAGGCATCCTTAACATGGAGCCTCGGCGGGGTGCGCTACTGTCACCCCTGACGCTGGAAGACTATGTCGAATGGCTGAAACTACGAATAGAGCTCGAAGCTTTTGCAGCGCGCGAAGCCGCGCTTAACGCTTCGCAGCGGGATGTCGATGCCTTGCGCGCCCTGTTCGCGCCATTCAATGAAGACAACGTGGACGCGCATGTTGAAGCCTATGCCAAGGCCAACGTCGATTTTCATGCAGCCATTGTCCGCCTGGCAGAGAACCATCTGCTGGAAAAAATCTGGAAGTCCTTTGGTCATCGCGGCATGCTCAAGAGCAAGACCATAGAGCGTCTACACCGCGCCCGCCACTCGCTGGCGGAACACCTGGCGCTGATCGATGCCATCGAAAAACGCGACGGTGCACTCGCCGATCGCCTGGCCCGCGAGCATGTCCAGGGTTTGCTGACGCAAACACTGGGCGGCCCGCCCCACACTAGAACAGGAGCTTAATTTCTATGAAGTTACTTACATTCGCCCATGACGATGCAACGCGTTTGGGCGGCATGCTTGCCGATGGCCGCGTGGTCGACCTTACGCAAGCCTGGACTACTTATGACCACCTGCTGAACGGCGTTCAAGCGCCCAACGAAGTGTTTGATGCCATCTGTCTTGGCGAGCCGGCCCTCCAGGCCCTGACCAGCCTGATGGAACAGTCCGAAAAAGCCGGCAAACCCGTACTGAGCGCGGAAGGCCTCTCCGTCCTGGCGCCCATTCCCAACCCATCGAAGAACATCTTCTGCGTGGGTAGAAACTATCGCGCACATATTGTCGAAGGCAACCTGGCGCGCGGCCGCCCCGCCGACGAATTTCCCAAGGCACTGGAGTTCTTTACCAAGGCGCCCACCACTGTGGTCGGACACCAGGCGCAAGTAAGCCGGCACGCCAAGCACACCAACATGCTGGACTATGAAGTAGAGCTTGGCATCGTAATTGGTAAGGCGGGTCGGGATATCAGCCCCGAAAACGCGCTGGATCACGTCTTTGGCTACACCATCGTGAACGACATCACAGCCCGCGATCTGCAAGCGCTGCATGGCCAGTGGTTCAAAGGCAAGTCCCTGGATGGCACTTGTCCTATCGGCCCGGTTGTCACGTTGAAAGCAGCCATCGCGAACCCGAACGAACTGGGGCTGGAGCTGGACGTCAACGGCGAATCGCGCCAGTCGGCCAATACATCGGACATGCTGTTTGACGTACCCAGCATCATTGCTCAATTGTCTGCCGGCATGACCTTGGAGCCAGGCGACATCATCGCCACCGGCACACCGTCCGGCGTGGGCTTTGCCTTGACGCCGCCGCGCTCGCTTGAGCCGGGCGACGTCATTAGAGCCCGTATTGAATCCATCGGTGAACTTGTCACCACCATACTGTAAAAGGATAGATTGCTATGCGTTTGAACATGATTCGTCTTGGTCTGGTTGCATTAAGCGCTTTGGCGGTAGTTCCGTCAGTTACGCTTGCGCAGGCTTACCCAAGCAAACCCATTACCATTGTTGTGCCCTTCCCCGCAGGCGGCACCCTCGATAACCTGACCCGCAGCCTGGGCCAGAAACTGGGCGAAAGCTTCAAGCAGCCAGTTATCATCGACAACAAGCCCGGGGCCGGCACCCTGATCGGCACCGAAATCGTGGCCCGCGCCGCACCCGACGGCTATACCCTGGGCATGGTGGCCAACAGTTTCGCCATTAACCCCAGCCTGCACGAGTCGTTGCGCTATGACACCGTGAAGGATTTCGCGCCCATCAGCTGGGTAGCCTATACTCCGCACATGCTGGTTGCTCATCCTGATGTGCCGGTCAAGAGCTTGAAGGACATCATAGCGGCGGCCAAGGCCAAACCGGGCGAGCTGTCGTTTGCTTCGTTCGGCGCGGGCACCTCACCGCATATCGCGATCGAAATGCTTAAAACCCAGGCCGATATCGATGTACTGCATATCCCATACCGTGGACAGGCCCCCGCGCTTAACGACTTGCTGGGCGGTCACGTCGACATGATGTTCGCCAATACTCCCGATGTCCTTCCGCACATTCAGTCGGGCAAGTTGCGCGCTATCGCCCTGGCGGACGACACACGCACTGCGTCAGCACCCGATGTGGAAACCTTCGCGGAAGCCGGCGTCAAGGGCTTCAACTCCAACTCTTGGTACGGCGTTATTGCGCCGGCAGGCACGCCTCAGCCGATTATTGATCAGTTAAGTGCCGAGTTCGTACGCATTCTAGGCCTGGCCGACATACGCGAGCGCTTGGCAGCCCAAGGCCTGGAGCCCGCCGGCACCACGCCCGCCGAGTTCGCCGAACATTTGAAGTCTGAAATGGACAAGGCCGAAAAAATGGTGAAGACCTCGAACGCAAGCGCGCAATAAGCGCTGGCCGTCGTCCACCAATCATCCCATTGTTATCAAGGAGATATCCATGAGTAAAGAAATTATCACTTCGTCAAAAGTCACGCCCCCACGCGCGCCGCTCTCGCCGGCAGTGCGCTCCGGCGGCTTTGTGTTTGTTTCGGGCCAGCCCGCGTTTTTTGGTGATCGTGAGATCGCCAAGGACGACTTCGACGCACAAATGCATCAGGTGATGGCCAACATCAAGGCCTTGCTTGAAGAGGCCGGCTCCAGCCTGGACAAGATCGTCAAAGCCAACGTGATCCTGAAGCGTGCGGAAGATTTCGGCAAAATGAACGACATCTATCGCACCTACTTCAAGGAGGGAGAATACCCCGCCCGCACGACCATCGCTGCGGATATGGGCAACCCGGACTTCCTGCTTGAGATCGAGTGTATCGCTGCGGCGTAAGCACTTTTTCCCAAGAAACCCAGCCTACGCGCTGGGTTTTTTTGCGCCCAGCGGGCACAAGGGATGACGGACCGCACCCGCCCAGCCGCCATACCTGGCGGTGGCTTTTCCGTTGCTTATGACAAAAGTATGCAAAAGTAGTGTGCTTGTAAGCTAGAATCGTCGGTTATGTAGAGCCCCTCAGCCATCGATGAAAAAGATAATAGATACGCTGGATAACGACACGAACGCTGGCCTGGTCATCGTGGACAGGGGCATGGTCATTCGCTACATGAACGCCCGCATGGCGCAATGGACCGGTGTGACGGCAGGGCAGGCATTGGGGGCCAGCCTTGCACTGGCCTTTCCAGCTTGCGCGGCAGCGCTGCAGGCATGCTTGCTTGACGCGCTGCCTTCAGGCCCCCACGGCCGCGGGGCTGTCGACAACGGCCTCCCGGCCAAAGGCCTTATCCAGATTCCTACACCCAGCGGGGCCATCGAATGCATGGTCTGCTTTCCGTTTACCGACATCGATGACGAGCTTTCGTACGCCGCGCTTTTTTATGATGCCCGGGATGCCGAGGCCTTTCATCGTAGTTTCGGGTCAGCCATCAACCGGCTGCTCCGCCTGCAGGTGGAGCAGCAGCTTTTGCTTCTGAAGCTGGAGCATAAAGACGATCATCTGCTTGAAGTGGAGAAGCTTGCCGGCATAGGCCAATTGGCTGCAGGCATCGCCCATGAGATCAACAACCCCATAGGCTATATATTCTCTAACCTGCGTACGCTGGCCAGCTATGTACGCGAGATGCTCAATTTGATTGATGCGGTCGACACCGTGAAAAGCCTGGACGAGTTCCGTCAGCTACGGAACTGTCCCGAGTACGAATACATACGCAGCGATGTCGAGTCCCTGATCCGCGAATCGGAAGAAGGCATAGATCGAGTCAAGAAGATCATAGGCGCCCTGAAAGATTTCTCTCATCCCGAAGAACCCGGATACCGGCCGGTGGATCTGCACCGATGCATAGAGACCACCCTGAAAGTCATCGCCAACGAGGTCAAGTACAAGGCGGAAGTGGTGAAGGTGTATGGCGACATTCCGGACGTCGAATGCAACGCTTCCCAAATCAGCCAGGTGCTCATGAATTTATTGGTCAATGCCGCCCAGGCCATTGACAACTTTGGCGTGATCACAATACGTACCGGGCATGAGGCGCCATGGGTGTGGCTGGAAGTGGACGACACGGGCCAGGGCATGGAGCGGTCGGTAGCCAGCCGGATTTTCGAGCCCTTCTTCACCACCAAGGCCGTGGGCCAGGGAACCGGGCTGGGCCTTTCCGTATCACTAAGCATACTGGAGCACCACGGCGGCTCGGCGGAAGTTGACAGCGAGCCGGGCCGGGGCACCCGCATTCGACTGTGGCTTCCGCAAACACAAAGCGCGACGGCTGTCCCTCTGGAGACCGCAGGATGACCAAAGCTACCATCTTGCTCGTGGACGATGAGCCGGCAGTCATCAGCAGCCTGAAGCGTGCCTTGCGCCTGAAGCCGTACGACATCATCGCCGTTCAGGACGGCGCTGCTGCACTCCGGATACTGGCCAGCCAGACTATAGACCTGATCATTTCCGACAACCGCATGCCCGGCATGGACGGCCCTACCCTGCTGGCCGAAGCGCAGCGTGGATGGCCCGATACCATGCGTGTCCTGCTGACTGGACAGCCCGACCTGGGTGCCACCATAGAGGCCATCAACAACGGCAGAATCTACCGCTATATCAGCAAGCCATGGGACGAGCGCGAACTTTGCCAGGCGATCGATGACGCCCTGGCTTACCGGCAGATGAAACGCGATCAGCAGCGGCTTCAGCAACTAACGCATGAACGCAACACCGAACTGCAACAGACCAATGCCACGCTGGAAGCCAGGGTGCAGGAACGCACCGCCGAACTGGCGCGTACCGCCGAACAGCTTACCGTGGCCCATGCCCGTTTGCACCGCAGCTTTGTGACCGCTACCGAGGTGTTCTCGTCCGTGATCAATCAGCGGCTGCCCGCCAATCGGCAGCCGAATCGCGAAGTCCTTGCGCTGGTAACCGCCTTCTGCAGATTCAAGAAGGCACCACCGGAGCTTACCGACGATCTTTCCATGGCAGCCGCCCTGTACAACATCGGCAAGCTCTCGTGGAACGACACGCTTATCGCCATGCCTGTCGAAGCCATGGATCGCGAGCAACGCGATCACTATGAGCGCTACCCCGGATTGGGAGAAAGCCTGCTGATGGCGCTGGAGCCGGCAGGCAACGCCGCCGTCATTATCCGGCACCATCAAGAGCGCTGGGATGGCGCCGGTTTTCCGGACGGCCTTTCCGGCCCAGCCATCCCGCTGGGCTCGCGGATCCTGCGGCTGGCGGTCGACTATGTAGAGATGCAGATGGGCCTGGTGGTTCGTCGTCCCGCATCGTCCGAGGACGTCCAGAGCGGGATGCAAAAGCTGGCCGGCCGCATTTACGATCCCGCGCTTTGCGAGCGTTTTATCGCGATGGTCCAGATTATGGCCACTCAGGCCGAGCCACATTCATACATCGTTCAGGAGTTCAGCGTATTGGCGCTGGAGCCAGGCATGGTCACCGGCAAAGACCTGCATGCCAATAGCGGCACGCTGCTGCTTAAAAGTGGCACTGTCCTGACCGAACGACTTATTGAAAAGCTGCGCGACCTGCAAGAGATTGAAGCCTCTTCCTATGCAGTCTTCGTCCGGCGCCCCGATCCGGAAGAACTATCATGACGTCTGGCGCCACCGCCACAACACCCGCTTTGCCGCCGCAGGATCCCCGACCAGACGTCATTGGCAGCCATCCGCAATACAATTCCAAACAATCTCTGTTCTATACCGCAGCCGCCACGCTGATGTGGACGGGCGCGGTCGGATTGCTCTATCCATATCTGGTTGGCACCGACGCATTTATTGCCCCAAGCTGCGCAGCGCTGCTGGCGCTTTGCGGTGCAGCCATGCTGCTGTCTGCCGCCAAACCATCCGTGTCGCGGACGCTGGCGGCGGTGGCGCTGGGGATCACTGGCCTGCTCATGCTGGCCGGCATGAACGGGATGGCGCCGCACGCCGATACCTTGCCGCTGGACACGCCAATGCGGCTGGATGTCATGTGCAGCTTGCAGCTGTTCCTGCTGGCCCTGGCCCTGCTCATGGCCGGCCGCGCTTCAAGCTGGCGCAAAGTGGCCATGGTGCTTGCCTTGGCTTCCATCGTGGTGGCCGTCGTGCAGCGCTTTCCGCCGGGGTTCGTGCAGCTTGCCGGGCAATCCCTGTTCATGGCGGACCTGGCCCTGATCATCGGCGTGCTGGCGGGTGCTGCCGTGGCGGGATCCAGCCACGGCAGCATGCCTGGCTCGCCTCTGGTGCACAGGCAGGTCATGTTTTTTGGCCTGGTGGGCACGCTGGCCTCAGTACTGATGTGGTACGCCTTGACCGACATCTATCGCCACGCCCTGAGCGCTTCGGCAGGCAGCGGCATGACCGATCTGTTGGCATTTACGGATGCGTTGGGCGAACTGGTGTTGTTGGTTTGCCTGGCGTTTACGATCATCATGGCCAGGACGCTGGGAACGGCCGCGATCCTGGCCGAACGCGCCCGCGTGCTACGCCACGCCTCGTTCCATGACGCGCTGACGGGGTTGCCCAACAAGAAAAGCCTGGAAGCCGAACTGCAACGGCTCTGTGCCCGCACCTCGCAGGGCGAGGCATCCTTGTGGGTGGTGCTGGTCAACCTGGATGGCATCAAGCTGATCAACGATTCCATGGGCCATAACGTGGGCGACCAGGTGCTTCAGGAAGTCGCCGGGCGCATTGCGGATCGCGCAGGAGACGATGCTTTTATTTGCCGACTGGAAGGCGACGAGTTCGTCATCGTTCTAAGTGCGGTCAGCTCGGACGAGGTGGTCCGTATCACCGGCGGCCTGATCTCCACCATCGCCAAACCCTATCGCATCGGCGCGGCCAGGCTGCGCTTGACAGCAAGCGCCGGCATCACGACAAAACGCGGGGCCATCAGCGATCCCATGGAACTGATACGCCAAGCCGATCTGGCGACGGCCTGCGCCAAGCGTGACGGACGCAATACCTGGCATGAGTATTCGGCCGAGCTAAGTGTGTCGGTGATCGAACGCCTGGACCTGCGCAGTGATCTGCAGCAAGCGCTGGACACCCATAGACTGACGTTGCATTATCAGCCCTTGCTGGAGGGGCATAGCGGCCGCGTTGTCGGCGTGGAAGCCCTGCTGCGCTGGATGCATCCCGTGCGCGGCCCCATACCGCCCGCGGCCTTTATCGGCCTGGCGGAGCAGACTGGGCAGATCATTCCCTTGACCGCCTGGGTGCTGGACCAGGCCTGCCGAGACATCAAGCTGCTTAAGGCCCGTAATGTGGGTCGGTTTCCCGTGATGGTAAATATTTCACCTGTCTTCTTTCAGCGCAAGGATTTCGTGCGGGACATCAAGGCGGTGCTTGAACACCATGAGCTGACCGGCGACTGCCTGGAGGTCGAGCTAACCGAAGGCGTATTGCTGGAGCACACCGCCAGCACCATCAAAAAGCTTAACGAGCTACGGGCATTGGGCGTCAAGGCCTCGATCGACGACTTTGGCACCGGGTACTCCAGCCTCAGTTATCTGAAAAGCTTGCCGATTGAAAAGGTCAAGATCGATCAGTCTTTCATCAAGGATGTAATCAGCGACCAGCACGATGCCGCCATCACGCGCGCCATCATCAGCCTGGCTCATCATCTGGACTTGACAGTCATCGCCGAGGGCGTGGAAACAGAAGGCCAGTACTGGTTCCTGAAACGCAATCTGTGCGACCAATTCCAGGGCTTCCTGTTTGCACGGCCCATACCTCTGGGCGACCTGCTGCCCTGGCTGCAGCAACGCGAAATCGCTCAGGCGCTGCCCGGCGCGCAAGGCGAATCGGGCGACGGGCGATGCCTGTTGCTGCTGGATGACGAAGAGAACATCTTGCGCGCGCTAAAGCGCCTGCTGCGCCGGGATGGCTATCGCATCCTGACCGCAACCACCCCGCAAGAGGCGTTTTCGCTGTTGGCCAAAAACGATATCCAAGTGCTGGTATCGGACCAACGCATGCCGACCATGACGGGCACCGAGTTCTTCAGCCGCGTGAAAGAGATCTACCCCGAAACCGTCAGGCTGGTGCTCTCGGGCTACACGGATCTGAAGACCGTGACGGACGCCATCAATCACGGCGCAATCTACAAGTTCTTGACCAAACCCTGGGATGACGAAGGCTTGCGGGCAGAGATCGCGCTGGCATTCAAGAACGCCGAAACCATTGCAGCACGCCCTGCGCCGCCACTGGCTCAATAGCGAAGCAGGCGGTCATCAGCCTGTCGGCCTAGGCCTCTTATGGTAAACCCGCAAAGCCGTCAAAAGCGATTGACAAGGCTTTTTCAGCCCGATAGAGTTCACTTAACGAGCTAACTACACACACCAAAATTTCGCACCAGCCGCCAATGTTGCCAGCTAGGTGCAAGGCAAAAACGCCTCACCCGGACATTTATTGTCCGGGTGAGGCGTTTTTTTTTATCGTTTGGCGTGATCTCGATGCTTATCAGCATTGGGAATATGTAGCTCGGGCTGGGCAAAGTACGTACGTATAGCGCTAGTGCCATGAACCCGGCTGTGTTTGTCGATGAAGTTGTGTTGCTGCTGATGGATGTCTTTTTGAACTTACATAACAGGTGAACAACAATGAATCATTTGACACGGCGTCGCTTTATGCAAGTGGGCGGCTCGCTTGCCGCAGCCACGGCCTTTCCGGGGCTATCCCTTTCCAAAGAACTCAAGGGAGTGACAGCCAATGAAGTTCGGCTGGGCCTGCTCCATTCCTTGACCGGTACCTTTGCCATCGCGGAAGCAGCGATGGTCGATGCTGAAAAACTCGCAATCGACGAAATAAATGCAGCAGGCGGCGTATTGGGCCGCAAGATCGTTCCTTTCATCGAAGATGGCGCCAGCGAAAGTCCCGTCTTCGCGGAAAAAGCCCAGATCCTGCTGCGTCGCGATAACGTGGTGGCGATTATCGGCTGTTATTCCTCGGCGCTGCGCAAGGCAGTTCTGCCGGCGGTCAACCAAGCCAAGGGACTGCTTTACTATCCCACCTACTACGAGGGTCAGGAGCAGGACAAACGCTGCATGTACACCTCTCAGGAGGCGACCCAGTCAGTAATCGCTGCGGTCACGTGGATGGCCAAGGAAAAAGGCAAGAAATTCTTCCTGGTGGGGTCCGACTATATTTACCCGGTAACGTGCAACAAGATTGCCAAGCCCACCATCGCCAGCCTCGGCGGCACGGTGGTTGGTGAAGAGTACGCGCCGCTGGGCCATACCGAGTTCTCCTCGATCATCAACAAGATCAAGGCTGCCAACCCGGACTGCATCTACAGCACCGTAGTTGGCGGCAGCAATGTGGCGTTCTACAAACAGCTGAGGGCTGCCGGGCTGGACGGATCCAAGATTACGCTGCTGTCCACCGTGGTATCCGAAAACGAGATCGACGGTATCGGCAAGGATAACGCGGTGGGCTTCTATGCCTGCATGGGCTATTTCCAGTCTCTGGACAACCCAGTTAACGCCAAGTTTATCAAGGCGCTCAAGGCACGATACGGTGAGGATCGGGTCGTCGGCGACCCGATGGAATGCGCCTATAACTCCGTCTACCTATGGAAAAAGGGCGTGGAAAAGGCGAACTCCTTCGCGCCGGATGACGTCATTGCCGCCAGTGCAGGACTAAGCATCGACGCGCCCGAAGGTGAGGTGCGTTTCGACGAGAAGAACCACCACGTCTGGAAGCGGGTACGCATCGGTCGGGCGCGCGCAGATGGTCAGTTCGACATCGTGCACGAAACACCGGATCTGGTTCCGCCCAACCCCTTCCCCAAGCTGTAAACGAAACTACGCCAGCAGTCATGCCTGGCCTGGACGAGCGCAAGCCCGTCCAGGCAGGAGGGGCCTTTCCCTCGACCGGCAGGACCGCCAAGTTGAAAACGCACGAGGCGAGGAGCAGCAATGAGCCTAAATATCATCATCATGCAGATCTTTGGTGGACTGAGCTTGTTCACCATATTGCTACTCATGGCTTTGGGTCTGGCTATTGTGTTCGGCTTGATGGGCGTGATCAACATGGCTCACGGCGAGCTGATGGCGATGGGCGCGTATGTGACCTACCTGGTGACCATAGGCCTGGATCGGTACATTCCGTCGCTGATGGGCGGATATATATTTGTCGCCATTTTCGCCGCATTCGCCGTGACGTTCGCTTTCGGCTATCTGCTGGAACGCAGCTTCATCAGATTCTTCTATAACCGTCCCCTCGACACTTTATTGGCCACCTGGGGATTAAGCCTCTTGCTGCAGCAGCTTTATCGCAGCGTCTTCGGCGCGCAAGAGGTCAGTGTTCCCCTCGCCTCCTGGTTGACAGGCGCCTGGGAACCGACCGCCGACATACAGTTGCCGCTCACTCGCATCTTTATCATTGGACTGACCATTCTGGTGGCCCTGGGGGTTTACCTCCTGCTGTACAAGAGTCGCTGGGGTTTGAAAGTTCGAGCTGTCATGCAGAACCGCCCCATGAGCGCGGCCGTTGGAATCAACACGAAAAATGTCGATGCGCTGACCTTTGCATTGGGCTCCGGTCTGGCCGGGATTGCGGGCAGCGTCTTCACCATGATCGGATCGACCAATCCGGGCACCGGCCAGCTTTATATCGTCGACTCATTCATTGTGGTGGTGTTCGGTGGAGTTGCCAGCCTGATGGGTACAGCGCTGTCTGCGTTCACCATTGCACAGTCACAAACTACGCTTGAATACCTCATGAGCGGCACGATGGCAAAAGTCACCATACTGCTGTGTGTGATCGTGGCGCTGTACTTCCGGCCGCAGGGGCTCTTCTCGTCGAAGGTAAGGGCGTAGTCATGGACACATTAAATAAAAAATCCGAGCTGCTTGCCTATCTTGCCCTGGGCGTGTTGCTGGTCGTGATCCTGCCTTTATGGCTTGATCCCTATCGTTTGAACCTGGTCAGTAAATATCTGGCCTTGGCCTTTGTAGCGATAGGCATCGTTCTGATGTGGGGCTATGGCGGCATTCTTAGTCTTGGCCAGGGCGTGTTCTTCGGCATTGGGGGCTACTTGATGGCCATGTTCCTGAAGCTGGAGGCCTCGGCACCCGAACTGCCCGACTTCATGGTGTGGAGCAGCGTCGAAACCTTGCCCACATGGTGGATACCATTTCAAAGCTTCACCAATACCGTGCTGGCCATTTTTATTATCCCCGCAGTGCTGGCGTTCGGCTTCTCGTATGCCATCTTCAAAAAACGCGTCAGCGGTGTCTACTTCGCCATTGTGACCTTGTCGCTCGCCTTGACCATGTCCGTGCTTATCGTCGGTCAGCAAGGCGATACCGGTGGCTTTAACGGCATCACCAACTTCAGCACATTGCTGGGCATGGACATCCTCGAAGATGAGTCCAAGACATGGTTGTACTTCATACAACTGGGCTTTCTTTTCGTCGTCATGTTGCTGGCTAGCCTGATCGTGCGAACGCGCTATGGAAAAGTGTTGATCGCCATACGCGACAAAGAAGATCGCGTGCGATTCTCCGGCTATGACACTGCCATGATGAAGGCGTGCATCTTCACAATAGCGGCCGTTTTCGCCTCGATAGGCGGAGCCATGTACACGCTGCAGGTGGGTTTGATTGCGCCATCGGTGGTGGGCGTTATGGCATCGGTCGAAATGGTGATCTATGCCGCCGTAGGGGGCAGGCTTTCCGTTCCCGGCGCAGTCGTCGGTGCGCTGCTTATTGGCTATTCGCGCTCCTATCTATCAGAAACGTTCCCCGAGAGCTGGCTGTTCTTTCTCGGAATGGTCTTCATCTTGGTCGTCCTCGTGATGCCCAACGGACTTTCAGGCGTAGCAGGCCAACTACTGGAACGCTACCGCCCAGTACGGAGGCTTGCAAAATGATGAGCGCAACCTTGACCTCGGACATCCACAGCGACTCCAGGCCCACACCGGCAAACAATATGGAAAACACCATTCTTTCAGTAGAGAATCTCACCGTCTCTTTTGATGGCTTCCAGGCTGTCAAAGACCTGAGCCTTTCCATCGACCATAACGAGCTGCACGTCATCATCGGCCCCAATGGTGCGGGCAAGACCACGCTGCTCGACATCATTTGCGGTAGAACCAAGCCGAGCGCGGGCCGCGTAATGTTTGGCGGCACGGATCTCACCAAGGCAGCCGAATATCAAATTGTCCGCCTGGGGGTGGCACGAAAGTTTCAGACGCCATCGACTTACGAGGATCTGTCCGTATTGGAGAACCTCGAGATTTCCTTCCCACGCGGCCGCGGAGTATGGGGTTCTTTGTTTTTCAGGCGAACTCGCCCGGTGCGCGACCGGATTACCGAGATCGCCAACCAGATTTTTCTTTTCGACGAATTGGACACCAAGGCCGGCAAGCTTAGCCATGGCCAGAAACAGTGGTTGGAAATCGGCATGCTGCTTATCCAGGATCCTGAACTTCTGCTGCTGGACGAGCCAGTTGCGGGGATGAGTCCGCGCGAGCGCGAGCAAACCGCTGTGTTGCTTAACCAGATTTCGCATGGAAAGTCGCTGATCGTCATCGAGCACGACATGGAGTTCGTGAAGCAGATCGCCAGGAAAGTCACGGTCATGCATCAAGGAGCCCTGCTGTGCGCCGGCAGCATCGAACAGGTGCAACGCAACGAGCGCGTCATCGAAGTGTATTTGGGGGCATGAGACCACTATGCTCGACGTAAAAGATCTTAATGTCTACTACGGTGAAAGCCATACCATCCGTGACGCCTCGCTTGTTCTGCAGGCAGGCGAAGCCGTGGCCATCATGGGTCGCAACGGCATGGGCAAGACCACACTGCTCAAGTCCATTATTGGCATGCTCCCATCGCGCAGCGGCACCATATCGCTTGATGGCAAACAGCTGCAGCAACGCCCGAGTTACGAGCGCGTCAAGGCCGGCCTGGCCTTCGTGCCTCAAGGGCGCATGATCTTTCCCCTGCTGACGGTTACCGAAAATATTCTGACCGGAATGGAACACAGCTCGAGCAAAGTGGTGCCAGAGTACATATACCGGTTCTTTCCCGTGCTCAAAGAGATGGAGCATCGCAAAGGCGGCAATCTGTCCGGCGGCCAGCAGCAGATGTTGGCGATAGCCCGGGCGCTAGTCTCCAATCCCAAGGTATTGATACTGGACGAGCCGACCGAAGGCATACAGCCGTCCATCATTAAAGAGCTCGCCCGTAGCCTTACCGCCCTGCGTCTGGAACGAAATTTTTCCATTCTGGTTTCTGAGCAGGTCCTTAGTTTCGCCCTGGAGGTGGCTGATCGCTTTCTAGTCATCGATCGCGGCGAGATTGTGCACGAACGGCATAAAGACGCTGTAGATGTCGAAGAAATACGCGCTTTCCTTACCGTGTAAGGCGTGTCCGCTTGCCGTGGCAATACCCCGCTTGTTTTCACTTTTACAGTGCCGCCTCGTGGCAGCGTATCTTAGGAGAAAGTAACCATGAAGAAGGTAATTAGCATCGACCGGACAAAGTTGCCGACAGAACAGCCGGATCCGGTAATCATCAACCGCTGGCACTGCGACATTCCAATGGCGGCGTACGTCAATCCTGGCGAATCGTTCCGTGTCGAATGTTTCGACTGGACCGGTGGGCAAATCGAAAATAACGATAGCGCGAACGACATTCGCGACGTCAATCTGGCGCCGTGCCACCATCTATCAGGCCCTGTAGGCGTCCGCGGCGCCGAGCCGGGCGACCTGTTGGTGGTCGACATACTGGATATCGGTCCATTCGAGGATTCGGAATGGGGCTACACCGGCATTTTCAGCAAGGAAAAGTTCGGTGGTTTCCTGACTGACTATTTCCCTAATACCGCGAAAGCGGTCTGGGACTTCAACGGCATCTACGCTACATCTCGGCACATACCCAACCTGCGCTTCGCCGGCCTGACTCATCCGGGCATCATCGGCTGCCTGCCGTCTCGAGAGCTTCTAACCGAGTGGAACCGCCGGGAAGCGGAACTGATCGCCACTGACCCGAATCGCGTCCCGCCGCTGGCCTTGCCACCTAACCCGCAAGACGTCATATTGGGCAGCCTGAAAGGCGCCGAGCTCGCAGCGGCAGCCAAGGAAGGCGCACGCACCGTGCCTCCGCGCGAGCACGGCGGCAACTGCGACATCAAGAATCTTTGCCGCGGTAGCCGTGTTTACCTGCCGGTCTATGTGAAGGATGGGGGCTTGGTGGTGGGCGACCTGCATTTCTCGCAGGGCGACGGCGAGATCACTTTCTGCGGCGCCATCGAGATGGCCGGATGGATGGACATGCACGTCGATCTTATCAAGGATGGTTGCAATAAATACGGAATCAAACAGGCGATGTTCGAGCCTGGCCCCGTGGATCCGAACTATTCGGACTTCCTGGTGTTCGAAGGCATTTCGGTCGACGATCATGGCAACCAGCGCTACTTGGATGTGAATCTGGCTTATCAGCAGGCTTGCATGCACGCGGTCAATTATCTGAAGAACTTCGGCTATACCGGCGAGCAGGTCTACACCATACTGAGTTGCGCGCCCGTGGAAGGCCACGTAAGCAGCATTGTCGATATTCCCAACGCCTGCGTAGCAGTGCAGATCCCGACCAGGATCTTCGATTTCGACATCCGTCCCAACGCCAAGGGGCCGACCAAGCATGTGCCCAAGAGCGACCTGGCCTATGAAACCTGATGCATAGCTGATTCAAAGGGGCTGCCTTCGGCGGCCCCCTTCTCGTTCCAAGAACCAAAGGACACTTAAATGCCTCTTTACGCTTACCTCTGCAAGACCTGCGGCCCCTTCGAACAACACCGACCCATGGCGCAATTCGAACTTCCGGCCACCTGCCCACAATGCCAAGCTGCGGCCCCGCGCATGTTGACTGCGGTGCAGCTGAATCTTATGCCGGGAAACAAACGCATCGCCCACGGCCTGAACGAACGCAATGCTCACGAACCCCGGGTAGCGGCCGCGCATGCGGGCTGTGGCCATCACCATCATGACAAACATGACAGGCATCATGAATCCCATCATAATCACGGACACCAGCAAGCAAGACAGACGTCCTCTCGACCATGGCAAGTCGGCCATTAGCTCTCCAGCAGAACTAGCAAGCGCTTGCATCGCAGGCCGCTTTTCAACCATTGAAAGGTGAAGAATTGTCCGAATGCGATCCAGTACGGGTAGGGGTGCTTTTTTCAGAAACGGGAGATATTTCGACCATCGAAACATCTCAGTTAATGGGCACGCTGTTCGCCATCGAAGAAATCAACGAGGCAGGTGGCATCAATGGCCGCGAGATCGTACCGGTACGCTACGATCCTGCGTCATCCCCAGGCCTGTATCGTGTATTGGCCGAGAAACTAGTACTGCAGGACAATATCAATATCGTTTTTGGTTGCTATAAATCCAGCACCCGAAAGTCCGTCCTGCCAGTCATTGAAAAATGGAACCGTCTGCTCTTTTATCCCACGCTGTACGAGGGGTTCGAGTGCTCGAGCAACATTATCTATACCGGTGCCGCGCCCAACCAGAACAGCGTGCAATTAGCCGAATTCATGACCTCGAACTACGGTGCCCGGGTTTACATGGTGGGGTCCGATTACATCTATCCGTTCGAATCGAATCGCATCATGACCGACCTCGTACTGCAGCGCCCGGGCGGCGTGAAAGTCGGCGAACGCTATGTGCCTTTAAATGCCGGCATGGCGGACTTCAAAGACATCATCGCAGATATCAAGGATAAGCAGCCCGACTTCATTTTTTCCACGGTGGTGGGCAACTCTACGCAGTATCTATATAAAAGCTACGCAGAAGCAGGCCTGCAGCCGCGCGAGATGCCGATAGCCAGCCTCACGACGCTGGAGGCCGAGGTCGCGCAAATGGGATTCGATGTCGCGACAGGGCATGTCACCTCGGCCCCCTACTTCCAATCCATAGAATCGCCCGTAAACCATCGAAGCCTGTCGAATTTTCGTCGTCGCTTCGGGAATGATGTGGTGCCCAACGCGGGCTGGGAAGCTGCGTATTTCCAGGTGCATCTATTTGCCAATGCCATGCGTCTATCGGGCAGCGATGCCATCGACGCCATCATGCCCTTCCTGCTGGGCGCAGAGTTCGAGGCCCCGCAAGGGCGTATACGCATTGATCCATCCAATCATCATACTTGCCTGTATCCTCGCATCGGAATCCTCAACCAGGAGGGTCAATTCACCATAGTGCGGCAAGCAGTCCGAGCCGTTCATCCCGATCCTTACCTGGTCACGCATTCCCTGGGAGACTGGACCATGGGCTTGAGCGCTCTGGAGTGAGAAGCCATGACCACGACAGCACG
The DNA here is from genome assembly GCF_004022565.1 of Pollutimonas thiosulfatoxidans. Taxonomy (NCBI): domain Bacteria; kingdom Pseudomonadati; phylum Pseudomonadota; class Betaproteobacteria; order Burkholderiales; family Alcaligenaceae; genus Pollutimonas; species Pollutimonas thiosulfatoxidans. The sequence continues at coordinate 2,496,863 of NZ_CP022987.1, forward strand.
AGATGCCAAACTGATTACGGCAGAACTCATGCGCGATTTGCGGACCTTGCGAGTCGCGGTTTTCCATCCAGCAGATCAGGACGGGAAGGAATTGGTCCTGCAGTTGCGCCGCATAGGCTGCCACGCCCAGGCGTTCTGGCCGCCCTTCCCAGTGCTTCCCGAAGGAATAGAGGTCGTTTTTTTAGCGGTACGGCCCAACATGGTTCTTCCCGACTGGACGTCATCGCAAAATTCCGCGTCTCCGACCGTGATAGCGGTAGTGACCTACGAGAACCCCACGGTCATCGAAGCCGTGCTGAAGGTGGGTGCCGAAAGCGTGATCGCTTCACCGATCAAGGCCTTCGGCTTGCTGGCCACCCTGGTCGTCGCACGCAGGGTCAACAATAGTTTGCGCACGCTCGCCAGGCAAAATCAACGCCTGGAAGCCAAGCTCTCGGGTGTGCGGAAAGTGGCCGAAGCCAAAAGCATACTGATGGCGGCAAGAAACATATCGGAAGATGACGCCTACCAGGTCATGCGCGAACAAGCCATGGCGCGGCGCGTTACCGTAGAGCAAATCGCGGCCGCCATCGTCGATGCCAACGGCATCCTTTCATTTAATATCTAGCCATCGCAGCACGCCCTGCGCCGCCACTCGCCCGCTAGCGAAGCAGGCGGTCAATAGGTAGCCGCCAGTGGGCGCGTCCCAGTCCAACATTTCGCCGCTGCAGAAAACGCCAGGCATGGCCTTGAGCATCAGCGCATCGTTCAGGCTTTCGAAAGCCACGCCGCCGGCAGTGCTGATTGCTTCTTCTATCGGGCGCATGCCGGTAAGGCGCAATGGCAACCGCTTGATCGTCGCCGCCAGGCTATCGAAATCATTGAATTGTTCGGGTGACAGATGCTCGCGCAGCAATGCCAGCTTGATGCCGCGTAGCCCCAGCCGGCTGCCCAGATGGCTGGACCAGGACCGCGCCCCGCGCGGCCATGCCACCTGTTTGCTAATGAACTGAAGGTCGCGGTCTGGCAATAAGTCGATGTGTATCCATGCCTCGCCCTGCTCCTGCAACTGCTTGCGAAGCACGGACGACCACGCGTAGATAAGACCGCCCTCCAGCCCGTCGGCGGTCGCCATGATCTCGCCGCGACGCATGCTGTGGTCGCCGGAGGGCGCCATGGCGATGGACTTAAGCGGCTCGCCGGCGTGGCGCGAGGCAAAATGTTCGGTCCAGGAAACCAGAAAGCCGCCATTGGACGCCTGCAGCGGCCGCAGCCTCACCCCTTTGTCAGACAGTATCTGAAACCATGCTCCGTCCGACCCGAGACGCGGCCAGCTGGCGCCGCCCAAGGCCAGTACCACCGCGTCAGCCGATTGCCTAAGCGGTCCGTCGGGCGTCTGGATCAGCAAACCGCCTTTCTCATCCCAGCCGGTCCAGCGATGGCGCGCATGCACGTCCACGCCCTGGCTACGCAAGCGCTGCAGCCAGCGTCGCAGCAGGGGCGCTGCCTTCATCTCTTCAGGGAACACGCGACCGGAGGAACCGACAAAGGTTTCCACTCCAAGTTCCTGGGCCCATAGCCGTAAGGCCGCCGCATCGAACTCGCGCAACCAAGGCGCCAGCTGCTCGGATCGATCGCCATAGCGTGCCAGGAAGGCGGCGGCCGGCTCGCTATGAGTAAGGTTCAGACCGCCGCGGCCAGCCAGCAGAAACTTGCGCCCTACCGATGGCATGGCGTCGTAAAGATCCACATGGACACCAGCCGTTGCCAGGACTTCGGCTGCCATCAGGCCGGCCGGTCCACCGCCGATGACGGCTACCTTGAGATTGTCAGTGCGCAAAATACAGTTCGTGCAGTTGTTCCATATCGACTTCGGCAGCACGCTGCGACAAAACCACCTTGCCGCCTTGCATCAGGTACACATGATCGGCCACGCCCACCGCCCGATGGGTACTTTGCTCGACCAGAATAATCGTGCGGCCTTCGGCCTTCAGCCGCCCCAGCGTCTGGAACAATTCGTTCACGACTACGGGGGCCAGGCCCAGTGAAGGCTCGTCAATGATCAGTACCTGCGGGTCGGCCATCAGGCCGCGACCCATGGCCAGCATCTGGGCCTCGCCACCCGATAGCGTGCCGGCCCGCTGATTGCGGCGCTCTCGCAGGCGCGGGAACATGTCGTACGCCTTGTCGCATTGCCGGCGCGAGCCCGCCCGATGCTTGGGCGTAAAGGCGCCGAGCATCAGGTTCTCTTCAATTGTCATGTCTTTGAAAACCATGCGTCCTTCAGGGATCATCACGACGCCCAGGTCAGGCATCTTCCAGGTGGGTATGCCGCTAAGCGGCTTGTCATTCAGTTGGATGGTGCCCTGGCTGACGGGCAGCAGGCCCATAATGGCGCGCAGCAGCGTCGTCTTGCCGGCCCCGTTAGGCCCGATGATAGTAGTGAGTTCGCCCGGCCGTACCGAGATGGACACGTCCCATAAAATATTGATGGCGCCGTAACCAGCGCGCAAGCCTTGAACTTCTATCATGACTGGGCTCCAGTATAGCTGCGCACCACTTCCGGATCGTTGAAGACCTCGTCGGGTGTACCCAAAGAAATCAGCCGGCCGAAATCCAAAGCAGCCACCCGATCGCACAGGCGGCTGATGGTCTCGATGTCGTGCTCGATAATCAAAATGCCCACCGAGAATTTCTTGTGCAGTTCCTGCAGCATGGTCATGAAGCGGCGCTTGCCGGCTGTTTCCAGCCCCGCCAACACCTCATCCAGCAACAAGAGCTTGGGGTCGGTGCACAGGGCCTTGGCGATCTCCAGCGCCTTCAGCTCCGTCAACGCCAGTTCGGTTGCGGCATTGCGGTCCGCACGTGAGGCCAGATTGGTAAATTCCAGCACTTCGGCGATGCGAGCCTCGTTGACCTTGCCGGTGCCAAAACGCTGGGCCACCAGCAGGTTTTCACGCACGGTCAGTTCGTGCAGAGGTTGCGGAACCTGGAAGGTCCGCCCTATGCCCATGCGAGCACGCCGATGCAGCGGCGTATTCAACAGGCTGGCATTGTCAAAATGGATACGTCCGGACGAGGGTTGCACCAGCCCCGACACGGCGTTGAACAAAGTCGTCTTGCCGGCGCCATTGGGCCCCACCAGGCCCAGCACTTCATCGCGGTTGGCGGTAAGCGTAACGCCATCGACTGCCGTCAGACCGCCAAAGCGCACCGTCAGAGCTTCAAGTTGCAGCATGTTTTCTCCTGAAGCCGGTGGCCAGCAGCGGCAACAGGCCGCGCGGACTAAAAATAATCATCCCGACCAGTAGCGCCCCCAGAATAAGCTGGTGCCCCGACGAGATCAGGTTCTTGAATATCAGTTGATCGACCAGGTAGACGGTCAACGCGCCTGCGATGGGGCCAAGCAAGGTGCGATAGCCGCCGAAGATTGCCGCAATAATGGGCAAGGTGACCCATACGCCATTGAAGGCGTAGTCCGGCTCCAGGAAGCTGATGTAATGCACATTGAAGGCGCCGATTACGCCGGTCATGAAAGCCGATACGAACAACATCATGGCCTTCAACAGCGTGCTATTGACGCCGACCACACGGGTGGCGTCCTCGCTGTCATGCATGGCCCGCAGGGCGATGCCGTAGTAACTGCCCCTTATGGCACGGTAGGCCAGCACGAACAGCACCAGCAAGGTCAGCACGATCAGGTAGCTGCCCACCTTGCCGGCCAGGTCGAAGCCGAACACGGTCGGAAAGGCGGGAATGCGAGACAAGCCACCTGATCCGCCCGTTACGGACGACCATTCAATAGCGACGATCTTGAAGATATGGGCGTAGGCCAGGATGGCGAGCGCAAAATAAGGCCCGCGCAATCGCAGCACCGGAAGCATGACAGCCGAAGCCACCACCGCGCCCACGCCGCCCAGCAACAAACCCCACATCACCGGTACGCCCGCTTCTATGGTCAGCAGAGCCGATACATAGGCGCCCACGCCAAAGAATGCGGAATGCCCAAAACTGACCATGCCGCCCAGGTTGCCCAGCAATGCCCAGGCCAGCGCGATGCCGCCTATGATCAGCGAAGCAATGATCAGGCTCATGACATAGTTGTTCTGGCCCAGCAGCAAGGGCACGGCAATATAGGCCAGCGCAAGAACCAGCAGCGCAATGATTCCAGTCTTCATCCTCGTCTCCCTGCCGCGCCGAACAGGCCGTTGGGCAATACAAACAACACCAGCAGAAACAGCACCATGCCGACCAGTTCCTGCAAGGCGGAACTGGCCAAGGTGATGGTCAGCGCCTCTGCCACGCCCAGTAATAGCGCCCCCACCAGCACGCCCGGTATGGAGCCTATGCCGGCCAATACGGTAATGATGAAGGCCTTGATGGTCAGCACATGACCCAGCGAGGGCTGGATAACGCCATAGCTGAAGATGGCCACACCTGCAAAACTTGCCAGGATGCCGGCGATTACGAAGGACACGATTTCAGTGCGTCGGGGGTCGATGCCCATCAAGCGGGCAGCATCCCGATTGCCGGCTACGGCCCGCACCGCGCGCCCATACCAGCTGCGCGACAGCCACCACCACATGCCACCCATCAACAGAACGCTGATGATAAAGAACAGCGGTTCGCTCCGCATGCTGTACAGCGGCCCAACCACGACAGCGTCCTGCATCCAGGCCGACGAGGTCGATTTGATCTCGGCGGACCAGATCAGCAGGATGGCGTTGGTCAGGATAACGCCGATGCCGTAGGTCAGGATAAGTGAGTTCAATTCCCTGTCGGTCTTGATCAGACTCACAAGAAAATACATGATCACCGCTGTCATGCACACAATGATCAGCGCGACGGGGATGGCGAATATCGGGCTGAGCCCACTGGCGGACTCTACGGTATAAGCAATGTAGGCCGCCAGCAGGACCAGCTCGCCATGCGCCAGGTTGATGATCTTCATGGTGCCGAAGACCAGTGCCAGGCCCAGCGCGATCAGGGCATACGAGCCGCCCTGAAGCACGCCGGAATACAAGGCCTGCAGGATAAGTTCTGTCATGGGTGGCGCCGCTGCCTATTTCCAGGGTACGCCGGGATACTGCATCGGGGCGGTTGCGGTATCGACGGGCCAAACGATCTCGATACGGTCGCCCTGGTGCTGCCCCATGCGATGTTCGAAATTCAGGTTATCGCCTTCCGTGAACTGCACGCGGCCTATCAGGGTATTGCGGTCAGTCTTGGCGAGTTCTTCGGCAATGCCGCCCTGCTTCACCGTGCCCTTGTCGGCAGCCCGCGCAATGGCTTCGAACAACAGCATGGACTGCACATAACCGAACTGGCCCAGGTAGTCGGGATCCTTGTTGTAGAGCTTCTTGTAGGCGTCGTAAAAGGCCTTGCCTTCGTCAGTGTTGAACTTGGTGGGATAAGGCAGCAAAGCCGTGCCATACACCTTGGGCATCAGATCGGGAAAGTCAGCGGCCATCTTGGGCGTTGCCAACGACCACACACCTATCATGGCATTGACGTCAGGCTTCAATACGTTGGCGGCACGCAGTATGCCGACGTAGTCGTTCTCGTAGCCGACCATCAGGATGACATCGGACTTATCGATCAGACGCACCTTGTTTACAACGGGCTTGAAATCAGAGATGCCCGGGTCAAAGGGATGCATGCCCACCTTGAGGCCTTTGGCGGTCAAGTCCTTCTGTACGTCCTGCGCCAGATGGGCGGTTGCTTCCTTGGTGGAGTAGATGATGGAGGCTGAATCGACCTTCATGTCGCCCAACACACCGACCATGGCTTTCTGGTAGCCCGCCGTGTTGTTGATGCGAAAGAAAGTCTTGTAGCCGCGCTGCACCAGGCCATTGTCTACGCCGCCCGACGTAATGTAGGGCAGGCCCAGCTTGTTGGCCGCATCGGAAGCCGGGCCGATGTTGTTCGATCCATACCCGCCCGTAAAGGCTACGACGCCTTGGGAAGCCAGCTTCTCCACCGCCGCGATGGCTTTGGCTGGCGAAGATTCGTCGTCTTCAGTCAAGACCTTGATGGTGTGCTTGCCGTTGGTCTGGTTGAACACCTCGACCGCCACAGCAATACCTTCATGCATGCCCGTACCCACCCGAGCCAGCGCGCCGGTCAAAGGCTCTTGTTCGCCAACCAAAAATTCTTCTGCGTACGCTCCGGCACTATAGACCGACAGCGCCAACGCCGCCCATCGCACGTGTTTGCATAGCTTGTTCATTGTCTCTTCCTCCTGGTTTTATTAAGGCTCCGGATGGAGCGCTTCTTTGCGCAACTGCTGTGCCAACTGCTTGAGCTGGCCCTTCAGAATCTTCCCGGTAGCCGCGGCCGGCATGGCCTGCATGATGACAATCTGCGATGGCCGCTTGTACGGCGACAAGCGAGGGTGCAGCCACTCGTGCAAGGCCTGCGCCGCCGGTGCGTCCTGTGCGGGATCCAGTTCGACGAAAGCGATCACTTCTTCATTGCCGTCCGTGCCGTCGCGGCCCACCACGGCGGACTGCACCACGGCAGGATGCGCATTGAGCGCCGCCTCCACTTCTATGGGATACACGTTGAAGCCGGACCGGATGATGAGTTCTTTGCTGCGCCCTATCAGGAACAGCGCGCCATCCGCTTCCTGGCGCACGATGTCGCCGGTATTCAGCCAACCCTCGGGGTTCACCGTTAGCGCCGTCAGCTTGTCATCGTGGTAATAGCCCTTCATGACATTAGGGCCACGCACCCAGAGCTCTCCGGGCTCGCCCCGTTGCACCGTCACACCTTGATCATCCACGATACGTATTTCGATACCCGGGATGACAGATCCCACCGACGTATCGGTGCGCGGCGCATCGATACGCGTCTGGCTGATGGTGGGCGAGGTTTCGGTCATGCCGTAGCCGTTGTGCAGGGTGCGCCCGAACAGCCGTTCCGTCTCGTGCTTGAGGGTGGGATCCAGCGGCGACCCACCGGCATAGATGAAGCGCAGGCTTGAATTCGAGGGATCCCAGTCGCCATAATCGTATTCAAGCAGCCGCGCATACATCGCGGGCACGCCCTGCAAGATGGTGAGCTCGTCATGCTGGATGGCGCGCACCACGGCAGACGGCGAATAGCGCGCGGCCAGATACAGCGTGGCACCGGCGTAAAGCGTGCCCAGCGCCACCGATGCCAACCCGAACACATGGGTAACGGGCAGTACGCCGTAAGCGCGATCGGCAGGCGTCAGGCCACGCACGTGGCTGGAGGTCGCGGCAATGAACAGCAGGTTGCGGTGCGTCAGCATCACGCCTTTGGGCTGCCCGGTTGTGCCGGTCGTGTAGATCAGCGCCGCGACCTGCTCATTGCCCGAGGCGTGCACCGGCTCCGGCTCGCAATCGGTGTGCAAGGGTCCCACTTGCACCAAGCCGGCCCCGGCCACCTCGTGCAGCTCGGCGCCACCGCGCTCGGCATGGGCCATGGCCTCCGCCGAAATATGCCCGGTATACAACACCACCCTGGGCTGACTATGCTGCGCGATGGCATCCACTTCGCGAGCCGACAGCCGTGCATTGACGTTGACCAACCAGGCGTCCATACGGGCCGCAGCGAACAGCAACACAAGCTGAGCGATGCAGTTTTCGGCGACCACCATCAGCCGATCGCCAGGGCGTACACCGTAGTCGCGCAGCCATAGCGCCGCCTGCCTGGACGCCTCGTTCAACTGGCTGTAGCTGAGCGTCACGCCATCCTGGCTCAAGGCCACGGCCTGCGGCGCGTCTTGCGCCCAATGCTCGACTATGCCGCTTAAGCGTGCCGGCAAGCGATCCAGAACAATATCGGTAGGCGCAGACATCAGCCGCCCGCCTCCTTGATCATGTTGCGCGCAATCACCAATTGCTGGATCTGCGTCGTGCCTTCGTAGATGCGGAACAGGCGCACATCGCGATAGAAGCGCTCGATCGCATAGTCGGACACATAGCCCGCCCCACCATGGATCTGCACGGCGCGGTCGGCCACCCGTCCGCACATCTCGGTTGCAAAAAGCTTGCAGCACGAGGCTTCGGTCGATACGTCCTGCCCGGCATCGCGCCGCTGGGCCGCATCAAGCACCATGCAGCGCGCCGCGTAGATTTCTGCCTTGCTATCGGCCAACATCGCCTGTATTAACTGGAACTCGGCGATGGGTTGTCCGAACTGCTGGCGCTCCATCGCATAACGCAAGGCGTCGTCCAACATGCGCTCGGCAACCCCCACGCTGACAGCGGCAATATGCAGGCGCCCCTTGTCCAGAACCTTCATGGCCGTCTTGAAGCCCACCCCTTCGCGCCCGCCGATCAGGTTCTCGGCCGGCACCCGACAATCTTCGAACACCACATCGCAGGTATGCGCGCCTTGCTGTCCCATCTTCTTGTCTATCTTGCCCAGCGACAGGCCCGGCGTTTCCTTTTCGACAATAAAGGCCGAAATCGCATGGCCACCGCGCGCTTGCGGATCGGTACGCGCCATGACCGTAAAGATGGACGCCTCGGGCGCGTTGGTGATGAAGCGCTTGGTGCCGTTCAAGACATAGTGATCGCCATCGCGAACTGCCGACGTCCGCAGCGACGCTGCGTCAGAGCCCGAACCGGGCTCGGTCAAGGCAAACGAACCAATAATCTCCCCCGACGCCAGCCGGGGTAAATACTTGCGCTTTTGCGCTTCGGTGCCGTCGATCACAATACCTTGTGAACCTATCCCGTTATTCGTGCCGATCAGCGAGCGAAAGGCGGGCGAGGTCTTGGCAATGGCGAATGCAAAAAGCACTTCCTCTTCCATTGTCAGCTCCAGCCCCCCGTACGCTTCCGGAATGGCCAGGCCAAAAAGCCCCAGCTCGCGCATCTGCGCCACCACGCGATCCGGCACCTGGTCGGTTTCGGCAACTTCATCTTCCAGGGGAATCAACTGCTCGCGCACAAAGCGGGACACACTGTCCAGCAACATCGTGAGCGTTTCCTGATCTCGTATCATCTTCGTCCTTTCGTTGGGCAACCGATCAGCCGCCCATGTTTTTTTCCACGTTTCTTACCAGCTCGACCAGGCGGGGGCCCAGGTCAGTTTCGAGCTTGTCGCGGGCCAGCAGATACGCCGGCCCACCGCAATTAAACGCCATTTGCTTTTCGCCGCGCACGCCCAGCAGCGGCACGCCCACCGCCCGGATCTCGGGCTGCCATTCGCCCAGCGCGATGCAGAATCCCAGGCGCTCGTAATCGTCTTGTGCCTTTTCCAGGTCGGCCTTGATGCGCGGCCAATTCTCTGGGTCCGCGTCCCGGATCTCGTCCATGAGGACGTCACGCTCGGCTTGCGGCATGCCGCAGATAAGAGCCTTGCCCATGGAGGTGGTGGCGATCGGTATGCGCGATCCGACATCCAGCCGCAAGGTCACGCGCGCACTGCTGCGGCAGGTCTCGACATAGATCATGCTTAAGCGATCGCGCACGCCGATGGCGACCGAGACACGGGAGTATTCGGCCAGTTCTTGCATGGCGGGACGGGCAAGATTGCGGACATCGAGATTGGCGAGCATCGAATAGCCCAGGCCCAGTACGCCTGGAGCGAGCAAGTACTTGCCCAGGTGTTCGGAAAATTCGAGGTAGCCCAGCTTGCACAGCGTGTAAGTAAGACGCGACACCGTGGGCTTGGGAAAGCCGGTTTCCCGGGATAGCTCGGCGTTGGTCAGGTAGGCCTTACCCGGCTGGAAACAACGCAGAATCTCCAGACCGCGCGCCAAGGCATTGACGAATTGGCGATCAGAATTGTCGTCGTCAACGACGACACTGGTTTCCTGCATCATGGTCAGAGTCTCCTGCCGTGCCTGCGCCTCTAGGTTGGGGCAGTGGGATACGGTGGATTGATTCTGTCATGATGCAAACACCCGGGTCAAATATTTCGAAACGGTGGTTCGCTGTGCGGAATTGAGTGAGGCGGGGCGCTTTTCGGTGCTTGTATCCAGACGCTTCTTGGCGGCTTGCCGGCTTGTATCGAGATTGGCACAGTTTTCGTTCTAAAGACGGCCCGGGGTGGGTGGGGCTGGCTGGGCTCGACGGTCACGACCCCGGCTAACGCCGGGGCAGACCTTGCGTCAGCGCCGCAGCGGGGCGCCTGCGGAACTCGCAACGTTCGGGCATGCCCGAACAAGCGTGTTGCTCAAACAGCCGCAGGCTTGCCTCCCCGCCGCGACACTGCCACAAGGCGTGCCCTAAAGCGCCCAGCCAGCCCCACCCACCCCAGGCCTCCGATTGAGATCATTGGCGCAGTGATCGGAAGCGACGGCCGTTTTTCTTTGAGGAGGTATCGGTAGAGGACAGGCTTCTCAGGTAACGTATCAGCAGGTCTGGGTTCGAAACCGGGTCTCTCGCATATACCTTCTCTCCACCCCATACGGGTGCTGGCACCTCACACCAACAGCGGTTTATTGCATCTCAAGTCCGCAGCAACCAGTGCCGTTCAACCTGAGCTACTGTAAAAGGTGTGCACGGGCAAGCGGCGGGGCGGCGCATTGGGCACGCCGGCTATCAGTGCGGATCAGGGAGGCAAGGCCGCGACTGTTCGAACAACACGCTTGTCCGGGCACTGCCCGGACGTTGTGAGTTTCGCGGCCGCCCTGATCCGCACTGATAGACGGGAAGTCCGGCTTGCCGGACCGTGACCATTAAGCCGCCCCGCCGCTTGCCCGTGCGCGCCTTCTTAAGAAACCAAATTCCGTACTTATACAAGCCAGCAGCCTACAAGCTATTTAACTGAAGCCAGCTTCCGCTCCAGCGCATCTAAAGGCAGCGCCCCATTCACCCGACTGCCGTCGGCAAACACAATCGCCGGCGTCCCCTGCACTTGCAGTTTGCGCCCCAGCACCAGGTTCGTCTCCAGCGGCGTCTCGCAGTTAAGCTCCGCCGGCACCTTGCCTTCCAGCATCCATGCATTCCACGTCGCCGCACGATCCTCCGCGCACCAGATATTGCGCGCCTTTACCGTCGAATCCGGCGACAAAATCGGGAACAGGAACGTATAAACCGTAATGTTATCGACGCCCTTCAAGGTCTCGTGCAAACGCTTGCAGTACCCGCAGTTCGGGTCCTCGAACACCGCAATCTGGCGCGAGCCATCCCCCTTCACCTGCTTGATCGCATCGTCCAGCGGCAGCGAGGCGAACGGCACTCGCGTCAACTCTTCAAGGCGCTCTGCCGTCAGATCCACCCGCGACTTTGCGTCGATCAGCGAGCCCTGCAAAATGTAGTCCACGTTGGCATCCGTATACAGCACATCCATGCCAACCTGCACCTCGTAGATGCCTGGAAAACGTGTGGGTACAACCGCAACAATCTCGATGCCCGGAAAGCGCGTCTCGAATGACTTGCGGACTTCCTGCGGCGTCGCCAGATCGCGAGTCGTCAACACCTTGGCCGGCTTGGCATTCTCGTTGCCTTCTGTCGACAGCACATCGGCCGGTTTAGCGCCTTCGTTGCCTTGCGTCGACAGCACATTGGCCGGGGTCTCGATCCGGTTGTCGTTGGTCGTGATCGTCGCTTGAGCGAAGACCGATGTGGTGGCCAGAGGCATCGCAATCAATGCGATGGCAGCCAGCCAGGCTTTCAAGGGGTTATTCATGCCACTACTCCTGATAATCTGTTCTAGTGTCGGCCGGCGGCTGCGCCGATAAGCAGACGTTTGATAAACGGTAAACGGTCAGCGCATTGCATGCCTGCATTACGTGCCCAGGCAAGCGGAGCCGCCTGGGCCGCGAAAAGACGATGCAAGCCATCAGTTGCCAGGCGCATCGCCAAAAGGGGTTCAGCCCGCACGCGGCGATAGCGGTTTAGTACCCGCATATCGCCGGCGTTGCGATACGGCTCTTTATTGGTCAGCGTTTGCACCAAGGCATCCACGTCGGCCAGTCCCAGATTCAGCCCCTGCCCTGCCAGCGGATGCACGCGATGCGCGGCGTCGCCCACCAGTGCAACGCCCGGCGCGACCATACCGCTACTCTGCAGGAACAAGGGGAAACCGAATAGGGGGCTACGCACACGCAATGCACCCAAACGACCACCCGTGGCGGCCGCCAGGCGAGTCGCGAGCGTGGTGCTGCGTTGTTCCTGCGGCATGGCCAGCAGTTCGGCAGCCATGGCCTCCGGCATCGACCACACCATGGAAACCTGATGACCATCCGCCGTGTCGGGCATGGGCAACAGGGCCAATACCGTATCGCCGGTAAACCATTGCAGTGCTGCATGCTGGTGAGGAAGCTCGCAGGTCAGGTGACAAACCACGCCGGTATCGCCATAGGCGCGCGATTGCTGGCTGATACCTGCTGCAGTCCGCACCGGCGACGCGGCGCCGTCCGCGCCCACCAGCAAGCTGGGCGTCATGGCGCGGCCGGTGTCCGTGAACACGGTTCGGCTTTCCAGGCGCTCGAACTTTTCGGTAAGCCACGAAATGCCAAAGACCTGCACCGCCTGCTGCAGCACTCGCTCCATTTCGCTGGATTCGACGATCCAGGCCAGCTCTGTTTCGGCTGCCTGCCAGGCATGCAGATTCACCATGCCGCTTGCATCGCCATAGATTTCCATGGACTCCACGGGCGTCACGCGACCAGCATCCATCATGGACCATACGCCCAGGCGCGCCAGTAGCGCCTGGCTGGCCGCCGAGATTGCATACACCCGGGGGCAGTAAACGTCGGGCTGCACTACGCCCGGTGCCTTGCGCGGCCCAAGCAAGGTAAGGTCGAAACCGGCCTTGGTCAGTCCCAAGGCGGTTGCCAGCCCGACTATGCCGGTCCCGCATATGACGACGGACTCTTTCTTCATCGTGCGCTGGGGGCTCCTGCCTGTTTGGGCCAAAGCACCCACATTTCTCCGGGCTGCTTCATGCGCCCGGCCAAGGCGCCGGCTTCCTCGCCAAAACCCCAGTAAAAGTCTGTGCGCGCCGCGCCCTTGATTGCAGCGCCGGTGTCTTGAGCAAAGACCAGCCGCTGCAGAGGCTTGGAGGACGCCGGATACTGGGTGCTGAGAAATAGCGGTGCACCCAGCGGTACGAATTGGGTATCGACGGCCACCGAGCGCTGTCCGATCAGCGGTATGGAGTAAGCACCCTTGGGGCCGAGCTCTGGATCGGTAACGGTCTCTTCGTTGAAGAACACCATGGCGGGATTGGCATTAAGCATTTCCTGCACGCGCTTCGGATTCTTGCGGGCCCATGCCTTGATGTTCTGCATTGATGCCTGGGCCAGCGGCAGCTCGCCTTGCGTTGCCAGCCATTGGCCTATCGAACGGTAGGGCCGGCCGTTATGGTCGGCATAGGCCACCCGTATGGTCTCGCCATTGGGCAGTTGCGCGCGACCGGAGCCTTGTATGGTCAGGAAAAAGGCCTCGACAGGATCATTGACCCAGACAATGACAGGCGGCTGTCGAGTTGGCGTGGCGGCAATCTCGGCTCGGGTGTCGTAAGGGACTACTCTTTTGCCGACCAACTTGCCGCGCACCCGCTTGCCGGCCAGTTCCGGATAGACCGTGCCCAGATCGATGGTCAGCAGGTCGGCAGGCGCGGCATAAAGAGGCCACTGATACTCGCCCCCACGCTCACGTGCGGCATGAACCAGCGGCTCGTAGTAACCGGTGACAGTATTGCGTGCGGGCTTGCCGCTGGCGTCAAGCAAGCGCCATGGCTGCAGATGGGTTTGCAGAAACTGGCGCACCGCCTGCGCATCGGCGCCTTGCTCGCCCAGCCCCGACTGCGCGACCGCCGCGCATACCGGTTGCCAGGCACGGGGGGTGGCCCTGGCCTGCATGGCCAACGACCCGGACACCGGCCGCATCAAGCCCTTGCAGTTATTGACGAATGCCTTCCATACCTGTGTCAGGTCATCGGCCTGCCAGCCCGGCAAGGTGGCCCAGGACGCCTGTTGAAACTTTCCAGCCAAAGGCCGTGCCGGGGTGTCCGGCAATGAAGCCAGGGGCGGTACGCGCAGCGGCTGCTCGGCAATATTGACGGCGCCGGCGGCGGGTGTAGCCGTGGCAGGCGTGTCGGACTCGATCGGCACCGAACTGCAGGCTGCCAACATAGCCAACAAAAGCGAAGAAAGCAGAATACGTTTCATAAATCTCGCAATAAACGACAGAATCAGTGCAGGGTGCGCGGCATCGCCAGAACGAATTCCTGGATGGGCACCTCGAAGGGAATGCCGTTTTCACCGACACAGTGGTAGGTGCCCCGCATGGTGCCCACTGGCGTGGGCAAGGGACAGCCGCTGGTGTACTCGAACGACTCGCCCGGGTTCAGCAGGGGCTGCTGACCCACCACGCCCAGTCCACGGACTTCCTGCGTTTGCTGCTTGCCGTCCGTAATGATCCAGTGCCGGCTGATGACCTGGGCGGCGTGCTGCCCGCTGTTGGTAATGCGCACGGTATAGGCAAAGACGTATTGCTGCTCCGCAGGCTCGGACTGATCCGGCAAATATTGCGGTGTAACGATAACCTTGATGTCGTAAGGCTTCATTTTTCGGGTTCCAGTAAATGGTTCAGCCGTATTTAACAGGAATATCAGCGCTTACCTGCAATAATGACATATTCGCCGCTTTGCTTCCTGACCGACATGCCCTTTACCCGCCCTACCCGTATCGCCCCCAGCCTGCTTGCCGCCGACTTTGCCCGCCTGGGCGAAGAAGTCCGTAACGTTGTTGCGGCCGGCGCCGACTGGATCCACTTCGATGTGATGGACAACCATTACGTGCCCAACCTGACGATAGGGCCCATGGTGTGCGCCGCCATACGTCCGCACACGGACGCACCCATAGATGTGCACCTGATGGTCGAGCCGGTAGACGCCATTATCCCGCAATTCGCAAAGGCCGGCGCCAACATCATTACCTTCCACCCAGAGGCATCGCGCCATCCTGACCGCACGCTGTCCTTGATCAAAGAGCATGGCTGCAAGGCAGGGCTGGTTTTCAACCCGGCCACGCCGCTCGAATGGATGGACTACGTCATGGACAAGCTGGATATCGTGCTGCTGATGTCGGTCAACCCCGGTTTCGGCGGCCAGAGCTTCATTCCGGGTACGCTTGCCAAGCTTACGCAGGCCAGACGCAAGATAGATGCCTGGCAGCAAGATGGCGGCCAGCCCATCGCCCTGGAGATCGACGGCGGGGTCAAAGTAGACAACATTGCTGCCATCCGGGCCGCAGGCGCAGACAGCTTCGTTGCCGGCTCGGCCATCTTCAGCCAGCCAGACTATAAAACCGTCATTGATGCCTTGCGGAAGGAAATTCTGAAGGGCGAATCGATCTCGACCTAAGCTGCGACGAACTATCCGTCGCCGCCTGACCCGCCATCGTTTGCCGGACCGTGGCCAGCAATGCCACGCTATGAGCATAAAAATCGCCCACGATCGCGGCCTCGCGGTTGACTCGTCGCTTCTTCAATGCAGCAGCCATAACGCACACCTCATATTGCACGCCCCGCGGCAGAAGGCCGGAAGGCGAAAAGGAATGTAGCAAGCGCATGTGACAGCCATGTGTACTGCTGCCCACTATAAGGAAACCCACCCATGCGTTTTGACGCCATTTTGTTCGACCTGGACGGCACCTTGCTCGATACCATCCCCGACCTGGCCAACGCGGCCAACGCCATGCGCGAGGAGCTGGGGCTGGCGCCGCTACCGCAAGCCACGCTTGCCACCTATGTGGGCAAAGGCACCCCCAATCTGGTGCAACGTACGCTGGCCAATAATCCGGCAGCCACGGTGCCCGACCCGGCGCAAATGGCACGGGGTCTGGAGAGCTTCGGGCGGCACTACCATGCCGTCAATGGGGACGCGGCCACCCTGTACCCCGGCGTGCTTGACGGCCTGGCAGCCTTCGCCCGGGCTGGTGTGAAGATGGCTGTCGTCACCAACAAGCCGACCGAATTTACCGTCCCCTTGCTTGAACGCTTCGATATTGCCTCTTATTTTTCTGGTGTGGTGTGCGGCGATACCTGCGAAGAGAAAAAGCCCGATCCCATGCCCATGCTGCATGCCTGCGAGCTGCTGGACGTGCCCCCCTCCAAGGCGCTGGCCATCGGCGATTCGGTCAATGATGCACTGGCTGCCAAGGCCGCGGGCATCACCGTGCTGGCCGTTCCTTATGGTTATAACGAAGGCATGGACGTGCGCACTCTTGAAGTCGATGATATAGTTACGTCCATAGCGCAGGCTGCCCAGTGGGCGGCGCGCCAATAAAATCCAGACCAAAAACATGACCGCTACCCTTTATTACCCCACCACGCTCCGCGCCAATTGGCGCTGGTGGCGTTTGTGTTCTGGGTAGCGGTAATCCACTCCCGGCTCCAAGACCTTGTCTTCGTGTGCCGTCAGCATTACCAGAAGAAGCTAAGCCCGGAACCAAAATTTGGCCGGGCTTTTTTGATTCCTGTCCCGGCCTGTATGCACCCCAACAGAGAAGACCATGACAGAAATCGAATTCAACGCGCTCGCGGCGCAGGGTTACAACCGCATACCGCTCATTGCGGAAACCTATGCAGACCTGGACACACCGCTGGCCATCTACCTGAAGCTTGCACATAGTGGCCCCGAAGGCGGCCGCAACAGCTGCTTGCTGGAGTCGGTGGTCGGTGGCGAACGCTTCGGACGCTATTCCTTCATCGGCCTGCCTGCCAAGACTGTCATACGATCCAGCGGGCAATTGACCGAGGTGGTGCACCAGGGGCAGGTTGTCGAGTCGCACGAAGGCGACCCGCTGGCCTTCATCGAGGCCTACCAGGCCCGCTTCAAGGTGGCCTTGCGCCCCGGCATGCCACGATTCGCGGGCGGATTGGCCGGCTATTTCGGCTACGACACCGTCAGGCACATCGAACCGCGTCTGGGCGCGGCTACCAAGCCCTTCCCTGCCGGCCAGGACGAGGGCACGCCGGACATCATGCTGCTGCATATCGATGAACTGGTCATCGTCGACAACCTGGCTGGCCGCACCTATTTGATCGTCTACGCCGATCCGTCGCAACCCGAAGCCTTTGCCCTTGCGCGACGCCGCTTGAAGATCCTGCGCGAGAAGCTGCGTACGCCTGTCGTGATTCCCTATGCCTACGCCAGCATGCAAACGGAAAGCCGGCGCGACTTCGCCAAGAAGGACTACATAGACGCGGTCCTGAAAGCCAAGGAATACATCGCCGCCGGCGATCTCATGCAAGTGCAGGTCGGCCAGGTCATCGCCAAGCCGTTTCGCGATTCGCCCTTGTCGCTGTACCGCTCGCTGCGTTCGCTGAACCCATCCCCCTACATGTATTTCTGGAATTTCGATGACTTCCAGGTGGTGGGGTCCTCGCCCGAAATTCTCGTCAGGCAGGAAATCATCAACGAAGCAGACCGCGAAAAGACCATGGTAACGATCCGTCCGCTGGCCGGCACGCGCAAACGCGGCGCAACCCCCGAGGAAGACCTGCAACTGGCCGAAGAGCTGCTGGCCGATCCGAAAGAGCGCGCCGAACACGTCATGCTGATCGACCTGGCGCGCAACGACGTAGGCCGGGTGGCCAAGACTGGCACCGTGCAGGTTACCGATACCATGACCATAGAGCGCTACTCGCACGTCATGCATCTGGTGTCCAACGTATCGGGCCAATTGCATGATGGCATGAGCAATATGGACGTACTGCGCGCCGCCTTTCCGGCGGGCACGCTTACCGGCGCGCCCAAGGTGCGCGCCATGGAGATCATCGACGAGCTCGAACCCGTGCGGCGCGGCATCTATGGCGGTGCGGCGGGTTACCTGAGCTACGGCGGCGAGATGGACGTCGCCATTGCCATACGCACCGGCATCATCAAGGACGGCATGCTTTACGTACAAGCGGCCGCCGGCATCGTGGCTGATTCGGATCCCGAAAAAGAATGGCAGGAAACAGAGGCCAAGGCACGCGCCGTACTGCGCGCCGCCGAACAAGTCCAGTTTGGACTGGACGAACCCATTTAATGCATGCCTCTGGAGAATTCACATGTTATTGATGCTCGATAACTACGACTCGTTTACCTATAACCTGGTGCAGTATTTTGGCGAACTGGGTGAAGACGTTCGGGTGCTGCGCAACGATCAGACCACGGTGGCTGAAATTGCCGACTTGAAACCGGCGCGCATCTGCGTCTCGCCCGGCCCTTGCTCGCCCGCAGAGGCCGGCATATCGGTAGAGTTGATCAAGCACTTCGCCGGCACGCTGCCGATTCTGGGCGTGTGCCTGGGGCATCAGGCCATCGGCGCAGCCTTTGGCGGCAATGTCGTGCGCGCGCGCGAACTGATGCATGGCAAGGTGTCGCCGATTACCCATACCGGTACCGACCTCTTTACCGGCCTGCCGTCGCCGTACACCGTGACGCGCTATCACTCGCTGGCGGTAGAGCGCGACACGCTGCCCGACTGCCTGGAAGTTACTGCGCAGACCGAGGACGGCGAAATCATGGGCTTGCGTCACAAGACCCTGCCCGTTTATGGCGTGCAGTTCCATCCCGAATCCATCCTCAGCGAGCACGGACATGCCCTGCTCAAGAATTTCCTGGACATCTCATAACAACAAACCCACTGACGGAACCCCGACCATGACCATCACCCCCAACGAAGCCCTTCTGCGCTGCATCGAGCATCGCGAGATTTTCCATGACGAAATGCTGCACCTGATGCGCATGCTGATGCGCGGCGAGATGACTCCCCAGATTGCCAGCGCCCTGATCATGGGTTTGCGCGTCAAGAAAGAAACCGTAGGAGAAATCACCGCCGCAGCCGAGGTGATGCGCGAGTTTGCATTGCCGGTGCACACCGCCTGCGCGGGCGATCTGCTCGATATGTGCGGCACCGGGGGCGACGGCTCCAACACCTTCAATATTTCCACTGCGGCAATGTTCGTTGCGGCGGCCCAGGGCGTCAAGATCGCCAAGCACGGCAACCGCAGTGCCTCGTCTTCATCCGGCAGCGCCGACGTACTGGAGGAATTGGGCGCCAACGTCATGGTTAGTCCTGAGCAGGTAGCCGAGAGCATCGAACGTATCGGCATCGGCTTCATGTTTGCGCCCGCTCATCATGGCGCCATGAAGAACGTGGCGGCCGTGCGCAAAGAGCTTGCCGTACGCACGATTTTCAATATCCTCGGACCCTTGACCAACCCGGCCGGGGCGGCTAACCAGTTGATGGGCGTGTTCCACCCTGACCTGGTCGGCATACAAGTTCGTGTATTGCAACGGCTGGGCTCGCGGCACGTGCTGATCGTGCATGGCAAGGACGGCATGGACGAGGCGTCACTGGGCGCAGCCACGCTGGTCGGCGAGCTGAAAGACGGCCAGGTGCGCGAATATGAGATTCACCCGGAAGACTTTGGCATGCCCATGGTGTCGAACCGCTCCATCAAGGTTGGCAACCGCACTGAGTCGGCACAAATGCTGCTGCAGGCGCTCGACAACGTGGCCGGACCGGCTCGTGATATCGTTGGCTTTAACGCCGGCCTGGCGATTTACGCGGGCAACCAGGCCGACTCCATCGAGCATGGCCTGAAACTTGCTTTCGAGGCGATTGCCAGCGGTGCAGCGCGCGCCAAGCTCGATGAATTCTGCACTTACACCCGGACACTTAGCGCATGAACGACATTCTCGCCAACATACTTGAAACCAAAAAAATAGAGGTCGCCACCGCGCGCCAGATGCGCAGCGAATCCGATGTGCTGCGCGAGGCAAAAAGCCGCAAGGATTTACGCGGCTTCGCCCTGGCGATCGAAGAAAAAATCGCCCAGGGCAAACCTGCCGTTATTGCAGAGATTAAAAAAGCTTCGCCTTCCCGCGGCGTCATACGCGAAAACTTCAACCCTGTCGATATCGCCACCTCGTATGCCGCCCATGGCGCAGCCTGCCTGTCGGTACTGACGGACGTCAAGTTCTTCCAGGGGTCTTACGATTACTTGCGCCAGGCCCGCGCAGCCTGTGCACTGCCCGTCTTGCGCAAGGACTTCATGATCGATCCCTACCAGATCGCCCACGCCAGGGCACTGGGCGCCGACTGCATATTGCTGATCGTCGCGGCACTGACACCGCAGCAATTGCGCGAGTTCGAGACCGCGGCCATGGAGTTGGGCATGGATGTACTGGTAGAAGTGCACGACAGGGCCGAACTGGATACGGCGCTGCAGTTGCAGACCTCTTTAATCGGCATCAATAACCGCAATCTGCGCAGCTTCGAAACATCGCTGAAAACGTCCTTGGACCTGCTCGCGGCCGTGCCCGAAGGCAAGCGCGTGATTACGGAAAGCGGTATTTTGACCACCGAAGACGTCAAACTGATGCGCGACCACGACATCCAGGCCTTCCTGGTCGGAGAAGCCTTCATGCGCGCGCCTGAACCGGGCGTGGCCATGCACGAACTCTTCTTTGCGGCATGACGACGCTTGCCAACTGCCCGCTATGCCAGAGCAACGCTGAAGACGTCCTGTGGCGCAGCAGCCAGTTGCGCGTTATTGCGGTAAACGATAGCGATCACCCGGGGTTCACGCGAGTAATCTGGAACGGCCATGTGTCTGAAATGACCGAGCTCGGCCCGCAGCAACGCCACGAGCTCATGCAGGCCGTCTGGGCTGTTGAACGGGTGCAGCGCCAGATCCTTCAGCCCGACAAGGTGAACCTTGCCGCACTGGGCAACGTCGTGCCCCACCTGCACTGGCACGTCATTCCGCGGTGGATGGTCGACACGCACTTTCCGGAACCGATCTGGGCGGCGCCACCCTCGCGCACTGTGGCGGACCAGCAGGCGTGGCAAGAGCGGCGCGCTGCGATCAGTGCGCAATTAGCAGCGTATCGTGACGCCTTGCAAGCCGCCTTGGCGGTCTTGTAGCGAGACTGCCATGGCGCAACGTAATCTGTTCGAAACGGCTCAGAACACGCTCGAAGAGCCGCTGGATGTGCATGTAAGCAGGCTAAGCTCTGCCTGGGCCGCGGCGCTGCAGACCCCGGCGGCCCAAGCGGCACTGAAAACCTTGCACAGCTATCTGGCAGATCGCCTTCAAGCGGGGGCGCAGATCTTCCCGCGCCACCCTTTTCGGGCACTGAGCTATATGGAGCCCGACGCAGTGCGCGTCATTATTTTGGGGCAAGACCCCTATCATGGCGCCAACCAGGCGCAGGGCCTGGCGTTTTCCGTACCCGACGCCTGCCCGCGCCCGCCCAGCTTGCGCAATATCTTCAAGGAGATAGCGCTGGAGTACCCCGGAACGCCCCTACGCCAGCGCAATGACCTGGAAGACTGGGCTCGTCAGGGGGTGCTCTTGCTTAACGCCGCCCTGACGGTCGAGGCGCAGCAACCCGGCTCACACGCCCGCAAGGGTTGGGAGCAGATTACCGACGCGCTTATTCACCGCGTCGCCGAAACACCCCAACCGAAGGTGTTTTTGCTGTGGGGCGCCCACGCGCAAAGCAAACAAAAACTGCTGGCGGAGCATAAGGGCGGCCCCATGCTGGTGTTGACGGCCAATCATCCCTCGCCGCTGTCAGCGCAGCGCCCGCCGGTTCCTTTCATAGGCTGCGGGCACTTCGAAAAAACCAACACCTGGCTGCAAGCACAAGGCCAAGCCACTATCGACTGGCTGCAGCCTGCCTAGAAAAAACCGGCTTTTACATGCCGCTCGTTGCCGCATCACAACATAGGGGTTTCCCCCGACTGCGAAAACGTTTATAATTTGCGCACTGCATTTTTCACGCGTCGACATTTTCAAGGCAGCATTCGTTGCCCCATAGCAGTTGTCTGATTTTCTCAGCACCCATGTCGAACACCATCGCTCCCTGACCCCCGAGCCTTTCGCCGCGTCTTTAAGACTACGCTGCACTTTAGGTTGATTGGTCGGCACGATGCTCCAATCAACCAGCGCTCCGGGCTCACTATCAATGCCCCCGCTATGTGTATGCCGTTACCACGGCAAAGGATACTCATGTCTTTCGAAACTTTAGGTCTCGTGCCTGCCCTGTTGTCTGCCGTCCTGAAATCCGGCTTTACCGAGCCCACTTCAGTCCAGGCAGCGGCCATCCCCAAGGCCCTGGCAGGCCAGGATCTGATGGTCTCTTCGCAAACCGGCAGCGGCAAAACCGCAGCCTTCATGCTTCCCGCCTTGAACCGCATCTCGAACATGCCGCCCAACAAGGGCACTGGCGTGCAGGTGCTGGTATTGACCCCTACCCGCGAGCTTGCCATGCAAGTTGCGGAAGCCACCAAGCAGTACGGCGCCCATATCAAAGACCTGCGCATTGCCGTGGTTGTTGGCGGCATGCCTTACGGCGCCCAACTGAAGGCTTTGTCGCGCCGCGTCGATGTCCTGGTTGCGACCCCCGGCCGCCTGATCGATCACCTGCAAGCCAAGCGCGTTAATCTGTCTACCGTCCACACGCTGGTGCTGGACGAAGCTGACCGCATGCTGGACATGGGTTTCATCGAAGATATTGAAACCATCGTTGGCAGCACGCCAAAAGACCGCCAGACCTTGCTGTTCTCGGCCACGCTGGATGGCACGATTGCGCGCCTGGCAGCAAAGATGATGCGCGATCCCCAAAAGATCGAGATGTCCAGCCAAAAAGAGAAGCACTCCAACATTACGCAAAGCCTGCTGTATGCAGACGACAACGGCCACAAGATGCGCTTGCTGGACCACCTGCTGCGCGACGCCAACCTGGACCAGGCCATTGTCTTTACGTCCACCAAGCGTGGCGCCGACGACCTGGCTGACCGCCTGTCCGGTCAAGGCTTTGCCGCAGCCGCACTGCATGGCGACATGAACCAGCGCCAGCGTACCCGTACCCTGGGCATGCTGCAAAAAGGCCAACTGCGCATCCTGGTGGCTACCGACGTCGCCGCACGCGGTATCGACGTGCAGGGCATCAGCCACGCCGTGAACTACGACCTGCCCATGCAGGCCGAAGACTACGTGCACCGTATCGGCCGTACCGGCCGCGCGGGTCGCAGCGGCCTGGCATTCACGCTGGCCACGCATTCCGAGCGCCATAAAATACGCCGCATCGAGCACTTCATAGGCCAACCGATTCCGTCGGAAGTCATCGAAGGCCTGGAGCCCAAGAAAACGGCCCGCCCCACCTACACGGACCGCAAGCCCGGCGGCAAGAGCTTTGCTCCTCGCAGCGGCTACGGCGGCGCCAAGCCCGCATACGGCCGCAAGCCCGGCGGCGACCGCGCCTACGGCGACAAGCCGGCCTACGAAGGCAAACCACGTTTTGGTGACAAGCCAGCGTACGAAGGCAAGCCGCGCTTTGGCGACAAGCCCGCCTACGAAGGCCGTCCGGCTCACACCGGCGAGCGTCCTGCCTACGAAGGCCGTCCGTCCTACGACCGTGCCAGCGACAGTCGCAAGAGCTTCGGCGGCGAAGCGCGCAGCACCGGCGGCTACAAGGGCAACAGCGACCGCCCTGCTTTTGGCGATCGTCCCGCACGGCCGGCTCGTCCAGAGTTCGCACATAAAGGCCCAGCCAAGCCTGGCGCCCGCCCCACGGCACGCCCTGGCTTTGCCGGCAAGCCGACATCGACCCGTGGCAAGAGTGCCGCGCGCCGTAGCGACTTTGCCGCATAAGGCTACGCACGAATAAACCGGCTGCGCCAGTGCGCAGCCGGTTTAGAAGAACAGACGCCACTCCTGTTAAGGGCTCAAGGCCTGGGTTCGGTATTGCACCGGACTCAGGCCTTTTAGTTTGAGCTTGATGCGTTGGTGATTATGTATGGATGTAGTGTCGGACGCCGTGCGAGTGGCACTTACAGATTGACCACTACAATCCGTAGACGCATCCCATGACTTGGATACAGAGTGGGACGTTGAACGGGCTTTATGAAGTCAGGCGCAAATTTTGCTTCCCTTTGACGCCCCAAACCGTTTTAGAGGATAAAGCATGAAAATACTGCTATGGATACTGGGAATTGTTTTCATCGTAGGCCTTCTTACCATCACCGGCGTATTTAGCCTCATCTTTTGAGCGTAGACCCGCACGCTTTCAGACGATAAAGTGTGAAGGCTTACTCCCGTCCTTCGACCCCTACCCCATGTGCGTGAGCGCGATCTTCTGGAGTTTATTCTGTGGGCGACCGAAAAGATGGCTGACACTACAATAGCAGGCTGTCGATACCACTGAAGCACGCTGTCCGCCATGAAACTGCTTATGCACAAGCCATTGCTGATGGCTTTCCTGCTGTCGCTCCCGCTCTGGATTGTGTTCAACAACTTCATTGTGGCTCTGGTCGTCAGCTTGCTGGTGGCCTTCCTGATATCCATGGGCTATTCGCTGTATCTCATGAAAAAGAGAAAGAACCCATGAACACGACCAGCTTGCTGCCGCCAGGCCTGCCCCCGCTCGAAGACCATCTGGTCAAGCACTTGCATGCCATGCATAGTCATCTGGCCGATGCCATATCGGCCATGCCCGACGGTTTCATGCCATTTGAACAATGGATGGACTTGGCTTTGTATGCACCCGGACTGGGCTATTACGCTGCCGGCAACACCAAATTTGGCGGCGTCCTGCCCACCGGCGACTTCACTACGGCTCCCGAATCCACCCCGCTGTTTGGCCAGACCCTGGCCAGGCAAGTGGCGCAAATCTTGCAACTTTCGAACTCGACCACGGTGCTGGAATTCGGCGCAGGGTCTGGCGCCCTGGCGGCATCATTGATCCCCGTCTTGCGCGACGCCGGCATCCCGGTCCGCTATCAGATTCTGGAAGTTTCTGCCGATCTGCGGGCGCGCCAGCAAGAGCGACTGGCCGACTTCGCGCCAGACGTCGTGTGGCTCGATACCCTGCCGGTGGGTTTTGCCGGATGCGTGCTGGCCAACGAAGTGCTGGATGCGATGCCTGCCACCTTGTTCCAATGGGCCGCCGATGGACAGGTGATGGAGGTGGGTGTGCGCTTGTCTGCAAGCGCTGACCAGGCCTTGCCGTTTGAGTTTGCGCAGCGCGCGGCCAGCCCGGCGCTCAGTCACACCATCTCGGCACGCATGCCCGCCTTGCCCGGCTACCAATCCGAGATCAACCTGCGCGCCGAAGCCTGGATGCGGCACATCGGTGACTGGCTGGAGCGTGGCGCGGCACTGCTGATCGACTATGGCTTTCCGCAGCGGGAGTTCTACCATCCGCAGCGGGCGGAAGGTACGCTGATGTGCCACTTCCGCCACCACGCACATAGCCAGCCCCTGATCTATCCGGGCCTGCAAGACATCACCGCGCATGTGGACTTCACGGCCATGGCCGATGCTACCCTGGACGCCGGCCTTCAGGTGTTGGGCTACACATCGCAAGCCCGCTTCCTGATGAATGCCGGCATTGCCGACCTATTGATCACGCAGAGCCCAGCCGCGCTGTCGGCAGTTCAGAAGCTGTTGTCCGAGGCCGAGATGGGCGAGCTGTTCAAAGTGCTGGCAGTTGGGCGCCATATCGATGAAGGGCTGATAGGCTTTCAGCGCGGCGACCGACGCGACAGGCTTTAATCTGCCTTGGCCGCCAGTCGAGCCCCGCTCGGCGCTTATGGACCGATATCAGCCAGCGCCTGCAAGCGCGCTTCGCGCATTGCCTGCTTGATACGCTGCGGCTCGCCCTGCAGGTTTTGCGCGATCGCCCCGGCGTCTATCGAGCGCAAGGCCTGGACACGTTGCTGCCATGCCGAAGCATTGACGCTAAGCGAGTCAACGCAGGCGGCGGTATCGATCAATTCGAGAAAGCGTGCGGGCTTGCGCATGGCATCGCAGCGCTCCATCAGGTCCAGCCAGCGCAGCTGGCTTGCCGAGGCATTGGCCTCTGTGGGCGCATCATCGTCGTGCAAGGCATCCAGCACACCAGGCAGCAAGCGCGCATAGTCCTGGCACTCGCCCGGCGCGCGCAGATGACGACCGATGTCTTGCGGCGCCTCCGAAAGCCGGCATACCAGCGCAAAGCGCGGCGCCAGCCCCAACCCGGCCTGCGCGGCGGCTTCAAGCTCGGGAGTTAGCGTAGCTTCGTCAAAATTCAGTCCTGGCGTGACGCGAGGCAAGGCTCCCGTGGCGGCCAGCACCTGAAACATCCGTCCCGGATGTTGCGTCATCAGACCCTTGGCTACCTCTTGCCACACGCGCTCTGGCACCAGCGCGTCAACCTCGCCGTCCTGGACCAGCTGGCGGGCAAGTGTCAAGGTCTCCGGTGCAATGGTGAAGTCATGGAAGCGCGCAGCAAAACGGGCCAGCCGCAGCAATCGCACTGGGTCTTCCACGAAGGCTCGCCCCACATGGCGCAACACCTTTGCAAGTATGTCGGCCTGCCCATCCAGCGGATCGATCAGGCGTCCGTCGGGCGCCCTGGCAATGGCATTAACGGTCAAGTCGCGGCGCTGCAGGTCGTCTTCCAGTGTGACATCCACGCCGGTATGGAAAGTAAAGCCCTTATATCCGCGACCGGACTTTCTCTCGGTGCGTGCCAGCGCGTACTCTTCCTTGGTTTTCGGATGCAAGAATACGGGGAAGTCGCCCCCAACCGGAATGAACCCGCGCCGGGACATCGCTTCCGGGGTCGCTCCCACTACGACCCAATCGCGATCACTGTCGGGCAAACCGAGCAGTTCGTCGCGTACGGCGCCCCCCACAATATAGACATCCAGGCCGGCGATGGCCGGATCGTGGGCGGCATCCACCGCGGGTTTGTCCGTGCCAGTCAAGGCAGGGCCACCCGCTTGTTGGGCGCGGGTGAAATCGTGCCCAGCCGCTCTTTAAGCGAATCCGGCTTGCCGGTAAACATCATTGAGTAGTAGCTGGTGTTCGACAGCACATTCTTGACATACAGGCGTGTCTCGGTAAAGGGGATGGTTTCGGCAAAGATGGCGCCTTCCACGGGGGCTCTCAACTTGGAGCGCCACTGCACGGGTCGGCCCGGGCCAGCGTTGTAGCCGGCCGTTGCCAACACCTGGGAGCCGTTCAAATCGTTAAGCACCATGCTGAGATAATTGGTGCCCAATATGGTGTTGGTGTCGAAATCGTTGACCGACGATGGCTGGAAGTCTTTCATGCCTATCTTGCGTGCCACCCAGCGCGCCGTGGCCGGCATCAACTGCATCAAGCCCGACGCCCCGACCCGCGAACGCGCGTCCGTAATGAAGCGGGACTCTTGGCGGATAAGGCCATATACCCAGGCAGGATCAAGGTTGATCTCGCGCGCCTTCTCTGAAACCCGGCCTTCGAATGGCGCAATGAAACGCTGCGAGAAATCCACTTCGTTCTTGGTCAGCAACGAGGTGTTCACCACGCGGTCGTAGATATGCTCTTTGCGGGCCAGCTCGGCCGCTGCCAACAACTGGCGATCAGACATGCCGCGCAGCGAATAGCTCCATTCGGGCACAGCCTCTGGCCGCCAGCCCAGGTCGAACAAGGCTATCGCACGCTGCAAGCCGGGGTGGCGTAGCGCCTCCTGCATTTCGGTTTCTGTCACCGGCGCTGCCGCGGGCGGCAAGGACGGCGTATGGCCGAGTTCTTCGCTGGCCAACTGACCGTAAAAGTTCAGCTCGTGCGCGATGGATTGGAAATGCTGTGTGGCGGCTTGCTGATTGCCCAGCGCCGCCAGGGATCGACCATACCAATACACCCACACCGGCTCGGCCGCCTGTTGGGCTGTCATCCGGCGTATGGCCTTGGCCACTTGATCCCAATCGATGCGCGGCTGCCGCAGTTCGGAACGAACCTGCCAGGCATGGTTGTAATCGGTCATGGGAGCCGTGCCGGACTTGCGATACCAATCGATGGCATTCAGCTCGACATTCAGGGCGGCGACCAATCCGAACTGGCTCCATACCCATTGCAGGTCGGCCTTGGGAATGGCCTTGGCCCATTCGCGCTCGACGTAGGCAGCGTTGCTTTCGCGCTGGTTGCCGTAGGCCAGGCGAGACAAGGCGATGGTGACCAATTCGATGTCAGCAAGCGACTTGGGCGGCTTGCGGCCGGTGAGCCACTTCTTGGGGTTTTGCATCAGGGCCGTGTACTGCTGCATCTGGGCCCCGTCGAACATAATGGCCGCCACGCGGCGTGTATCGGCGGACTTGCTGGTTTCCAGGGTAGCGCGCAGCAAGCCTTGCAGATCTTTCCATCCGACGACCTTGCTGTCTGCGAACTGATCCAGCATGGTCCAGCATGCTGACGTGGACTTGAAGGCGTCCATGGCCTGGGTCGCGTTGACGCGTTTGCCGGTCATGTGCAGCGCCAGCAGATAAGAACATGTTTCGCTGGCGTTGCTGTTGACGACAGGGCCCAGGCTGGCCGCCAGGGCATAGTTGCCGGAACGGGCGGCCGCCACCAGCCAATCGCCCTTCAGGCGATCGGCCAGATAACCAGTGGGGTGGGCCGCCATGAACTCACGCATGGCTTCGTCCGGCACTGGCTGTGTAGGGTCGATCAGCTTTTGATGCAGCATCCAGTACTCTGGGTAGACACCCAGCACAGGATCGGACTTCGCGATGGGCAGCAAGCTTTGCAGCGCGGCCCACTGCTTTTTTTGCATGGCGTCGCGGGCGGCAATGACGGCCTTACGCGCGGCCGGCGGCGTGACCAGCAGGACGGAATCGACGTTGGTGTTTTGCAGCGATGCCACCTGGATGGCGCCAGCGAACTGGTCGGACGCCGGGGTGGCTGCCTGAGCAGAAGCTGTCGTAGCGGGCGGCTCGGCGGCGGCCACGGCGTCGCTGCGTTCGGCGCCGGCACAGCCCGTCAGGCCCAAACCCAGAGACAGCCATAATGCAATCTGCGGATATCCGGGCCGCCGGGGCGCAGAATGTTTCGGGGTTTTCTGATACCGTTGTCTATTGGCTACCATATTGAATCGTTCCACCTCATACCGCCCATGAATAACAAAATAGAGAATAGCGCAGTCCCGTTACGGGCACGCCTGAAACAACTGCGTGCCGAGCAAGCCCCCGTCGATAGAAACCGGGGCGCCTTGCTGATCAGAGGACGCTTGTATACCTGGCTGGCCACAACGCGCACCCGATTACGGGAAGCCGGCAGACCCGAGCCCAAGCATATTGCGGCGTTCTGGTCTACGGCGGAAGAACCCACGCTGCAGCCGCTGCTGCAACAGTGGGTGGAAGAAGAAGGATACCGCGTATCCCTGCCCGTCGTCACGGCTCCGGATGCGCCCTTACAGTTTCGCTTCTGGACGCCCGATGCCGAACTGCAGGAAGGCGCCTACGGCATCCAGGAGCCCGTAGGTGCGGTCGCGCCGCTGCCCGATGTCATCCTGGTGCCGACACTGGGCTATACCCGCGAAGGGGACCGCGTGGGCTATGGCAAAGGCTATTACGATCGGACGCTGGCCGAACTGAAGGCACAAGGCCACAGCTTTACCAGCATAGGCATAGCCTGGGCCACCGGCGACCTTTCTGGCCAAGGCCATGTGCCGGCGCCCCACGACGAAAAACTGGATGCCATCCTGACCGACAAAGGCTGGGCCGTGCCGGCGCCGGTACTTTAAGCGTCCAGGCTCAGCTGACGCCAGATCGCCATCGTGACGTCCGCGTTGTTAAGCGTATAAAAATGCAAGCCGGGTGCGCCCTTGTCCAGCAGGTCTTGTGACAGCTTGCCGATAACGTCGATGCCAAACGCCTTGATGGAGGCCTTGTCATCGCCGAAATCGGCCAGCCGCAAGCGGATCCAGCGGGGAATCTCCGCGCCGCACATGTTCGAAAAACGCGATAACTGTGCGTAATTCGTGATGGGCATAATGCCCGGCACCACCGGTACGTTGATGCCGCGCGCCTGTACCCTTTCAACGAAATCGAAGTAGGCATCGGCGTTGAAAAAGTACTGCGTAATGGCGCTATCGGCGCCCGCCTGCACCTTGGCCACGAAATGATCCAGATCGGCCTGTGCGCTACTGGCTTGTGGATGCATTTCGGGGTAAGCGGCTACCTCGATATGGAATGCATCGCCGCTGTGCTGGCGGATGAAGGCGACGAGTTCGCTGGCGTAATGCAGCTCGCCCGCGTCTCCGCCCATGCCCGAAGGCATGTCACCGCGTAGCGCCACGATGCGCTTGATACCCTGCGCCCGATAGGCATCCAGGATCTCGCCCAGCGTGGCTCGCGATGCCCCGATGCACGACAGGTGCGGCGCGGCATCGCAACCCAGGTTCTGCATAAGCTTGACCGTCTCTGCAGTACCCGAGCGGGTGGATCCGCCCGCCCCGAACGTAACGCTGACATAAGCCGGGTGCAAGGCCAGCAACTGCTTGGCCGAGCGTACCAGTCGTTCTTGGGCGGCAATGTCGCGTGGTGGAAAAAACTCCAGGCTGATAGCTTGCTGTGTCGTCATGAAGTCAGCAATCTCGACAGCAGACCCGACACAATGCTGTAGACCAGTGCGCCCAGCAATGCCCACCAGAATCCATTGACCTGGAACCCTTTAAGCACCGACCCGACAAACCAGAATACCAGCGCGTTGAGCACCAGCAGAAACAAGCCCAGTGTCACTATGGTTATGGGCAGGGTCAGCAAAATAAGCACGGGCTTGACCAGCGTATTCAGCAGGCCCAGTACCAGTGCGGCGATCAGGGCCGAGCCGAACGAGGCTACCGTAATGCCGGGCAAGATATAAGCGACGATCAACAAGGCCACCGCATTCAGAATCCAGACAAGAATTAGTTCCATCACACATGCTCCTTGGGTTTAATAGCGATAGTGATCAGGCTTGTAGGGGCCCGCTACCGGCACGTTGATGTAGTCGGCCTGATCGGGACGCAGCTCGGTCAGATTCACACCCAGCTTCTTCAGATGCAGGCGCGCGACCTTCTCGTCCAGATGCTTGGGCAGCACATAGACCTGGCCTTTTTCGTAGGCTTCGCCTCGGGTGTATAGCTCGATCTGCGCGATGGTCTGATTGGTGAACGACGCCGACATCACGAAAGAAGGATGACCCGTGGCACAACCCAGGTTTACCAGACGGCCCTTGGCCAGCAGGATGATGCGCTTGCCGTCGGGGAAAATAATGTGGTCGACTTGCGGCTTGACCTCTTCCCACTGCAGGTCTTCCACAGCGGCAACATCGATCTCGTTGTCGAAGTGACCGATATTGCAAACAATGGCCTGGTCTTTCATGCGCTCCATGTGCTCGCGCGTGATCACATGATAGTTGCCGGTAGCCGTCACGAAGATGTCAGCCTTGTCGGCGGCCTCGTCCAGCGTCACGACCTTGTAGCCTTCCATGGATGCCTGCAGCGCGCAGATGGGGTCAACTTCCGTTACCCACACTTGCGCACGCAGCGCCGACAAAGCCTGCGCGCAGCCCTTGCCCACGTCGCCAAAGCCGCACACAACCGCGATCTTGCCGGCGATCATGACGTCGGTGGCGCGCTTGATGCCGTCCACCAGCGACTCGCGGCAGCCATACAGGTTGTCGAACTTGGACTTGGTGACTGAGTCGTTGACGTTGATGGCAGGAAACGCCAGCTCACCCTTGCGGGACATCTGATACAAGCGATGCACGCCGGTGGTGGTTTCTTCCGTTACGCCCTGAACCTCGGCCAAGCGGGTTGAATACCACTTCGGGTCGCGCGCCAACTGGGCCTTGATGGAGGCAAACAGCACGCGCTCTTCTTCGCTGCCCGGCTTGGCCAGTACAGAGATATCGCTTTCGGCTTTGGCGCCCAGGTGCAGCAGCGTCGTGGCATCGCCGCCGTCGTCCAGAATCATGTTGGCATGCTGGCCATTGGGCCATTCAAAGATCGCGTGCGTGTACTGCCAATAATCTTCCAGCGTTTCGCCCTTGATGGCAAATACCGGCGTGCCGCCATCCGCAATCGCTGCGGCAGCGTGATCTTGAGTGGAGAAAATATTGCACGATGCCCAGCGGACTTCGGCACCCAAGGCCTTGAGCGTTTCGATCAGGACAGCCGTCTGGATGGTCATGTGCAGGCTACCCGCGATGCGGGCGCCCTTCAGCGGTTGCGCGGCTGCGTACTCTTCGCGCGTGGCCATCAGCCCGGGCATTTCAGTTTCAGCGATCGCAATTTCGCGACGGCCCCATCCTGCGAGGGCGATATCGGCAATTTTGTAGTCGTTCAGGCCGGCTTCGGCAATAGTGTTCATGGTAGAGCTCCGGTAAACCCGTACCAGCCGAAGCACCATGAAAACAAGTGCTCATCTTCGCCTGGAACAGGGAATGATGAGCGCCGTTGAAACGAAAAGAAGTCCTGAGCCTAGCGGGGGTACCGTCGCAGCGCTCCTCAGGAAGGGCAGATTGTAACGTAGGCCTGAAAAAAATTCTGTGACAGGATGCGGCGCGTCAGCCCTGACGCTTGGGGTAACCCTGCGCCTTGATGCGCTTCCAGACGGCCAGCCTTTCGGCCTCGTCCAGGAACACCCAGTTGGCCACTTCCATGGCCGTGCGCCCACAACCACGACAGATGTCGTCGTACAAAGTCGAACACACGGCTACACAGGGTGAGTCGCTGACATGCAGGCTATGCGCATCGTCCCGCCCCGAAGGGCCCGCAGGGCTTGCGCCCCGCTGCGCTTCGGTGATTTTCATGCTTAGGCGGCCTTCTTGAGCGCTTGCACCTTGTCGGATGCTTCCCAGCTGAACTCGGGCTCGGCACGGCCAAAGTGGCCGTAGGCCGCCGTCTTGGCGTAGATGGGGCGCAACAGGTCCAGCATATTGATGATGCCTTTGGGGCGCAGGTCGAAGTTCTCGCGCACCAGACGGGCGATCTGCTCGTCCGGAATCACGCCGGTACCTTCGGTGTAAACCGTGATATTGATGGGCTCGGCCACGCCGATGGCATAGCTGACCTGCACCTGGCACTGGCGAGCCAACCCGGCGGCCACGATGTTCTTGGCCACATAGCGTGCGGCGTAGGCAGCCGAGCGGTCGACCTTGGAGGGATCCTTGCCCGAGAACGCGCCGCCGCCGTGCGGGCAAGCGCCACCGTAGGTGTCGACGATGATCTTGCGTCCGGTCAACCCGCAGTCGCCCTGAGGGCCGCCGATCACGAACACGCCCGTGGGGTTGATCATGAACTTGGTCTTGGGGGTAAGCAAACCGTCGGGAAAGCTGGGTTTGATGATGTTTTCGATGACGGCTTCGTGGATCTCGGCTTGCGAGATGTCGGGCGCATGCTGCGTTGACAGCACCACGGTGTCGACTTCGGCAGGCTTGCCATCCACATAGCGGAAGGTGACTTGCGACTTGGCATCCGGGCGCAGCCAGGGCAGGCGGCCGTCTTTGCGCAACTCGCTTTGGCGCTGCACCAGGCGGTGAGCGTACCAAATGGGAGCAGGCATGAGGTCGGGAGTTTCGTCGCACGCATAGCCAAACATCAGGCCCTGGTCGCCGGCCCCTTGGTTCAGCACTTCTTCGCTGCTGCGATCTACGCCTTGCGCAATATCGGGCGATTGCTTGTCGTAGGCCACCAGCACCGCGCAGCCCTTATAGTCGATACCGTATTCGGTATTGTCGTAGCCTATGCGCTTGATGGTGTCGCGCGCCACCTGGATGTAGTCGACGTTGGCCGTCGTGGTGATTTCTCCGGCAAGCACGACCAGCCCGGTGTTGCACAGGGTTTCTGCCGCCACGCGGGCAGTGGGGTCTTGCTCTAGGATGGCGTCGAGGATGGAGTCGGAAATTTGGTCAGCGACCTTGTCGGGGTGACCTTCGGAGACGGATTCGGAAGTAAAGAGGAAATCGTTATTTGCCACAGCGATGCGTCCTGTAAAGCGCCGGAAAATACCGGCATGGAGGTTGAACGAAACGCGTTGCACCTCGGACGTTGCTTTGCAGCGGTGATCAGGGCGCGACGCTTTAGCGGATTTTTTGCACGCGGTTTGCACCACGGCCATCGCCCCGCAAGTTGTCGGTTAACTCAGCGATGAACCGTATTTTAAGCGAAAATGCAGCCATGTATCCTTTCTCATTGGTTATATAAGGGTTATTGTCCGCGTCTATGCTCCTGGCTTTGTTTCGCTTGCTTGCACTTTTGCCACTGCCACTACTGCATGGCCTGGGCCGTCTGGCCGGTCGGCTGGTATACGCCTGGCCGGGTCGTTATCGCAAGCGCTTGCAAGCCAACGCGGCCCAGGCCGGCTACCCGGAACGAGACTTCGCACGACAGGCAGCCGCAGAAACCGGCGCCATGGTCATGGAAACGCCCAAGGTATGGCTGCGCAGGCAAGCGTGTTTACGGCTTACGCACAGCGATGACGATGAGGTCGTGCGGGCCGCGCTGGCCGAGGGCCGCGGCATTCTGTACCTGACCCCGCATCTGGGTTGCTTCGAGATCACCGCCCGCTACCTGATCCAGCACGGCCCCATCACCGTCATGTACCGCCCGCCGCGCCAGGAGTTTTTGCAGCCCCTCATGGAACAGGCGCGCAACACCTCGGGCCTGAAGGCTGTGCCAGCCAACATGCAAGGCGTGCGCGAGTTCGTGCGGGCCCTCAAGCGCGGGGAAGCCGTGGGCATGCTGCCCGACCAAGTACCCAGCGGCGGCGAGGGCGTCTGGGCCCCCTTCTTCGACAAACAAGCCTACACCATGACCTTGGCCGGCAAACTGGCCTTGCAAACAGGGGTGGCCGTTATCCTCACGGCGGGTGAACGCCTGCCCGGGGGCAAGGGTTGGCGCATCCACTACCTGCGCTTGCCCGAGCCCCTGGAGCGCGATCCGCAAGCCCTTGCTGCGGCTATCAACCGCGCCATGGAAACCTTGATCCGCCGTTTTCCACAGCAATACCTGTGGAGCTATAACCGTTACAAGATTCCACCAGAGGCGCCACCCCGCCCGGGGGATGCCGCCGCATGAGAGTCAACAAGCTTCCTGTTCTTCGTTCCGTCTTCACCTATTTTGGCCGCTGCTCCGCAGCGACGCGTCAACGCTGGGCGCGCGCCCTGGGCTGGCTGGCATCGCGCACGATGCGTTCACGCGCTCACATCGTACGCACCAACCTGGAACTGTGCTTTCCCGACGCACCCCAGTGGCAACGTGACGCCTGGTTCCACCAGCACTTTTACCTGCTTGCGCAATCCGTCGTGGATCGCGGCCTGTGCTGGTTTGGCAAACCCGAAGACATCAAGCAAACCATACAAATTACGGGGCTGGACGGACTGGGCGAACTACTGAAGGCCGAACGACGCATTATTTTGCTGGCGCCGCACTTCATTGGGCTGGACGCCGCCGCAACGCGCTTGACCATGTACCTGAAAGAGTCGGCCACCATGTATACGCGCCAAAGCGATCAGGATGTCGACCAACTGGTGCGCGAAGGACGCGGCCGCTTCAACAAGGTGAACCTGGTCAGTCGGCACGATGGCGTGCGCGGCCTGATGCGCCATCTGCGCAACGGCATCCCTGTCTATTATTTGCCCGACATGGACTTCGGGCGCGCAGGCGCCGTTTTCGTGCCTTTCTTCGGCGTACCAGCAGCCACTTTGTTGGCGACAGCGCAAATCGGCCGCGCCTGGGATGCCGCGATCGTGCCGATTATCAGCCGGCTGGACGCCGAGTCCGGACAGTATCAGGTGGATGTGTTGCCCGCTCTGGAAGACTTTCCGGGCGACGATACGCCAGAGGAAGCAACGGCGCGGCTGAATACCTTGATCGAAAGCTGGGTGAAGGTGGATCCGCCCCAATACTACTGGGTGCATAGGAGGTTCAAGACGCGGCCTGAGGGAGAGGCGCGGATTTACTGAAGTGGGGTTGTTTATTGGGTTCTTAAGAAGGCGCGCACGGGCGGGTGGCGGGGCGGCTTAATGGTCACGGTCCGGCAGAGCCGGACTTCCCGGCTATCAGTGCGGATCAGGGCGGCCGCGAAACTCGGCGGATGGATAGCCCCCCGGGCTATCCAAAGCCCCCGCCTCAAACAGTCGCGGCCTTGCATCCCTGATCCGCACTGATAGCCGGCGTGCCCAATGCGCCACCCCGCCACCCGCCCGTGCACACCTTTTGCAATATGTCCAATTGAACGGCGCTGTCTTGCGGTGGCCTCGGACTCCGAAGTACCCGGGTCGATCTTGAACGGGTGGGAGAGAGAGAGAAGGTAAATGCGGGAGATCTCGCTTTGAATCGTTGTCAGTTAATACGGACCGAAGAAGCCGGCCTTGCCCAATACTCCTTGACAAAGGCCGGTACTGATCAAGCGGCTAGGCCTGGGATGAGTTTAGGAAAGAGCTGACTTTGAATGGTTGCGGACACATGGACGATTGTTCAATTCTGGCCGCGTAGAAATGTCCAGTCTGGGTCGGCGAATATATATCTTTGTCTTATACTGAGACCATAGACAAGGAGCTTTAGCCATGAGCATTGCCCTCTCTCCGATCGTTTCGGAATTCAACACCGAAGAACAAGCGGCCAGCCACGATCGCTGGCTGCGCGCGAAGGTCCAAGCCAGCCTGGCCGATCCACGTCCCAGCATTCCACATGACCAGGTCATGGCGCGTATGGACGCCATTATTGAGAAGGCGCAGAAAGAGACGCCAAACCACGAATAAAACGTATCCACCATCAGGACCGGCTCACATCTACGTGGCTGAGGCGTGCTTAAAATCTCCTGGCGTTCTACCGCCTTCGATGACTTGGCCGAGATCATCACCTACATTGCCGACCGCAACCTGCAAGCAGCAAGAGATCTCAAAAGCCGTATACAAGCCTCCATACTACAAATAGCCGTGTATCCATACCTAGGCCGACCCGGACGCCTCTCAGGCACCCGCGAGATCGTGGTGCACCCCAACTACATAGTCATTTACAGAATCACGCCTACCGATATCGAGGTCATCAGCGTCCTACACGCCAGACGGGAATACCCCTAAACCGGCCACGAACGCCGCCCGGCACTTCATTCACAAAGCCAGAGTGCCGATCAAGCGGCCAGGCCTGGGGTGGGTGGGGCTGGCTGGGCGGCTTTAGGGCACGCCTTGTGGCAGTGTCGCGGCGGGGAGGCAAGCCTGCGGCTGACCGAGCAACGCGCTTGTCGGGGCACTGCCCCGACGTTGCGAGTTCCGCAGGCGCCCCGCCGTGGCGCTGACGCAAGGTTTGCCCCGGCGCAAGCCGGGGTCGTGACCGTCGAGCCCAGCCAGCCCCACCCACCTCGGGCCGGGTTTAGAAAAACAACAGTGAAACGCCACCCCAGGCCGGGTTTAGAACGAAGTCAGCCAATCACCGTCCATACCCAACAGGCACGTGGCCAGATCCCCACAAAGCCATCAGAATCCGCGATAATCCCTTAAATGATCTGGAACTTCGTAAAAATGCACGGCGCCGGCAATGACTTCGTCGTCCTCGACGGCGTCCGTCAGTCCCTGCACGTTACCCCCGAGCGCGCCCGCGCCCTCGCCGACCGGCACTTCGGTGTCGGCGCAGACCAGATACTGCTCGTCGAAAACCCCTCCCACCCCGAAGCCGACTTCCGTTACCGCATCTTCAACGCCGACGGCAGCGAAGTCGAGCATTGCGGCAACGGGGCGCGCTGCTTCGTCAAATTCGTCCACGAACAAGGCCTGTCGCACCGTAACCCCTTGCGCGCAGAAATCAGCACCGGCCTGCTTACCCTGGACAGCACCCCTGACGGCAACGTCTCCGTCGACATGGGTCCTACCCACTTCGACCCCAAAGACGTGCACTTCGACACCGACGGCCTGGAATCCACGACCCAGGGCACAGATACCCTATGGCTGCTGCCCATTCCCGGACACGGCAACATCGCGCTGTCTCTGGTGGCCGTCTCCAACCCCCACGCCGTCCAGATCGTCGACGACATCGATACCGCGCCCGTGGCGCAGATCGGCCCCATCATCGAATCGCACCCGCGCTTCAAGCAGCGCGTCAACGCCGGCTTCATGCAGATTAGCGACCGCCACACCATACAATTGCGCGTCTTCGAGCGCGGCGTGGGCGAAACGCTGGCTTGCGGCACCGGCGCTTGCGCTGCAGCCGTCGCCGGCATTCGCCGCGGCCTGCTCGACAGCCCTGTGCTGGTGCATACCCGCGGCGGTCCGCTGGGCATCGCCTGGGACGGCCAGCGTGTCATCATGAGCGGGCCGGCAGTCACCGTGTTTGCCGGACAGATCGACATCGACGCACTTACAGAACAGCTCACTACCAAGGACCCCCTGACGCCATGAATACAGATAGCCTCTCCGCCGAAGACGTTGCCCAGTTCCTGCAGGACAACCCCTCGTTCTTCCAGGATCATGCCGACGTATTCTCGAATTTGCGCGTCCCGCATCCCAACGAAACCCGAGCCATTTCGCTGGGCGAGCGCCAAATCATGACGCTGCGCGCCCGCACCAAAGACCTGGAATGGAAGCTCTCCGGCCTGGTGCACAATGCCAGCGGCAACGAGCGCATCAGTAAAACGCTAACCGGCTGGTGTTGTCGCATGTTGGCCGAACACGACTCCAGCCAGATTCCGGCGCACATCGTACGCAGCCTTGGCGATCTGTTCGACCTGCCCACCATCGCCCTGCGCGTATGGGATTTGCCCAAACTGGTCGACAGCGAGTTCAACGAAGATGTCAGCGATGCCATCCGGGCGTATGCGCGCGAACTCACTACGCCTTACTGCGGCCCGCTTGCCGACCAGGAAGCTGCCAGTTGGCTGGGCACGCCCCCGGCATCGTTGGCCCTTATTGCGCTGCGCCCGCAAGGCAGCAGCGAGCCCATAGGCCTGCTCGTGCTGGGGTCGGACGACCCTGACCGCTTCACCGCCGACATGGGAACCGCCTTTCTGGACACCATCAATCAGTTGGCCAGTGCCAGTCTGTTGCGCCTGCGCGCCACAGGCGACCAAGACGACTACGCGTAGCCAGCCGCCATGCATGCGCTGCCCGAACCGATGGAGCAATGGCTGGGCCATCTGGAGGCCAACCGACGCTACTCGCCGCACACACTGGCGGGCTACCGGCAGGATCTGCAGCACCTCGTCCAATGCCATGATCAGGCATCGCTGGCCGACTACACCGAAAGCCATATCCGACACGCCATCGGACGTCTGCATGCCCAGGGCTTGAAGCCACGCAGCCTGGCCCGAGCTCTGGCGGCCTGGCGCGGATTCTTCCAGTGGTGGGCACCGGCAGCGGGCATGGACGCCAACCCCGTGGCGGGCGTGCGGGCACCCAAGGCGCCGCGCAGCCTGCCCAAGGCCTTGTCGGTGGAACAAGCGCAGGTGCTGCTGGATCAACCGGGGTTGCCTACCGCCACCAGCACTGTCGACCTGCGCGATCAGGCCATGTTCGAAGTGCTTTATTCCAGCGGGCTGCGTCTGGCAGAGCTGATCAGCCTCGATTGGCGCTACACGCGTCACGACGGCTACGAATCGCAAAGCTGGATCCAGCTTAAAGAGCAGGAAGCCACCGTGCGGGGCAAGGGCAACAAGACGCGCAGCGTGCCGCTAGGCGGCAAAGCCATCGCAGCCATCGAGCGGTGGTTGGCCGTACGGCACGAGTTGCTGAATGCCCAGCCCGATACAGACGCCAGTGCGGCATTGTTCGTCGGGACGCGAGGCAAACGGATTTCGCCTCGGGTGGTGCAATTGCAATTGAACAAGCTGGCGCTAAAGGTCGGCCTGCCGGTCCACGTGCACCCGCACAGCCTGCGCCATAGTTTTGCCAGCCACATGCTGCAGTCGGCGCAAGATTTGCGCGCGGTGCAAGAGCTGCTGGGCCACGCCAATATTTCGACTACGCAGATCTATACGCGGCTGGATTTCCAGCATCTTGCGCAGGCCTACGACCAGGCGCATCCGCGCGCCGGCCGAAAAAGCTGATCACTGCCCCAGCACGTAAACCAGTCGTCCGGCGTTCCAGCTGAACATGCCCAGGTAATTGCCTGCAGGCTCATCCGCCTTGCCCAAGGCATCCGAATACAAGGTGCCGCCAACTTTAGAGCCGGTCTCTCGGGCGATCTGCTGCGCCAGCTTGGGGTTCGTACTGCGTTCGACGAACACACCCGCGACCTTCTGCTTACGGGCTTGGTCGATGATGGCCGCGAGCTCTTGCGCGGAAGGTTCGGCCTCGTTGGAAACGCCGGCAATCGAAATAAACCGTATGCCGTAAGCTTGCTGGAAATAACCAAAGGCATCATGTGAAGTAATGACCGTGCGCTTCTCTTCCGGCACAGCGGCAAGCGCTTGCTTCACCTCGGCATCCAGCTTCTTCATCTTCTCGATATAGTTGGTGGCGCGTTGTCTGAAGTAAGCCGAGTCGGCCGGCTGCACATGTGCCAGAGCCTGGGCAATGTTCCGGGCATAGATCATGCCGTTGGACAGGTCCTGCCATGCATGGGGATCGACGCTGCCGACGGAGTGGTCATCATGATCGTGCTCATGATCGTGTCCGGCTTGGCCATGAGCCGGACGCGATTCCTTGCGGCCAGCATCCAGGACTTCGCCCTGCTGCAGGTGTCGCACCTGGACGCCCCGCGAGGCCTCCATCTGCGTACCGGCAAAACCCGACGATTCAACGAGCCTGGGTATCCAGGCTTCGAAACCCAAGCCATTGCTGACCAGCAGCTGAGCTCGGGTCAGCGCCTGCACATCCTCGGGCGTGGGTTCGTACGAATGGGGATCTGCGTTGCGTCCCACCAGGGTCGTGACCTGCACCCGGTCGGCCCCGATCTCGCGCACCATGTCACCAAGTATGGAAAAACTGGCGACCACATTCACGACCGCGGTGGCGCTGCGCGGTGCTGCCGCAAAACCAGGAGCGGTTAAGGTGCACAGCGCCGTGACGGCCAGAAGAACAAACCGGCGGCGTAACAAGGGCACGACTCGGGCGATAGGTGGGCTGGACATTAAATATGCTCCGAAATACGGGATAGCCGTTGGCGGCGGGCACGAGACTGTCGCGCTGCCTGCAACAGGCCTCCTTGCGGCCCAGGAATATCGACAGAAAGTACAAACATCCTGCCGAAAGAATGATTGCCGGTGAAGCGGGTACATTGGCGTAATACGAAAAAAGCAAACCAGCATAAGACGACAAACTGCCTATGGCGGCGGCCAGCACCATCTGTCGTCCGGCCGTGCCTACCCAAAATCGCGCTGCGGCGGCCGGCAACATCATGATGCCCACGACCATCAAGGTTCCCAATACCTGGAAACCCGCTACCAGGGTCAATACCAGCAATACCAGAAACGCCATGTGGATATACGGCCCGGCGGCGCCCTGACTGCGCAGGAACAGGGGATCCAGACACTCCAGTATCAAGGGTCGGAAGATCAAGGCCAGCACCAGCAGCGTCACGCTGGACGCTGCGGTAACCAACAGCAGGGCAGCATCGTCCAGACCCAGCACGGTGCCGAACAACACATGGATCAGATCCATATTCGAGCCACGCAGCGACACCAGCAGCACGCCCAGGCCCAAGGACACCAGGTAGAAGGCGGCAAAGCTTGCGTCTTCACGTTGCGGGGTGAGGCGAGCAACGGCGCCAGCCAGCATGGCCACGATCAGGCCGGTAATCATGCCGCCTAGCGTCATGGCGGTCAAGGACAGGCCGGCGGTCAGGAAACCTACCGCGACACCGGGCAAAATGGCGTGTGCCATCGCATCGCCCATCAGGCTCATGCGCCTTAGTATCAGGAACACGCCCATGGGGCCTGCGGCAAAAGCCAAGGCAAAGGACCCCGCCAGGGCGCGGCGCATGAAGCCGTAGTCGATAAAGGGGCCTAGCAGCCACTCCAGTATCCACATTACAGGTAGTCTCCTGCGCATAGGTGACGGGCCAGGTGCAGATTCTCATTCGTCAGCACCTGCTCGGTCGGTCCCCAGGCAACCGCCTGCCCCGCCATCAGCAAGGTTTGCGGAAAGTGGCTGCGGACCATATCCAGGTCGTGCAGGACGGCGATGACCGTACGGCCCTCGCCATGCCAGTTCTCCAGCAAAGCCATCAGCTCTTCAGTGGTATGCCGGTCTACTGCGGCAAAGGGTTCGTCCAACAACAAGGTACTGGCATCGTGCAACATCAGTCGTGCGAACAAGGCCCGCTGCAACTGGCCGCCAGATAGCGTGCCGATAATGCGCGGCCCGAAATCGGCCAGGCCGACGCGCGCAAGGGCCGCGTGCACCCTGTCGTGCTCTGCATCGCCGTAGCCCTTCCAGGCGCCCGTCCGCTTCCAGGCACCCATGGCCACCAGGTCGTAGGTCGTGACCGGGAAACTGCGGTCCAACTCACCCAGTTGCGGCAGGCAGGCCATCTGCTCTGACGCTTCGCGGCCAAGGCGGATCCGGCCCCGCACGGGGCTGACCAAACCCATGATTCCCTTGATCAAGGTCGACTTGCCGGCACCATTAGGTCCGACGATAGCAGTCAGCGAGCCACGCTCGAAGGAGCCCGTGACGTCGCGTACAGCGACACGGTCGCGCCATCCCAGGCATACCTGATCCAACTCTATGACAGCGTTGCTCATTGTTTGTCCTTGGGCATCATTGCATCGCCCAGGCTGTCAGCAGCCACAGAAAAACGACCGCGAGCATGACGCAGGCTACGCGCCGGCCGCTGGAAGCCAGCAGCGCAGAGCCACGATAGCGTCGGGAAGGCTCAGAAGCGGCAGAAGGCGAAGAGTCGTGCATAAGAACGGTAATAGCGCTACAGGCTGGAACGCAAAGGTTATGTTATAACATAGCTATGTCCACCCCCACTCTGCACCGTTCCCGGCCGGCCATTGCGGCGACCCTGCGCACCGCGGATGCGCTTTGCGCTGAACGCGGCAAGCGGCTGACGCCCATACGACGCAAGGTGCTGGAGATCCTCCTCATTCAGCACCGTAGCGTCAAGGCCTACGAATTGCTGGACTTGATACGCGCAGAGCAGCCCGGTGCGGCGCCTCCCACGGTATATAGGGCGCTGGATTTTTTGGTGGATGTGGGGCTGGTCCATCGGTTGGACGCCATCAACGCCTGGACTGCCTGCATGGACGCGGGGGGCACGCCCCACGATCTGCTGGTCGTGTGCACAAAGTGCGGTGCAGTCGCCGAACTAAGCGATCCTGCACTGAACCGCCAACTGGCAGACAAGGTTGCGGACGCCGGCTTTGCTCTTACCGGCCACGAAACCGAACTTCGGGCACTGTGCGGCCACTGCCGACCACACACATGTTAAGCGTATGTTTGCTCTAAAGCGTATGCTGTGATGTAATCTGCCGTTAAGTTTTTTCTGCGCGGTGCGAATACGTGAATTAGCCGCAAGTTACTGAATCGTCGGTACTTTACTTGTATTCGGGTCGCGCGACACGAGGCATACAATGAAAGCCGCTACTGACACCAACAAAATGGTACCGGTAACCATACTTACCGGTTTCCTGGGCGCCGGGAAAACCACCCTGCTCAAGCGCATACTGACCGAGTATCACGGACGGCGAATTGCGGTCATTGAAAACGAGTTCGGGCCCGAAAGCATAGACAACGAATTGCTGGTCCAAGAAAGCGACGAAGAAATCGTCGAGCTCAGTAACGGTTGTGTCTGCTGCACCATACGCGGCGACCTGATGCGCACGCTTAACGAACTGCGCGTCAAGCGCCAGGCGGGCGAGCTGAACTTCGAGCGCGTAATTATCGAAACCACCGGCATGGCCAACCCGGGGCCGGTGTGCCAGACGTTCTTCATGGACGACGAAATCGCCGATTACTACCGCCTGGACGCCGTCATTACAGTGGTCGACGCCAAGCACGGCATGGAAACCCTGGACAATCAGGAAGAATCGCAAAAGCAAATCGGCTTTGCCGACCGCATCCTCATTTCCAAGA
Organism: Pollutimonas thiosulfatoxidans; assembly: GCF_004022565.1. NCBI lineage: Bacteria > Pseudomonadati > Pseudomonadota > Betaproteobacteria > Burkholderiales > Alcaligenaceae > Pollutimonas > Pollutimonas thiosulfatoxidans. The sequence goes on from NZ_CP022987.1 coordinate 2,540,584, forward strand.
AAGATCTGGTCAACGATGCCGATTACGATGCCTTGCGGGCACGAATTGTGCGGATCAACCCGCGTGCGACGATCACGGCGGTGCACTTCGGCGAGGCGGACATCAAGTCCCTTTTGGATATCAGCGGCTTCAACCTGAATACCATCCTGGACATAGACCCGGCCTTCCTGGCTGATCAGCACCCCGATGCACACGATCACGACCATGGCCACGGTCACGGGCATGATCACGAACACGAGCACGAAGGCGAGTGCGGCGCCCACTGCGGGCACGAGCATCACCATCATGCACATCACAACGATGAAATCGGGGCATTCGTGTTCCGATCGAACAAGGCCTTTGACCCAGAGCGGCTGGAAGAATTTCTGGGCGGTATCGTGCAGGTCTATGGACCCGACCTGCTTCGTTACAAGGGTATTTTGTATTTGAAAGGGATCAATCGCCGCATGCTCTTTCAGGGCGTGCACATGATGATGGGCGCGGAGCCCGGCAAGCCTTGGCTATCGGGCGAAAAGCCTAATACCAAAATGGTCTTCATTGGACGTAAACTTCCCCAGGAAATTTTCACCAGGGGTCTGGAACAATGCTTGGTCTGATAACGGCCGGCGGGGCGTAAAACAGGCAACACCGCAACGCTGGTTCGTAGCACCAACACTACAAAAAGAGGATACATCATGGCAAGCAAATCAGCCGCCGCTAAGAATCAGAGTCATTTGCTAACGGAGAAAGAGCTGTTGGCAATGCCAGAATCCGATTACATGAATCATGATCAGCTGGCGTTTTTCAGAAACCGCTTGAAGGAACTCGAGCAAGAAATCCTGAACAATGCCGACGCTACCACCGAGAACCTGCGCGAAACGCAGTTTGTACCGGATCCCGCCGACCGTGCCACGATCGAAGAAGAGCATGCGCTGGAATTGCGCACGCGGGACCGCGAGCGCAAGCTGCTGAAAAAAGTCCAGCAAGCCATTACCCGTATCGACGCAGGCGAGTATGGCTGGTGCGAAGAAACCGGCGAACCCATCGGCGTACCCCGTCTGTTGGCCCGTCCCACGGCTACCCTGTCGCTCGAGGCGCAAGAGCGCCGCGAAATGCGACAAAAGCTCTACGGCGATTAAAAAGCAGTTGCCCTGAAGGCAGTCTCTGGCCGCTCGGCATGGAGGCTGCCTGTGTAGCGTGGGTCTCTTGAAAGATCGGAAAGGTGCCCCCACCTGATACTTTCTAAGGAAGGTCTCATGGAACAATTTCACGCTACGACTATTATCTGTGTGCGCCGCGGCAACGACGTCGCTCTGGGCGGAGACGGCCAAGTCACACTAGGCAACATCATCATCAAAGGGACGGCGCGTAAAATTCGCCGCCTCTATCACGACAAGATCCTTGCAGGGTTCGCCGGCGCAACCGCCGACGCCTTCACGCTGCAGGAACGCTTCGAAGCCAAGCTCGAGAAGCATCAGGGCAACCTGATGCGCGCTGCAGTAGAGCTGACCAAAGACTGGCGCACCGACCGGGTGCTGCGTCGGCTCGAAGCCATGCTGATCGTCGCCGACAAGGACCACACTTTGGTATTGACTGGCAATGGCGACGTACTGGAGCCCGAGAACGGGCTGGCGGCCATCGGTTCGGGTGGCGCCTACGCACAATCGGCCGCACTGGCCCTGTTGCAAAACACCCAGCTGTCTCCCGCCGACATCGCGAAGAAATCGCTGGAGATCGCCGGCGACCTATGCATCTACACGAACCAAAGTCACATCGTCGAAACACTCTAGGCACTATCCATTATGTCAGCCATTAACATGACTCCCGGAGAGATCGTCTCCGAGCTCGACAAGAATATTGTCGGGCAGAACCGCGCCAAGCGCTCTGTGGCGGTCGCCTTGCGCAACCGCTGGCGCCGCCAGCAAGTGGCCGAGCCGCTGCGCACCGAGATCGTACCCAAGAATATCCTGATGATAGGCCCCACCGGTGTGGGCAAGACCGAGATTGCGCGTCGACTGGCCAAGCTGGCCAATGCGCCCTTCATCAAGATTGAGGCAACCAAGTTCACGGAGGTCGGCTACGTTGGCCGCGACGTGGACACCATTATTCGCGACCTGGTCGAGATCTCGGTCAAGCAGACCCGCGACGTCGAAATGCGCCGTGTCCGTACACAAGCTGAAGACGCAGCCGAAGACCGCATACTTGACGTCCTGGTGTCCCCGGCCCGCAACGCCCAGGGCGAGCCCGAACGCGAAGAAAACAACGCCCGCCAGACCTTCCGCAAGCGCTTGCGCGAGGGCAAGCTGGACGATATGCAGATCGAAATCGAAGTGGCCCAGACCATGCCGCAGATGGAGATCATGGCGCCCCCTGGCATGGAAGAAATGACCGAACAGCTCAAGGGCATGTTCGCCGGCCTGGGACGCGACAAAAAGAAACCCCGCAAAATGCCCGTAAAGGAAGCCTTCAAGCTATTGGTCGAGGAAGAAGCCTCGCGCCGGGTTAACGAGGAAGAGCTGCGCAGCACCGCTGTTGCCAACGCCGAACAGAACGGCATTGTCTTCCTGGATGAAATCGACAAGATCGCCACACGGCAGGAAGCCACGGGCAGCGACGTATCGCGCCAAGGCGTGCAACGCGACCTGCTGCCGCTGGTCGAGGGCACCACCGTCAACACCAAATACGGCGTGGTACGCACCGACCACATTTTGTTTATTGCATCGGGCGCTTTCCACCTGTCGCGACCGTCGGACCTCATACCCGAGCTGCAAGGGCGCTTTCCGATACGCGTAGAACTGGACTCACTGACCGCGGACGATTTCGTACGGATACTGTGCGACACCGACGCCTCGCTGACCAAGCAATACCATGCCTTGCTTGGTACGGAGGATGTCACGCTGGACTTCACTGACGAAGGCATACGCCGCCTGGCCGAGCTGGCCTTCGATGTCAATGAACGCACCGAGAACATAGGCGCGCGCCGCCTGTACACCGTCATGGAAAAGCTGCTGGAAGATCTGTCTTTCGAGGCTACGGCAAGCAGCAGCCAGACCGTGGTGATCGACGCCCAATACGTCAATGACAAGCTTCAGGAAGTCGCCGGCAGCCAGGACCTTGCGCGCTACGTACTTTAAGGCCGCGCGCCGCACCCTACTTGCTGATGGCTATCACCACATACTGCCCGCCTTCTCGGCGGGCAGTGAACTTGACCTTGTCCCCGGGCTTGATGTCGGCCAGGAGCGCCGGCTCGGCGTGGTAGACCAGCGTCATGGCCGGTAGCTGCAAGGTCGAGATTTCGCCATGCTTGATGGTTATCTTGCCGGCGGCCGCGTCGACCCGCCGCACTTCACCGGACGCGCTGCCTTCTTGCGCCACCGCATTGACAGCATAGAACGAGCTGATGGCCATGGCAGCCGCAATAGCCTGGCGCCATCGTTGATGTGAATACCCCATAAGCTACACTCCTGTTGAATACCCGCCCAGCATAACGCCAAACCCATTACTACGTTCAGGCACCGACATGGCCACCCGCTTATCCGTCATCACAACCCGTACCGGCGACCAGGGCACGACTGGCCTGGGCGACGGCAGCCGTGTGCCCAAAGACGCGCCTCGCATCGCGGCACTGGGCGATGTGGACGAACTGAACAGCATGTTGGGTTTGCTGCGTACCGAAACGCTACCGGCCCAGATCGACGCGGTGCTGGAGCAGGTGCAAAACGATTTGTTTGATATGGGCGCCGAGCTTTGCATACCGGGCCACGTGGCGCTGAAGCACGAACATGTGCTGTTTCTTGAGCAAGCCCTGGCCGAGCACAACGCCGAGTTGGGCAAACTGGAAGAATTTATCTTGCCGGGCGGTACCCGGGCCGCCGCGCTGGCTCATGTAGCCCGCACCATATGCCGCCGGGCCGAACGCGCCGTGGTGGCATTAAATAATGACGAGACCCCCGCCCCCGACTCGACCGGAGCCGTCAACGAGCCCGTCAGGCAGTACCTGAACCGCCTGTCTGACTTGTGCTTCGTGCTGGCCCGCGCGCTTAACCGCGCGGCAGGACAGCCCGATGTGCAGTGGGGCCGGCAGGCGCGGCCGTAAGGCCTGACGACCTAGGACTTTCTTTCGTCGTCGCTGTGGATCTGCAGGGCTTCCAGGAATCGCGACACCATGTTGTAAGTGGCAATCGTGGCCGTCAACTCCACCAAGTGGCGCGGCTCGAAGTGTGGCTTGACGCTATTGAAGATGTCGTCGGCCACCTGCACATCGCGCGTCATGGCGTCGGTGTAGGCCAGCACAGCGCGCTCTTTATCGCTGAACAGGCTGGATGACTCCCACTCGGGCAAGGCGTCCAGTTGTTCCTGTGTCATGCCTTCCTTCAGCGCAATGGGCGCATGCTGATCGGCCTCGTAAGGCGCACGGTTCAGGATGGCGATCCGCATGATCACCATTTCACGCAGGTCGCCGGGCAACGAACTATGGTGACGGATGCCCGTCAGATGACTAAGCCAGCCGCGCGCCACAGGCGGGCTTTGCAACAGCATCTGGTACAGATGCAGCACGCTGCCGCGTTCTGCAACGATCTGCTCGACCAGTGGGCTGACCTCGGGATGCGTCAGATCGGCATAAGGTAAACGTGCCATGGATATCCTTCTAAAAGAGGTGGAGCCTACGCCGGTAGTATTTGATTAACCGTCGCGGCAAAAGTGTTGACGATTTCGCTGATGTCGTCGGGCGTGCAAATGAATGGCGGGGCCAACAGCACGTGGTCGCCATGCACGCCGTCTATGGTGCCGCCCATGGGGTACATCATCAGGCCGTTCTGCATGGCTTGCTTCTTAAGCTTGGCATGCGTTTTCAGGGACGGGTCCAGCGTGGCTTTGCTGGCCTTGTCTTGCACGAACTCCACGCCCACAAACAGGCCGCGTCCGCGCACATCGCCCACATTGGGGTGGTTCGCAAAGACATCGCGCAGCTCGCTGCGTAACTGTTCACCGCGAGCCAACACATTGTCCAGAAGGTGGTCCCGCTCGATGACCTGCTGCACGGCCAGGGCCGCCGCACTTGCCGTCGCATGACCCATGTAGGTATGACCGTGCTGGAAGAAGCCGCTACCGGCCAGGATGGCGTTGTAGACCTTGCTGCTGGCGATCATCGCCCCGATGGGCTGATAACCGGCGCCCAGGCCCTTCGCGATAGTCAGGATGTCTGGCGCAATGCCGTCTTCGGCGCAGGCAAACAAATGGCCGGTACGCCCCATGCCCGACATGACCTCATCCAGGATCAGCAGCACGCCGTAGCGATCGCATACCTGGCGGATACGCTGCAGATACGTCTTAACCGGTGCGAGGGCCCCGGCCGTTGCACCCACCACTGTTTCAGCCACAAAGGCTGCCACGTTTTCGGGGCCCAGTTCCTGGATTTTGCTTTCGAGCTCTTGCGCGAGGCGCTCGGCGTACTGCTCTTCGGTTTCGCCGGCCAATTGATCGCGATACGGATAGCAAGGGGCCACGTGGTGCGCCGGCACCAGCAAAGGAAGAAACGGTGCACGCCGCCAGGCGTTGCCGCCTATGGCCAAGGCCCCCAGCGTGTTGCCGTGGTAGCTTTGCCGACGAGCAATGAAGTGCCGCCGCGTGTCCTGCCCTATTTCAACAAAATACTGGCGGGCCAGTTTCAGCGCTGCTTCGACGGCCTCGGAGCCGCCCGACACGAAGTAGACATGGTCCAGATCGCCCGGCGCACGCTGTGCGAGGAAGTCGGCCAGGTCTTCGGTGACTTGCGTGGTAAAGAACGACGAATGGGCGTAGGCGACGGCATCCAGTTGCGTCTTGATGGCACGGATGACATCCGGGTGGCCATGGCCCAGGCATGACACGGCCGCCCCGCCGGAGGCGTCGATATAGCCCTTGTTGTTTTGATCGTACAGCCGTATGCCCTCGCCCCTGACGGCGAAGTCCAGCTGTTGCTTGGGGTTGCGGTGAAAGACGTGTGTCATGGCGATAGGCCCGCTTGAGATTCAACAAATGTTTCTTGTATGATAGCTGATGAAACGAATAAATCAAGAGGCCGTTATGCCCCCGAACACGCTCGACGACCTGATAGACCGCATACAACACGACTTCGCGCAGCTGTCGCCCCAGTTCCAGATTGCCGCGCGATATTTGTTGGATTTCCCTGCGGAAGTGCCTGTGACCTCCATGCGCAGCATCTCGCGGCAGGCCGGCGTACAGCCAGCCACGCTGGTTCGACTGGCCAAGTCGCTGGGGTATCAGGGCTGGGACGAGCTTAGACAGATCTTTGTGCGCTCTTTACAACAGTCGCCGCGGCGCTATACCGAGCAGGCGCGCGAACTGGTCCGCAACAAGCGCCAAGCTGACGTCCTGGGCCGTGCCATTGCCATGCATGCCGACAACGTCCGCTTGCTGGAGCGGCTTAACGCCACCCGCCTGCCCGGCGCCGTACAACTGTTGGCCAAGGCTGGGCATGTCTACGTAGCAGGCTTTCGGGCTTCCTTCGCCCCCGCCTACACCCTGCACTATCTGTACCGGCTGTTTCGCTCCAGCGTATCGCTGTTGCGTGGCGACGCCGGGGGCCTGGAGCTGGAATTGCGCGCCATCGGCAAGCGTGACGTCGTGGTGGTCACCAGCTTTGCCCCGTATTCGCAGGAAGCCCTGCGCGTTTCCCAGGCTGCCCACGACGCCGGTGCCAAGGTATTGGCGATCTGCGATAGTATTGTGGCTCCGATCGCGCTTAAAGCCGATGCGGTGCTGGTGTTTGCCACCGGCACGCCTTCTTTCTTTCCCTCCAGCGCCGCCGCCGTCGCGCTGGTCGAGATACTGGTGGAACAACTGCTGGCCAAGGCCGGCAAACAAGCCATCGCCGGCCTGGAACGCGCTGAAACCCAATTGCATCAAACCGGTGCTTATGTGAACACCTGAGGTTACGAGTACGCATGCTGTCATTGATAGAGTTGTCGGGCTCACCCCGGCAAATGGGCCTGGCCATGGGCCGGTTTGGCGCCGAAGCAGCGCACAGGCATCTGACTGCCTCGCCGGCCTGGCGCAGCGTCACTGCCTTTCGCAATACCGATACCGCCAAACAAATGCTGTCCGCGGTAAAAGAAAGCTTTCCCGCCATCCACGAGGAACTACAAGGCCTGGCTGTGGGCCTGGACCTGCCCTTTGAAGATGTCTTCTTGTGGAATTGCCGAGGCGACTTGTGGTCCATGTCGCCCGACGGGTGCACGACCGTGCAACTGCCCTCAACCCAGAGCCTGCGCATCACCCACAACGAGGATGGCGATCCCGGTTTCGCAGGCTACTGTGGCTTGGGGCTGTTCCGGCCCGACCGCGGCCCGCGATTCGCATCCTTTTTATACCCCGCCTCGATACCCGGCCACACGTTCGCGGTGACGGCGCAGGGCTTGGCGATCACTGTCAATAATTTACGTTCACGGCAGATATCCGGCGGCGTACCCCGGATGGTGCTGACGCGTGCCTTGCTGGATCAAGCCGATCTGGACGCAGCGCTCGCAGTGCTTAACGATGCGCCCCGTGCCGGCGGCTTCCACCTGACCGTGGCACAGCGCGGACGCGACGATCTGCTTAGCGTGGAATTCAGTGCCCACGGCGTATCGGTGCTGCCCATACAGCAGCCCAGCCTGCATGCCAACCATTGCATCCATCCGGCCATGCGTGATCTGCCTCAGGTCATTACCGACTCGTCCCGGCACCGCCAGGAACGAGGCGATGCCATGCTTAATGGCAGCGATACGGATCCGCTCGCCATCCTGGCGGATCAGCAAAACAAGGCGTTTCCGATTTTTCGCAGCGAGCCTGACGACAGCGACAATGAAAACACCTTGGCCACAGCGGACATCCACATCCATGCCACCGAGGTGCGCTGGCAGGTACTGGAGCGCCCGGGGCAATCCGAGCGCTATAGCCTGATCGGGGCCGAACTGGCCTAAAGCAAAGACCGCACGAAGTCAGCCACCACCACACTTAGCTCGGCCAGGTCGCGTTGCAGGTTGCCGAAGTTCTCGGACTTCTCGTAGGTTTCCTCGTCCATGTACAGGCGTCGATTGACCTCGATCTGCAGGCTGTGGCGATTCTCGTCCGGCCTGCCCATGTGAGCGATCAGTGCGACACCCTTGAAGGGGTCGTTGCGCGTTACGGTGTAGCCCCGCGCCACCAGAAAGTCCTCGATGATGCCGACCAGGGTCGGATCGCAAGTCGTGCCGTCCCGATCACCGAGCACGAAATCAGCCAGGGGCTTGTCGGTCGGGATCTCCAGCATTTCGTATGAGTCGGAAGGCATGGAGTGCAAGTTCAGATGCCACACCACACCGAAACGCTCATGCGCAGCCTCGACATGTAGCCGCAGTGCATCGTGATAGGGCTGGTAATAGCTGCCGATGCGGTTCTCAACCTCGGCCACCCACAGCTTGCGGTCGTAAATGGGCTGCCTGCGCGCCAAATGCCATATCAGGCCATGCCCCAGACGCGACTTCTCGGTTGGGTGCAGCGTCGTCGTCCAGGGCTCGGCCAGGATGTTGGGGTCGATGTCGTCCACATCCCGGTTCGGATCAATGTAGGTGCGCGGAAAATTGGCCGCCAATAAGGTGGCTCCCAGCGAGGGCAGCGCTTCCCACAAGCTTTCCACATAAGTGTCTTCCCCGGAACGAAGCAGCGACGTGGGCAGGCACGATTGGAAATCGGCAGGATAAATCGTACCGCTATGCGGAGAATCGCAAATCAGGGGTATGGCGCTGGCGGTCGGCAAGGTAAGGACATACGGATCGAACTCGTCGTCGGCGAACTTCATGGTGTCTCCTCTAGCAGATGGCAGGCGCTACGGTGGCGCGTATCATTGTTTATGGCTTGCAGCAAAGGCCGTTCCACCTCGCAGCGCTTCATGGCGTATGGGCAACGCGGATGAAACGCGCAACCGGTGGGTGGGTCCAGCGGCGAAGGAAGTTCGCCGCGTATGGGATCGAAGTGGCGTCTATCGGTGCGCAGTTGTGGCAACTCTTTTATTAGCGCCCGGGTATACGGGTGCTGGGCGCGACTGAATATCGCATCCGTGCCGGCGATCTCGACTATGCGGCCCAAATACATGATGGCGACTCGATCCGAAATATGGCTGACCACGCCCAGGTTGTGGCTGATGAACAAATAGGTCAGATCGTACTCGCGCTGCAGCTGCATGAACAGGTTCAATACCTGCGCCTGTATGGACACATCCAGGGCCGCCACCGCTTCGTCACATACGATGACGGCGGGCTTTACGGCCAGCGCGCGGGCGATCCCGATGCGCTGCCGCTGGCCGCCCGAAAACTGATGCGGATAACGATAGCGATAGGCTGGGTCCAGACCCACCTTGCGCATCAGCTCGGCCACATAGGCTTCCTTGCCCGCACGCGTGGTCAGCCCATGCACCACCGCGCCTTCACCGATGATGTCGACGATACGCATGCGCGGGTTCAAAGAGGAATAGGGATCCTGGAAGATCATCTGCACTGCCAGCTCGTACTCGCGGCGCCGCGCTGCTGACAGGCCTGTGACGGCCTGCCCTTGATACAACACCGACCCGCCACTGGGCGGCAAAATACCGCTAAGCATGCGGCCCAGGGTGGTCTTGCCGCAACCCGACTCGCCCACGATACCGACTACCTCACCGGGCATGATGTCCAGGTCGACCCCGGCCACGGCTTGAACGACGCGCGGCTTATGTTGCCTGGAAAGCAAACCGGTCACCCGGTCCAGCAGCCCGACGGGCTGACGATAATGGCGCTGCACATCTCGCAGCGCCAGAATGGGCAGGCTGGCTTGCGTCGTCATGCCTGCACACCCTTATGCCAGCAACTGACCCAGTGGTCCGGGCCTACTTTTTCCAGGGCGGGGCTTTGTTCGCACTGCGCCGTTGCGCGCCTGCAGCGGGTTCGAAACGGACAGCCTTCGGGCAAATTCAGCAAGGAAGGCGTGGCGCCAGGAATCTGGAACAAGGGTTGGCCCCGGGTATGAATGGAAGGTATGGAGGCGATCAGGCCCTGCGTATACGGGTGCTGCGCCCCGCCGATGATATCGCCCGCGTTCCCTGTCTCGACAATGCGACCGGCATACATCACGGCCAGCCGGTCGGCCAGGCCCGAGACAATGGCCAGATCGTGCGTGATCCAGATCAGGGCGACGCCAGACTCGCGGCACAACTTCTGTACTTCGTACAGTATCTGGCCTTGTATGGTCACATCCAGCGCCGTGGTCGGTTCGTCCGCAATAACTAGCTTGGGTTCATTCAGCAAGGCGATGGCTATGGCGATGCGCTGTCGCATACCGCCCGACAACTGGTGCGGATAAACCAGCAGCCGCTCCTGCGGCGACGGTATGCCCACCATCCCCAATACCTGGATCGCCCGCTCGCGAGCCACCCCCCGCGACACCTTTCGATGCGCCTGCACGGCTTCGATCATCTGCGTGTCCACGCGCAGGGTGGGATTGAGCGTCATCATGGGATCTTGAAAGATCATCGCCATGTCGCGACCGCGAAGTTGCCGGTAATGCTCCGCCGACAACTGCTGCAGATCCAGCCCATTGAAGCGCAGGCGGCCGGCCTGTATGCGACCGGGATGGTCCACCAGGCCCATCAAGGAGAAGCCGGTAATGCTCTTGCCGGAGCCGGATTCGCCGACCAACCCAAGTATCTCGCCCTGCCGCAACTGCAGCGACACCCCGTCCACGGCTTTGACCACGCCCTGGCGCGTATGGAACCAGGTGCGCAAATCCTGCACGTCGAGCAGCAGTTCAGCGCCCTGGCTGTATTCGGCTGGGGCGTCCACTGGCTCATGCGACGTGTAAGTTGTCATGGCTGCCTGCTAGATCTCGTTGCGCGGGTTAAGGATGTCGCGCAAGTGGTCGCCCACCAGGTTAATGGCAACGACTACCAAGGCCAGCGCAATGCCCGGAAAGAATGAGATCCAGTAGTTCCCCGACAATAGAAACTCGAAGCCATTGGAAATCAGCATCCCCAGAGAGGGCTCGGTTACCGGCACTCCCACCCCCAGGAAAGACAGCGTTGCCTCCAGGGCAATCGCATGCGCCAGGTCGATGGTGGCGATCACCATCAGCGGCGGAATGCAGTTCGGAAAAATATGGCGCCACAAAATGCGATGCCATGACAGCGACATGCAGCGGGCCGCCTCGACATACTCGCGATTGCGCTCGACGATGGCAGCGCCCCGCGCCGCCCGGGCGAAGTAGGCCCATTGCACGGCGATCAGCGCGTAAATGACCTTGTCCACGCCTTTGCCCAGCACCGCCAGCAAAATCAAGGCAACCAGGATGGAGGGGAACGATAACTGGATATCCACAATGCGCATGAGCAAGGCATCGACGCGTCCGCCAAAGTACGCAGATATCAGCCCCACCGCCGTCCCGATGATGAAGGCAGCCGTCACCGATACAAAGCCCACGAACAAGCTGATCCGCAGGCCGTACAGGATGGCCGAAAAGATATCGCGCGCCTGCCCGTCGGTGCCCAGCCAGTAGGTCAGCGTGCCGTCCATATTGGTGCTGCCGGGCGGCATCTTGGAGTCCATGATGTCCAGGGTGGCGATATCGAAAGGGTTTTGCGGCGCGAACCATGGCGCAAAGATGGCCATGACCAGGCAAATGAACAGCAGCACCAAACCGAAGACGGCCAGCTTACTGGTCATGAACTGGGCGACAAACACGCGCCACAGGCTTTCGCGGGCTGCAACGGCGCTCATGAAGAGCCCTCCAGGCGCACCCGTGGATCCAGCACGGTGTAGCCAATGTCCACGATCAAGTTCAATAAGGCCAGGAAGACCACGGTAAGCATCAAATAAGCCACGACCACCGGCCGGTCCAGGGTAATGATGGAGTCGATCAACAGCTTGCCCATGCCCGGCCAAGTGAAGACCGTCTCGGTCACGACCGCAAAGGCAAACACCTGCCCATACTCCAGTCCGCCTATGGTGACGATAGGGATCATGATGTTCTTCAACAGGTGCACGCCCAGCACGCGCTTTTCGCGCAGCCCCTTGGCGCGTGCGAATTTGATGTAGTCCTGCGGCAGGCATTCACGCGTGGCCGCCCGCGTTACGCGGATGATCAATGCGCATTTGGCGGTCGCTATCGTGCTGGCCGGAAGGATGAGGCTTTTGAAGCCCTCCCAGTTGAAGACACTGAGCTCGATAGGACCGTAAGCCTCCACCGGCCCCCGCCCGCCCGCCGGCAGCCAGCCCAGCATGACGGCGAACAGCATGATCAACATCAGGCCCACCCAGAAATTAGGTAGCGAGAAACCCAACACCGAGCCCGTCATGATGCCCCTCGCGCCCACGCTGTCCGGCCTCAGGCCGGCGTAGATGCCCAGCGGCACGCCTATCAGTACGGACATCAGCATGGCCAGCGTGGCAAGTTCCAGCGTGGCCGGCATGCGTTCGAGAATCAGCCGCATGGCCGACTCGCCGGTCAGGAAGCTGGCGCCAAAATCAAGCTGGAAGGCCTTGGCAAGGAACAGGCCGTATTGCTGCCATAAGGGAAGATGCAGGCCCAGGGCCTGACGAATCTGTTCTCGCTGGGCGTCGGTAGCCTCGGGGCTGGCCAGCATCAGCACCGGGTCGCCGACCATATACAGGCCGGCGAACACCAGTGCCGACATCACCAGCACCACCACCACGGTTTGCAGCAAGCGACGAACGATAGCCGACAACACCTGGCCGACCGCCCGCTATTTTGCCAGCGTCATGTCTTGCGCCAGCGTCATCTGGTCGGCGCGGCCGCCATAGCGGACATCTTTCTTCATCGCCCACACCGAGAGTTCGAACTGCAATGGCAAGATGCCGTAATCGTCCATGACCATGGCGCCGGCCTGTTGCAACAGTTGCGCACGCTTGTCGTCATCCAGGGTTTGCGAGGCTTCCTGCACCAGCTTGTCCATCTCCGGGTTGGAGTATTTGCTCCAGTTGGTCGTACCCAGACCCTTGGTCGAGTCCTTGGTTACCACCAGCGAGGTCAGCGGGTTAAGCATCTCGCCAGAGCTGGCAGCCCACCCGGCCAAATAGGTGCTGAACGCGTAGGCGTTGCGCTGCTTGAAGAAAACGGGCGGCGCCATGGTCTGCACATCGGTCTTCACGCCGATGCGAGCCCACATGGCGGCAACCACCTGCGCAATGCGCTTGTCGTTGGTGTAGCGGCCATCGGGCGAGCCCAACGACAGGCTGAAGCCATCGGGGTACCCCGCCTCGGCCAGCAGCTTCTTGGCCTGCTCGGGATCGGCCGGCGCCACCTTCGAATACTTCTCGGACGTGCCAAAAGCCGGAAAGGCCAGCAAGTTGCCGGCGGGCAGACCGACCCCGTCCATCACACGCTCGACAATGGCCTTACGGTCGATGGCCAACGACAGCGCCTTGCGCACGCGCGGGTCCGTCAGCGGATTCTTGCCATCCGTGCCCGTCATGCCGGGCGGCACTTCGTCGCCCTGATTAAGCGCCAGATAAATGACCCGCACCGATGGCGTTTCCTGCACATAAAGCCTGTCGTCCTTCTTCAGCTGCGGCAGGTCATCGGTGGAGGGATCTTCAATTACGTCGACATCACCCGCCAGCAAGGCGGCCACCCGCGCGGCAGAGTTCGAAATAGGCCGATAGGTAACCTTGTCCCAGGCCGGCTTCTCGCCCCAGTAGTGCTCGTTGCGCTCGAAGATGATCTCGGCGCCCCGCTTCCACGACACGAATTTATAGGGGCCGGTGCCCACCAGGCCATCGCCGCGGTTAAGCTCGACGGTGGTCTTGCCCTCGGGTGCCGGGCCGGATGCCGCCTTGTGCGACATGATGGGAACCATGGACAGATTGGCCAGCAAGACCGGGGACGGCCCTTTGGTCGTGATGACCACCGTCATGGGATCGGGCGCCTCGACCTTGTCGACCGTACTCAGGTATAGCGAGTAGGAAGACGGGCTGTTGGGCACTTTTGGAACCCGATCGTAGGTAAAGAGGACATCCTGGGCGGTAAAGTCCGAACCATCAGAAAATTTGACACCGGGCCGCAGCTTGAAGGTCCAGACATTGCCGTCGACCGTCCATGATTCAGCCAGGGATGGCACGGGCTTGGCGGTGCCGTCCGTGCGCACCAATGGATCGAACAGGGTTTCGGACAACTGGGTATTGGGCGTCAGGGAGTGAAACTGAGGGTCCATGGAACTGGGCTCAGAGCGCAGCGCAATGGTAAGGTCGCGGGCCTGGGCGATGCCGGATAGGCACAGTACGCTGGCTGCCAGGGTTGCGATCAGGGTTTTGCTAAGTCGCTTCATGGTTATGCTGCCCTTTATATGATCTGTTGGACGGGTAAGCGGATAACTGGGCTTGCTGCTCGGAGCGCGATGCCGGGGGTGTGGCATGAAGGCAGTGTAGCGAGGAGGCGAACGGGGAATGATCAGTGTTTTCCCGATGAATGGTGAGCGGTTATTGCATGCTTGGGTTTGTTGGCTGGCTCTTTAAATGTGGGATTACTGTGGGTCGTGTTCTTAAGAAACAGCGGCGGCTGTGGCGGAGGCTGTGCCCGGCTTGACGCACACGGTCATGGCCGTTGGCCATGACTGCCCGGGCCAACAGCACTGGTCGGGGCGGTCGCCTCTGGGTTACTGGAAGATTTCAATAATGAAGCTTATCGAAGCGCGCTCAGACCGACTTCGGGGGCTTTGTCCAGAATGATAAGGAGCGCTTTGGCAGCGCCCGTGGGATATCGTCGACCCTGCTCCCAGTTGCGTATGGTATCCAGCGATACATGAATGCGACGCGCAAATTCCTTCTGGGTCAAACCCAAGCGCCGCCGCACATTTCGGGTGAACTCTGCGACGTCCCGGAGCGCAAGAAGTTCGTCCTCCCCGGCTTGGCGACGAATGTCATCTTCCGAAGTAGCGTCTACCCGCGCCGCATCGATGCGGCCCTTCGGGCGGTTCATAAAGCCCTGTTTCATAAGCCTTTACCTCTCGATAATTTGCCTTTCTGGCGGAGATGATCCGGATCCGGCCAGGCCTAATCGTGTATACGATGATGAAAAGTCTTCCTTCGATCCTTCCTAGAACCTGATAACGGCGCTCACGGTAGCCCCACCTTCGGTCTTCAACAATGATCTTGCCAAGGTCATCGAACACACGGCTTGCATAAGCGAAATCGAATCCACGCTGCTGATAGCACGTATCGCTCTTGCTTCCGTCCCATTCAAAACTTATTCTCATTGTAGTCCAATGAACGATGAAATGGTTATCTAGAATTGTTTGGATGAGTCTCACACGAGATTATTCCGGGCACAATTGTGCGAACCGCTCTGATAAAACAAGCCGCGTCAATCGACAAAGGTGGCTGCTGAGATAGGTGGGATTGTGAGCGTAGGGGAAGGCTGGGAATCATCGCCGTTTGCGGTGCGGCGTCCGGGAAACTACCATAAGCAATTGCATCGCGCGGTCATCTAACGGATCCTATGGAACCCACCCCACACGCAGTTGCACCACCACTGTTTTTCGTCATCAACGGTGGTTCAGGGCGCCCCAATCTGGACGCGGCCTGCGAGGCTATAGCATCCGCGATGCGTTTGGCGGGACGCAGCCACCATATATTCATCATCGAAAACGTCGCGGATCTGGATGCAACGATCCAAAAAGCAGCCGACGCGGCCAAGGAACAAGGCGGTGCCGTGGTGGCTGTGGGCGGAGACGGGACGATCAATGCGGTGGCAAGCGCCGCACTTGCCAGCGGTTGCCTGTTCGGCGCCATCCCTCAAGGTACGTTCAATTATTTTGGTCGTACCCATGGCATCCCTGAAGACATAGTGGCGGCTTTGCAGGACTTATTGGAGGGCCAGCCCTTGTCGGTACAGGTGGGCCTGGTGAACGACCGGGTCTTTCTGGTCAACGCCAGCGTGGGCTTGTATCCGGAGCTGCTTGAGGATCGCGAGCAATTCAAGCAGCGCTATGGCCGCAGCCGTGCCGTGGCCCTATGGTCTGCTCTTGTCACGGCGTTCGGCCAGCATCGATACCTGGAGATCGCACTGGAACAAAATGGCCAGCGTATGCATCTTCGAACCACGACACTATTTATTGGCAATAATCGCCTGCAACTGGAACAAGTCGGCATGCCACAAGCCGAGTCGGTAAAGCAAGGCCAGCTTGCAGCCATCGCGGTGAATCCCGTCGGAACCATGGCCATGCTCTGGCTAGCTGCGCGAGGCGCACTGGGAAAGCTGGCCGACGCCGACAACGTCACCGGCTTCAGCTTCCGAAATCTGACCGTCGTCCCGCTGGGCTTATGGCGAGGGATGCGCGGCTCTAATAAGCCGCCACGCAAGCATCGCATCAAGGTCGCCATTGATGGCGAGATTGTCTGGCTGCATGCGCCACTGGAGTTCCGCGTAGCGCCGGAGCGCCTGCTGTTGATCAAGCGTGGTGGCACGGCATGAAGGTAGTGCTACATATTTCGGACCCGCATTTCGGCACTGAACGCCCGCCTGTCGTCAAAGCCCTGGAACGCCTGGCGCAAGCGCAGCAGCCCAATTTGGTGATCCTGTCCGGCGACATCACACAACGCGCACGAAGGGCGGAATTCACAGCGGCGGGTTCCTTCATGGACCGGCTTGCCGCCCCTGCCCGCCTTGTCATCGCCGGCAACCACGACATCCCGCTGTTCGACCTTGCCACCCGTATACTGCGCCCCTACTCCCGCTACAAACGCATCTTCGGCTCCGACCTCGAGCCCATACATGAAAGCCCGGACCTATTGGCCATCGGCGTACGAACAACGCGCCGCTATCGGCATATCGAAGGCGAAGTCTCGGCCCGACAAATCGAACGCGTCGCCCAGCGCCTGCGGCAGGCCAGCGATCAACAACTACGCATAGTCGTAACCCACCAACCCGTGCACGTCACCCACGCTATCGACCAGGAGCACCTCCTGCGCGGCCACCAGCGCGCCATCAGCAAGTGGGCCGAAGCCGGCGTCGATCTCATCCTGGGCGGCCACATCCACCGACCTTTCATTCGCGCCCTGCATGACCATCTTCCGGGCCTGGCCCAACCGGTCTGGGCCATCCAGGCCGGCACCGCCGTGTCCGGACGCATTCGGCACGATTCCAACAACTCTGTAAATTTGATTCGCCACGGCTTTAATGGCATGTCCCGCCACTGCATCGTAGAGCGCTGGGACTACAACGACGATGCGACCGAGTTCACAATGGTCGACACCCACACAATAAGACGCTCATAAGCTCATAAGCTCATAAGCCCAGCCGCCGCGCCCGAAGAAACCTGTCAACCCGCACCTAACACAGGCAGAAGAAACGACGCCATCGCGCATCCATTCAACGCAGGCGGCTGTGGGTGGGGTTTGCGCTTGGCGGCTTATGGGCACGCCGCGAAACAGCGTTGTTCGGGGATTCAAGGGAGCAATTGCTTGAGCAACAAGCTTGTCGGGGCACTGCCCCGACGTTGCGAGTTTTGCGACCGCCCCGAACGGCGCTGTTTCGCGGGAAGTCATGGCCACAGGCCATGATCGTGCCCATCGAGCCAAGCGCAAACCCCACCCACAGCCGCCGTTTTAAGGACTCCGCCGCTACGACGAGGCGTGGTTCATAAGGACCTTAGGCAACCCCAGCATGCGAAGCCTGCTCATCCGCATGATACGAAGACCGCACCATCGCCCCAACCGCAGCATGCGTAAACCCCATCGCATAGGCCTCGCGCTCGAGCATCTTGAACACATCCGGATGCGGATAGCGCAGCACCGGCAAATGATGCGGCGAAGGTTGCAAATACTGCCCTATCGTCAGCATATCCACATTGTGCGCGCGCAGATCCCGCATCACCTCAAGGATCTCTTCGTCCGTCTCGCCCAGCCCCAGCATCAGCCCCGACTTCGTCGGAACCCCAGGGTGCAGCACCTTGAACTCAGACAGCAGCCTCAGCGAATGCTGATAATCTGAACCCGGCCTGGCCTGCTTATACAAACGAGGCACCGTCTCCAGATTGTGATTCATCACATCCGGCGGCCCTTCATTCAAAATACCCAGCGCACGATCCAGGCGCCCCCGGAAATCCGGTACCAGCACCTCGATTCGCGTGGACGGCGAGCGCTCGCGCACCTGACGGATGCACTCCACAAAGTGGGCAGCCCCGCCGTCGCGCAGATCGTCGCGGTCCACCGAAGTGATCACCACATATGACAGCTTCATGGCCGCAATGCTGCGGGCCAGGTTTGCCGGCTCGTCCACATCCAGGGGATCGGGCCGACCATGGCCCACATCACAGAACGGGCAGCGACGGGTGCATTTGTCGCCCATGATCATGAAGGTGGCCGTGCCTTTGCCGAAGCACTCGCCGATATTCGGGCAGGACGCCTCTTCGCATACCGTGTGCAGCTTGTGCTCGCGCAGTATCTTCTTGATGTCGTAAAAGCGCGAGCCAGGCGCCGCCGCCTTCACGCGTATCCAGTCGGGCTTTTTCAGGCGTTCGGCCTGCACCACCTTGATGGGAATACGCGATGTCTTGTCGGCCGCCTTCTGCTTTTGCGTGGCGTCGTAAGGGGCTGGGCGGACCGTGGGCTTGCGCACGGATGGCTGTTCAGCTGTAGTCATTAGGTTTCCTATGTCAGTGGCCATTTTAGCGCGCCGGTGTCCGGCCCCGCCAATGACCCTGCTTCTTACTTGCCTTTCCAGACCGGATGGCGCTTCTGCATGAAGGCGTCTATGCCTTCGGCCACGTCTTCGGCCATCATGTTTTCGGCCATGACCTTACCTGCGTAGTCGTAGGCGTCGCCCAGGCCCATACCCAACTGGCGTTTATACATGGCCTTGCCCGTGCGGACCGCAACTGGGCTCTTGCCGCAAATCGTCTGTACCAGGGCGTCGACTTCGGCGTCCAGTTGATCCGGCGCCACCGCGCGATTGATCAAGCCGTTGTCCACGGCGTCTTGCGCGCTGATGAACTGGCCGGTAATAAGCATTTCGAACGCTTTCTTGGCGGGCACATTGCGCATCAGCGCCACTGCCGGCGTCGAGCAGAAAAGCCCCACGTTGATGCCTGACACCGCGAACTTGGCAGTGTCGGCCGAGATGGCCAGGTCACAACTGGCTACCAGTTGGCAGCCGGCGGCCGTGGCGGTGCCATGCACCTTGGCAATAACGGGCACCGGCAGGTTCACAATGCTTTGCATGACGCGGCCGCAATTGGCAAATAACTGCTCGTAATAGCGCTGGTCGGGGTTGGCGCGCATTTGCTTCAGGTCGTGGCCGGCGCAAAACGCCCGCCCATTGCCTGCCAATACGACGCAACGTACCGAGTCGTCCTCGGCTATTGCCGCCAGCGCGCGCTGCAGCTCGTCGAGCAGGGCTTCGGATAAGGCATTGAATTGGTCGGGACGGTTAAGCGTCAGCGTGACGACGCCGTCGATATTCTCGACCAGCAAGGGGTTGGCTACTGTGCTCATGCGATTTCCTTGTGATGTTGTTCTTGATGGGCCACGGCCGCCTCAAAAGCGGCGATCAATCGCGCGCCCAGCAACTGGCCAACATCGTAAACGTTAGCCCGTATGCCACAGGTCCGCAAATCGACGGTCCGCAGGCCTTCGTATCCGCAGGGGTTAATCCCCAAAAAGGGCGACAGGTCCATATCCACATTCAAGGCCAACCCATGGTAGGCACAGCCCTGGCGCACCTTGATTCCCAGCGCGGCGATCTTGGCCAGGCTTGCCGGCTCGTTCGCCAACGCCATCGGCACGTAGACGCCCGGCGCACCGGGCTTGCGGCAACTGCCTTTTACTCCGAGCTCGTCCAGCAAAGCGATCAGGACGTCTTCCAGCAGCGCGACGTACTCTTTGACGAATAAATGGCGGCGGCGCAGGTCTATCAGGCAATAGGCGGTAAGCTGGCCAGGCCCGTGGTAGGTAACCTGCCCGCCCCGGTCACACCTCACAACGGGGATATCGCCGGCATTCAGAATGTGTTCGGGCTTGCCGGCCTGGCCCAAGGTATAGACCGGTGCATGCTCGACAAACCAGATCTGGTCGGGGGTGGCCTCGCTACGCATCTCGGTGAAGTCGCGCATGGCCTGCCACACTTCCAGATACGAGCTGGGCTGGCTGATCCAGCGGCAAGTGATCATGGCCTACAGAACAATGGACACCATATCGTGACCATGCAGGGCCTTGTATAGGGCATCAAGCTGTTCGCGCGACGTGGCACGCACCGTGAACGTCAGGCCAATATAGTTGCCGCTCTTGCTCGGCCGCATTTCGACCGTTGCCGGATCAAATGTCGGGTCGAACTCCATCACGATATCGGTCAATGTCTGGGCAAAGTCAGGCCGCGCGCGGCCCATGACCTTGATGGGAAAGTCGCTGGGATACTCGATAAGCGACTGCTCTGGCGGAATCTCTTGCATGGTGTACTCCGTGGTTCACAAGGCCGCTATTGCCTTGTCGTAACCAGCACGCAAGGCGGTGTATACGGGGCCGGCCTTGCCGGTGCCTACCGGCTTGCCGTTGTACGAGGTAATTGGCAAAAGCTCTTTCGTTGCTGACGACAACATCAGCTCGTCGGCCTCGTCGACTTCCTGCTGCGAAATGGGGCGGGCGTTGAAAGTAATACCCGCCTGTTCCGCGAGCTCTTCCAACAAACCATAGCGTATACCTTCCAGTATCAGATTGCTGCGCGGCGGCGCTAAAAGCACGCCGTCCTTGGCCACCCAAATATTGGCCGCCGAGCCTTCGCTGAGGTAGCCATCGCGAAACTGCAGCACATCGTCCACGCCGGCATCCACGGCATACTGCTTGGCAAGCACGTTGCCCAGCAAGGACACCGACTTGATCTCGCAGCGCAACCAACGGATGTCCGTCATGCCAACTGCCGAAAGCCCCTGCTCTCGCAATTCAGCCGTAGGACGCTTGAAGGGCGACACCATGCAAAACACGGTAGGTACGACCTTGTTCGGGAAAGCGTGGTCGCGCTTGGCTACCCCACGGGTAACCTGTATGTAGACCATGCAGTCGCCCAAGCCGGAGCGCGTGATCATGTCCAATACCAGCGCTTCCCAGTCGCTGCGCGACCGGCCGGT
The DNA here is from genome assembly GCF_004022565.1 of Pollutimonas thiosulfatoxidans. Classification (NCBI taxonomy): domain Bacteria; kingdom Pseudomonadati; phylum Pseudomonadota; class Betaproteobacteria; order Burkholderiales; family Alcaligenaceae; genus Pollutimonas; species Pollutimonas thiosulfatoxidans. The sequence goes on from NZ_CP022987.1 coordinate 2,561,681, forward strand.
CTGGATGCCGATGGCGGCCAGGCTGCGCTCCAGGCGGGCCAGATGCCCGTCCATACGAAACGGCTTGCCGTTGTAGGCGGGCACGACATCGTAAATGCCATCGCCAAAAATGAAGCCGCGATCCAGCACGGATATCTTGGCATCACCCAGGCGAACGTAGTCGCCGTTCAGGTATACAACACTGTCGTTGTCGACATCAGCAATCATTGGTTGAACCTTCGTTGGAGCAGATTGGGCAGCAGGCCTATTCGAACATCAAGCGTACTTTGTCGACGATGCGTCCAAAGAAGCCGTCTTCAGGTACATCCTCCATGACATAGAGGGGATCCTGGCGCAATACCTTGCCGTCCAGCGACAAGGACACCGTGCCGACCTTGGTGCCTTTCTTCAAGGGCGCGATCAGCGGCTGCGTATATTGCGCAACGGGCTTGACCTCGGGACCCTTCCCGCGAGGCACGGTCACCCACGTGGCTTGTTCAGAGCCCAGCCCGACGGTATCGGCCTCGCCCTCCCAGACACGGGCGCTGACAGCCGGCTTGTCGTTATCGTAAAGCTTGATGGTGTCGAAGTTCTGGAAGCTCCAGTTCAGCAGCTTCAGGCTGTTTTCCGTGCGGGCCGCATCGCTGGCAGCGCCGACAATTACCGAGACCACACGGCGGCCATCGCGCAGCGCCGTAGTGACCAGGCAATACCCTGCCGACTGCGTATGACCGGTTTTCAATCCATCTACAGTGGGGTCGGTCCAGAGCAGCCGATTGCGGTTGTTCTGCTTGATGTTGTTGTAGGTGTATTCCTTCTGACTGTAATAGTGCAGATACTGGGGGAAATCAGTGACCAGATTCTTGGCGATGATGGCCAGGTCGCGCACCGTCGTCAGATGGGTAGGGTCAGGCAGGCCGGTGGAGTTCACGAAGTGCGTGCCTTCGAGGCCTTGGCGAGCGGCTTCTTCGTTCATCAGCGCCGCGAAGGCGGCTTCGCTGCCGGCAACCGCCTCGGCCAGCGCCACCGACGCGTCGTTGCCCGACTGCACAATAATGCCTTGCAAGAGTTCATCCACCGTCACCTGCGAGTTGGGCTTGATGAACATGCGTGAGCCTTCGGTCCGCCAGGCATTTTCAGAAACATGTACCTTTTGATCCAGCGCGAGGCGATTGCCTTCCAGCGCCTGAAATATCACATAAGCGGCCATCAGCTTGGTCAGGGAGGCCGGCTCGACTGATTGATTCGGATTTTGCGTGGCGATAATCTGCCCGCTGTTCACATCCAGCGTCAGCCACGCCGTGGCGGTCAGGTTGGGCGCAGGCACGGCGGCCAGCTCGCCCACTGCAGTTACCGGCCCCGAAGCGGGCGTAACCATGGCGGCAGCAGGCGCGGCGGGGGCGGCGGGGGCGGCGGCGTCCTGCGCAAACGACAGGGTTGGCGCCATGGCCAGCGCCATGGCGACCACCAGGGGAGAAAGATAATGGCGATGTATGGGAAGACGCAGTTTATTTAGTGGCATTGGCAATAGAGGAGTAAGGGTGCTGCGGGTTCGAGCCGCATGGGCGAAGGTTTCTATACTAACTGCTGGCTTAAATGGATGCCAGCCGCTGCTGCACCAAGGCCTTCAAGGTAACAAGTTTTCCATGGAAAAAGTGGCTGGCGTCCGGAATCACCACCATCGGCAACTCGCGCGAGCGCGCAAAATCCATGGCCTCTGACAAAGGCACGACCTCGTCTACCTCGCCGTGCACCAGGAAAGTGTGGTCAGGGACGTCAATATCGCGAAACTTGAAGCGATCTACCGCCGAGCCCACCAGCATCAAGGCATCAGGCAGCTTTTGCGATTCGGCTTTCAGTGCAGAATAAAGCTGGGCGGCTACCGACGTACCGAACGAAAAGCCGGCCAGCACGAACTTGCCCGCGGCAGCCTCGGGATACTGCTGCGCAAACTGGGCAACCAGCTGCTGCATATCGGTGGTCTCGCCCTTGGCGGCATCGAACTCGCCTTCCGAGCTTCCTACCCCCCGGAAATCGGGTCGCAGGGCCATCAGGCCACGTTCAACACAGGCCCGGGCAATGGTCGTGACGATTTTGTTGTTGCGCGCCCCGCCGTGCAGCGGGTGTGGGTGCAACACCAGTGCCCAGCCCAGCGGCGGGTCCATCGGCAGGTCGAGCGCACAATCAATGGCGCCCGCATCGCCCTGGAAGGTTATTTTCTCGGTACGAGCAAGCATGAGTTAGATTGAGTTATAAACAAAGGCCCGCCCATTTTACGCCACACTGGTTTTTCCACCGATTGCGCCGCAACCATGATCGCCACACCGCCACAGCCCCTGCCCGATCCCAGTCACTTGGCGGCCGACCTTGCCGCTGCGCTACCGGCGTTCAAACAGGTGCAATGGGTACAGACCACCGACTCGACCAATGGCGATTTGCTTGCCATGGCGCGCGCCGACCGGGGCCCGCAGGCACGGCCGTGGCTGCTGGGCGCGCATTTGCAAGAGCGTGGACGCGGGCGGGCCGGTCGCCGCTGGCAAAACCGGCCAGGCGCCAATTTGATGTTCTCTTGCGCGTTCGATGTATTCCTGTCGCCACGACAGCTGCCAGCGCTATCGCCGCTGGCTGGCTTGGCTGCCTGCGAAGCGCTGCGCGAACTGATTACGCCGGAGCAGCGGCTGCACATGGCCATGAAATGGCCTAACGACGTGCAATGGAAACGCGCCAAGCTGGCGGGCATTCTTGTAGAGCTGACTCGGGCCGGCACCTCGCGCCTGTCCAACGACCACTATGTGGCCATTATCGGCATGGGCGTAAACCTGGACGACGCACGGGCCCTCAGCCAGTCCCTCAACCGGCAAATTGCCGATTGGGCCGAGGTTGCGCGCGACGACCCCGGCGCGGCAACTGCCACCCCCGTTGACCTTGTATCGCGCATCGCCATGGCCTGGTATGACAGCCTGAACCAGGTCACGGCCCACGGCTTTGATGCCATCCCCGAGCGCTATGCCCATGTGGATGCCTTGGCCGGCCAACACATCAATGTGCTCGACGATGGCCGCATCCTGCAGGCTGGCATTGCCTGCGGCGTGAACACGTTTGGGCAACTGATGTTGCGCACGCCGTCCGAAGAAATACCGATCTCCATCGGCGAGATCTCGGTCCGACCACAGACGGCGCTGCCATGAAACTGCTTTTGGACCTGGGCAACACGCGCATCAAGGCCGGATGGATCGTATCCCAATCGGGGCAGCGCGAAGATCGGGCGCTGGCATTCGCCCATGCCGACCTGAAACAACTGCGGACCTGGCTACGCGAAATCGCCGCCGGGCCAACCGCCGCCACAGCCGCGCTGGGCGTCAATGTAGCCGGATCGGCATTGGCGCATGCGCTGGACGAGATGCTGGCTGAAGAACTGGGCATACCCATACGCTGGGTGTGCAGCAGCGCATCGGCCGGCGGGATCCTCAACGCCTATACCCAGCCCCAGCAATTGGGCGCAGACCGCTGGGTTGCCATGATAGGTATGGCGCAGCGCGCCCTTGCGCGGCCCGTCCTGCTTGCCACCTTTGGCACCGCCACCACCATCGACACGCTTGGGCTGGACAACAGGCAGCACGACACCATGCCAACCTTCAGGGGCGGTCTGATCTTTCCCGGCCCCGCCTTGATGCGTTCATCGCTGGCGGCCGGCACCGCCAATTTGCCTGCGGCAGACGGCGCCGTCGCGCCTTATCCGACGGACACCCATCAGGCGATCAGCACCGGCATCGCGGCCGCGCAGGCGGGGGCCTTGTTGCGTCAGTGGCGTGTAGGCTTGTCGCATTATGGCCAGGCGCCACAGGTCTATGTGTCGGGCGGCGGCTGGCCGATGGTTCAGGAAGAAGTGCAGCGCCTGTTGTCCCGGGCACGCAGCGATCTGGGCATGCCGCCTGAGAATGCGGGCTTCATCGCTTCACCGGTACTGGATGGGCTGGCGCGGCTGGCCAGCGATGCCAGCCTCATGCGCGATTGCAAGACCTGACCCCAGCCCTGCCTTAGCGCCGCACGATGTCCGATTGGGGCGCACCCAATGTGATCGCTTGTTGATTGCGTTCGTTCAGGGCGCGCGGCTCGCGGCCGGCTTCGCTGGGCAGGGGGCCGAACAGCCCCTGGCCAAAGACCAACAAGGCAAGGTTTGCCAGCAGAATCAATAAAAACAGGGCACGCATGAGCATCGCTTCGAAGGGGATATCAATAGTGTAATGCAGCCGCCGCAGCGCGGATGGGTACGAAGTTTGCTAGTGACCTGCCGCCGGCCCGCCGTCGCGCGGCGCTATTGACGTATCATCCCCTCCTCCGATTGCAATAAACATACAACATGAAGCCAATTCGCAAAGCTGTTTTCCCCGTTGCGGGCCTGGGCACCCGATTTCTTCCGGCCACCAAGGCCATGCCCAAAGAAATGCTTCCCATCGTCGACAAGCCGCTGATTCAGTATGCCGTCGAGGAAGCCATCGCTGCCGGCATCACCGATCTTATCTTCATCACCGGACGCAACAAGCGGGCTATCGAAGACCATTTCGATAGCGTGCCCGAACTGGAAGCGCAACTGGAGGCCAAGGGCAAACACGACTTGCTGGAGATCGTCCGCAATGTCATCCCCAGTAATGTGAATTGCATCTATACGCGCCAACCTGCGCCATTGGGGCTAGGCCATGCGGTGCTGTGCGCGGCCCCCATCGTGGGCAATGAGCCTTTTGTGGTCCTGCTTGCTGACGACTTGATCGACGCCAAAACATCGGTCACCCAGCAACTGGTCGAGGCGGCGCATTGCCAGAACGGCAGTGTCATCGCCATCCAGGACGTCGAACGCGAGCACACTGACCGCTACGGCGTTATTTCCGGCGACGCCGTCAACGACAAGACCATGCGCATGACCGGCATCGTCGAGAAGCCGGCCCCGGCCGACGCGCCGACGACGCTGGCTGTGGTCGGGCGCTACGTGCTCGAACCGGAGATCTTCGAGCATCTGCGTCAAACCCAGGCCGGCGTTGGCGGCGAAATTCAACTGACGGACGGCATTGCCAGCCTGCTGCAAGCGCGAGCGGTGTTCGGACTGCAGTATGAGGGCGTGCGTTACGACTGCGGTAGCAAAGAGGGCTTCTTCCAGGCCACGCTAGAGCTGGGCCGCAAATACCACGGGCTTTGACATCCTCCCCTCCCTCTCGCTGACGCTTGTCGCCTGAAGGCGAAAAGGAAGGGGATTCCTACCGTGTTCAGCCCACCGGGGCTGACTCACCTCGACGGGTTCCTGCTGCTGGCGGCCTGACTGCACCACTCACTTCACAGGCGAACCGGGCGTGTCCCGCCCTTAGAACATTGATCGCGCCGACCAGATCGGCGTTTTCCTCGAAGCCGCACCCCATGCAAGCGAACTGCGCTTGCGTCTGGCGATTGTCCTTCGACCCATGCCCACAAGCTGGACAGGTTCGACTGGTGTTCTGAGGCGGCACTGCGATGAGATAACCGCCGTTCCACGCCAGCTTGTAGTCCAGCTGGCGGCGGAACTCGAACCAGCCCTGGTCGAGGATGGCTTTGTTCAGGCCGGACTTGGCCCGCACGTTCTTTCCCGGCGCATCGGTGTTGCCTGCCGCCGACTGGCTCATGTTGCGCACCTGCAAATCCTCGATACACACCATCGCGTGGTTTTGGCTGATCGTGGTCGTGGCTTTGTGCAGGTAGTCGCGGCGGGCGTTCTTGACGCGGGAATGGATTTTCTGGACGCGGGTTTTGGCTTTCTTCCAGTTGTTGCTGAACTTGGTTTTGCGGCTCATGGCCTGCTGCGCTTTGCGCAGCGCCGTTTCATGCCGCTTGAAACTGTTGAGCGGTTCGAAATGGCTGCCGTCGCTCAAGGTGGCGAAACGAGCAATGCCCATGTCGATGCCCACTGCCGTGGTGGACTGCGGCAAGGGCTGCTCGACCTCGCGCTCAGTCTGGATCGACACGAACCACTTACCGCCCGACAGGCTCACGGTGACGTTCTTCACCGTGCCCAGCACTGTCCGGCTGTTGCGATAACGCAGCCAGCCAAGTTTGGGTAGGAAAATCTGACTATTGGCTTGGTCGAGTTTGATACCCTGCGGATAACGGAAGCGGTCGGATTGTCCCTTTTTCTTGAATCGCGGAAAGTCGGCACGTTTCTCGAAGAAGTTGACGTAAGCACGTTCCAGATCTTTCAGCGCCTGCTGCAAGGATTGACTGGGCGTGTCTGACAACCAAGCGGTTTCAGCCTGCCTTTTCCAGGCGGTCAGTTCCTTGCACAACCGCGCATAGCCAAGCTTTTTTTCGCCTTGCTCGTGGCGTTGCTTCTGCAATGCCAGCGCCCTGTTGAAGACAAACCGACACGAACCGACAAAACGACGCATTTGCCGTTGTTGCCGACCGTTGGGCATCAGTTCATATTTGAAGGCTTGGAGGCGTTGCATCTTTACGGGCTGGTTATATATACAGCATAATTATAGGACGGCTGCGCCGTCCGCGCTATTCATCCCTGACGTGAACGACAGGGCTTTCCACGCAACCAGGTAAAAGGCAACGCGACTTTTTATTTCCCGATTTCGTTCAGGCCGGCAACAACGCGGGCCACCGCACCCGTATGTTTTTGCACCCAGTGCGTGGCCGCGTCGCTCATGCGGCTCATGCGTTGCGCATCGTCTATCAGTTGCAAGGCCGCCTGAACGGCGGCTGGCGCATCAGCCACGCGCAGCGCAGCGCCCTCATGCAAGGCATCGGCCACAGCCTGTTCAAAATTGCGGGTATGCGGTCCGACGATGACCGGCCGACCGACCGCGCAGGCTTCGATCAGGTTTTGGCCGCCCAAGGGCTCGAAACTGCCGGCCACGATGGCCACCTGGCACAAGCCGTAGTACCAGGCCATTTCGCCCAAGGTATCTCCCAGCAGCACGGCTGCGTCTCCGCAGGTGTGCAAGGCCGTCGAACTGCAATCGCCCGCCTCGATCAGTGCTGAGCGACGCGTAAATGGCAAGCCTGCCTCGCGCAGCTTGTCGGCCGCCTCGTCGAAGCGCTGCGGGTGTCGCGGAATAATGCAGAATAAAACCCGCTCGGACAAGTCTGTGCCTTGGGTGCGTGCACGCTTCAATTGCCGGCTGATGGCACGGATAAACAGATCGTCCTCGCCCTCACGGGTGCTGGCAATGACGATGACCTTGCGAGACAGGCTGGCGGCGAACTGCTGTCCGCGCTTGACCTTGTCAGCCGGCAAGGAAACATCGAACTTGAAGTTGCCCGAGACTCGTACCGCGCTGGCGCCGGCCTGCTCCAGCCGCTGAGCATCTTGCAGGGTCTGCGCAAAGATGGCGGAGAAACTGCCATAGGCCTCTTGCATGATGCTGCCGGCGCGCAAGCTGCTGCGCAAGGCATTATCCGAAAACCGGGCGCTGGCCAGCATCATCGGTACCTTGCACTGCTTTGCCGACGCAATCAGGTTGGGCCAGACCTCGCGTTCAACCAACACCCCGGCGCGCGGCCGGTAATGCGCCATGAAACGCCGCGTGCTGCCCGGAAAGTCGTAAGGCAGCCACTGCTGAATCAACCTGCCCTCGGCGATGGCCGACGCGAAGGCGCGCGCGCCCTCATCTTTACCCGTGACCGTCATGTGCGTCAGCAGAACGCTGTCGCCGCCATCCAGCAAAGCCTGCACCAGCGGCTGTGCCGCGCGCATCTCGCCCAGGCTTACGGCGTGCACCCACACCGGCGAGCGCAGCGGACTGGGCTGTCGATAGTGCCCGAAGCGCGCGCCGCCGCATACATCCCACTGCCCTCCGGAACGACGCGCACGCAATGCCATCCAGCCCAACAGGCCGGGCGACAACAATCGGATAAGCGCGGTGTAAATGAAACGGTTCAAGAATGATTGCCAATGGATCGATGGGTCGATTCGTCGAACGCCAGCGCCTGCTCTACTGCACTGAGGACTGTTTCTGCGGACGGCGCACTGCCGCGCTCGCCCAGGCTGGCGGTATAAGCAGGCCCTTCCAGCGGTGTGCGCACCGGCGTGGAGGCCTTGTAGATACCTATAGTAGGACGACCCAGCCCAGCGCACAAATGCGTCAGGCCGCTATCGAGGCCGACCATGATGCGGGCGCCGGCCAGCACGCCAGCCACTTCCGTCAGGCTCATGCGGGGCAAAACCTGCGCCCTGCTGTTGCCCGCCACCAGGCTTTGCGCGCGTTTGGTTTCCTCAGGGCTGCCCGACAACAGTTTCAGGTCCAGATCATGCTCGTGCAAGCGTTCGAATACCCGCTGCCAATCATCCTCCGGCCACAGCTTGTCATCACGACTGGCCGAAGGCATGATCACCGCATAGGGCTGGATTTCGACCCCGTCCGTAATCGCCTCCAGGCCAAAGTCCGGCTTGCCGGTATAGGTGTAACCCAACGCGGCGGCAGCCAATTCGCGCTGTCGCGTGACCGCCGGCTGCCAAAAATTGACAGTATGCTTTACATGGTAGAACAAGGAGGCCAGCGGCTCACGGGCCGATTGCCTGTCCAGCCCGTGGCGTACCCCCTGCGTTTGTCGAACCAGCCACACCGACTTCATCAGCGCCTGCATGTCCAGCACGATGTCATATTGCCGGGCACCCAGGTTGTTGCGCAATGCGGTCCGGGCTGCGCGGGTTTCTGCCGACCACCAATGCTTGCGCCAGCGGCGGTGTGCCACGGGTATCACTTCGTTGACGGCAGGATGCCAGGCGGGGATCTCGGCAAAGCCCTCTTCGACGATCCAGTCGATCTGGGCGCCCGGCACATGCAAGGCAATGTCCGATATGGCCGGCAACATGTGCACCAGGTCGCCCAGCGAAGACGTGCGGACAATCAGGATCTTTTTTGTCATGGCGCGATTATAATTTACGACCTCTCCATTCCACCATGCCGATGGTGATGCCGCTGGCGCAAATGACTGCTACGCCCAACCACGACAAGGCATCGGGAAACTGGCCCCAGATCAGCCAACCCAGCGCCGCAGCGCTGATAATCTGCAAATAGACAAAAGGCGCCAGCATCGAGGCCGGCGCAAACCGGTAGGCTTGTATCTGCAGCAAATGCCCTGCCGCACCCCAGAACCCCGTCGAGATCAGCACAAACCAGTGCCAGCCGTTCAAGGTCGCCAGAAAAGGCAAAGCATCGGGCAGGATGAAAGGCAGGGCGATAGTCAGCACCACGCTGCCAACGGCACCGCTCCAGACCAGGGTCGTAAACGGATCGTCCACGGCCACACGCCGCGTGGCAATATACTGCGCCGCCATCATGCAGGCGGTAAGCAAACCAAATGCAGTGCCTATGGGGTCGAGCCCGGCACTGGGCCTGACGATAATCAGCACACCCAAAAACCCGACGCCGGCGGCCACCCAGCGCGACAGCCGCGCCGGTTCTTTAAGGACCCAGGGCGCGACAGCCAGCATGATCAAGGGCGCCAGAAAATTGATGGCGGTGGCCTCGGCCTGTGGCAGGTAGCGCAGCGTGGTGAAGAACGACAGCGTGGCCAGCAGCATGATGGAACCGCGGGCCAACTGCGCCCCCGGGCGCAGGCAACGAAATACGCCCAGCCCACGCGAGGGCATCACCAGCGCCAGCACCAGCAGCAGGTGCACAACATAACGCACCCAGCACAGCATCAACAACGATACGCCGGCGCCCATTATCCATTTGCCGCTGGCGTCCAGACCGGACAGGGCCCAGGCCGCCAACACTACCAGGCTGATGCCCAGTATCGGTCGCGTTACGCCGTAGGCAGGCGCCGTCTTGACGGCCGATGAAGATTTGGAACTGGATACCGCTGCTTGCTTTATCATGACGCTATGAGTAAATGGTACATCCTGCCCAACGGCAATATTAAGCATGTTAACGGCCTGGAACTGCAGCCTGAAAAAGACTGGTTTCCGACCGAAGACAGTATGGAAGCGTTTGCCGAGGCACTACGCGCGCAGGGACACTCGGAAGCACTGATTATCAAGCACATGATGGCTCTGTCGCTGGACTGCGAAAAGTGGGTGCAGGACAACCTGCGCTGACCCAGCGGCTACAGGGCAACAAGATCAGACTTGTATTGCGCGGCGCGCGTTACATAGCTTTGAGCATTGCGCCTCAGGTTGGCGACTTCGTCGTCGCTAAGGGTACGTACGACCTTGGCAGGCGCGCCCAGCACTAATGATCTGTCCGCAAACACCTTGCCTTCCGTGACGATGGCTCCGGCGCCGACCAGGCAGTCTTTGCCGATGACCGCATTATTCATTACCACGGCCTGAATGCCAATTAACGAGCCGTCGCCCACAGTGCAGCCATGCAGCATGGCCTGATGGCCCACCGTAACCCCCTGCCCCAAATTTAGTGGGCACCCCGGGTCGGTATGCAACACGGCACCTTCCTGGATATTGCTTCCCTTGCCGATCACGATGGGCTCGTTGTCGCCGCGTATGACGGCGCCCGGCCATACGCTGGTCTGGGCTTGCAGTTCGACCTGGCCGATCAGCGTGGCTTCGGCCGCGATGAAAGCAGACTCGTGGATTTGGGGGGCAAACTGGCCCAACTGATAACAGGTCATTGGTGCAGGCACACAGGGGGACAAGGTGCAGGAATCGTAGCACAGGGCTGCAGCGCCGCAGCCCATGACTGAGCCTCAAAGTTTAAATGGATATATCAAAAACATTCAAAATGTATCATAATGCGGCGGTCACCTGCGTGACATATCTATCTATCGGAGATCCCTATGACGATCCATCATGTATCGCCACGGCCGCTGGAAGTATGTTGTATGCAGCACAAGCGCCTTGGCTGGGCAATATTGCTTGCTGGCCTGGCGTGTTTAATCTGGGCAGAGACCACGACCGCACAGATGCAGATTCTCACTCCCGACGGGACCACACTGCACCTTGCGGGCACCATATCGAATGCAGACACTACAGGCTTGGGGTTGGCCAAGTACGGCCTGGGCACCCTGGTGCTGTCCGGCAATAACACCTATGGCGGCAATACGCTGCTATATGAAGGCACCTTGCAAGTTGCGGGCAACAGCGCCTTGGGCAATCACACGCTGGATATTTTCCAGGGCACAAGTTTGAGCTATGCAGCGGGCGCTACGCTATACAACCCCATGCAGTTACGCCCGCATCCCGACCCCACATCAACGCCACCATCCGACAGCATTCATTGGCTGGTGGCGTCGGGCGCCGCCACCCAGGCCGGCACTGCCAACGGCAGCGTACCGGTCATCAAGCAAGGGGCGGGCACCCTATACCTGATGGGTTTCGGCTTTAACACCGCCCTGACCACCGTGGCGCAAGGAACCCTGGCCGTGGGCAACTTCATGGCGGGGCCGGTACAGGTCAATGCCGGTGCCCGCCTGGCCGGCCCAGGCATCATCCAGCAGATAACCGTACAACCGGGCGGCACGCTGGCCCCTGGCATGGCGCCCGGCGACATCGGCACGTTAATGGTCATCGGCGACTTGAACCTGCATAGCGGCGCCGTTCTGGAAGCGGATGTCGATGCACACGGCCGGGCCGACCTGGTTCAGGTGCTGGGGATTGCAAGATTGAACGGGCAGGTGCGCGCAATGGCCCAGGCCGGGCCGTGGCAGCCCCACACCGACTACACCTTGCTGCATGCGGCGGGCGGCCTGGATGACACCCGCTTTACCTCAGTCAGCAGCAATATGAGCTTCCTGACCCCCAGCCTCTCGTACGACGCCCAGCACGTCTATTTGCGGCTGGACCGCAACGACACGCCGCTGGATGAGGTTGCCGATACGCCGACTGAAAAAGAGGTGGCCGATGCCATCGACACCGAAGACAATCCGGATGTCTATGACAAGGTCATCGTCATGGACAAGGACCAGGCAAAAGAAGCCTACCGGCAGCTTTCGGGCAGTTGGCACGCCTCGGTGTTGTCCGGCATAGTGGAAGACAGTCGCTTCGTACGCCAGGCCGCGTTGTTTAATACGCCCCGGGGGTTGGTCGACCACGGGCCATCAGGTCGACGGTCCTGGGGCCAGGCTTTCCATTCCGATGGCCATCGTCAAGACGACAAAGGCGCACCGACGGACAAGCGCAAGCTTAATGGCCTGGTGCTGGGGGTCTCGCACCCCATTAGCGACAGCTTGCATGCCAACGCCTACATCGGCATGCAAGACAGCCAGATGCGGCGGGACCGGGCCATGGCCACGGCACGGGTGTCCACGCTACATGCCGGTGCGGCCTTGGGCGGTAACTGGGCCGGCGCTGCGTGGGCGGTCGGCGCGGCCCATAGCTGGCACCGCATTCAAAGCCATCGCAATCTTGCCGTGGCCGGCCTGCGCGATGCCCTGTCCAGCGGCTACCGCGGGCGGACCATGCAGGGGTTTGCTGAACTCGTGGCGCCCGTGCGCTGGATGGCATCAGCCTTGCAATCGCTAAGCGCCGAACCACAGCGATTGCTGGTTGAGCCCACGCTGGCACCGTTCGCTCGTGTGGCCTGGGTGCATAGCCAGTTGGGCGAGCACACTGAGGACGGTGGATCGGCAGCTCTGGCCATGCGCACTGCGCGCAGTAGTGTGATTTTTTCAAAAGTGGGCTTACAGGCCAGCCATCCCGTACACATGCCAGGCGGCGAAGCCACCATCAAGGCCGAGCTGGCATGGCGGCATGCGGGCGGTGGCACCGACACGGTCTCACGCCAGGCCTTCCGAGATGGCATCACGCGACGAGAGTTCATTTCTTATGGTCATCCCGTGGCACGCCAGGCCTGGTCGCTGCAGCTGGGCCTGGATGCCACCTGGCATAAACACCGGCGACTCATCGTCGGCTATGCCGGCCAATACGCCACCGGTCGTCAAGATCACGGCGCACGACTTACCTTGAACTGGGGCTTTTAAAGATGCCGGCCTTGCAATCAAGCATGCGCGATTGCAAGGCCCGACCCGCTAACGCCGCAGGCCCAGGCGTGATCTGACCGCGAATGACAGGTTGTGCCAGTTGCGAGCTGCGGCGTCCTTCAAGCTGTATGCCTCGCGCCGCAAGCTGTCGGCCAGACAGCGCCTGGAACCTGCGTCGGGAATATTGATAGAGGACTCAAAGTCGTCGTCCTGGGTAATGCAGACCGGATCCAGGCCGATGGCTTCTACCTTATGCTCGAAAAAGCGGTCCATGGTGTTGTCTACGGGGTAAAGCCACTCGACTGAATAGTCCAGCAAAAGCCGCGCAGCACGGGGAGTCAGCAAGTAGCCCGTGGTGCCCGAAAAGCCCTTGGCAAACTTCTTGATGGCAAACGGCCCGATATGCTCGAGCACCTGCCCGGCCTGCCGGCGCGCCTTCCGGCTGGGCTGCAACCATACGAGGCCGTAGCCATCGGCAAAACGCTCGGCATGCTGATAAAACGCCATGAACTCGGGAAGCACGATGGCATCGTCCTCCAGCACAATGATGGGTTCTTCAAGCTCGACGCATCGCTCCCACAGCAGATAATGGCTGGCAAAGCAGCCCAGTTGCGACAATCGCAAGGAGGCATCCGGACCCCGCCGCCGCGCGCGCTTTCCGTCGTTGTATCTGCCGAACAGCGCGTGATCTGGCGATTTGGCGCCATGCACCGCGTCCACGATCTCATAGGGCAGATTCAGCGATTGAAGCTGCCTGTGCATGAACGCGCGTCGCTCGGCTGCCGTGGGCAAACTGATGACGAAGATGGGGGGTGATGGCATGGGAAATAAATGAACACCAAACCGAGCCATCATACGGCAGTGAGGTCTAGTCAGCTACATCTACGCAGTTCCCCGCGCCTTGCTCTGCATCGCCGACGCCAACCGCTGCTCGATCTGCGATGCCCCGGCCTTCAGTACAGTAAGCAGCTCGGGTAGGCGTTCCGGCGTGATGCGATCCTTGATTGCAGCCAGACTAAGGGCGGCGACGGTACGTCCCTCGATATTGCGGATGGGCACGCCGATGCCGCGCACCTCGGCCAACACAAAACCATTACTTAGCGCATAGCCACAATCCAAAGCCCTGTCGACGGCATGGCGTATGGCCTTGAGGTCTATTGCCGGAAACTGATCCAAACGACCCTTGACTGCTACGTAGGCATCCTTCCTTTCCTCTTCTGAAAGTGACGCCAGCAATACCACGCCCCCTGCTCCCACGCCTATGGGCCGCCGGTTGCCCACGTCGATAGTAAACGCCTTGACTGGATAAGACCCCGATTGCCTGTCCAGGCAGACCACGTCGTAGCCCGAGCGCACGCTTAGGAAACTGGTGTCGCCCGTGCGCTGGGCAACTTCCACCATGTTGTCGGCGCAGATATCTCGAAGATCGTAGGCCTGATGACCGGCAGACCATCCCAACATCGATATCTCCTGGCCCAGCGTGTAGCGCTTGGAATCTTCGTGCTGGTCGATAAAGCCATGGCCCCGCAGGGCGTTAAGAATGCGGTGCACCGTCGGTTTGGTCAAACCCGTTTCCCGCTGTAAATCGACGAGGCGCTTGCCGTCGGTGCTCGAAGCAACAAGACGCAGGATCTCGACAGCGCGCCCGATGGATTGTGACATTGACCTCTCCGTGGTCCATTAGATGGACCAAATATAGCATTCATTGACAACGCTTTAGGCGGATAGCTAGCATTCAATCCTAACAGCATCTCGTATGGTGGACCCACAACCGGGGTCCAATTCGCATCAACCTCAGGCAGGAACAGCCCTTTATGTACGCGGTTTTCGATTTACTTAATGGCGCCCGGATGACGGCGCAGTATGCAGAGTCTTCGCTGAAACACGGCGTGGAAGCAGTCCACATCACGCTCAACAACTATCGTGGCATCAACCCTGTGCCGGACCTGCGCCATTCCCTTAAGGAGTTGGCCGCCTATCGCAAGCATTTGGGTTCCTTGGCGGAGCTCACGCATGTCGTGGAGACCTATGATGATTTCGCACGCGCCAAAGCAGACGGAAAGCTGGCTGTCGTGCTGGGTTATCAGAACGTGCCCGGTGTTGAACGCGACCTGGGCCTGATGGAGCTGTTTCATGGTCTGGGCGTTCGGGTCGTGCAGATTGCTCACAACATCCGCAACTTGTACGGCGACGGCTGCGCCGAACCAGCTAACGCGGGGCTTTCAAGCCTGGGGCGTGAAATGGTCTCAGTGCTGGATGAACTGGGCATCGTTATCGACTTGTCGCATGTAGGCGACCAAAGCGCCCTGGACGTGCTGGACCTCTCGCGCAAGCCGGTATCCATCACCCATGCCAACTGCTACACACTATGCAAGAACGCACGCAATAAAAGCGATGCCGTCCTGGATCGCCTGAAAGCCAACGGCGGCGTACTGGGCATTACCTACTTGCCGCCTCTGGTGCTATTGCCGGGCGAACGGAAAGCCGAAGTCGCCGACGTAGTCGCTCATATCGACTACGCCGTCAAACGCATAGGCGCCGAGCACGTTGGGCTGGGTTCGGACTTCATCACCGACCAGCCAGCAGAGCGTTATCAAGAGTTCATGCGCAAGCCGGAAGTCTATGGAACCTGGCCATGGCTATACCCCATCAATGACCTGCAGCAGCAACAGGATATGCTCGCTTCCTTAAGCGATACCGGCCTGACCGAAGCGCAGATCCGCGGGATTGCGCAAGATAACTTCATGCGGCTGTTCCGCGCAGTGCTTGCCTGATCATGATCGTCGAAGAGCGCCGCTACAGCTTCCAGCCAGGCAAATTGCAGGTCTTTCTGCAGCGCTATGCCGAGCAAGGCATGGCTGTACAGCGGCAGTACTTGCCCCATTTGCTGGGCTACTACGTGTCCGAAGTGGGCCCCTTGAACCAGATAACCGCGCTTTGGGGGTATCCGTCATTTTCGGCCCGCGAGCAATGGCGGGCAGCCTTGTTTGCCGACCCGCGATGGACGGCGTTTCTGCACGAAGTGCGGCCACTTATGACACAGCAAGAGTGCCGCATTCTTAAGGCGGCGCCTTTTTTCGAACAAACCCTGGCCAACTTACTGAAGACCGATTTACTTCCTGGAGAAGACAATGAAACCTCAATACCTCAGCCTTAAGGCAGCGATGCCGGCGTTCTCGCGCCTTGCGAAGCAGCTCGCCGCCGCGGCCGGTGTCGCCCTGTTGATACCCTCAGTTGGCTTAGCCGCCGAAGACGTCGACAGCTTTCCCAGGCAGCCCATAAAACTGGTGGTGCCTTTCTCTGCAGGCGGCGGTATCGACATGATGGCCCGCATCGCTGCAGAAAAAATGAGCGAAGCCTTGGGACAAAACGTTGTAGTCCAGAACCAAGGCGGTGGAGGCGGTGTCGTCGCATCGCGTAGCGTCGTCCAAGCCGCACCCGATGGTTACACCTTGATTTTCCATTCGGTGTCATCGGCAGTGGTCAATGCCACCGTACGTAAAGACCTCGGATACGATCCGGTCAAAGACTTCGTCCCGGTGTCGCTTGTGTCGCAGTTTCCCTTAGTGATGATCGTCAACCCGGACGTCCCCGCCAAGACCGTACCGGAATTCATTGAGCTGCTGAAGAAAAACCCTGACACCTACAGCTATGGCTCGTCGGGGATAGGCAGCGGCATTCATTTGGCAGGCGAGCTGTTCCGCAAGCTTGCCGGCGTCGACATTCAGCACATCCCCTACAAAGGCACATCGTCTGCGCTGACCGATGTGCTGGCCGGACGGGTTGCCATGTTGATCGACGGTGTACCGCCACAAGTGGCAAACATAAAGTCCGGACAAGTGCGTGCGCTGGCCGTGACCACAACCACCCGGTCGGAAGTGCTGCCGGACGTGCCTACCATGATCGAATCGGGGCTGGAAGGCTACGACATCCCGTTCTGGGTTGCCATCTACGCGCCGGCCGGGACGCCCAAGCCTATCGTCGACAAGCTGTCCAAGGCTGTCAACTTTGCCATGCACGATCCTAAATCGATAGAGCGCCTTAAAGCTGTAGGCGCGGTCGGCGTCGGCTCGACCCCCGAAGAGCTGGACGTGTTCTGGAAAAAGCAGTTGCAGATGTACAGCGACATTGTCGAATCGTCCAACATCGAACTTAGCAACTGACCTTAATTTTAGAAACGGAATAACGTAATGGAAAAAAAGTTAACTGGAAAAATCGCCCCCGATCGCATCCGCCTGATGGAAACGCCTCGGCCCCCGCGGGGGTTGGTCGAGCGCTTCCAGGCACTGGGCGATGCCACCGGCATAGTCTCGGACGTCATGGATAGCCTGGGCATCACGGGCATCGTCGGCGCAAGTCTGCTTAAGCCGACCATTGCCGGCACCTGCATAGTCGGCCCCGCGCTGACCGTGCGCAACACCGTGCAGCGCGAGCATCCTTACGAAACGGCCAAGGCCAAAGTCAATAAGATGGCGGAATTCGAAGCCCACAACCTGGCGCAAGAAGGCGACATCGTCGTGATCCAGGGCGTGGCCGGCGTCTCCAACATGGGCGGCATCTCGTCTCAGACCGGCAAGCGCCAAGGCGAAGCCGGCGCAATCGTGTCGGGGGGAATACGCGACGTGGCTCATTCGCGCAGTGTGAACTACCCGGTCTGGGCCAGCGAGATAACGCCGGTGACAGGCAAGTCGCGCATCGAAACCGTTGAAATCAATGGCGACATCGAAATCGCCGGGGTCCGGATTTCGGCTGGCGACATCGTTGTTGCCGACGACACTGGCGTCTGTTTCATACCCAGAGCGCGCGCAGAAGAAGTGCTGGCGCTGGCAGAACGCAAGCACGAGCTTGAAGTCATTAAATGCGCCGCGCTGGATAGCGGCACATCGGTGGCCGATCTTCCGACCAACGCCTAAGAGACACCAGCCATGCCGCACATCATTGTCGAGTACTCAAGCAATATCGAACCGACATGCTGTGCGGCGGATCTATTGCAATCTGTCCATCAGGCGGCGCTTGATTCAGGCATCTTCGAGCCGAGCGCTGTGCGTACCCGGGCAGCGCCGCGCTCGCTATACCTGGTCGGTCAAAACACCGATCCCACCGCCGGCTTTATTCATATCACGGCTCGTATCCGGCCAGGCCGGACGACCGAAACGCTAGAGTCACTGCTGCGTGCGCTGGTGGATTCCACAGAAGGGTACTTGCGGACGGCCAACTACGCCGCCCCGTTAATGTTGAATGTGGAAATAGACGAGCTGCCGGCCTTGCGTCTGGGTAGTAGACTGTTCAACTGAGAGGCGTTACTGCTTCCGTTTACTTAACGGTCCCGATATGAAGCAAATGACAGAGAGTGGTGCTAAGCACAGCGCGGACACCGTCCAAAGCGTAAAGCGCGCGTTAGAAATACTCCATATCCTTTCGTTTAATGCGTCGTCTTCCGGCATGCGATTTTCAGACCTACAGGCGCAAAGCGGCCTTAGCAAAGGAACCTTGCATCGCTTGCTCAAATCGCTCTTGAATGAAGGCTTCGTCGAGCAGGCAGTAGGAAGCCGAGTCTATTATTTAGGACTCGAGTTTCTTTCGATGGGAGCCCGCGCGGCCAACCGGCTCGATATCCGCGCGATGACTCAACCTTCTCTGGATCGGCTTGCCCAAGCCACCGGCGACACCGTCATGCTAACGATACGTAGCGGCATGGACGCTGTTTGCATAGACAGGGCGGAAGGATCGTTTCCCATCCGCGTTCTCACTCAGAATGTCGGAACGCGACGACCTTTAGGCATAGGCTCCGGCAGTCTGGCTCTGCTGGCGGCGGCACCCGATGATGAAGTCGATAACATCCTGCGGCGCAACGCCAGCAGGCTGAAGGACTACCCCAACGTCACGGACGACTCCCTGCGGCGGGCAATTGCCGACACCCGCGAGAGGGGTTACGCGTTTAACCCCGGGCATCTGCTTAAAGGCATGTATGGCGTCGGCGTCTCCATCCATCTGGGGAAGCAGGCCATCGCCGCCCTAAGTGTCGCTGCAAACTATGGCCGGATGGATCTAACCCGGCGCACCCACGTGGTGGGTCTGCTTAAAGCAGAAGCCGACCGTATTACACGCGACCTGGGTTCGAAGAAACAACCATGACGACTACTTTTGGCTCGACATTTACTCTCGGCCCGCAAGCATCCGCGTGGCGGTGTATGTCATGACATCCTCGTTGCGTTGATTTTTGACGTCGATCCGCGATGCCACCACAGCCCGGTTGTTTGTAGAAGTCGGGCGAACCGAAGTGATTTCAACTTCCGCCCAAATTGTGTCGCCCACAAAAACCGGAGCCAGCATCTTCTTGTGTACCTCAAGTAGTGCAAGCCCGGTTCCCTGAACCATACCTTGGAGGATGAAACCCTCGATCAAAGTATAGGTGAGGGCTCCTGGCACTGGCCTGCCCCGCATCGCCCCACGTTCGAATGTGGTATCGATGAAGATGGTTTCCAACATACCGGTCACACTGATAAAGTTGACCAGGTCCGTTTCCGTGATGGTTCGCTTGAAGGTCTTGAAGATCTGGCCGGCGGCAATGTCTTGCCAATAACATCCCTGTCCGATCTGTGTTGCTTCTGGTGTAGTCATTTTTACCCTGGTTAGTTGATGAAACTGAGCCGGTTCTGGAATGCCTAGAATACGAGAACGCCGCGAATAAGCTCGCCGCGTGCCAGTTTCTCCAGACCCGTGTTTATTTCCGCCAGAGGCATTCTTTCGGTGATCATGCTGTCCAGCTCTAGGGTTCCGTGCAGGTAATCGTGGGCATACTGAGAGAAGTCATCGTGAGCGCAACTGCCTCCCAAGCTGGACCGGATGATGCGCTTGTCGCCCATCATCGATCCAAAGCGAAGTGATACTTTGCTGGTAGGGTCGACTTTTCCGAGCAAAACCAAAGTGCCGCCTACGCGAGTCGCATCAAGGGCTTCCTGGAACGCCTGTTCCGAGCCGGCCGCTTCAAATACGTAATCCGCATTGCGACCATTGGTCAGATCGGCGAGTATTTCGGAAAGATTCTCGCTGCTGGCGTTTACACAATGTGTCGCACCCATCGCCCTTGCTTGCTCCAGCCGCTCTGCCGAAGTATCCACCGCGCACACCACGCTGGCACCCACACGCTTGGCACCTTGCACAACATTCAAGCCCACCGGCCCGCAGCCTATGATGGCAACGCTGGCTCCGTACTCCACCTTGGCCACTCTGGTGACTGCGCCAATGCCAGTGATTACCGCGCAGCCAAGAATGCACGCTCTATCAGCAGGGATTTCTTCAGGTATCGGTACAGCGCCATACTCGGGAATAATCACGTACTCGGCAAATGCAGCCACATTCATGAACTGCTGCAGGGGTTGGCCATTCCACTCGATACGTGGCAGGCCATCCAGCAGGCGGCCCTTCTTATGGCTGGCCAGCACCGGCTCGCAAAGCATAGGCTGCTGACGACGGCAGTAATAGCAATGCCCGCAGGCCGGGTACACACTGCAGGCAACTTTCTGCCCCGCCTTGACAGCCTTCACCTGGCTTCCCACTTCTTCCACTACGCCGGCGCACTCGTGTCCAAGTATTATCGGCGTAGCGGTAGCGAAGTTGCCCTGTTGTGCTTCCCAATCTGTGTGGCATAGACCGGCAGCCTGCACTCGCACCAACACGTCATTGGGGCCGAGTCGAACCAACTTTACTTCGTCGATCACCAAGGGTTCGCGCGAAGCAACGTGAATAGCAGCATTGAACTTCATACGGAATCACTCGCCACGACGGGTTCGAACAGCCGCGAACACACATATTCCGGCCGCGGGTTCTCGACTTCGGCTGGACGATTGTCCCGGCGGTTGTACACAAAGTACATCTGCCAGCGAGCGCGGGGCGACATGTTATGGCCTGAGCCGTGAACGATATTCGGATGAAAGATCACCACCGTACCGGGCTCTCCGATAATCGGGATGGGGTCTCCGTACTCTTCCATCAGGTCTATCATTTTCTGCTTGGGTACGGTCCATAGCTTGTACGAGGTCGTCTTTTCGTCCAGTTCGGCATCCAACCGGCCCAGCTTGTGCGAGCCCGGCACAAAGTACAGGCAACCACTCAACTCGCTTGCTTCATTGAGCATCACAAGCGCGGTTGTCATGCCGTCTGCTGAAGGCACGCCATCGACCTTCCAGTATCCGTAGTCTTGGTGCCACTGCCATATGGCACCATCGATAGCGTCCTTCAGGTTCAGCTTCGAGTGATACACATACAGGTCGTCACTGCCCAGGATGTCCTGTATCGGCTCGATAATCCGGGGCACTCTTGCCATGTCATGGAAGGGAACGGAATGTGTCGGGCTGTTGGCGTCGTGAGACCGAAATATCGTGCGTACCGTTCCGTTCTTTTCCCGCACGATATGGTCGGTTTCGACCTCCGCCATGCGGCTGATGTCGGCCTTGGCGGCTTCGACCTCTTTCTGCGAGAAGAGTCCGTGAAGAACGACGAATCCGTTCTCGTTGTATTCCTTGATTTGGGCATTGGTAAGATGCATGATGCTCCTCCGTAGATGAGAATGTTTAGATGAAGTGTTGGGCCTGAGCCGCTATTGGCTTACAGATGGCAACCAAAGCGCCAGCTGCGGGAAAATCAAGACGATAAACAACGCCAACAACTGCAAGCCCACGAATGGCCAGACGGACCGGTACAGTTCCGATAAGGAGGTGTCCGGAGGGGCCACCGCTTTCAGGTAGAACACTGCGGGGCCGAATGGCGGTGTCAGATACGAGATCTGCATATTGATCGAGAAGAGAATGCCGAACCAGATCAGGTTAATTCCCGCGTCGGACAGGATCGGCAGGAATATGGGCATGGTCAGGATCAGTATCCCGATGACATCAATCAGCATTCCCAATAGGACTAATATCAACATGATCATCAGCAAAAGCTGAAAGGGCTCGAGGCCAAGTCCATTGATGATTCCGGACAGGTAAGAAACACCCCCTGCCCTCGAGTAAACGCTGATCATCGCGTTAGCGCCGAAGAAGGTCCACATCAGCATGCCGATAGTGACGGACGTTTGCTTCAGCGCCTCGCCAATACTGGAAAGCGTCAGTCTCTTATTAATGAAGGCGGCCACAATCGCCCCAAAGACTCCAATACTGGCCGCCTCGGTTGGCGTCGCAATCCCCCCGTACAGCGTTCCGAGGACGGAAAGAATTATTCCGAACGGCAGTACCAGGTCTTTTCCAAGCGCCAGCTTCTGGCGGAATGGCATATTGAGCTCTTCAACTGGCGCTGCCGGCGCCATATCGGGATTAAGCCTTGCGCGTATAAGCACATAGGCGATATACAGAGCGACTAGTACACCACTTGGCAGCAGGGCAGCCAAAAATAAGTCGCGCACGGGTACGTTCGCCATCAGTGCGTAGATGATAAGAATCACACTGGGTGGGATCATCTGACCAAGCGAGCCACCGGCGCAGACAACGCCGAAACTGAGTTTTCGATCGTAGCCCCGCTTAAGCATTTGCGGCAGTGCGACCAAGCCCAAAGCCACGATTTCCGCACCGATGACGCCGACCATGGCGGCCAAAATTGCACCGGCGAGAATCGTTCCAACGGCCAGTCCACCACGGATATGTCCGGACCAAATGTGGATGACGCGAAACATCTTGTGCGCAACCCCACCGTGCTCCAGCATGTAGCCCATGAACAAGAATAGGGGCACTGCTATCAACACATAGTTGTTCATCAAGTCGTACATTCGGAACGGCACGAAGAAAAACGTGCTGCCCCCGAATAACGCGTAGCCAATCAATAAGCCGGTTGATGCCGTCGCGAATGCGATGGGAACCCCGATCGCAAGCAGCAAGATCAGTAAGATCGGAATTGCGATGGAGACAAGTTCCACACTCATTTTTCGTTGCCTCGACGCAGAGCGATGAACGCCCTTCTTAAATTGACAAGTGATTGGAGCAAAATCAGGAATGCGCCGATAGGTATCGCAAGCTTCATGAACGTTGGAGCCGGCGAATCGAAGGCACTACCGGTCGTCTGCCATGCCGACAGCGCCCGCAGGGCCTGCACACCGCTGCCGTAGACAATGCTGCTAACCACTAGCGAGATGATCACCTCGCCAACAACGTCGAATACCTTGCGCAATCGCAACGGGAACGCCAGGTAAATAGCGTCGATTCTGATATGACGACCAAGCCGATGGGCGTTGCCGCCAGCCAGACAATACTGAATTCCACACAAGGCTATGGTCACTTCAAAGGCCCACGTCGTCGGTGAATTGAAGAAGAACCGGAGAAGGATCTCCATCAGGCAAATGGCAAAGACCAGGAAATAGAGATAGCCGGAGCCTTCACCTATAACCTCGTTCAGCTTGCCGACTGCACGCTCAATCGGTCCCTCTGGTGGGTGCGCCTCGCTCTGTGGCATGACGGCATGCGGCTGAGAAGACGGTTCTTGTGGTTGCATTTATTTCCCCGCGTATAAGGTAATTCGGCACGGACTTCTATGAGCAGAGCCGTGCCGCCACGCTTACTGCATATAGCCCTGTTCCTTCAGGAACGAGATCTGCAAGTCGATCGCCTTCTTGGCGTAGTCGCTTTTCTCAGCATATGAAGCCCACACCTCGCTGGCAGTCTTTCGGAACGCCTGGCGCTCTTCAACCGGCCAGTCATACTGAGGCACAGATTTGGCAGCCAACGACTGCAATGTCTTCGCATCGCGCACTGCGTTGCTCTGTATCATGTCGCGAGACAGATCGCGCGTGGCCATCGTCAGGATGGTCTGCAAGTCTGGCGATAGTTTCTTCCAGCGATCCAACGAGATAGAGAAGTCAATCAAAGGCATGGAGTGAATGCCAGGGTGAATAAAGCCGGTAGCGACACCGTGTAACCCCGCATCTTCGTTCATTGCCAGTGTGCCCCAATCAGTCGCATCAATAACTCCCTTCTCAAACGCGCCATAGACCTCGCTGCCCGGGAGGTTGACCACGCTGGCGCCAACCTTCTCGAACAGAATAGATGCCATGCCCTGAGGCGCCCGTATCTTTACACCCTTCAAGTCGTCCACTTTCATGACTTCCTTGGCGACTGGCATGGACTCTACGCCCGACCACAACGCCCCCACCGTATACATACCAAGAGTGGCGTACATCTCGCGCAGTAATTCCAGGCCACCGCCGTATTCCATCATCATCTGGGCTTGGTATGGATTGTCGTAGCCGCTGGGAAGATCGGCGATAGCGCCTAACCCGGGTTCAGTTCCCGAAAAATAGCCTGGGAAGGCAATGTGCCCATCAAGAACCCCTGCTGCCACCGCATCAACCGTCTCTGTGTAGCCGACAACGCTGCCGATGGTGCGAAGATCGATTTCCAGCCTTCCGGCCGAAGCGCTTTTTACATTTGCAGCGAAGCGCTCTATCGCCCGATGGTTGACGTCTCCGGTTTGATAGATCGTTTGGATAGTTAACTTCTGTGTATCGGCGGCCATAGCCACCGAGGCGCAGAAGCTCGTTGCTATGAGCAGGGCTGTCAGTTTCTTGTACATATCATCGTCTCCTGGTTGTGAAAATACTTATGCGTTGGATATCGTATCTATCGTGTGCGATGTAAGGAAATGCAGATCGTGCCTTTTGATCTTTTGCGTCTCGGTCTTGGGAATACCTTCTACAAAAGAAAAGAAACGCGGAATCATATAAGCGGGGATCCGGTCAGTCAGGAAGGATTTCAAGGCCTGGGGATCGATCTCGCGATCGGTCACCACAAAGACTTTCACCTCTTCTCCCATGATGTCGTCGGGAACGCCAACGACTGCGCAGTCTTTCACACCTTCATGTTTGAGTAGCTGTTGCTCGATTTCCGTCGGGGCGATCATTTCACCTCCGCGACGAATCAGCTCTTTCACTCTGCCATCAAAGTACAAGTAGCCGTCTTCATCCAGCCAACCGCGGTCACCGGTGTATAGCCAGCCATCCTTCAATACCGCCGAAGTGGCTTCGGGATTGTTCCAGTACTTAGAGAAAAAGATGCCTTCCTGCGCAGCCTGGGCCGTGATCTCGCCCTTTTCTCTAACCGTCAACGGCTGTCCCGTCTCGGAGCGAATCGAGATTTTCACGCCGTTACGCGGCGGCCCTACCGATCCGATCCGCGTGCCTTCATTGGTATTCATAGTGACCCAACCGCCCGTCTCGGTCATGCCATATAGCTCATGTACGCGAACGCCAAATCGGCTTTGCACGTCCCGCCAGACCCGCTCTGGCGCGCCCCCGCCTACGCACCACTTCAGGCCATGTTCGTGCTGCGCTCCGGCGTGCCGCTTTACCAGGATAGAGAGCACGGTCCCCACAAAGGTGAAACCCGTAGCTTTGTAAAGGCGTGCGTCCTCAAAGAAGCGGCTTGCCGAAAACTGCGGGATGAGAATTAGCGTGGCACCCGCTTGCAGGGCCGACATAACTGCGTACATCTGCGGGTTCGCATGGAACAGAGGCAAAAACACCATGATGCGGTCGTCGGCCGTTACACCCAGTGCTTCTGCCATGTCGATTCCGGCCGCATCATAAGCCCTATGGGGAAGGACCACACCTTTGGGCAGTCCTGTGGTCCCCGACGTGTAAAGTATGGCGCTGGCCATCAGCGGATCAACTTCGCCAGCTTGCTTCCATCTGGACCTCTGTGTGGATGGAAGCTCCAACATGCCCGGCTCAATCATGATTTTCGGGATAGGCGTTTCAAGGGCGTCGATAGTGTCACGTTTCTCCGCGTATAGCTCGGGGTCCACTAAAAGGACGCTCGCTGCGCTTTGGCTTAGGGTATAGCGCAAGCCTTCGCCCACGAGACTCACGTTCAGCGGTACTGCCACTGCACCAAGCTCGTTAATGGCAAACCACGCCACCAGGAACTCCGGCCGGTTGCCGCATAGCAGCGCGACATGGCTGCCTGGCGCGACACCTCTGGCATGCAGTTTCTCCGCAAACTCGGAGACTAGTAAAGCCATGTCTCCGTAGGAGATTGCAGTAGTGCCGTAGACGACGAAGGTCTTTTCCGCTTGCCGCTCAGCATGTAAGTAAAGGCGATCTGTAATCACTTCTGAGCAATCCGTAAACTCTCGCCGAACTTGGAAAGATGGCGACCAATCGTATTTTTTAGAATTTCAGATGAACCACCGGCAATTTCGTAGGCCTTCGCATCCCGCAAATAGCGGCCAAATGGCGCGCTTTCCGTTACACCATAGGCGCCACATATCTGAATGGCCTGCTCGGCTGTCCGGGTTGCCACCCTGCTTGCCAACAGCTTGGCCTCGCTGGAGTAGCGGGCGATTTCCTCATGGCGGTCCAACGCTCCACATGCCTCATAGACAAGTAAGCGGGCGGCGTCTATCTCCGCCATCATGTCAGCGAAGTACCACTGAATCCCCTGGAAATCGATAACATGCTTGTCGAATGCCAAGCGATTCGAAGCAAACGCCAGGGCCCGGTCAAACGCGGCTCGTGCTATTCCTATACTGATGGCACCTGCGACTGTCCGCGAGAAATCCAGTGTCGTGACAGCGTTGCGAACACCTTTACCCTCTATCCCTATCAGGTGATCGTCCGGCAGTTCGACGTCATCCAATATCAGGTCCACATGAGGGCCGTTACGTAGGCCAAAAGTACTGGCGTTGGGCCCCGTTTCGTTTGAGATCCCGGGCATGTCGTGGCGGACAAAGAAGGTCGACACCCCTGCACTGGTCTCGGCCAGAACAATGTACGCTTCTGCGGCAGAGCCCGATGTAATGAAAGACTTGCGCCCATTCAGGCGCCAACCAGTTGGAGTTTTGAGGGCTTTGGTATCCAGCGAACGAATGTCGCTCCCGTGATTCGCTTCGGTCAATGCGTAGGAGGTAATAAGGCCTTCACCGAATTGCGGCAAGACTTTTTCCTGGAGCGAGGCGGTGCCAAAAAGCTTGATTAGAGTCTGCGCCTGAAGAATGGTAATCAGGCTGATGCCCACAGCCGCGCTCGCGTATGAAGCCTCTTCGAACACGGCCGCGCACCGCAAGAAGCTGGCGTCCTGACCGCCCCATTTTTCGGCAAGCGTCAGTGCTGTATAACCCTTACGAGCAAGACGCTTGATGGACTCGACCGGATAGATATCCTGGCGGTCGATCTCATCGGCGAAAGGCAGAACGTCCTGCGCGACGGCATCACGCAGCCCGTCAAGGAAGTCACCATCGACGAGGTCTCGCCAAAGCGTTCTGCTCCACGCGTGGGGCAATACATCGGGATTACTCATTGCTTGTCTCCTGCTCCATAGCTTCGCGGTCTTCTTGAAAGCCACGATAGGAGCGGAGTCTATAAGACAGAAGATCCCTAAAGCTTTGCGGGGCCAGAAGAGTTCCGCCAGGCGGGACTATAGTTCCGCGCTGCAGAACCACGAACCCGCCTTTCCGCGTTCCTCTCGGGGAGAATCATTTAATATTCTTGGACAATCACAAGGACTTCCATGCAGTCATATTCGATCGAGTCAGCAAATGGGCAAGCCAAACTTCACCTGCAGGACATCGGGCGGCCGGTCCCCGGCTCCGGCCAGGTCTTGCTGCGCCTGCATGCCGCAGGCCTGAATCGCGGCGAACTGATCGCAGCCCATGCGTCCACCGGGGCCGCGTCGCGCCCCAAACCGCTAGGTGGCGAGGGCGCAGGCGAAGTCATTGAGCTCGCCGCCGACGTCAGCAACGTAAAAGTGGGCGACCGCGTCATGGGCAGATGCTACGGTGCCTTTGCCGAATACGCCTTGATGGATGCCGCGGAAGCCATGCTGATTCCTGACGGCCTTTCCTGGCAGGAAGCCGCAGCGATTCCCCTTGCCTATCTGGTGGCTTACGACATGCTGGTAGTACAAGGAAAACTGCAGGCCGACGAATGGCTATTGATCACGGGCGCTTCGTCGGGCGTTGGCGTTGCTTGCCTGCAACTGGCCAAGGCCTTGAAGGCACGCGTGGCCGGCACATCGAGCTCCGCGGAAAAGCTGGCGCGCCTGAAAGCACTCGGCCTGGATGTCGGCATACAGACGCGCAGCCCTGACTTTTGCGACGCCGTCATGCAAGCCACGCAAGATAAAGGCGCCAACCTGGTCGTTAACAATGTGGGCGGCTCGGTATTCGCCGAGTGCATGCGGTCCATGGCCTACGAGGGCCGATTCGCCACGGTCGGCTACTTGGACGGCCAACTAAGTAGCAACATAGACATCGGCCTGCTGCACGCCAAACGACTGGTGCTTTTTGGTGTATCGAACAAGCTGCGCAGCGCGGCAGAGCGCGCCGCACTGGTTCAGCGCTTTACCGCCGATATCCTGCCGCTGTTCGCCAGCGGGCAGTTGCGACCCGTTATCGACCGCACTTACCCCTTCCAGGAGTTGCCCGCCGCCATCGCCCATATGGAATCCGACCGCCATCTGGGCAAGATTGTGCTCGGTTAACCGTACATCATCTCTGGTAGCACCAGCACAATCTTGGGAAAAAGCACCACCAGGACCACCGCCACGATCAGCAGCGCAAAGAAGGGAAATGCCGCCTTGGAAATAAAGACAATATCGCGCCCCGTCATGCCTTGCAGCACGAACAGGTTAAGGCCCACAGGCGGCGTTAGTTGCCCCATTTCGACAACCAACACCAGATAAATACCGAACCAGATTGGATCTATGCCGGCAGCCTGAACGGCCGGTAGCAAGACCGCCGTGGTCAACACGACGATGGAGATGCCATCCAGGAAACACCCCATCACGATGAAAAACACGGTAAGGACGGCCAGCAGGCCGTATGTGCTTATGCCCATGTCGCTTATCCAGCGCGCAATGTTCGCCGGCAAATTGGCATAGCCCATGGCAATCGTCAGGAAGGCCGAACCAGCCAGGATGAAGGCAATCATGGACGACGATAGCGTGGCGGAAATCAGGCCCTCTTTAAAGGTCTTCCAATTAAGATCCCCAAACAGCCAGCTAAGCAAGAGCGCAATCACCACGCCCACAGCCGCAGAATCTGTGGGGCTTGCCAAGCCCAGGTAGATGGACCCCACCACGCCGATTATCAACAAGGCAACAGGCAGCAGCGTTCGAGTCGCTTTGAGCTTCTGAACAAAACTGACGGGCGGATCTTTCGGCGGCACTTTGTCGCGGTTCTTGGCAGACCAGATGGCCACATAGCCCATGAACAGGCCGATAACCATAACGCCCGGCAATACGCCGGCAATAAACAGCCGGGCGATGGAGAGTTCGGCCGCCACGCCATACACAATCAGAATGATGGACGGTGGGATAAGCAGTCCCAAGGTGGCCGAACCAGCAACCGTACCAAGGATAAGCTTCTCGTCGTAGCCGCGCGCCTTGAGCTCGGGTACGGCGACTTTGGCTACCGTCGCGCAGGTCGCAGCCGACGAGCCGCTGACAGCGGCGAATAGCCCCGATGCCAGGACGCCGACATGCCCAAGGCCGCCTGGCAAGGAGCGCATCCAGGGCGCCAAGCCCGAGAACAGGTCTTTGGACATGCGCGAGCGAAACAGGATTTCGCCCATCCAGATAAACAAGGGCAAGGCGGCCAAAGACCATTCCGCCGAAGTGCTCCACATATTGGTTGCCAGCACGCTAAGCAGCGGCGCATTGGAAAACAGCACGATGCCAACCAGGCCGGTGACAAACAGCGCAATCGAAACCCAAAGGCCCAGTGCCAGGCTACCGATCAGTACGGCGACAAAAATAAAAGACATTACGGCGTCTGACATTACAGCGCCTCCTCGGCTGCACTTTCTATGCGTAGCGCTTCACTGCGACCCTGGCGCAGCATGTCGACCAAGGTATCGATTGCAGCAATAAGGAAAACGCCGGCCCCCACACAGAGCACGGCCTGGGGGATCCATAATGGCACCCGAAGCAGGCCGGACGCGCGGTCTCCCCACATCAGCGACTGATAGGCAAGCTGTCCTAAGCCATACGTAAATAACGCCCCCATGACGACACCTATAAGCGCGATGATCGTCAGCGTCGAGCGGCGGACTGGCGCGGCAAGCTTTGACTCGAGCAGCGTGACCCGTATATGGGTTGTCTGCCGGAAGCCCAAACCCAGCGATAGAAAAGTGGCAAAGCCCAGCGCATAGCCAGACAGTGACGCATAGGAAGGGATCAACAAGCCGAAGCTTTTGTTGAACAGACTCAGTGCGACGAAATCGACAACATTGAGCACGACCTGACCAAAAACGATCACGACTATTCCAACAAGCGACAAAGCGGCCATTCCGCCGCTAAATCGGTACAAACCATCTAGAACTTTACGCATGCGCATGATCGTCCGCTAAATAAGAACCCGGCGCGAAAGTCGCGCCGGAGTTTGTTGCTTCTTACTGAGCCTGGTAAGCCTTAAGGACGGCTTGCCCCCGGTCGCCGGATTCTTTAGCCCACTCGGCGGCCATCGTCTTGCCGATGTCATGCAAAGCGGCGTTAAGCGCCTCGGAGCCATCACCGACTTTAATGCCTTTCTCTTGCAGCACCTTGCGTTGCGCAGAGTGATCGGCTTCGGCCATTTCCCAACCGCGCTTCTCGGCCGTGGCGGCAGCGTCCAGCAAGGCCTTCTGTGTGGACTCATCCAACGCATCGAACACGCCCTGGTTCACCACCACGATGTTCTTGGGCAGAAACGCCTTCACATCATAGAAGTGGCTAAGGTAGTCCCATGCCGTCGTGTTAACGCCAGTGGAGGTGGACGTGATCATGGCGTTTACACGGCCCGTAGTGAACGCCTGCGCAAGGTCAGGAACTTCCACTTGCGTGGGAACGGTGCCGGCAAGCTGAGCCAGGCGCTCGGTTTGCGGGCTGTATGCCCGCATCTTGATGCCCTTCAAGTCTTCGATCTTTTCAATCGCCCGGTCAGTGTACAGACCCTGAGGGGGCCATGGCACCGAGAACAGCACCTTTAGATTCTGGCGCCCCAGCTCTTCTTCAAGCGCTGGCTTGGATGCCTGGTACATTTTCCAGGAGTCGTCAAACGACACGGCAACGAAAGGGACCGAGTCCAACGCAAAGATGGGGTTCTCGTTGGCCAGGTTCGATATGATGAACTCGCCAATTTCGATCTGCTTTGACCGTACCGCATTCTTGATCTCTTGGTGCTTGATCAAAGAGCCCGCAGCGTGCACATTAATTTGTACCTTGCCATCTGTGGCTGCATCGACCTCTTTGGCGAACTGCTGAATGTTTTGCGTATGGAAGTTTGACTCGGGATACGGCGTGGCCATCTGCCAGGCGGCATGTGCCGCTGTCGTGGAAAGCGCCAGCGCAGCACCCGCCACCATCGTCTTGTAAAAATTCATGTTTCCTCCTGGATACGGTAGTTTGGCAACAAATATATATTATCAATAATACTATCGATAGTAGGTCGCAACAAGCAGTAAACACTTACAATGGATAGCGACGAACTGGTCCGCTATAGTAGCGCAAGAAGTTATCTATTGATATTATTATCAATAATATTTTCACGGGGAAAACCACAATGACTATCCGACACGACACCTTGGTGGAAGGGAATTGTCTGAGCTTCAAAGGCGGGTTCTTTGGGTTCTCTGCCATCGTGCTGGTCGTCGTGGAAGATCAAGGGCCAATCTTGTTCGATACCGGGCACCACTCCACCCGCTCGCTATTGCTCGAAGCCCTTGCGAAGCGCGGCCTGGCCCCATCCGACATAAAAACAGTTTTCCTTTCTCACCTGCATTTCGACCACGTCAATAATGTCGATCTGTTCCCCGGTGCCGCCATCTATGTCAGTGCTGCAGAGTGGGCTTACGCGCATAATCCCTCTGAGGGCGATGTGTTTTGCAGCGTCGGCATGAACCACTATCTTGCCCAGCAAGATCTGCGGCTGCTGGACGATACGCAAGGCGAACTCTTTCCCGGCCTGCATTATCGCGCTGCGCCGGGCCACACGCCGGGCGGCTACTTGTTGCACTACACCAAGAGTACTGGCGAGCGCGTCGTGCTGGCCGGCGACGCGTGCAAGACCTACCGCGAGATGGCCACCCTTAAAGTCGCCAACGAGTTCGACCCACTGCAACGCTCGACCGAAACCCTACAGTGGATTGCAGACAACGCCGATATTGTTGTGCCCGGCCACTTTCCAGAGCTTTATCGCAGCCCCGGCGGGTGGGTCTGGGATGAACCGTCCAGATTGGAGCTCATCGTCCGATGAACCAGGAAAGCATCATGGCACCTACCACCGAGAAGTTGGTAGAGGAACTCGAAGCCGACATCATCTTCGGCCGTCTTCGACCGCATCAAGAACTCGTCGAAGACGCACTGATGGCGCGCTTCGGCGCCAAGCGTCACGCTGTACGCGCGGCCATCCAAGAGCTTATCGCCCGTAGCATTGTGGTCAAGCCACGATCCAAGTCGGCGCGCGTGAAGGATTTTACAGAAACGGAAGTGGACGAGTTGTACCGCATGCGGGCGCTGCTTCAACGCGAAGCCGTCAATACCATGCCCCTACCCGCCGAGCCCGCAGCACTTAACAAGCTGAAAGAAGTACACGTACGGTACGTGGCAGCGGCGTCGGTTGGGGCGGATCAGCGCCTTATCCATAAGCTGAATGACGAGTTCCACTCAGCCATCTTCGAACTCTGTCGAAACCAGACGCTGTCCAAGGCCATTGCGTTTTACACCGAGGCAAGCAACCCCATCCGCTCATACGGCATCACCGACAAGCAATGGCTGAATCGCGCAATCTCCGAGCATGCCGCCATGATAGGCGCTATCGAACGCCAAGACAGGCAGGCGCTGGCAGAGCTGGTCGTCGACCACATGCACCCATCGCTTAAGCGCTGGCAGGCCGTCCGCGCGGGCGCCTGAAGATCACGCTATCGCAGTAAAGGAAACAATGAAGTACGACTACCTTGTAATCGGCGCAGGCATCGTCGGTGCCGCGCTGGCCGCGGAAATCATCAAGCGCAAACCCCAAGCACGCGTGCTGGTGGCCGAGAAAGAAGCGCGGGCTGCCCTGCATCAGACAGGCCGCAACAGCGGTGTGGTCCACTCTGGCGTGTACTACACGCCCGGCAGCCTGAAAACCCGCTACTGCCGCGAAGGCCTGGCGCAAACAAAGGCGTTCTGCGCCGCGCGCGGCATAGGTTATGAAGAGCGAGGCAAACTGCTGGTCGCAACCAACGATCAGGAAGAAGCCCGCTTGGCAAATCTGGAGGTCCGCGGGCAAGAGAATGAGGTAGCAACGCAGCGGCTAAGCATGGCCGAGTTGCGCGCGCTCGAGCCGGCCATCACTGGACAAGCCGCCTTGCGCATCCCCTCCACAGCAATCACCGACTACACCGGCATCACCAACGCCCTGCTGGCGGATGTGGAAAATGCAGGTGGGGTGGTACGGTTCAACGCGGAGGTACGAGCAGTAAGGCAGCTTGGCGACTCTTACCAAGCCATTGTTGGGTCCGAGACGCTGTCTGTCGGACGCATTATTGCGTGCTCTGGCCTGGCATCCGACCGCGTGGCAAGAATGCTGGGCATAGACCCAGGCATACGCATCTTGCCATTCCGGGGCGAATACTTCGTCTTGCCTTCCCGCTTGAACACCATCGTGCATCACCTCATCTATCCCGTGCCAGACCCCGCCCTGCCCTTTCTCGGCGTGCACCTGACACCCATGATCGACGGATCGATTACCGTGGGACCCAACGCCGTTCTAGCGCTGGCTCGCGAAAAATACAATCGGTTCAGCGTGGATGCTACCGATGCCATGTCGGCGCTGACCTACCCTGGCTTATGGAAGATGCTTGCCAAGCACCCAGGCCCCACCTGGAATGAATTAAAGGGTTCGCTTTCGAAAACGGTGTATCTTGCCGCCGTGCGCAAGTACTGCCCATCGTTGCGCATTGAGGACCTAGGCGTCTACCGTAGCGCCAACCGGGCACAGGCCGTGCGGCCCGATGGCACCTTGGTGGACGACTTCCTGGTCAAGAGCATGGGCGGCATTACAGTCATACTGAATGCGCCCTCGCCCGCGGCGACCGGCGCCATGCCGATTGCAGCGAAGATTGCGGATGATGTTTTGTAAAGGGCCGCCAATCCGTCAGCGCATCAATACCGCTTCAACAGCCTTGCCGACTTCCGTGGTATTCGCAGAGCCACCCAAATCCGGCGTCACCACCCGCTGTTCACGTAACACAGTTTCAATCGCTGCGACGATCTCGTCATGCGCTGCCGAGTATGACGCATCTCCGTTGCCTATGAAATCCAACATCATTGCACCCGACCAAATCATCGCGATCGGGTTGGCGATGTTCTTGCCGTAAATATCAGGCGCCGAACCGTGCACGGGCTCGAACAACGAGGGAAATTTGCGTTCAGGATTCAGGTTGGCCGACGGAGCGATGCCGATAGTTCCGGTGCACGCCGGCCCCAAGTCAGACAAGATGTCGCCAAACAGATTGGACGCCACCACAACATCAAAGCGTTGCGGGTTCAATACAAACTGTGCAGCCAGAATATCGATATGGTACTTATCCCAACGTACGTCGGGGAAGCCAGGCGCCATCGCCTCCACGCGTTTGTCCCAATACGGCATGCTTATCGAAATACCGTTGGATTTGGTGGCGGATGTCAGGTGCTTCTTCGGCCGGCTTTGAGCCAACTCGAACGCATACTTCAAGATGCGGTCCACCCCTTTCCGTGAAAAGACTGACTCTTGCAATGCTAGTTCGTTTTCCGTGCCTTCAAACACCATACCGCCCACTGCCGAGTACTCCCCTTCGGAGTTCTCGCGCACGACATAGAAGTCGATGTCGCCAGGCTTGCGACCGGCCAACGGACATGGCACGCCTTCCATCAAGCGTACAGGGCGAAGGTTCACGTACTCGTCAAAGCCTCTGCGGAACTGAATCAGTGAGCCCCATAGCGAGATATGGTCAGGCACCGTCTCGGGCCAACCCACTGCCCCAAAGTAAATGGCGTCAAAGCCCTTCAATTGCTCGAACCAATCCGCCGGCATCATCTGCCCATGCTTGGCGTAGTAGTCGCAATCAGCCCATTGGAACTCTTCGAAACTCAGTTCGAGATTAAATTTCTTGGCCGCCGCCTTCACAATACGGAGCCCTTCGGGCATTACTTCTTTACCGATACCATCACCGGATATCACTGCAATCTTGCGCATTTTCACCTTCTTAACAGGTTGTTGGATCTACGGGATGATCTTACTATCCCCAAGATGAAATACAATTCACTGTTTGGTTAAATCACAAGACACACAGCATGAATAATCAGCCTCTATTGGAAGACTTACGCCTATTCTGCGTTGTGGTCAAAAATCGCAGCTTCGTAGCCACCGCCACGGAATTGGGAGTATCGCCAGCTTATGTAAGCAAACGGATCGCCATTCTCGAGTCGTCACTTAATACCAAGCTGTTGCATCGCACCACTCGTAAAGTGGCGGTTACTGACGACGGCACTACTATTTATGAGTGGTCGCAGCGGATATTGGAAGACGTGGACCAGATGACCGAGATGGTTCTCACCACCAAGACAACTCCGCGCGGTCTGTTGCGTATATGCACGAGTTCCGGTTTTGGCCGCAACCGGGTCGGGCCTGCGCTTTCTCGGCTGGCAACGCTATATCCCTCAATGGAGATACAACTGGAACTGCTGGATCGTCCGGTTGACTTGATCGGTGAAGGATTTGACTTGGATATTCGGGTAGGGACGGTAAACGAATCAAGCCTGATAGCCAAACATATCGCCACAAACTACCGGATCTTGACGGCGTCGCCGCAGTATATCGAAAGGCATGGCAGCCCGACCTCTCTCGCGGATCTGGCCAACCATCAATGCATCGTCATTCGCGAGCGCGATCAAACATCCAGTGTGTGGCGCGTTACCGGCCCTAATGGACCGGTAACGGTTCGCGTCGCTGGACCGTTATCGACCAACAACGGGGAGATCGCTCACCAGTGGGCGATAGAGGGCCATGGCATTTTGCTTCGCTCAATCTGGGACGTACAAGCCAGCATGGACAGCGGGCGACTGCTACGTGTGCTTCCCGATCATGCTCAGGAAGCCAACGTATGGGCGGTGTACACCTCGCGCCTTAGCAGCTCGGCGAAAGTCCGCGTATGTGTTCAGTTTCTGGAGCAGTGGTTAAAGAATTAACCACGTTGCAGTGAATCGCGCACGCGCGCGGCGCCATCTGCAAGAGACACAGTAGGATTGAAACCGAAGTCGCGGCGGGCGGCGTCAATCGTCAGGGGACCTAACGGAAACGTATTCCATGCCATGCCGTCAGGATCCACCTCTATCGATGCGGACGGCACGGCGGTTTTTACCGCCCCGACAATTTCGTCCAGACTTTGTGCAACGCCCGGCCCAATGTTATAGGCGCGCTGGGTTAATGAAGACGAGAACAATGCCGCACAAATGCCGTCCACGACATCGTCAACATAGATATGCTGTCGGGTGGTACCCGACTCTTGCCGGATCTTGGTGACGCGGTTCGCCAGGGCGTCTTGCACTAGAGTTCGAATCAGACAAGATGTTGTTCTGCCCGGGCCATAGCAAGAAGCCACACGCAATGCGACTGCATCCACGCCGTGCTCGGCAAAATAGGCGTTGATCAACGCCTCGCCAGCCGCTTTGGTCGCACCATAAACGGTCGTAGGGATAAGAGGAACATCTTCGTCGACGGGGCGTGTGTCGGCCCGCTTACCGTAGGCCATCACCGACGAAAACCATACCAGCCGTCCCACGCCATGTATACGCGCGGCCTCGAGCAGATCAACCAGGGATACCAGATTGATGTCGCATAAGCGTGCCGGCGCATCCCGGAGCAGCATCGGGCCCGATACGCCGCCGGCGTGAACAATACTGCTAATGCCAAAACGCACAATAACTTCGTGCCAGCGGTGTCCATCCGGCAATTCGTGCGTAATGACCGGGTAAGGCAGGCCCGGCGGAATGATCCGGTCCATGCCCACCACTTCGTAGCCTTGGCTGACAAGCCGGTTTGCTACTTCGGCGCCAATTAAGCCCGTAATGCCAGTGACGAGTATCGCTCCGGCTTTGTCAGTCTGTGATGTCATGCTTTACTTCACTTCTTGGATTTGCTTGTATATATCTGCAAGAAGGCCGCCTTCAAAGGTGTTTGGTACGTCCTTTACTTTCTCGCGGAAGGCTTCCTTGTCGGGATTGATGACCGTCACGCCACCGGCCTTGAATTCTTCCAGAAGCGCTTTCTCGCTTTCGATCACCAACTGGTCTTGGTAAACCCCAGCGTCACGCACTGCAGTCTTGATCAAGTCCAACTGCTCTGGGCTCAAGCGTCGATGAAGATCATCACTCATTCCAACGACCACGTTGGAAACCAGATGATCGGTCAGCGAGAGATATTTATTGACCAACTGAACGCCAGCACCCTTGGCGGTGGCTAAGGGGTTCTCTTGTGCGTCCACAACGTGCGTTTGCAGGGCGGTAAAGAGATCCTTGAAGTCGACCGGCGTTGGCGTGGCACCCATGGCGCGCCAATATGCTTCAAAAATCGGAACCGGCACCACCCGCAACTTAACGCCCTCCAGATCCGCAGGCGTCTTGATGGGCTTGTTTGAGGTCAACTGACGGGTACCGTAGTACCACGCCGAGCTCATTATGTGAATGTCTGTCTTTTTCAGTAGCGCTGCCGCCAAGTGGTCGCCCACGGGGCCGTCAAGCGCTTTTCGCATGTGCTCCGGGTCGCGGAATGCATAGAGCATTCCTAGGACATTGGCTTCTGGCAGCACGTTACCGTAGGTAGAACCAGTAATCGCGGCCATATCGAGCGTGCCAATCTGCATGCCTTCGATCATTTGCTGCTCGTTACCAAGCTGGCCAGCGGGGTAATCGCGCACTTTGATTTTTCCGCCTGACCGCTCTTCCACTAATTGTGCAAAGCGCTTGACGCCAAGATCCAAGGGCGTACCGACCGCGATGTTTTGCCCAATACGTATAGTCAATGCCTCTTGAGCTACCGCTACGCTGTTGGCGCCTAACGACGCGGCCCCAATTGCCAGCGCAAGCGTCCCAACCTTGAGGCTACGCGAGAAACGTGAATATAAGTTTTTCATTGTCTGCTCCTGATACGATTTAGTTTGAATAAGCCATGTTCGGCAACCATGTAATCAACTGCGGAAACGCAATGATGAGCAACATGGTGATAACAAGGGGAATGAGAAACGGCCAAACAGCAACGATCACCTTTTCGAGCTTAATACCCGAAACCTGACTGCCCACGTACAGGCACAGCCCAACCGGTGGCGTCACGAGACCGATACCCAGCGTATAGACCATCATCACGCCGATATAGACGGGGTCGATGCCTATCGCCATCAAGGCGACGCCTAATACTGGCGTCAACAGAATGATTGCTGCTGCCACCTCCATGAAGCACCCCACAACCAGCAGCAAGGCGGCTACAGCGAACATCACCATCGTGGGGTCTTGAAACGAACCTATCAATAACGCGCTAAGCCCGTCGGTGACTTGAGCACGCGAGATCACGTAGCCCAGCGGAGCCGCGAACCCGATGATCAGCATGATGGCACCCGACAGCGTGGCGGTGCTGACCATCGCTTCCAATACATTGGCCCAAGTCAGTTCACGGTAGATAAGGCCGGCGACGAGTAATGTATAGACGGTAGCCAGTATGGCTGCTTCAGTGGGTGTAGCCAGCCCACTGAACATGGCGCCCAGCAGCACGACAGGGGTCAGCAAAGACCAAAAGCCATCGCGGAAGGTTCGCCAGAATGGGATCTGCGGAGCCGGCTTGACCTTTACCTTTCGTCTCCAGAACAGAAACGCAAACGTGGCCATAATCATCAAGCCGGTCAAAACCCCGGGAATCACTCCACCGAGAAACAACAAACCGACGGGGACGTTGGCAATACTGCCAAAAATCACCATATTGATGCTGGGCGGGATGATCGGTCCTATGGTTGATGTCGTGGTTATCACACCAATGCTTAGGTCATCCGGATAATCGCTATCTCGCATAGCTTTCATTCCGATCTTGCCCACGCTGGCCAGATCAGCCACTGCAGAGCCGGACATCCCGGCGAATATCATCCCTGCCACCACGTTGGTGTGACCCAGCCCGCCAGGAATCCGGCCCACGCAAGCCAGCGCGAATGCGAAAATGCGCCGGGTAACACCCCCGCAGTTCATTAGCTCGCCAGCCAGAATGAAAAATGGGATCGCGATCAACGGCATATTGCTTAGCTGACCGATAAACTGCTGGGGGAACACCAGGAGGTTCGCATTTGCCGTTATGAAATAACCCAATGCGGAGAGCGCAATCGCAAATGCAATGGGTACGCCGATAAGCATGGCGACTAGCAGGACGATGGTAGATATAATCATTTGTCAGCCTCCAGTACCTCAGTTACCGCAGGCTTGTGTCCGAAGGCAGTCTCAATAAAGATGAACCGATAATTGAACAACTGCAGTTGCACCAGGCGAAGGGCCATCAAAATGGAGACGGCAGGAGCCGCTGCGTAAGCCCACGCCCATGTAATTGGCAAGGTCGCTGCCGAAAATGAAGTGCGTAAAGTAAGTTGCCATCCTTTCCAGCCCAATACGGCCAGAAGGGCCAAGATAGCAATCAGCACCAACACATCGAAGATTTTCCGCAATGACGCGGGCAAATTATCGGCAACCACACCAAGCTTCACTAGTCCAAGACGCTTGGCCGCACCGATAGCGCCGAAGGCTGAGGCCCAAACAAACAGGAACTGGGATAGCTCTTCTGGCCAGCTAAGCGGTGCGTGAAAAACGGTGCGCAATAGAACCTGCGCAGCCATGCTAAAGCCAATGATGCCAAGGAACACCAAGGCAAGCAGTTCCTCTGCGTTATCCGCCAGCAAGCGGGCCCACCACGAGCCCGGTCGCGCACTACCCGACGACGTAGGAGTATGTGCTTGCATCAGTTACACCCAGCCCGCTTTGTCCAGGACTGCTTTGGCCTCGTTCATCGCATGCTGCATGGCGGCAATATCATTTTCCGTCCATGGACGCGTGCCCGGGATGTGATGTACTGATATCCAACCGGAAAGCTGTCCTTGCGACACCAGAGGCCCCAACACTTGCGCTTTCACGCCGTACACGCCAACCAGCGCTTTAGGCGCCGGCACCTCGGTATT
Organism: Pollutimonas thiosulfatoxidans; assembly: GCF_004022565.1. Taxonomy (NCBI): domain Bacteria; kingdom Pseudomonadati; phylum Pseudomonadota; class Betaproteobacteria; order Burkholderiales; family Alcaligenaceae; genus Pollutimonas; species Pollutimonas thiosulfatoxidans. The sequence continues at coordinate 2,601,750 of NZ_CP022987.1, forward strand.
AATGCAGTCTTCCTGGATCAGCATCTTCCTGTTTTTGTCCAGCCACTGAACTGTCGCCAGGCTGCGTTGATTTAAAGACGAATCCAGCTTCAGGCTGGCCACGCCCGGCGCGGTAGCTTCGGCATAAACATCATCCACGCCAATATTAAGTTGTGGAACATCAAGTCTGATCGTAGTCCGGCTGGCTTGGGTCTTATCCAACAAGTCGGCCAATATCGCATCCAAGGCCTCAACCACTTCGTGATCTCTTAGTAACTTACCCCAGCCGTGCAATGGGTTGTTGATTTCGGCCATCCTCAGCGCTTGCCACAATGTGACCGCTACGCTGTCAAAAATTGGTTTACCCAGCTCGTGCTCCATCTCATCCAGCACTACCGCCGCCGCCAAATTCGTGCATCCCACCACCAGGCACTCCGCCTCTGGTGAGTCGGCATCGCGTAATAGCTGCTTGATCGTCTCGAACGAGGTGCCCCCTATGAGCTGGTTGGTGGCGATATCGAGTCGCGCGCCACTGACAACTTCAAAACCAGCGCTGCCGTAGGTCGCCGCCATTTGCCGATGCGGCTCTTCCGTGTAGGGAGTCGCCAAACCAAACTTTTCAATTCCGTAATAGGCAAGCACCTCGAGTTGCGCGAGGGACGACGTGGAGGCAGGCAAGCCAGTCTGCTTGGTAATGTCCTTACAGATTTCCTGGTCGGCCTCGAAGCCTTTGCCGGACCACGCGCCCGAGGTGCCATTCCAAAGTATGGAATCCACGCCGGCATCGGCCAAAAGGCGCGCCGCCTCCGCCATCTTGGCGGTCTGGAATTGGTTTACATCCTTCTCATCCAACGACAGTGTCTTTACACCAACGCGGCTGTAATGCACTGAAGCCCTATCACTGATCTGGTGCAGCATCAGGTTGGTCAAGGGCTCCAATGCCGTGTTGGACGATGGCGTGATGAAACCGATCTTTTTCAGGGAGTGCAAGCTATCAATTTTCTTTAAGCGTATGCTCACGATGAATTCCTTATATATAACGTTTGTTCATGGCAGAATCCATCCGCCATCGACAACCAAAGTGTGTCCGGTCACGTATGCTGACGCGTCGCTGGCCAAGAACGCAAAGGCATTGGCCATGTCTTGGGGTTGCCCGAAGCGCCCGAGCGGAATCCGCTTGATGGCCTCGCTGTATTGTTCGGGCTGCTGAAGCAGATGCTGATTGATAGGCGTAAGCGTGCGGCCCGGCGCCACGCAGTTAACCCTTATGCCATGCGGCCCCCACTCGAGCGCCGCTGTCTTTACAAACTGCGAAATACCCGCTTTGGTAGCTGCATAAACCGAGCGGAATTCGGCGCCGTTGTATGCCAGTTGCGACCCTGTGTGGATAATCGTGCCTTGACCGCGCGCCACCATTCGCTCGCCAACTAATCGGCTTAGCGTGATCGCGCCGGTCAGGTTCACGGAAACAACCTTGGCTAGATCAGAGAACTTCAATTGCAGCAGAGGTTCGTAAAGCAAAATGCCAGCATTGTTGATCAGCACGTCCACGTCGCCTATTGCTGCTGCGAGCTCCTCGATGGACGACGTATGAGCCTGGTCATATACCACGGCGCGGAACGACGAAGGACGTTCGCTTACCAGTTCTTGCAGCGCTTGCTCATCCCGGTCAGCAACAAACACCTGCGCTCCAAGATCGGCAAAAAGAACAGCGGTCGCGCGCCCGATACCGCTGGCGGCTCCCGTGACACAAACTTGGCGGCCGGAAAAGTCAAACATATTTGAAAAGACAGCAGGTAAATGCATAATCAATAGCCCACTAAGCGCGGCAGGAACAGGATAATTTCTGGAAACAACATGAATAGAAATAGCAAACCGTACTGAAGAAGGATGAACGGAGTAATTTCTTTGATGATGTCAGTTACTTTGATGCGCCATATGCCAGACGTTACGATCAAAAGGATGCCAACCGGGGGGGTTATACCGCCGATGGTGATGTTCATTACCACGAGGAAGCCGAAGTACACGGGATCAATCCCGTAAGTCGCAGCGACGGGAGCGATAATAGGTACCAGCATCAGATAGGCGGCGTTGGCCTCCATGACCATACCAATCAATACCAAGGCCAACATCACCAAGAAGGTGAACACCAATGGATTCTCGGTCAACGTAGTCAGCCATTCAGCCACTTGCGGCGCGACCATCTCGGCGGTCAAAAGGTAGGTGACCTGAGACGAAAAGGCGATAAGCGCGCCCACCACTGCAGTGATAATGCCGGCGTTCAGCAGTGCTGGTCCCAAGTCGGACACGCGCAGCTTTTTGGTGATGAAGAAGCCGATAACCAAGGCATAGGCCACCGCAATCGCCGCACCCTCTGTAGCAGTGAACACGCCTCCGACAATGCCGCCGACGACCAGCACCGGCATCAGAAACACAATAAAGGACCGGCGCAGTTCTTTCCCCACCCGTGCCCAAGTGAATGCATGGCCACTTATCGGGTAGCCACGCCGCCGGGCAATTAGCGAACACAGAACCATAGTGCCAACGCCGAGCAACACACCGGGTACGACACCGGCCATGAACAGCGCGCCTACCGAAACATCCCCGGCCACCACGGCATAAACGATCATCCCAATACTTGGCGGTATGATCGGGCCCAGATTGGATGCCGAGGCGACCAGCGCAGCACCAAACGCCTTGCTATACGACTTACCTAGACTTGGACCCAAGGTGGCGCCCAAAGCGGTCGCATCGGCAACAGAGCTTCCTGACACGGAGGACAAGCCCATGGCCGAGCCGACAGTGACCAAACCGAGGCCGCCGGTAACCCGACCAACCACCGCATCGGCAAGCTCAATCAATCTTTCCATGATGCCGCCGCGTACCATCAACTGGCCGGCCAGCATGAACAGCGGTATTGCCATCAGCGGAAACGAGTCCAGGGCATAGACCATCTTGCCCGCCAACTGCTCCATCGGAAACCCGCCCAGCACCACCCCAGCCAGGCCTGCCCAGCCCAAAGCAAAGGCCAGCGGCATACCTATAACTGCCAGCACCGTAAAAACAGCCAGCATGGTCAAAGAGATCATGTTTCGCTCCAGTGCTCGTTCCGGAGTTCGCCGGTGATCAATATGCGGCCAATATGCAGGCAGGTATGAATGAGACCGAGCGCCAGGCTGGCATAGAATACGCCAACGCTAAGCGGAATACCGGGCATGTTCTGGTCCCAGGTCTCGCCCATTAAAAGCACAGAGTAATAGGCGATTATTCCGGACAGAATCATGATCAACACGGCATTTAATGAAAGCGTAAGGCGTCTGACCCTTGCGCTGAATCGCTCCACTACGAGGTCTATTCCGACGTGGGCGTTATATCGTATGCCCAGCGGAATGGAGAACATAATCGCCCATATGAAACAGACGCGCGGCACATCCCAGCCCCAAGTCAGCGAATCGTTCATGACATAGCGGAAAAAGACCTGCAGCAGCAGTACCGATGTCAAAACGGCCATCGTCACTTTCACGATGAGGGAAGCGATACGGTCAAGGACATCCAAGACCGCATCGTAGCGACTAAGCAAGGCAGTTCTAGTCATCAGGTATTAGCGCACTTCTCAATGCCTTGTTCGACGAGGTCCATCGCTTCGTCACCCAACTTCTTGCGCATTTCCACGTAAACCGAATGGGTGGCTTCGCGGAACTTGGCCAGATCAGCTGGCGACAGCTCGTGATATTCCATGCCGGCTTTAATAAGCTGCCCACGTGCGACCTCGTTCTCGCGCATCGACATGGCGCGCTGTTCTTCGGTCGCAGTTTTAGCTGCCTGTCGTACGGCTTCCTGCTGCTCAGGCGTCAGCTTCTCAAACGACGCTTTATTGACCATGTAAGCGGCCCAGTCATAGAAATGACCCGAGTTCGACAGGTATTTCTGTACCTCTGGGAATTTACGCACCACCATGTTGTCGTACGGGTTCTCTTGCCCATCGACAACGCCCTGTTGCATGGCTTGGTAGAGTTCCTTAATGTCGATAGGCGTGGGGTTCGCACCGAGCGCGCGGAACGTCAGCAGCCATGCCTCACCGGGAAGCGTACGGATTTTCAAGCCGTCCATGTCGGCAACCGACTTTATAGGACGCTTGTTATTAGTGACATGTCGTGCGCCAACTTGGGCCCATCCCAGCACCAACACGCCTTTCTCTGCCATCTTGTCTTCAAGAAACTTGCCGAGGCCACTTTCCATCTGGCAGATAGCCTGCTGGGGCGATGTTGCGGCAAACGGCAGAATTGCGGCCCCCAGCTCGGGAACCAGCTTGTCGTAGAATCCGATAGAGCCCCAGGCCAACTGGATCTGACCGGTGCGAACCTGGTCCACCTGCTCCAGGGCGCCGCCCAGCGTATTGTTGGGAAATAAATCCACGCGTAGCGCGTTGTCGGTCAACTTGGCTGCCTCGGCCTTGAACACTTTCGCACCGTGGGTGGTGGAGTGCCCCTCGGGGTAAGAGCCACTAGCACGCCAACGCACGTCATCGGCAGAATAGGCGGATGCGCTAGTTAGAACCAGAGCGCTTGCGCACAAGGCGATCCATTTATTGAAGGCTGGGTAAGTCATTGGCTACTCCTGAATAATCGAGCGTCGCGATAAACACGCGTATTGCATGTGACGCAAAAAACGAGCTACTTTCCTAGGCTTTTGTACTGTCAAAACATAGTAAGGCAATTCGTTTCCGGAATAATTGATCAGGAGTAAACCGATAATGCACGGGACGTGAACTATTGCTAGGGAAAACCCTAGCATTGCCCACGCCGTTCGCGTTACTTAGTTCTTGAGAAGATTTCGAGTGAACGCTGCAGCATTGCTGCATCAGGCAGGTAGCCAATGAGCACCACTCGGGACCTGCGATCGGGGCTAGGCCACGAATCCAGATGTGTGGGTGGATGAATAAGGTGCTGTACCCCGTGTATGACTGTAGGAACGTTCACGCCGCGAAGATTCAGTATTCCTTTAACGCGCAGAATGACGCTGCCATACCGATGCAGCAACATGCTGAACCAAACACCGAAGGCGGTCCAGTCCAAGGGCTCATCCATAGTCAGCGACACCGTTTCTATGCCGCTGCCATGAACCCGCCCCAAGCGCTTGCCTCCATCCTGAAACAAGGACGGCGATTGCTTGCCCATCGTTGCGCTCGCGCTGCTTCCTGCAAACCACTGCGCCGCCTCATCCCGACGGGCACCATCACCGATATCCCGGGACATCAGCACTTCCGATTCGGAGGCGTCGTTGCGCGACGTGATGATTGAACATGAGGGATTCACTTGCGTAAGCGCCATTTGCAACGCTTCTAGCTTGTCTGGGCCGACCAAGTCGGCCTTGGTGATGACTATTCGGTCGGCGATCGCCGCCTGTTTCACCGATTCGGCCCGCTCACCCAATTGCGCCAGCCCATACACCGCATCTACAGTAGTTACCACCGTTCCGATCCGGTAGTGGTGGTGCAAGGCGGGATCGCTTATTACGGTATTGATAACGGGGACCGGGTCCGCAAGGCCTGTGGTTTCGATAACCACCCGGTCAAATGGCGGCAATATACCTCGGTCGCGCCGTTCATTAAGGCTAAGAAGCGCTCCGGCGAGGTCCGAACGTATGCCACAACAAATGCATCCGTTGCGCAATACGATGGTTTCTTGATCGACCTGGTCTAGAAGCTCGTGATCCAGCCCGATTTCGCCGAGCTCGTTAATCAACACTGCACAATTAGAGAACGCTTCACTGGCGAGCAAGCGGCGCAACAGCGTTGTCTTGCCACTACCCAAGAAGCCGGTCAACACATTGACCGTGTATCGTGCATCGTTGTTTTTCAGGTTATCCATAAAGTCTGCTGATCCGCTCATGAACCACAGGCGACAAAGGATCAGCAGCGTGTCCGGCTAATCGTTCTACTGCGGCCCAAAGCTGGCCAAGGTCATCCACAAGTTCTGTCTTGCCAGTGAAGGTACTGAGCAGATACTTGCTACCTTGCCAGTCTGTCACCGAACAGGAAAACGCGCCCAGCACTCCATTAAGATACCGGACGCGCCTTTGGCGCTCGTTGCGCCGCACTCTGGAAAGCTCGGTCTCATCCGCTAAAGGCAGAAGATCTGCCCAATGATCCTCGCTTCCTAATATGCCGCACAAGCCACACATTGCAGTCCTTTGCCTATTTACCAGGCCACGGCTTTCACGCTTTCCAGGGAAAGCGTCTGTCGAAGTCGTCAGCCATTTGATCCATAGTGACAAACTTTACGCCCTCGTGGCCTCGGATGTATTCAAATAACCTCTCGAGCATCAGCAGCACTTGCGGACGGCCCGAGACATCGGGGTGGATCGTGATCGGGAAAATCGCATAGTCGTACTCGCGGTAAACCCAGTCGAACTGATCACGCCACATCTGCTCGATGTCCCGCGGGTTAACGAACCCATGGCTATTGGGCGACTTCTTTATGAACATCATGGGCGGAAGATCATCCAAATACCAGCTGGCTGGAATCTCGATCAGCGACGTCTCTTTGCCGCGCACCAAAGGCTTCATCCATTCGTTGGCCTCTTTGGTGAAATCAATCTTCGTCCACTGGTCGCCCACGCGTACGCGGTATGGTTGGAAGTCATGATGCATCAGGCTGTGATCGTACTTGATGCCCTTTTTCAGCAACAGCTCGTTCGTGATGTTGCTGAACTCCCACCATGGCGCCACATAGCCCGTAGGCGCTTTCCCGCATAGCTGGGTGATTAATTCAATACTGCGGTCCATCACATCTTCTTCCTGCTTTGCCGTCATGGCAATGGGATTCTCGTGCGAATAACCATGCATCCCGATCTCATGGCCGGCGTCCACCACGGCCTTGATCTGATCCGGGAAAGTTTCAATGGAGTGCCCGGGTACAAACCATGTCGTCTTAATGCCAAAGCGGTCAAACAGCTTGACCAGGCGCGGCACACCGACCTCTCCGGCAAAGAGGCCGCGGGAAATATCGTCCGGGGAATCTTCTCCGCCATACGATCCCAACCACCCCGCGACGGCGTCTACGTCTACGCCGAAACCACACAATATTTCTTTAGCCATGCGCTCTATCTCCTGGTTAGCGATGTTCAAGTTACAGTTGGATTACGTTGGCAAGCGAGAGGCCACAATCCAACAAAAAGTCTTCGCGCTCTGCGCTGGCGGCAAATACGATGCTTGTCGGCATTCCCGCAGCACCCAAGCCATTCGGTAATGCCAAGGCACAGATGTTCAGCATATTGCCCCACATGGTGTTCCGGATAGTCTTGCTGTTGACCGCCACGAAGTGGTCCATGTCGTCCTCTAAAGCCGCCAACGGAGGCGCCACATGGGCAACGGTAGGCATCACCAACATTGCTTCACCCATAGAAGCCCGAAGCGACGCACCTAGCTTCGCTCTGCCCTGCTGCAAACGCAGTAAATCATAGGCAGACATACTTTTGCCCGCCATGATGCGCTTGTAGACAAAGGGATCCACCTCAGAGCTGCGGGAACTCTCGAGCAGGTCGTGATGCCAACAATAAGCTTCCGCGGAAGCAAGAAAACCGTGGGACGCGCTTAGCGCTTTCAGTTCATCAAGTTCGGGAACATGGCGCCGTAGGACCTTAACCCCAGCTGCAGACAAGCGGTCAAGCGACGCGGAAAAATTGGCGTGGACTTCGGGCTCTAAATCGTCCAGAACCACATTCTCGGGGACAACCAGCGTGAGCGCTTGCAAGCTCTGGCCGCTCGCCGTCGCTGGCACGTCAGCTCTGCCGCCCCGCAGCGCCTGATCCACTAAGAAGCAGTCCGATACCGTGTGCGCAAGCACGCCGACAGTATCAAGCGTTTGAGATAACGGAAATACGCCACGGCGGTCATACCGCGTTTCGGAAGTCTTGTACCCGACGACACCATTAAATGCAGCCGGCACGCGAACCGAACCGCCCGTGTCTGTACCAATAGCTACAGGCGCCAGCCTGGCTCCCACCGCAACGCCGGAACCAGACGACGACCCGCCAGGAGCGCGCCTCACATCGCGGGCATGCGGATTCAGCGGGGTGCCATAGTGGGGATTCAGGCCCAAGGCAGAATATGCGAATTCGCTAAGGTTGGTCTTGCCCAGGGTGACCATGCCGGCGGCAGCCAAGCGGGCGACCACAGGAGCATCCTCTGCAGCCGCCGGCGCATCCCGGTAGATGGCGGAACCCGCAGTCGTTGGGGTGCCCTTGATATCTACGGCATCTTTCCATGCGATCGGCACACCGTCCAAAGCGCCCAGCGGACAACCCCGCTGATACCTTGCAGCGCTGGCTGCAGCCTCTTCGCGAGCGCGCTCAAACGTGGTCGTAATAAAAACCGCGGAATCACCATGCGCTTGAATGCGGGAAATAAAATGCTCGGTAAGATCTACCGCGTTAATCTCGCCACGAGCCAACATTTGGCCGAGCTCTGTGGCGGAGTAGTCTGATGGTTGCTTTGAGGGCTGCACACCCGTCTCCTTAGTCGAAATCCGCGGTTGTTGCCGCATACTGATGGCCCGCAGATTCGGGCGGCAATTATGTTCGATTTGAAGATTATATAGCGACTACCTAGCCTATAGCTTCGAATTTGCTACATAATATGCCAAGTATCCGAGGAAAACGTAGCAATTGCCCCTGACGGCAGCGAAGCGTGGGGCGGCATTGCGCCCGGGCGGGAAGAGGATATGTATTACGGAATCGGAGAGCGGCCAGACACTGCAAGCCGAGCCGGGGCAGGGCTTTATTGGAAGGTGTAGACCAACTTACGCTGGTCTGCGCCGTCCTTCCGCTGTTCTGGGCTCGACCACAGCAGCCATCAAGGTTTCCTCGTCCATATCCGGATCGAACAGCCCTGGATCGTCCAACATTTGATCGGAAGGCGAACTGGACAGCGACCTTTCCAGCATCTGCGTTAAGGCATAGGCAATCTGTGGCCCCGACCAGTTTCCATCGGGCCGGTACCACTTACGGCTCCAGTTCAATGCGCCGGTAACCATAAAAATGGCCAACTTAGGGTTGCATGGCACGATACTGCCGTCGGCAATCCCGTCTGTCACAAAGCTTCGTAGCGCCGCCTCGAACTGATCCCGCCGTTTAATGATTGCCTTCATGTGCGCGGGTTTCATTGCATGCTCTTCGAGCAAGACCACATAGCTGCCGTCTTCGCCCAGCATCATCTCCAGGTAGCTGCGCAGGGCACGGGTTAACTTTTGCAGCCCGGTCCCGCCTCCTTGCTGTGCCGCCTCCACGATCTCGACGGCAGTGTCCATGGCCGAGTCGTGGCAGTAGTAAAGGAGCTCTTCCTTACTGGGTACGTAGGTGTACAGCGCTGCTTTCGTGACTCCTAGTTTTTTGGCTATTTCCGTAAGGGATGTCCCGTAGTATCCACGGCGGTTGAACGAAGCTGCGGCCTCGCGTATCAATACCTCGCGCTTGCGATCAAATTGCGCGCTAGCTTCGGGAACAGCGTTTTTCCATGTTGCCATGAACGGGTCTCCAGTTTCTCTCGTGCGCTAGAACTGCGCAGAGCGTCCAACTCGACGACCATTATAGTCACAAAGTGTGTCTCAAATTGTTCCGGTTAGTGAAGTTACTGACCGGTTAGTGTGTTGACGGAATGGTCTGTCTGCGCGTAGACTCCGCCTTAATAACACCTTCGCTAGGCCACAAAAACCAGGAGTAGACATGAAACATTTTGGACTTTCGCCCACGAAAGCAGTACTTGCTGCCCTTACCTGCACCCTTGCGTTGGGCACGCCCGCGTCGTTTGCGGCCGACACGGTAAAAATCGGCTTCACGGGGCCACTTTCCGGATCGCTATCACTGCTCGGACAGGGTGTGCGCGACGGGCTGGAAACTTACGTTAAGTACATCAATGATCAGGGTGGCGTAAACGGCCACAAGCTGGAACTGATTGCTGAGGACGACGGCTACGAGCCCATGCGCACCCTTGCGGCCGTGAAGAAACTGGCTGAGCAGAACAACGTCGTTGCCATGGTTACACCAGTCGGTACGCCCAACGTTGCCGCAATGATCAGTTATGCGCAAGAGCGCAAGCTACCCATTCTGGCGCCTTATGCGTTCAGTCACACGCTTACCACTCCCACGAAGTCACATGTATTCACGACCCTGCCTGAAGTCAGGGTGCAGGCCAATGTGCTGGGCAAGTACCTTGTGGACGAGCTAAAGCATAAAAAAATCGCCACTATCTATCAGAACGACGATTTCGGCCAGGATGCAGTGGCGGGGCTGGAAGCCAGGCTGCAGCAAAGCAATGTCCCTCTGACCAAACTGCCTTTTGACAGAGGCACCACCAATTTCAGTGGCGTGGTGGCTCAAGCAAAACAGTCGGGTGCCGAAGATGTCGTCTTCCTGGGCATTCCCCGCGACGCCGCGCTGATCATGAAGGAAGCAAAAAAGATGGGCTGGGCGCCGCAATTCAGTGGCCATAGCGCATTGGGCGATCCCCAGACCTTTGCGCTGGCCGGCAAGAACCTGGTTGAAGGCGCGATTGCGGTTGCTGTGATGGAGCCGCTGGACTCTCAAAAGCCCGAGGTAGCCGAGTTTCTCGCTCATCAGAAACAGTACATGTCCCGGACCACACCGACCACGTACAGCATGCACGGTTATAACGCCGGTCGGGTCTTTGCCGAAGCACTCAAGAATATCGAGGGCGAGGTTACGTCCGACAAGATCGTCGAGCAACTGAACAAGATCAACAACCTGAACACAGGCTTGATGGGCCCGATCACCTTTACGCCGGAGCAGCATGCCGGAAGCCAATCCGTTGCCTTCATGGAAGCCAAGGATGGCAAATGGGTAATCGTCACGGACTGGGTCAAGGCTGACTAAAAATGGATAAGCGAACCGATATGCAGACGGCTATCGCCCTGGTACAGGACGGTGACCGTGTTGCACTGGGCGGAATGACGCTCTATAGACGCCCCGTCGCAGCCGCCTTGGCGTTGGCAGCGCGGCCAAAACGGGATCTGGAGGTCGTCACCTTTACCGGCGGCATCGAAACCGACCTCTTGATCGGGGCGGGTTGCGTAAGCACGCTGCGTAGCTGTTACACCGGCCTGGAAATTGTCGGCTTCGCGCCCCATTACACCCAGGCAGCGCATAACGGTTCGATAACCCTGGTCGAAGAAACGGAGTACACCCTCAGCTATGCGCTTCAGGCGGCCTCGATGAGGGTGCCGTTTCTTCCTATGCTCGGATCGCTTGCGCGCACCGACATGCTGCAGGTACGGCCGGATCTCAAGCGGTTCAAGTGCCCGATCACCGCTGAAGACTTGATCGCCGTTCCATCACTGGCTCTTGATGTGGCGATCATCCATGTTACGGCCGCGGACAGTGCCGGGAACTGCAATATGCAAGGCCAGTTAGCGCTGGACCCTTACCTTCCGACCGTCGCCAAACTTACTATCGTCACGGCTGAGCAAATAGTCGATACGGAGGAACTCATGGCAATGAGGGGCGGAATACAAATCCCGGGGATGTTTGTAAGTCATGTTGTGCCCGCAAAGGATGGCAGTTTGCCAACCTCTTGTTTCCCCACAAACAAACTCGACTTATCTGGAATTCTCGACTACGCCGACTCATGCAAAAGCCCGGAAGCCTGGCAACAGTGGTTAACAGTGGCGACGGAGGCGTATCAATAATGGCCTGGACCGAAACTAACTTCAGCCCGCGGCATGCCCAGCAGATCGACCAAATGGTGATCGCCATGGCTCGCCTGATTCAAGACGGCGACTTCCTGGCCGAAGGAATCGGAACATTCCTGCCGACCGCTGCTTATATGCTCGCCAAGCACACACATGCGCCCCAGTGCACCAGTTTGTGTCCAAACGGCAATACGCTGATGCCAGGCACGCGCACCTTGACTCTCGGCCATGACGAGTTCGCGACGATACCGAACGCTTCTGTATGGCTGGACTATGTCCAGATCAACCTGATGCTCATGCCGACCATCTTCCTGGGCGGCTCCCCCCGCTGGACGGAGTTCATGCGTCCGGCGCAGATCGATCCCATGGGCGCGTCGAACAATGTCTGCATCGGCGACTACGCGCGTCCAGTGGTGCGTCTGCCCGGCGCAGCGGGCATCCCCGACGCTTCAACAGCAGCCAAGCGCTTCTACTACTACACGCCCCGCCATACAAAACAGGTGTTTGTTGAAAAGCTCGACTTTTGTAGCGGCGCCGGCCACCCCGGCGACAAGGCGGGCCGGCCCGAACACGTCGTCGTACTGTCCAACCTATGCATCATGGCCAGCGGCCCGAGTGGAAGACTTCAAGTCACCCATATGCATCCCGACGTCACGCGCGAGGAGATCGAAAGCAACACGGGTTTCGCACTGGATTGGGCAGCCAGCCTGCAGACCAACCCGCCTCCCTCAAAGGACGAGCTTGCTTTACTTAACGAACTGGTCGACCCAGACGGCCTGCGGTACCTTGAAGCGCTTAACAGCGGCGCCCGCCGTGATCGTCTCCGCCAGCTACTGCGCCATAAAGCCGGAGATACACCATGATTGCAGAACTGATTCTTGGCGGGCTGGCTTCCGGTAGCCTCTATGCACTGATAGGCATCGCGATCGTTCTGGTATTGCAAGCCACAGATATCCCGAACTTCGCCCAAGGCGAAATGGCGATGTTCTCGACCTTCGTGGCCTATAGCCTGCTTACGACTTACGGCATGAGTTGGTGGTTCGTATTGCCCCTGACCATCGCCTTTGCCGCGGCTCAGGGCGTCGTCGTCCAACAGGCCGTCATACGCCCGCTATTGGGCAAGCCCGTGATGAATGCTGTTATCGCGACACTGGGCCTCAATATGGCATTGCACAGCGTTGCAGGCATGATCTGGGGTAATCAGACCCACATCATGCCCAGCCCGGTGTCTGATTTGCCTATGCTGAAAATGTTTGGCGTGAACGTATCGCCCGACACGGCACTGACGATCGTTGTATCGGTGGCCATGATCATTTGCTTCACCCTCATCTTGCGACATACGCGGGCCGGTATAGCCTTGCGCGCAGCCAGCCAAAATCAAACCGTCGCCAAGCTGATGGGCATCCCCATCAGCCGCAGCTTCGCGCTGGCGTGGGGCATGGGCTCAGTGGCAGGGGCCATTGCCGGCCTGCTGGTTGCTCCCATCCTGTTCCTGGACGTCAACATTATGGGCACCCTTCTGATCAAAGGCTTTGCAGGCGCAGTGCTAGGCGGCCTGTCTAGCCTGATGGGGGTCTTTATCGGAGGACTGATGCTGGGGGTCATAGAAAACCTCATGGGCGCATATGTATCGGGAAGCTTTGGCGAGGCCCTGTCTTTCATCCTGATCATTAGCGTTCTTATCATTGCGCCCCAGGGAATCTTTGGCAAAGTCAAATCAACCAAGGTATAAACGTGACCCAGACATCCAGATTCACTCCCCAACGTTTGGGCTTCGCTGTAATCACCGTTGCATTCATTGCAGGGATCACAGTCTTTGGCGGCGGCTATTTCGTCTATTTACTCAATCTGGTCGGCATCTTTGCCCTTGTTGCGATCGGACTGAATGTCCTGACAGGATCATCGGGACAAATCAGCTTGGGACACGCGGGCTTCTTTGCCATCGGCGCCTACGCGGCAGCGCTGCTGTCTTCGAAATTTGGCGTCCCTTTCTGGCTGGCCATACCGATAGCCAGCATCCTCACGACATTCATCGGCGCGCTTATCGCCTTGCCCGCGCTGCGCTTGAAGAACCTTTACCTGGCCATCGCGACCTTGGGTTTCGGCATCGTCGCTCAGAAGATGATCTTTGAATGGCGCGAGGTAACCGGCGGCGGCGCTGGTCTGGAAGTGCCCATACCTTTTTTCTTCGGCATTTCGCTGGCCGACGGCAGCAGGATGACCTGGGTGATAGCAGCTGTCCTGGCAGTCGCCACGGTAGCGGCGTACCGGATCGTCAATGGCCGGACCGGCAGGGCCCTCACGATGCTTAGCGAAAGCGAGCTGGCTGCAGGATGTTTGGGTATCGATGTTGCGCGATATAAAGTGATCGCCTTCGCAGTCAGCGCCTTCTACACCGCGGTGGCCGGTGGCCTATACGCAAACCTGGTGCGCTACATTAATCCGGAAAGCTTCAATGTCAACATGTCCATCATGTTCCTCGCGATGATAGTGATTGGCGGGATGGGCAGCGTGCGCGGCGCGATTCTCGGTGCGGCCTTCTATGTACTGATGCCGGAGGCTGTCCGCGGTTTCAAGGATGCGCCTGGCCTGATATTTGGGCTGTCGCTGATGTTGGTCGTCATACTGCTGCCCGGCGGTCTTACAAGCCTGTTCAAGGCGCGTCAAAAGAAGGTGGCAACATGAGTGCGGGTTCTTCACTACACGTCGTCGATGTAAGCGTCAGCTTTGGCGGCATCCATGCCGTGCAGGACGTAACAATGGACGTCGCGCCCGGAAGCATCGTTGGCCTGATTGGTCCTAACGGCGCTGGTAAAAGCACGTTGCTTAATGTCGTGTCGGGCTTGTTGCGGCCCACATCGGGGCGCGTAGCACTGGGAGACCAGGAGCTGCGCAATCTAAGGCCGGACCAGATCGCCAAGCTAGGATTGGGCCGGGTGTTCCAGCACCCTCAAGTCGTCGCCGGCATGACGGTCCTGGACAACCTGATGATCGCCAGGCACCGCAAGTTTGGGTACTCGGTGATATCGGAGATGCTAAACCTGCCTGCAGTACGCCAAGCTGAAGAAGAGGCGCGCGCCGCGGTTCAGGCCGTGGCCAAACGCATAGGGTTGGCTGATTACCTGGACATGGAAACCGGCAGCCTGCCTTATGGACACCGCAAGCTTCTAGAACTGGGACGCGTCATGCTGCTGGAAGCCAGCTACCTACTTCTGGATGAGCCCATAGCCGGCCTTAACGACGCGGAAACCGAACAACTCGGAAACCTGGTTCTGGAACTTCGTGAACACCAGAAAATGACGGTGCTATTGGTCGAACACAATATGGGCCTGGTCCGCAAACTTTGCGATCATGTCGTCGTGCTGGACACTGGACGCGTCATTGCAACAGGAACGCCCGAGGAAGTGCTCAACGACCCTCAGGTCCTTCTAGCCTACCTGGGAGAGGTACCAGAAAATGCTTGAGATATCGGATCTAACAGTTAAGTACGGGGCTATCCAGGCGCTGACGGGCGTATCCCTGCGCATCGGCCAAGGGCAGCTGGTTGGAATACTGGGCGCAAATGGCGCGGGCAAGACCACCTTGCTAAGAACCATCAGCGGCATAGTAGACCCAACGGGCGGAACCATCTCGCTTAACGGCAGCAATATCACGCAACGTAAGGCCGACGACATCGTCCGCCTGGGTATTGCACACGTCCCTGAAGGCCGAGGCATATTTCCAGACCTCACCGTGCGCGAGAATCTCATCGTTGGGGCCTACACGCGTCGCAGCCGTTCAGAGGTTCACGCCGACTATGCCAGCATGCTGGAAATGTTCCCCTCGCTGGCGCGCCGTGAGCGACAAGACGGCTCGATGCTTAGCGGAGGCGAACAGCAAATGCTGGCCCTGGCCCGTGCCCTTATGGCCAGGCCCACCCTGTTGCTGGCGGACGAGATCAGCTTGGGGCTCGCCCCCGTGATCACGCAACAAGTATTCGAACATCTCAAGGCGCTGCGCGAACGTGGCATTACCGTCATGTTGGTCGAGCAAAATGCCAACCTGGTGATGAAAAACGCCGACTATATTTATGTTTTAAAGCATGGGCAGATCGTCCTCCAGGGCACGGCACAAGAGCTCGCCGCCAACAAAGACCTGACCGATGCATACTTGGGAGAATAAGGCTATGGAAAAGTCGGCAATTCACGACTATCCACTAGAGCAGCGCACAATAGGCCGCATACTCGCAGAAAAGGCAAACCGCATACCTGATCGGACGTTCCTGCGGTTTCAAGGAACTGACTACACATACGCCCAACTGGAGCGCCTGACGAACCGATACGCCAACGGATACACAGCACGAAGCATCGGTTTCGGCGACCACGTTGCCGTCATGCTGCCCAATTGCCCGGAATTTTTCTGGACCGTCTGGGGCCTGGGAAAGATCGGCGCTGTGGCAGTCCCGCTGAACACAGCCGCCAAAGGCGAGATGCTGCGCTACTTCATCGATCACTCGGATGCGTCGGTGCTGATTGTCGACGATGAGTGGGCCGATCGGATCAACGCCATCGCCGACAACATTCCGAAAGTTAAGCAGATTTTCTATCGCGGCGACAAGCCAGTGGATGCCTGTGGGCTGGACAACTGTGCCGTACCGATACACAAGCTGGAAGACCTGCCTGTCGCCGACGAATCAGCCCCGCCCGTCGATAAAGTGAAACACGACGACGTACACCTCATCATGTACACGTCGGGCACCACAGGGCCGTCAAAAGGCGTGCTGTGCCCTCATTCGCAAGGCCATGCCGTTGGGCGCGCACTGGCTATCGATTATGGCTATACGCAGGATGACGTCCTGTATACCTGCTTGCCGCTTTTTCATGGCAACGCAATCTGGTACACCTGCTATGCAGCGCTATGGGCCGATGCCGCCATTGCGCTTTCACCGCGGTTCTCAGCAAGCCGCTTCTGGGACGAAATCCGCAGCAGCGAAGCCACCCAGTTCAATACCCTGGGCGCGATGACCAACATCATCTGGAAGCTTCCCCCCGGACCGCAAGATAGAGACCACA
This sequence comes from Pollutimonas thiosulfatoxidans, assembly GCF_004022565.1. Taxonomy (NCBI): domain Bacteria; kingdom Pseudomonadati; phylum Pseudomonadota; class Betaproteobacteria; order Burkholderiales; family Alcaligenaceae; genus Pollutimonas; species Pollutimonas thiosulfatoxidans. The sequence continues at coordinate 2,618,485 of NZ_CP022987.1, forward strand.
AGCTGCGGCTATGCATGACCGTCCCCGTCCCCAAAGAAATCTACGGCGAAATGCAAGAGCGCTACGGCATTACGCTAACGTCGGTCTACGCCATGACCGAAAACTTCGCCATGACCCGTTTCCGGCCGGATGATCCCGCCGAGAAAGCAGGCTCTGCGGGGCGGCCTGGCAGCGACTGCGCACTGCGCATTGTCGACGACGAGCAAAACGATTTGCCGGCTGGCGAAGTCGGTGAAATATGGATGCGTGCCCTTGAGTCTGGCTCCATGATGCTGGGCTATTACAAGATGCCGGCAGAAACCGATAAGGAATTCGTTGACGGCTGGTTCCGCACCGGCGACCGCGGCTATCTCGATGCCGATGGCTACCTCTTTTTTGTTGACCGAAAGAAAGAGGCCATCAGGCGGCGCGGCGAAAACATTTCAGCTTACGAGGTTGAGTTAATTCTGTCGCGCCACCCATCGATCCTGGAAGTCGCTGCTGTGCCGGTCAGCTCCGAACTGAGTGAAGACGACGTGATGGTCTATGTCGTGTTGAAGCCGGGCGAAACACTTAGCCATGCGGAAGTCGTGCACTTCGCCGTAGAGCATATGAGCTATTTCATGGTGCCCAGGTTTGTGGAGTTCATCGAAGAGCTCCCCAAGACCGCCAGCTCGAAGCTGGAAAAGTACAAGCTCAAGAAAGACGCCGAATTACGACGTGCGGAGCTTTGGGATCGGGAGAAGGCAGGCATCAGCGTAAGCCGATAATGCATCGAAGGGGCGGCTCTGTGCCGCTTCGGAGAACCCGCCTGACTTAACGAGCCAGTATCCGCCTGGCAATCCGTAAATGCGGTGCATCCACCATCTTGCCATCCACGACGGCTACGCCGCCATCAGGCAATGCCTGGACGACGCGCCTCGCCCATGCAAGCTCTTCCGCCGTTGCGGAAAAAGCCGCGTTAATAACCTCGACCTGGGCGGGATGGATTGCCGCCTTGGAGACGAAACCGTCCGTACGTGCCTCCGCGCACTCGTCCTCAAGGCTCTGTAAGTTCCGGAAATCCACATTGACCGCATCGATGGCCAGGCTTTGCGTTGCAGCCGCTGCATACAGAACCATGGTGCGCGCATGCTGAAAAGCAGCACGATATCGCCCGCTAGCGTCGCGATTCGCCATTACGCCCAGGTCGCCGGCCAGATCTTCTCCGCCCCAAAGAATGCCGCTTAGCCTGGGGACGGGTCGGCGAAACTCGGACAATGCCAGAACCGACGCCGCCGTTTCTGTGGCGATGGCCACCACTTTCATGGTGCCGGCGGCAATGCCCGACGCAGCTTCGCATCGCGCTAATTCTCGATCGAGCCTGGTTAGATCTGAGGGACCGCAGCACTTGGGAATCACAACACCGGCAATACGGTCTGCAGGCAAAGCGGATAAGTCGTCAGCAAACCAGCGCGTATCTAGTCCATTGACACGTATCCATATGCGCTCGATGTCGCAACTCGCCGCTGCCAAAGACGCCTTGGTCGTCGAGCGGCCCAGGCCTTTGTTAGCAGGGCTGACGGCATCCTCCCAGTCGAATATCAGCGCGTCGGCATTGCCCTTTAATGCGGCTTCGATCTTGCGAGTGCTATCACCCGGCACGAATAACCAGGAACGCGGCATCATCAAGCTGGCTCTTTGTGCATAAACGCGGAACGGGTGCAGCGGGCAACTTCTATGCCGTCCTGGTTGTAGGCCCGATGCAGAAACTCGACAATGCCCGCCTCGGGCCGCGATGCACTGACCCGCGTGGACAATACTTCCGTCGTCACAGACAGCGTATCGCCTTGGAAAACCGGGGCGGGGAAGGCAACTTCGCGCATCCCCAAATTGGCGATCGTCGTGCGCAACGTGGTGTCCGCAACCGAGATTCCTATCATCAAGCCCAGCGTAAAGAGGCTGTTCACCAAGGGACGGCCAAACTCGGTCTTAGCCGAATAGTGTGCATCGATATGCAGGGGTTGCGGATTCATGGTCATGGTGGAGAACTGGACGTTGTCCCACTCGGTAACCGTGCGCGTCAGCGTATGCTTGAAAAGCATACCTACGCTGAACTCCTCAAAGTATAAGCCTCGCATGCTGCCTCCTAATTCAGGTCGCAAGCCAGTGCTTGCGTTTCGGTTTCTTCCAGTTGCACCAGCACTTGGCCACTGGCAACCACCTCGCCTATCGTGCAGAGCGTCGCTTCCACTTTGCCATCGCGGGGAGCCACTAATGAGAAGATCAATTTCATCGCTTCCATAACGACCAGGACATCGCCGGCGAGGACTTCATCGCCAGGGGCAACATTGACAGCAGTGACACTGCCCGGCATCTCTGCCTTGACTTCCCTCTCGTCCGCACCCGCCGCAGCGTCCGCACGAGCCAGCGCCTGAAGCTCTGACAGCGCCTGCATGCGCCATTGCATACCCACCGAACTGACGACGGTTGTATCGCCCTCTAAACTCACGCGGTAATCGCGTGGCGTCCCGTGTATCGGGGTGTAGCGGAAGAACCCTTCGGACAGGAGCTCGATGCGAAATCGTTTTTCTTCTCCGTCGACCTGGGCCTTCCAGCCGTTCTCGAGGCGCTCGAAAGCCAGCACGATCTCGGCACCATCGGCAATAAGCCTGGCCCCGGTTATGGCGCGTCTGCCGGCTGCCGACATAAATCGGTACCCTTGCCGCTGTTGCCAATAGTCGCGTGCTTGATCACTACAAGCTACCGGGAGCTTCAAGGCCGCGAAGGCAGCCACGATCTGGGCTCCCAGTACGGCACCGGGATCTGCATGCCATCCTTGTGGGAAGGCCTCGGCCAGATAGCCTGTAGTCAGGCGTCCTGCAGAGAACAGACTATGCTCGACCACCGAAATCAGAAACGCCTGGTTTGTTCCTATGCCCTCCGCATCGAAACTGCGCAGGCCCTGAATCAAACGCTCTGTAGCCTGAGATCGCGTGGCGCCATGCCCGATGATTTTCGCAACCATGGAATCGTAGTACGGGGTCACCATGGACCCTTTGCCGATTCCGCTATCCACGCGCACGCCGGCGGTCGATGACTCGGCATAGCGGCTGACTTCGCCCAATAAGGGCCGGTAGCCATTGCCAGGGTCTTCGCAATTGATACGAGCTTCAATTGCCCACCCACTGTACTGTATTTGCTCTTGCGCCAGAGGCAGTGTTTCTCCGAAAGCGATGCGTAGTTGCCATTCCACAAGGTCAAGCCCGGTGATCGTTTCTGTAACCGGGTGCTCGACCTGCAAGCGCGTATTCATTTCGAGGAAATAAGGCTCCTCAGATTCCTCTCCCAGCACAAACTCGACCGTACCGAGAGAGTCATAACGAATCTCCTTGCCAAGGCTCAACGCGGCGTCGAAGAGCTTCTGCCGCACGGCGGCCGATAGACGCGGCGCAGGCGCCTCTTCGATGACCTTCTGGTAATTTCGTTGGATCGAGCACTCGCGCTCAAAAACGTGCACCAGGTTGCCATGATGGTCGCCGGCCAGTTGCACTTCGAGGTGACGTGGCCGCAACACCAGTTTCTCGATCAATACCGTAGCGTCGCCAAAGGCGCGTTCTGCCTCGTGCTTGGCCAGTTCCAACTGTGCCAGGAAATCGTCAAGCTTGTCGACGCGGCGCATACCCTTGCCGCCGCCTCCTGCACTGGCCTTGATCAGCAATGGCACGCCGATAGCCTTGGCCTGCTCGTACAGGAAGTCGGGATCTTGATTGTCGCCGTGATAGCCAGGAACGCAAGGCACGCCTGCCGCAGTCGCGATGCGCTTGGACTCTATCTTGGAGCCCATGGAACGTATGACATCGGCGCGTGGGCCTACCCAGGTGATGCCGTGTGCTTTGCAGGCATCCACCAGGCTGGTGCTTTCCGAGAGGAAGCCATAGCCAGGGTGGATCGCCTGGGCTCCGGTCTGCATCGCCGCTTTGATAATGGCGTCGGCGTTGAGGTAACTTTTACCTACCTCCGGATCGCCTATGCATACGGCTTCATCTGCTTCGCGCACGTGACGGGCACTGGCATCGGCAGTTGAATAGACCGCGATGGAACGGATACCGAGACGTCGGCAAGTGCGGATTACACGACAGGCGATTTCTCCGCGATTGGCTATTAGTACAGATTCAAACATCTTGCTCGCCCCTTACATGCGGTACACAGGTGACGCGCCCAAGGTCGGTGCCTCGGCCGCAGCAAGCGCCAGGCACATACCAATAACTTCACGTGTTTCTGTCGGTTCAATGATGCCGTCGTCCCACAAGCGGGCCGTGGCGTAGAAGGGATCGCTTTGCTCGGTGAACTGCTCGCGAGTGGCCCGCTCGATCTCGGCGATCTCCTCATCCGAGGCAGGCGATTTAAGGCTGCTGCGTCGCAGGTCAGTCAATACCGTGGTGGCGATGTCGGCGCTCATGGTCGCTATCTGCGAGTTCGGCCAGGCGAACAGGAAGCGGGGGTCAAACCCACGACCGCACATGCCGTAGTTTCCGGCACCGAATGAGCCACCGATGATCACCGTCAAGCGCGGCACCCGGGCAGTTGCCATGGCATACACCAGCTTCGCGCTGTGCCGGGCAATACCGCCGCGTTCTGCTTCTGTGCCCACCATAAACCCAGTGATATTCTGCAGGAACAATAGCGGTATGTTGCGCTGATTGCATAGCTCAATAAAATGCGCGCCCTTGACGGCCGCATCAGAGAACAACACGCCATTGTTGGCCAGTATGCCTACCGGATAACCACACCAGTGTGCGGTTCCGCACACCAGGGTGGCGCCAAACTCGGGCTTGAACTCCTGGAAGTCTGAATCGTCCACCATACGGGCGATCACTTCGCGCACGTCGTAGGGCTCTTTCAAGTTAGGCGGCAAGATACCGCTTAACTCGTTAATGTCGTAACGCGGCGCTTGCGGCGCTTTGATTGCCCCGTGCATGGGCCTGTCGCGGTTAAGCTTGGACACGATGTCGCGCACCCTGGCCAAGGCTTGCGCCTCATTCTCGGCCAGGTAGTCCGCAACACCGGAAGTTCTTACATGCATCTCGGCGCCGCCCAGGGTTTCGCCATCCACAATCTCATTGATTGCAGCCTTCACGATCTGGGGGCCGCCCAAATGGATGCGAGCTTGTCCGCGGACCATAACGGTTTCGTCGGACAAGGCAGGTATGTAAGCGCCCCCGGCCGTGCAGCCGCCAAACACCGCCGCTATCTGCGGAATGCCGGCAGCAGACATCTGACATTGACGGTAAAACGTATTGCCAAAATGGTCTTTGTCGGGAAACACCTTGTCTTGCTCTGGCAAATAGGCACCACCGCAGTCCACCAGATAAATCACCGGCAGCTTGTGCTGTTCGGCGATGTCTTGCGCCCGGACGTGCTTTTTTACCGTTTCGGCGAAGAACGACCCACCTTTCACCGTTGCATCATTGGCAATCACCATGCACGGCGTACCGGCGATCAAGCCGATTCCCGTCACAATGCCGGCAGAGGGCACGGCATTGCCGTACATGCCCCATGCGGCTAACGGCGAAAGCTCCAGAAAGCTGGATTGCGGGTCAAGCAGCAGATCGATACGTTCCCGGGCCAGCATCTTGTTGCGCGCATGATGGCGCTCGACCAATTTGGGCCCGCCGCCTTGCAACACCGTGGTGTGACGGGACCGAAGCTTGGCAAGAAGTGCTTCATTATGCTGTGCGTTGCGCGCAAAGGCGTCCGTCCGTGCATCTACACGGGACTTGATAATGCTCATCGCCCCTTACTCCAACACATAATGAAAGTCGGTGATTTTCCCTTCGGGCGTATCGTTGAAGACGACCTTGACGCGCGTGCCCGGCTTCAGGCGCTGCGCGGCCGATTGAATGTCGCTTAGATCAATGTCGCGCACGAAATTGACCATGGCGGTATCGACGCCGTCCAGCCTTACAAAGGCGATCGCATAAGGCGGCGGGGGCAAGTTGTCGAACGCTGCCGTAACGATGGTTGCCGCTTCAATCACGCCGCTTTGTCCGGCTTCCACCCATGCATCGCAAACCTCGAAGCTACGTTCGCAATACGCTCTGGGGGGCAAATAGCTGATGCCCGAGCTGGTGCAACGCGTGGCGAGGATCTTCTTTTCTTTCAAGCCATCAAAAAACCGCGCACCCACTTCACCAAGCGGATACTGGTAGCGAACATGCCACTCGCTGTTAACCATGTGGTTGGCTGGAGTCATTTCTTTCTTGCTCATATGCTTGATTCTCGGTTCATGCAGCGACGATTGCGCGGGGCTCGTCGCTTAACATCGTGACAGTGAAAAATTGGGTCGACCCGCCTATGGCGGTTGCGATGACATTGTTGACATTGGCCACCTGCATGTCGCCCGCCTTACCCATGATCTGCTTTGCGGCGTCTGCCGCACGTACGAGACCGGTAACACCAATCGGGTTGGTGCAGAGCGTTCCGCCCGACGGATTGACGGCAACTTTGCCATCCATGTCGAAGGCACCTTCATCGCTTAAATGCTGCGCGGTGCCACGGGGACAAAAGCCCAGCGACTCCAGTTGCGGAAACTGGAAAGAGCTGAAGGGGTCGTATATTTCAACCGCTTGGACCTGCGTAGCCACGTCGGTAATCCCCGCCTGCCGATAACACTCGGCAGCGGCGCGACTCAGTTCGGAAAAGTCCGCAAAATCGGTATCTGCAGTGGGCACCATCCTGTCGCCCATGAATACCGTATTGGACACACCCGAGGTGCCCGTAATGAATGCAGGCTTGGTGCAATGTTCGCGAGCGAACCTTTCGCTGGTAACCACCAGCGCCGCTGCACCTGCGGAACGCGGGCAAATATCAAACAACTTATAAGGCCAGGAGATGCGCTTGGATGCCATCACGGCATCAATATCGATCAGTCCTTTCAGGTGCGCGGACGGGTTGTTCATTGCATTGCGCCGCGCCCTGACGACCACATTGGCGTATTGCTCTTCGGTCGTCCCGTACTTATGCATATAACGCTGGGTCGCCAGCGCCGTCATGGTTACCGTATTGAGGGCAAAATCCTGCTCGTAGAACGGGTCCCAGATCAAATTCAGAATAAACTGCGCGTCCGGCGTTTCCGTCAGGCGATCAGCACCGACTACCAGCACGGTTTCATATTGCCCTGAAGCCACATGCGAATACGCCGCCTGCAGGGCGGAACCACCCGTTGCACCGCCAGTATGCACGCGCATGAAGGGCTTGCCTCGCGCCCAGACATAGTCAACCGACCACTTGTCCGCATCGCCGACGCCCATGAAGGTCGTGGGCGCCATGGAAAACACCACCGCATCGATCTGATCGGGCTCCAGTCCCGAATCCTGCAATGCCAGTGCAACGGCATCCTGAGCCAGCTCCGGATACGTCTTTTCGTCGAATCGCGCTTTGAATGGCGTTTCGCCGACACCTATGATGGCAACGTTTTGCGCCCTCATGATTGCACTCCTTCAAACACCATAAAGTTATGCGCCTGCTGCGCAAAGCCAGAGATACCGTGCGCCATTGCGTACTTGGCGCCAGCGACCTGCTGGGTTCCCGCCGATCCGCATACCTGCAGTACGGCCTCCGCGGCGTTGATCATGCTGGTACAAAAATAAGGGTTCTGCGCCCACGCGCCGCCAGATGGACTGACCGCGGCCTGGCTCACCCGGCCCACCGCCTCGGTCATGGCCAGATCCGCCCATCCTGTCTGCGCCTCAAGCTCCACGACATCCAGGGCCTGTGGCGATTCCAGACCCGCCCGCTTCACAGCTTCAAGCATCGCCTTTTCAAAGGCTTCCAGTGTCAGGCGGCTGGCATCAAGCTGATACCGATCCACGGTCGAACTGATTCCGGCTATCCGGGCTAGGGGCCGACACTCTGGATGGGCACGCACCCACTCGCCCGACGCCAGCACCATGGCGACGGCGCCATCGGTCAACGGAGCGCAGTGGTCGGCTCGCAACGGATGGGCAACATAGGCAGAGTCGGCGATTTCCGATTGCGTCTTGATGGCACGCTTTACAGCGCGCGAGTTCTCCTGCGCAGCCGCCAGCCGCTTATGCACTTGGGCGGCAACCGCTTGCTCTGTCAGACCGTCACGCTGCATCAGTGCGCCAGCAAGCAAACCGTCAGCGATCGCCAGGTTCATCCCTATAGGGCGCAAGAAAAAGGGCTCTGCGCGCATGCGGGCAATGTCCTGCAGTGGGCTGGCCGAGACCTGTACGGTGCTGACCACCAAGCCAAGATGCAGCTCGCCCGAGGCGGCACGCATGGCGCCCAGTTGCAAGCCCGTCATGGCCGAGTCGGTCACGCGCATTTCATCTTTCAGATAGGCGCCCGAAGGAGCCGCAAGCAGCATGCTGCTGATGCCCCGCGCATCGATCTCGTCGCTGGCTGCCAAGGTGACGTGATCGATTTGCTCTCGCTTCACACCAGCATGATCCAGCGCCGCCCGGGCAGTCTGGTAGGCCATCTCCTCCAACCGCAAGCCATCTATCGCTTGCTGTGCAGGCAGAAGCCCCATTCCTATTACAAAAACATCCATTTCATGTCCTCGGCTTTAATTGCCCAAGCATGGTTCCGGCCGTGCCCGCAATATGCGGAACGTTCCGGTAGCCTTGCAACACACTTCACCGCTTTCACTACGGAACTCGCTTTCCGCGAAAGCAACTGCGCTTCCATAACGGATTACTCGCCCCTCGCCACGAAGCACGTGGCCAACTGCGGCAAGCGACAGATAAGAAATATTCAGGTTCAAGGTCGCAATCGCCCTATCCGCATGGACCAAGGAACCCACTGCAGCGCCCTGGACGATGTCGTGCAGGTAAGCGAGCATTGCGCCGTTTACTGCAGGCGTCCCTGCCCCGCCGCGATGATGCACCCCGACGTCAAGCTCGATCCGACTAAGGCCCTTCTCTAAAGCAACCATGCGCGCGCCCACCCAACCAACATAGAGCTGTTGGTTCCAGTACTCGAGTGTCCAGCGGACCGGTTGTGTCTCCATGAAAGGCATTCTATACTCACCATTCCATCCAGTCAATTGACTAACCGACGGGTCAGACAGCTCATTAACCGACCCGTATAGCACCGTGTGCACTACCTCACCGAACCTCCTGGAGATTTTCCCGATGACTCAAACTTTTGAAGGCCCCACATTTGAAGGCGTGGCGGTCAGCCTTAGCTGGATAGAGCGCGCCGTTGCGCTGATAACCTTGACGCGACCCAAGCAGATGAACACGCTGTCACTGGAGTTCATACGGGAATTCAACCGGGCACTGGACCTGATAGACGTTGAAGGCACGCGCGCCATGATCGTTACGGGACAGGATCGCGCCTTCTGCTGCGGAGCTCATCTACGTTACTTTGCCGGCCCCGAGGCAACATTTGTCAACTCGTTCGACGCCAGGGATCGCTACCTGACGGACATTGCAGTGTTGTTCGACCGCCTTGAAGAACTGCACTTCCCTACTATTGCAGCAATCAATGGCTACGCCATGGGCGGTGGGTGCGAGCTGGCCCTATCCTGCGACATCCGGGTACTGGCAGAGCATGCAAAAATCGGCCTTCCGGAAACCAAGCTGGGCGCGGTCGCCGCAGCCGGTGGTGTACAAAAACTCATTCGTCACGTCGGCCGCAGCCGCGCGCTGGACTGGATACTTCGAGCTACTCACCTTGACGCCGCTACTGCCGACCGATACGGGCTATGCTCTGAAGTCGTCCCCGCATCCGAACTGTTGGATACCGCCTTGAACATTGCACTGGAGCTGCGCAAACTGGGCCCGCGCGCCATTGCTCAATCCAAGCGCGCCATTTATGTCAGCGAAGATGCAGACTTGCGTACTGCGCGCCGCTATGGCCTGGAAGCCATCGCCATGCTTGTAGGCGGCGACGAGTGGAAGGAAGGCATGTCCGCATTCACCGAGAAACGTACACCCGGCTTTGATAATTGGTAATTGTCATGCAGACCAGACCAACCGCGAATGCGGATGGACTGCAACCACATACGGCGGTTGTGCATGCCGTATGTGGTTGCAGTCTGGTCACGCGCATTGTCGAATGGAGATCAGAGTGCGGAAATGCCGCCCGTGATGCTTATGGCTTGACCGGTGATTTTTTTTGCAGCAGGCGAAGCGAGAAAAGCAACTAGGTCCGCGAGCTCTTCTTTGGCGACTACGCCAAGCTTCGCCCGATCATGCGCTTTTGCGAACATCCGTCCGGCGAAGGGGTCAGCCATCACACGCTCATAGTGGTCAGTTCCAGTCGTTATAGATGGAGTCACAATGTTCGCGCGAATACCGTGCCTCTTCTCCTCAATGGCTAAACCGCGAGTAAACATTACGATTCCGGCCATAGCCGCCCCAATCACGCTTTCTCCGGGTGTTGGGATCTTTGCAGCGTCCGATGCGATGTTGATTATGGCTCCACCGCCCTGCTCGCGCATAAACGGAAGCGCCGCATGGCTGCATAGGATCTGCGCAAAAAGACAGCGCTCCAGTATGGCGGGGATCTCTTGGGTCGTTACTTCATTCAGTAACCTGGGAAGGTCGTTTCCACCCGTTGAATTGACGAGGACGTCTATGCGTCCCATAGCGTCAGCAGCCGTCTGCATTACACGCGCCGCCATGTCCGGCCGCGATGCGTCCCCTATCACGCTGTGTACCTTGGCGTGCGGGTACCTTTCCAGTAACTGAATACGTGCCCGTTCTGCGCGTTCGATATCGCGACCATTAATTACAACGCTCACAGCACCTGCTGCCAGCAAGGCCTCTGCGCACGCAAGGCCAATGCCTGCGGTTCCACCACACACTACAGCAGTCCATTCGTTTGTCATTGTCCACTCTTCTCAGTTTATATGAACCAGGTAACCGATCAGTTTTACTACTGACCCTTTGGTTAGGGTACTGTATTGCGTGGTCATCCACAACGCTTTCGATGTGCTTTGAGCAATATGCCAAGCAATAAATCCGGAGCGTCCTACCAGCCGGAAATCATCTCGCGTCGGCTGACGAAGCATCCGTCCTTGCAAATAAAGCTATCAATGACGTGGCGGATCTGAACAAAGCGGTCTGGATGAACTTGTAGAACAGAAATCTCGTTTTCGCAAAACCCGAACACCGGGCTCCTAAAAAAAGCATGGACCAAACGCCGGCTTCCCCTTGAACATATAGGGGCCGCGCTGGCTTGCACTGCAGCGCGAGCCGGCAGTCCAAAAACAAAGGAGACCCATTTTGAAATCTGCATTCTTGCCCTGTGTCCGCACAGCCCTGCTGGGCCTGGCCCTGATGTTCTCGGCGGCGTCCGCCCATGCGCAGACATTCCCCGAGCGGGCGGTTACCTGGATCAACCCTTACCCCGCAGGCAGCGCTTCCGATGTAACGGCGCGGCTATTTGCCGACGAATTCTCAAAAGCCATCAAGCAGCCAGTCGTGGTCATCAACAAGCCAGGCGCTGGTGGGCTAATAGGCACCAACGCGGGCGCCACAGCAGCGCCTGACGGCTACACATTGCTGGTGGGAGCGATTGGCACGCATGTTTTCAATCCCGTCATCAATAGCTCGACCAACTACGATCCTGTGAAGGACTTCGAGCCGGTCTCGCGCATTGTGTCCTTTCCTAACGTGCTGGTTGTCTCATCCAAACTGGGCGTTAACACAGTCGAAGAGTTGATTGCACTGGCCAAGTCCAAGAGCGCAAGCGAGCCTTTGCTTTACAGCACCGCCGGCAATGGCACGACCTCTCATATCGCGGCTGGCCAGTTCGAGCGGCTGGCGGGCGTGAAGCTGACCGGCGTCAACTACAAGGGCACCCCGGCAGCCGTCAATGAAGTGTTGGCCGGGCGCATCGACTTCGTCTTTGGCAACATCAATGTCATCTTGCCCCAGGTAAAAGCCGGCACGCTGAAGGCCTTGGCTATCGCCTCCAGCGAGCGCTATTCCTTGTTGCCCGACACACCCACATTTAACGAAGTCGGCATGCCGGAAATGGAGATGGTGGTTTGGAGCGGCCTGTTCGCGCCGGCCGGCACGCCGCCAGAGATCGTAAAGGTCTTGAACGAGGCTGCCAATACCGTCGCACGTAGCGGTGTATTACAGCCGGTCTATGAAAGCGCTGGCGCTACGCTGGAAGTCGATGCCACACCGGAAGATTTTGCCAAGCTGCTGCAAGCCGATACGGCGAAATGGGTTCCCGTGCTGAAAGAGATGGGAATTAAAGCTCAGTAGCGATATCTGCCTCTGACATTGCAAGGACTCAAATGAACACCACTAATACCTGCGTTGAAATCCGTAAGCTGGCGGGCACCATCGGTGCCGAGATTTCCGGCGTCGACCTGAAGGATCTGTCGCAAGAAGAGTTCCAGGACATACACCAAGCCTTCCTTGACCACGGTGTGATTGTGTTTCGTGGGCAGTTTCTCGACCCTGATCAGCACGTTGCATTCGCTCGTCGATTCGGTGATGTCATGGTCTATAAAGGCTTTGAGAAAACATATCGCAAAGACCTTCCGGAAGGCATGTTTCACTTTTCCAATGACGGTAAGGAAAAGGTTATTACCGAAAACTGGCATTTCGATGGAACCTACTACGATGCGCCGCCGGCAATCGGCATCCTGGCGCCCGTGCGCTTGCCCGAGTATGGCGGCGACACAATGTGGTCCAACCAGTATGTCGCCTACGACAGTCTTTCGGACGGCATGAAAGACCTGTTGGGGCGACTGCGTGTACGCTGCGAATCGCATCGCAGCAGTCGCAAGTATCAGTTGGAAGTCATGTCGGCGGTTCACCCTGCTGTACGCCGCCACCCCGAGACGGGGCGTCTGTCGCTGTATATCGGCAACCCGGAGACCTGCAATTGCTTCGATGGAATGACGCCGGAAGAAAGCGCTCCGCTGATACGGTACCTATATGATCGGGCCTCCCAGCCGGACAACACCTACCGCCATCACTGGCAACTGGGCGACATCGTGGTTTGGGACAATCGCTGCACCATGCATTACGCCGTGCACGACTATGCCGACCTGCCGCGCGACATGTATCGCATGACGATTAACGGCGAACCCAACCGCGGCCCCGTCGACGAATGAGCCGCTACCCGGACGGCTTGGACTTGCGGCGACCGCAAAGCCGCGGCATGCAGCGCGTTGCCATTGCCGGCATCGGCACCACCAAGTTCTCTCGCTCCTCCGGGCTAAGCGAGCTTCAGCTTGCCGTGCAGGCCATCACAAACGCCATGCAAGATGCGGGCCTAGATCTGGGCTCGATCGATGGCATCGTGCGCTTTACCGCCGATTCCAACAAGGAATCAACCTTGGTCAACGCCTTGGGCCTGCCCGATCTGCGCTTCTTCGCAGAGGTCGGCTATGGCGGAATGGCGGCCGCAGGCAGCATAGCGGTAGCCCGGGCCGCCGTCGCTTCGGGGCAAGCCCGCTGCGTCGTCTGTTTCAGGGCGATGAATGGCAGGTCCGGGTTGCGGTTTGGGCGGGGCGAGCGCACGCTGCGAGCAGAGGACGACCAGATCGCCTATGCCGACGGCGAGCGCACATTCGGAAGCGCCCTCACCGGGCCTTATGGGCTGCTGTCACCGAGTCAACTAATGGGCATGTGGGCGCACAGGTATGCTCATACGTTCGCTATAAGTCATGAAAAATTAACACGTACGCTCGCAGAAGTGGCCATCGTGCAGCGCGAGTACTCACATCGAAACGAGAATGCGGTGCTCGGTCAAAAGCCCCTTAGCTTGGACGACTATATGAGCAGCCGAATGATCGCCAGCCCGCTACGCCTGAATGATTTTTGCATTGAGATCGACGGCGGGGTAGCTATTATCGTGACCGCCATGGACCTGGCCAGGGACGCCTCGCGCAAGCCGGTGGAAATTCTGGCAGCCAACCAGGCACTGAAGCCACAGGGCGACACACCCGCACTGTACAGCGACTCAATCGAGCGGCACGCGCCAAGCGCTGCGCGCGACATCTTCGCCGTAGCAGGCATCGAGCCCGCTGACATCAATGTGGCCGCGCTTTACGACGCAACCAGCGTCATGGTCCCCATGCTGCTGGAAGACCTGGGCTTCTGTAGCCGCGGCGAGGCGGCCGATTTCATCCTGAGCGGAGAAACTAAAATCGATGGCATGCTGCCGACCAACACACATGGGGGCATGCTTTCCGAAGGCTATCTTCACGGCATGAACAACGCGCTGGAGGTGGTCCGCCAGATCCGGGGCGAGGCAGCAAACCAGGTGGCTGGCGCCCGCCTTGGCCTATTTTCGGTCGGCTACGGATCCGTCCTGCTGGGAGCCGTATAAATGAATTCCAACGATCACAATGCCAAGGACGACTCTGCCGCAATCCTGACCGGCGCAGGCGTGGGGCATGGCTCTGCCATCCTTCCGGACCGGCCCGGCCTTGTCGCGGAGTACTGGCAGGGCGCCCAGGAAAAAAAGTTGCTGCTGCAGCGCTGCTGTCGTTGCAGCAACTGCTGGCATCCCTTGAGCGATGTGTGCGGCGCTTGCCAGTCTTTTGACGTCGAATGGTTTCCCAGTACCGGCACAGGTTCGCTCTACTCCTATACCGTCGTGCACCATGCCGTCCACCCCATAGTCCAGGGCTGGGTGCCGTACACACTGTGCCTGATTGAACTGGACGAAGGCCCACGAATTCTTTCCACCCTTGAACCGGAATCCGGACAAGAGCCAGCAATCGGTACCCGGGCTCATCTGGAATTTCGCAGCATCCACAGCGGCTTTCAGCTACCTGTCTTCCGCTTGCTGCCTAACCGCAAAGATAATCCATGACGCAGCAATCCAACCACCGCGACGAACTCAATACGATCTACGGCCTGCTTGCGCACCGTGCCGCTACGCTGCGCAATCTTCCCTTCATCGCATTTGGCGACGTTCAGTGGTCTTACGCCCAAACGCTGGCAAACGCCGAAACGACAGCCCGATCTTTGATGGAACTGGGCTGCGAACGCGGCGCGCGGGTCGCCATGATGGTAGAGAACCGGCCTGAGTTCATCTCCGCCTGGTTCGGCACAGCATTGGCCGGCGGTGTGCACGTGCCCATTAACCTTGAATACCGGGGCGACATCCTGCGGCACGTTCTCTCGGACATTACGGCAACAATATTAATCTGCGAAGATTATCTGCTGTCCAACGTGCTGGCGGTCATGAAAGAGAGCCAACATGGCATGCGGACCATTGTTGTCCTGGGAACGGCGCCCGACGCAATAGCGTATACGGATGTGCGTATCATCGCCTGGTCCGAATTCGTAGAGGCTGGCACGGCCGCAACACCCAAGGAGTTTCGCAAGCGTCTGCCTGGTGACCTGGGTGCGATACTGCTTACTTCGGGCACCACCGGCGTCTCGAAAGGCGTCATGGTCAGTGACAAGCATTGCATTTACCATGGCCGCGAGGCGGCGCAAGCGTACGGCATGACATCCGCTGATGTCATGTACACCTGCTTGCCGCTATTCCATGGCAATGCCGAGTGGGCAACCGTATTGTGCGCGCTAAGCGCGGGCGCAAGCGTTGCCGTCTCGAAGCGTTTCTCAGCAAGCCGCTTCTGGGAACAAGTCCGGAAAGCAGGAGCGACGCAAATCGCCTTCCTGGGAACCATGCTGCACATCCT
Source organism: Pollutimonas thiosulfatoxidans (assembly GCF_004022565.1). Taxonomy (NCBI): domain Bacteria; kingdom Pseudomonadati; phylum Pseudomonadota; class Betaproteobacteria; order Burkholderiales; family Alcaligenaceae; genus Pollutimonas; species Pollutimonas thiosulfatoxidans. Next base: position 2,634,107 of record NZ_CP022987.1, read on the forward strand.
GATGGGGCAGCCGGAAAGCGAGGCCGACCGCAGTCATCGTGTACGTATCGGCACCTCGGTACCCTGCCCGCCCGACGTGATGGTTGCTTTTGAAAGACGTTTTGGCTTTCCATTGCTGGAAACATTCGGAACCACAGAAACCAAACGGATACTAAGCAACCTTCATTACCGGCGTCGGATAGGCTCTGCCGGACTGCCCACGCCCAGTAGCACCGTCGAAATCCATGATGCTCAAGGCTGGCCAGCACCCATAGGAACCGTCGGAGAACTGGCATACCGCCCCAAAGAGCCGGGCATCCTGACACTGGGTTACCTGAACCGCCCCGACGCAACGTTGGAGAGCCTACGCAACGGATGGTGGTACACCGGCGACCTGGCATGGCAAGACAGCGACGGCTTTGTTTACTTTGCAGGCCGCAAGAAAGACGCTTTGCGCCGGCGCGGCGAGAATGTATCGGCCTTCGAGGTGGAGCGCGCGCTTATCACCCATGCGGACGTGTTGTTGGTGGCAGTCGTAGCCGCCCCGTCCGCGCTTTCCGAAGATGAGATCCTGGCTGTGGTTGTGCGCAAGAATGGCAGCGTCATAACTGAGGCTGAAATCTTCGCCCACGCCAACGAGCGCCTTCCTTCGTTCATGGTTCCACGCTTCATCGCGTTCGTGGATGAACTGCCGCAAACGCCCACAGGCAAGATCGCAAAGGAAGGACTTGCAAAACAGGTTATGCAGCAGACCGTATGGGATTGCGAGGCAGCGGGTATCAGCGCTACCAAAGCCGGTCAGGCCGCGAAACTGCAATGCTAATATCGCGTCGTTACCGCCCAGACCACTAAAGGGCGCTCTGCGGAGTTTACGATGCGTATTGATCTGGTCCACTTGCGAACCTTCGTGGCGGTTGCCGAGGAACAGCACCTTACCAGAGGGGCCGAACGTATCCACGTCAGCCTATCTGCTGCCAGCGCGCATATCAGGTCACTGGAAGAAGCGCTGGATACGGTCCTGTTCACGCGTACTAACCGCAACCTGGAACTCACTCATGCAGGCAACTACTTGCTTAGCGACGCGAAGGAGCTCCTGCAACGGGCCAGCGTGTTCACCTCTTTGGCTCGCGAAATTCGCGGCAAAACAGAAGGACGACTGGTTATCGGATCAAGCAGCGATCCGTCTGCAAGCCGAATCGGCATCGTCGTAGCGACCCTGCGCGAGCAACACCCTTACATCAACGTGGAGCTGCGCGCGCGCCCTAGCTCGGGAGCCAGGGAAGGACTTAAAACCGGCGAACTGGATATTGGCATTTTCCTTGGACGCCCTATAGACCCGCAACTGTCGTATGAATTGCTGGATAACGCCTGCTTCGTGGTTGCGGGTCCAGCCGCCTGGAAAGAGCGTATCGCCACAGCAGACTGGGCCGACTTGGCCCGGCTACCGTGGATAACACCTGTAGATCAGCGTATGGCGTACGCAATCATGCTTAATGAAATGTTTGACCAGCGCGATCTCGAGCTGAACTCCGTTGTGCAGTTCGACAACGAAGCTATCGGACGCGCCCTGATGCGGCAAAAGGTCGGAATGATGCTGGTTAGAGAGGAACACGCGCTGCGCGGTGAGCAAGAGGGCGTACTGGCGCGATCGCCGATAGCCCGGGTGACTTTCCCGTTGGTGATGGCTTTTGCCGCCAGGCGCCACGAAGATCCCTTGATCAAAGCATTTATGGCTGCGGCTAAGACGGCCTGGCCGGCGGCGCAGCCTGCTTACAAATCCTGAAGCAAAAACGCCTTTAATTGCGCCAGCATCCGCTTGAACGGAGCGGTGCTTTCCAGACCCCTGGACAGCACCAGCGCCCCTTCCACCCAACACACTGCGGCCTCGGCCCGACTTCGAGCCACAGGGCGACTGTGGCCGGCTTGCTCGAGCGCGGCCGCCAGCACATCGATCCAGCACCGTAAGCCACCCATGATGTGTCGGTCAAACTCTTTGGGTACCGTACCGAGGGCCAACACACCCAGCAGGCAGGATTCCTCGCCTTTGCGGTAGTACGTGTCGAGATTACTGATGAACTTGACAATGCGGCGCTTGCCGTCGCCTTCCTTTTGCAAGGGCTGAACTATCTGCTGGGTGAAAAGCGTGTTGGCGCGATCAATGACAGCCAGCGCCATCTCTTGCTTTCCATTGGGAAAATGATAGTACAAGCTGGCTTTACCTAGCCCTGAAGCCTGCGCCAGCCTGGTTAGCGACGCCGCCTCGTAGCCTTCATCTCTGAAAACCTTGGCTAGACGATCCAGCACTTCATCTCTGGAAGCGATAGAAGCCGTCATCACATAAACCTTCGCATGGTGCTTATCCTTGCATTGACTGACATGACCTAAGTGCCAGTGTCGGCGATATAAATATCGATATAGTGAAAACAGTATATACCGATCGTTCGGTTAACAAAACAGTTGACTTCAAAATTCTCCTGCTCTAATCTACCCGATCTTTCTGACAGAACGTTCGGTTAGAAAATCCAAACAGGAGGAGACACATGCAAGTTTCACGCAAACCCGCCCGCTTCATTGCGAAGGCAATAATTACAACAACCTTGGTAGCACTAGGCAGCTTCGGCGCCCTTGCTAACGCGCAAGCGGCAAGTGCTGCAAAAGTCCGACTTTCTTTTTCCAGTGCGCTGGGCCCCGACACAGCAGTCAACAAGCAAGCCAAGTGGTATATGGACGAAGTGGCCAAGCGTAGCGGCGGGCAAGTCCAATGGGACGAGTTCTACGCTGCCTCGCTGCTTTCATCAGTGGATACCGTCAGCGGCGTAGCCGACGGTCGAGCCGATGTCGCCTACTTCGCTTCCGTTTACGATCCCTCGCGCTTTCCCTTGATGGACATCGGCTTTGTACCGATGCCAGGTAGCAATAGCGTAGGAAATGCACGCGCGTGGCGTGAACTGATGGAGGAGAACGAAGCGCTGCAAGCAGAAGCCCGCGCCGCAGGCGTCAAAGTTCTGATCTTTAACGGCGTTGCCAGTACATCCAACATTGTCACCAAGCAGCCGCAGGACGACCTGGCGCAGTTCAAGGGCAAGAAGGTGCGCTTTGTCGGGCCGGTCACCACGGCCATACAGAAGCTCGGCGCCAACCCGGCTAGCATCGCGGCCGAAGATATATACGAAGCGATGGAGCGTGGGCTGATCGATGGCATCGGCGGCACATCGATAGAATCGGTTGTCGGTAGCGGCTGGCACGAGGTTGCCCCGTGGATGCACTACCTGCCTATCGGCAACTATGCGTCATCACTGGGCGTCATCATTGGCCTGAACACTTGGGAGAATCTTCCTGCAGACTTGCAAAAAGTCATGATGGAAGTGGCAGACGACTACTATCGCCAGCTTCCGAACATCTTGGCGGCATCCGAAAAAGCGGCCTGCGACCAACTGCTTGCAGCTGGCGGGGGCACCATTGTCTATGACCTGACCAACCCGGTAGCCAAGGACTGGGTCGACGGGGTGGGTGATTCGGTATTCGAGGTGTGGCGAAGCAATGCGCAACGCAGCCGCGTCAGCGCTGAAGCCATTGCTTCTGTAGAGGCCGACTATAAGCAGAAACTATTGGCGCACGCCAATGTACCCAACTATACCCCTGGGGAATTCCTGTGCAGCGCCCGCTCCAGGCGCGGCTAAGCCCGGCACCCTGAATATCCAGCAAACAAAAGGGGAACCTCATGGCCAGAAACAACTCTCCGACAGCTTGGGCAGCCGTTATTGCCGGCATCGGGATCGTCATTCTCATGTTCCTGACGGTGGTGGACGTGCTTATGCGCAAGTTCACCGGCCAAGGGGTTCCCGGCGCGCTGGAGTATAGCGAAGTGATACTGGCGGCCTGCGTGTTCCTGGGGTTCGCGGCGGCCGAACGATCCGGCGCCAACGTTAAGACCAACATGATCACCTCGCAACTTTCGCGTACAAGCCGGCGCCTTTTTGTCTTGCCTGCCCTCGTGGCATGCATCGTATTCATGCTGATGCTTATCTATGCCACCAGTTTCAGTGCGTACGACTCATTCATACGCGCCGAGTCTCGCTTTGGCCTGATACGCGTGGCCATCTGGCCTGCCCGTGTCGCATTGACGATAGGTCTCGTTCTGATGCTTGTGGAGTATCTGGTCAATATCCGCAAAGCCAGCCCGCAAGATCCCCTTCAGAATCTATAACCCGTAAGGGAATGCCACTGGAGCATTAATCATGTCTTTAGAGACAATCTTCGTTGTGACGCTGGTGATCGGCCTACTCGTCTACATTGTGCTGGCAGAACAACCCATCTGGCTGGCGTTGGTTATCTCCGGCGGTGTCGGCATCTACTTGCTGAAAGGTAATGGTGTATTGATGTCGTCTCTGGGGACACTACCGTTCTCGGCTACATCGAAGTATTCCTTTCTGATTATTCCCATGTTCGTGCTCATGGGGGTGGTAGCCAGCAAGGCCAGATTGGCCGAAGACGTCTACGCGGTTGCCGAGAAGTTCTCGCGGCGGCTTCCCGGCGGTTTAGCGATCGCAACGATTCTTGCCTGCGGAGGCTTTGCGGCGGTGACCGGATCCAGTGTTGCCACAGTTGCGACCATAGGCCGCATCGCGATCGACGAGATGAAGAAGCATGGCTACCGCGTAGCCGCTGCGGCGTCCATCGTAGCTAGCGGTGGCACGCTGGGCGTACTGATTCCGCCGAGCATCATTCTGGTCGTCTACGGCATTCTCACTGGCGAATCCATAGGCCGCCTCCTTCTTGCCGGCATAGGGCCGGGCCTACTGTCCATCGCTGTATACATCGTCACCATAGTCGTTCTATACAAGCGCGGTTTCTTTACCGAGCGCGCCGCCGGCCATCAAGGACAACAGCCGGAAAGCCCGGCGCTTGCCACTACATCGAGCAACGCGATTGCTCCACGGAGGCTGACCTCCAGCAATTACGTAGGCACCGCCTATATCGGCGCACTGTTCTTCGTAGTCATCGGAGGACTGTACTCGGGGCTCTTCACGGCGACCGAATCTGGCGCCATCGCCGCGGCCTTGGCGGTGGTTGTGCTCTTCGTTCGCACGGTCAGAACACCTGCACTTTTCCTGGGGCGCTTTCGCGAGGCCGTTTCAGAGACTGCCCAACTTAGCAGCATGATCTTCGCACTACTGATCGGCGGGGCGGTCTTCACCTACTTCCTCGTAGCAAGCAGGTTGCCGATGATACTGGTCCAAGCCGTCACGTCGGCCGATGTGTCGGCCATGACGGTACTGCTGCTGGTCTTGCTGGCGATGCTGGTTCTCGGATGCTTCCTGGACTCTTTATCCATCCTGGTCATCACGATTCCGCTGGCCTACCCCGTATTGAATAGCCTGGGCATCGATGGCATTTTGCTGGGAATCCTGGCCGTAAAAGCCATTGAAATCGGTCTCGTCACCCCGCCAGTCGGCTTGAATGTGTACGTGGTCTCGGCCGCCGTGCCCGGGCTGGAGCCCAGCGCGGTATTCAAAGCCATCTGGCCCATGGTCATCGCCGATCTTATCGTCATTGCCCTACTGATCGTCTTCCCCGGTATAGCGACTGCTCTGCCCGACATGATGTACGGCTAACGTTAACCTGGAAAGCTTGCATGAACCCCGTAACACAACGTCCGCTGCATGGCGTGAACATTCTTGAACTGCAAGGCATGGGTCCCGTGCCGTTTTGCACCATGATGATGGCCGACCTGGGCGCCAACGTGATACGCGTTGACCGCAAAGATGCGCCAGGCGCTGTCGTTCCAGACAATCCGATCGTCAATCGTGGGCGCCGGTCCATCGTCATCGACCTGAAGTCCGAAGGCGGCGCCTCAGTGTTTCGTGACCTGGTGAAAAAGTCGCACGTGCTTATCGAAGGATACCGCCCCGGTGTTGCCGAGCGACTCGGCGTGGGCCCCGATGTGTGCCATGCGCTTAATCCTGAACTCGTTTACGCCCGACTGACCGGCTGGGGACAAAGCGGCAGGCGCTCGCAACTGGCGGGGCATGACATCAACTACATTGCCGCGACGGGCGCTTTGCATGCCATAGGCGAAACACGTCCGGTGGTTCCACTGAATATCATAGGCGACTATGCCGGCGGCTCGGCCCTGGCCTTCGGCGGAATCATGGCCGCATTGCTGAATGTCGCAAAAGGCGCCAAATGCCAAGTAGTGGACTCTGCCATGGCCGAAGGGGTGTCGTACCTGCTGTCATTTCAGTATGGCTTGCTGGCACAAGATGCCTGGAAGGATCAGCGTAGTGTGAATCTGCTTGATGGCTCGCATCCGCTGTATCGGGTCTATGAATGTCGCTGCGGCGACTACATGGCTGTCGGGGCACTCGAGTCCAGGTTTGCAAACGTCCTGTTCGACCGGATGGGCGAGGACGATCTCAAGCAGTTGGATCTTCATGATCCTGCAGCGCTAAAGACCATAGAACAGCGCCTCGAACAGGCTTTTCTTTTGAAAGATCGTGATGCCTGGGCAACCATCCTGGAAGACAGCGATTGTTGCGCCACGCCTGTACTAAGTTTGCTGGAAGCCCGCGACGACCCGGGCCTGGCTGACCGAAATACCTTCCGCGAGCGCCAAGGCTTGTCCGAGCCCGCGCCCTCTCCACGTTTTTCTTTTTCCGCGGCAGAAACCTTGGCAGCTCCGGCCTCCGGCCAACATACGCGCGACATACTCGAAGAACTGGGTTACGGCATCGAAAAGATCGATGAACTGCTGCAGTCAGCCGCTGTATCCGGAGGCGAAGAATGAGCGACATCCTGTTCACCGAGTTCACTGGGCGCAGTGTCACCATCACCTTGCATCGGCCTTCACAAGCCAACGCCATGAATTGGGACATGCTCGACGCCATCAGTTCGGTCTTTCGCGATCTGGCGCAGCGGGACGACATCGACGTCGTAGTGTTGCAAGGCGCGGAAGGGCATTTTTGCTCTGGCTGGGACGTTTCTCATGCAGTAAGCACTCCAGACGAAGCCCTGCTGCTGAATCAGCGCGGGCAAGAAATGATAGAGGCTGTTCAGCAATGCCCGGCAGTGACGGTGGCAGCGCTGGAAGGCGCCGTCATCGGTGGCGGCTTGCTGCTGGCCGCAGCGTGCGATATACGCATCGGTACGCCGTCCATCAAGCTTTGCCTGCCAGAAGTCAATTTCAATGTACCTGTGCTCTGGACGGGGCTATCCCCCTTGGTGCGCGAGATCGGATTCAGTGCCACGCGCGAGCTTGCCTTCACCGGCAGGAGGTATGACGCGGCATGGGCGATACAGCGCGGCCTGATCAGCGAGTGCGTTGACGCCGATGCCTTGCCGGCCACTGTGGAATCGCTGATCAAGCGGCTGGACAACGGAACCGGCGACGCATTGAAGACCATGAAGAAGGATCTTATCCGCTTGGCCGCAGCCCTTATGCCCGCCGCTCACGACTACGGCGCGCCTAAGATCGTCGACAGTGTCATGACCAGCATTCTTGCCAAACATAAGTAAAGAGACGGCCATGCATCCCGAAACAGAACAAGACCTTCGAGGCTTCCTGGACACGCGGCAATGCCTGCACGCCACGCTGCAAAAGTCTGCCCGGCGCCACCCTGATCGCTGCGCGCTCGTGTTTGGGGACGATGCCTACACCTACCGGCAGCTTTGGAGCGATGTCAGGAAACTGGCCCAAGGGCTGCGTGCCCATGGGGTGGCACCGGGCGACAAGGTCGCCATCATGCTGCCCAACAGCTATGACTTCGTGCTGGCGGTGTATGCGTTATCTTGCCTGGGTGCTATCGAAGTACCCATCAACACGCGCTACAAGAAGTCCATGCTGCAGCATGTATTGCAAGATTCCGCGGCAAAAATCGCCGTGGTGCACCCTAGTTTTGTCCCGGCCTTTGCTGAGCTCTACGAGACGGGCAAAGACATCCCACTGCAAGGCATATTCATCGTCGACTCGGTGTCGGCCCCCGAGGCGCCGCCCCCAACAACGCAGGCGACGGGCTTGCCGGCAAGCCTGTTGCGCCCTTGGGGCGAACTACTTTCGGGGCCTGCATTGTCAGAGCCTGATATCCATCAGGGCAACTACTTTGAGGTCCATGCCGTCCTCTATACCTCGGGCACCACAGGGCCCTCCAAGGGCGTGCTGGTAAGCCATTCGCATACATTGACCTACGCAAGAGACTGGATACGGGCAGTCGACTTCACCGCCGACGACATCATCTACAGCCCCTTGCCTCTGTTCCATACCATCGCACATAGTTTGGGTCTGGTGCCTTCTGTAGCTCTGGGCGCCCGTATCTGTTTCGATGCGAAGTTCAGCGCATCCAACTACTGGAAGCGAGCTGCGCAAACCCAGGCCACCGTCGTGCACGGCATCCACAGCATGGTGCCTATGCTGCTTAATCAGCCGACATCGCCGTGGGACCGCCAACACAAGGCCCGCTTGTTCTACAACGGGACCAGTAGCGAGGCGGCAAGTTTCAGGCAACGGTTTGGTTGCGGCATTGGCGAAGCCTATGGAGCGACTGAAACAGGCATGGTGGCTTTTACACGGAGCGGAACTACGCCACCGCCGGGATCCTGCGGGCTAATAAACCGCGAAGCATTCGAAGTATGCATCGTTGACGAACTGGACGACCCGGTGCCTTACGGACAGCGCGGTGAAATACTGGTCCGCCCCCGCGATCCTTACAGCATGATGTCGGGCTACCTGAATCGCCCCGACGCTACCGCCGAGGCCTATCGCAATCTCTGGTTCCATTCCGGCGACACCGGTGCAATAGACCCAGACGGCTATCTATTCTTCTATGACAGAAAAAAAGACGCCCTCCGTCGCCGCGGAGAAAACATCAGTTCCTACGAAGTGGAGCGCATCATCAACGCGCACCCAAGCGTTCTCGAGTCGGCCGTCATCGCCGTGCCCTCCGGCCTGGTGGACGACGAGGTAAAAGCCGTTGTCGTCCTGAAGGAAGGCGCGCAACTGGCCTATGAAGACTTAAACGAATTTCTCGGTCGCGAGCTTCCCGACTTCATGGTGCCTCGCTACCTTGAGTACAAAACGCAGCTTCCCAAGACGCCGAACGAAAAAGTAGAAAAACACATACTCCGTCAAGAAGGCAACTGCGGACTTACCGAAGCAACTTGGGACAGTACCCACCCACACGACTTTTCACCACCCACCTCATTAACTAAGGAATAAGCATGAGCAACAACTGGCCTGAAACACTGAACAATCTCGGCAAGGGCGGCGCCAAACTGGCCAAAGAAATTCCGGACGTCATTACCGCGTTTGGCAACCTTAACGCAGCCGTAGATCAAGGGAAGGTGCTCGACGCCAAGACGCGAGAGCTGATCTCGATGGCGGTTGCCGTCACTACCCGTTGCGACGGCTGCATCTCCGCCCATGCAGCGGCAGCCCACAAGGCAGGCGCCTCGAAAGAAGAGCTTGCCGAAGCACTGGGAGTCGCGATTGCATTGAACGCCGGCGCAGCCTTTGTGTACTCGACCCGCGCCCTGGAAGCGTTTGATCAACTGGGCGGTTAATTATAACGACGGCCCCGACCGGGCCGTGCCTAGTGGCATGGAAGAGCGGAGTTCAAGGCAATTAATGGCTCGTAGCCGGTCTTCCACAATCAACCTGTACTCGCGTCAATGACGAGACGGCTTCTTCCAGTACATGCCCAGTTCCTCCTTGCGCTTGAACTTCGCGCTGACTCTGTTCACCGCCTCTTTACCAAGCTCGGCCACGAGATTAGACAACAGTCCCTCGAACACCGAGAAAGTGGGCACCAGGGTTTGGTAAAAATTCGTGCTCGCCGTGGGCACAATGATCTTTCTCTTCGCCTTCAAAGCGACTGGTGAGACGGAACTGTCTGTAAGCGCCACAACCGGGATAGAGTGCTGAGCACAATATTGCGCTATCTGAACTGCGTCAGCTGCATAAGGGTCGAAGCTGATGATAAATACAATATCGTCCCGGTTAAAGGACACAAGGTCTTCGTCGAAGGTCGAAAACCGGCCTTCGAAAAGGCGTACATCCTCCAGAATTAGGCTGAGCACATACCGAAGATAAAACGCTGCGGGAAAGACACCGCTAGTGCCTACAACGCCAACACGACGCGCACCTAACAATAAAGCCGAAATACGCTTGAGTTCTTCTGAGGCTATCGACTTATGGGTGTCGACCAGATGGTTCACCAAATTGCCGGTCGTGCGGCTCCAAAAATCTCCATTCTCATCTTTGTTCCCACTGCCTATCATGCGCTTCGTGTGAACCCCATAACGCGAAGGCCCAGTGAGCGATAGGCCGACCCGGTACACGTCTCGGAACCCCTGGTAGCCCTGGAACCCCAACAGGTTGATGAACCGTACGACGGTGGATGTGCTGACACCTGCCAATTCAGATACCTGACGAATAGGCAGCAGTGCGATGCGCGATGGCTCTTTCAGAACAAAGCGACTGAACTTCTGCATGCCTGGGCTCAGGTTGGGATACTCAGCTTCGATCCGTTGTTGGATGTCGATTACCGTAAGGGGTCGCTTTGTTCTTGTCATTTCCGATTCTTATATGATCATTGCCAAGAGCCTACTACACGATCATAACTGCCTGCCCGAAGATCGACCTTTTCGGACAATAAAGCAGGCTTCGCTATTTTGCCGGATGCCGTCTTGGGAAGCGCATCGCGAAACTCGAAATATCGGGGAACCTTGAACGAGGCAAGATTGTCTTTGCAATAAATGATCAAAGGATCGAGCATCATATCGGGACGCACTCCTTGCTGAGGCACAACGTAGGCTTTCACCTCCTCTCCTCGGGTGTCGTCCTTGACGCCCACCACCGCCGCTTCACAAACCTCGGGATAAGCGAGCAGCACGGACTCCAGCTCGTGTACAGAAATGTTTTCTCCAGCCCGTCGGATCATTTCCTTGATTCGGCCGATAATATAGAAATATCCGTTATGATCGCGCCGAAACAGGTCGCCAGTGCGGAACCAATCGCCATGAAACGACGCGGCTGTTGCTTCCGGCCTATTGAAATAGCCCTTCATAATGCCGGGACCACGAACCAGCAATTCACCGATCTCACCGTCCGGGACGGTGTTGCCTTCCGGGTCGGCGACCCGGGCCTCTCGGAAGGGAACAGGAACACCACAAGAGCCTGAACCTACCATGTCAGCGGCCTCTAAAGGCATGAATAGACCAGTGCCAATCTCCGTCATGCCGAAGGCCTCGCGCGCGCAAACATCGAAGCGTTCCTCCAGCAACATGTGGTTGTCTTTACTAAGGCCGTATACGTTCACCCGCATCAGCTCGTGATCGCGATCATGATCGGATACAGGCTGCTTGAGCACCACGTCCGGCATCAAGGCGAAGTTGATACGGTAATCGCGGATCCACGACATGAAGCGGCTGGCACTCTGCCGTTTGGCAACAAAAAGGCACGCACCGCTATACATCGACATTATAAATTGCCACTGCGGATCCATATAGAAGAACGGCGTAGATGCCAGAACCCGTCGGTACGCGAGGCCATCGCGGAAAGCATTCTGTTTTCCCGCGATCAACCAGTACCTGTGTGTCAACATGCAGCCTTTGGGAAAGCCAGTGGTACCGGACGTATATTGAATGTTCATCAAATCGTCCTGTTCGACTTGCGATTCCGGCTCGAAGGCGGCATCCTGGCCTTCGAGCAGACTATTCCAAGACGCATATCCGCTATCGGACGAATCCACAACGAATATCTTGCTCGCACCGAGTAAAGCACTTTGTCCTTTGCCGATATCTCGCCAAGCCGCCAGACAATCATCATGGATAATCAAGCACTGTGCGCGGGAATCGTCAACCACGTACTTCAATTCCCGGCCAGTGTAGGCAATGTTTATCGGCACCATCACCGCCCCAAGACGTGCTAGAGCTAGCCAGGTGATTGGGAACTGGACAATGTTGGGGAGCATGACCGCAACATGGGACCCCTTAGTGATACCTTTGCTCTTCAGTCCGTTCGCCAGCCGGTTGACCTGCAACAGCACATCCCCATAGGTCAGGGGTGCCGAATCAGACTCGAAAAAGTGAAGCGCCAATTTATCTCCGTGCGCCCGCGCCATACTTTCCAGCAAGCTTCCAATGTTCTTTGGTAAAGGTTCATTCTCAATCTTCTTCTTTCGCTCTATATAAGGTGGGCGATCGAGCGACAACATCCGTGCACGTGACATAGCGGCAGAAATTTCCTTAATCAGTTGTATAGGCCTGATGCGTCAGTTGCTGTGCTCGTAGCGCTGGAGCTCTTTGGGCACAACGATCGTGCCGGTTGCTCTCGCGACGAGAATTGGTGGATCGAGCACTTCTCCATGAGAGGGGCTTTGCCCTATGCCATAGGTCCTGGCGACAACATAAGCTTCATACTTGCGTCGGCGCGACGTATTTCCAGCGGACAGCTGCGTTGCCGTGACCCGCAGGTAGTCACCCTCATATGCAGGAGCTACGAACTCTACTTCGTCAAATGCTTTCATGAAGCCTGCGTCGCCGTCGAACATCATGGACAGCTTGCCTCCGGCCATACCAAACAGTTCCATGATGGTCCCAAGCGATACGACTTGATTGGCATAGTGGCTGTCCACGCGCAATTCGATAGTTGACTGCGGCATATTTGATTCTGTCTGTGTCATGGTTCTTATTCCTTGTGATGCTCTCACGCCACTACCGCCTTCTCGAGTTCGTTGGCGACGTCCTGATCGATTAATGATGGATCCCGCTGTTCTATAGCCCCGTAGCCGCCACCCCCTGGGGTACGCAGCACCACTCCGTCTCCCGGCTGGATGTATAGCCTGTCGATTTTCGTCAGGAAAGGCGCTTTAAACGACTTGCCAGCCACATGGAAGCTGTGGTCGGCCGGCTGCCCGGGATTTCCGCCGAACAAACCATGAGGCCTGGTCGTTCCACGGTCTCCCACCAAGGTCACGTAGGCTTCGCCATCGCGCAGCCTGAACGCCACCTCTATTCCGTAGCCGCCGCGATGCTTGCCAGCCCCTGCGGACTGCTCACGTATCGCATACTGGGTGAATAGCAAAGGTGTCGCATGCTCCAAAACTTCAATCGATGTATTGCGAGCTGTGGAGACGAGAGTCGATCCATTAGTTAGGCCATCACAAGAAATAGAGCCGCCGTAACCACCGCCGAAGAAGAACATGTTCACGTATTCTCCGCGACTAGGGCTGGTGCCGCCGATACCGATATTCGTACCGGTGCAGAAGGTCCCCGCCGGAATGCTCTGTGGCGCTATCGGTGCGAGGGCGCCTAGCACCGCACCAATCAACCGCTGGGCGGTTTCTGTGGTCGTCGCTGACACGGGCTTGGGCGGCCGCGGGTTATACATGTTTCCTTCCGGAATCACAAAGTGAAAGGGCACGAAACAACCGGAGTTCACAGGTATGTCGGGAAAAATATGCTTCATTCCGATCAGTAACGCACTGATGGTGCTACTTAGCGGGCAGTTAAAAGGGCCTCGGCACTCTCCGGAGCTTCGAGACACATCGAAGGTCATCTCAGACCCTTCAATAGTGATGTCCAGCGCAATCTTCAGCGGCAGATCCACAACGCCGTCATTGTCGAAGGAGTCCTCGAATGAATATTTACCGTCAGGAAGCTGCTCAATGCAGTCGCGCATCAGTTGCTCCGAGCGCAGCTTCAGTTCTTCTACGCATCTGAAGACTGTGTCTCGAGGGTAATGGTCAAACAGCCTTTCCAGGCCAGCGGTACCCACATCCAATGAGTTGATCTGGGCCGCCAGATCCCCCCGCCGGTCATTCGCTGAACGCATATTCAGAAGCATGACATTGAGCAGGTCTTCATTCATCACGCCGGCGCTCATCAACCGTACAGGCGGCATCCTGAAGCCTTCCTGATAGACATCGGTTGACGCGGGCGTGAAGCCACCTGGCGTCATCCCGCCCACATCTGGCCAGTGCCCGGTATTGCCCACAAGCATTGTGAGTTTGCCATCCCGGAAGTAAGGCTTCACCAGCTTTACGTCCATGGTGTGCGTGCCCCCGAGTATGGGTCGTTGACAATAAACACGTCTCCGGGCCTCATGGTTTCCGGCGGGAACGCCGCCAGCACATGCTGGACCGTGTGCTGCATGACCACAATAAATATGGGTAGGCCATTAGGTCCCTGGGCGATGACCTCCCCGGTTTCAGGATGGAACACGCCGCTGGCCAAGTCCCACGCATCGGCAATAATTGAGGATATCGCCGATGCGCCAAGCACCGTATCCATATCGTCGGCGATCTGCTCCAGATTGCCACGCATAACGGCAAGGGTGATTGGATCTACGCTCATGCTGTCCTCTCTACAAATATGCTGCCGCATTTCTGCACAATGCCGCAGTAACCTGGCTCAATAAAAGAGGTCGAGTCTTGCTGCAGCAGCAAGGCTGGACCGACGATCTCGAAATCGAACGGCAACGAGTGGCGTTCGTAAACCGATGTGGATTGCGGCTTGCCATTGAAGTAAACCAAGCACGTATCAGACGCTGGGGTCGGCGTGGTCGGCAATTTGTGAAACTTGCTCATATCGTCGACCGCCGGATCTCCCATCAGCGACGTTCTTAGATTGACCAACAGCACCTCGTACCCGTCCAGCAACTGCGAGTATTGGCGGTGATATGCCTCTTCGAAGGCCCGCTGCAGATACGCCTGGCTCAATTCCGCGTTAGGATCAAACTCTACATAGATGCTGTGGGTCTGGCCCAGGTAGCACATGTCTGCGCCCAGCACCGGGGTGATCTTATCTTTGGGCACGCCTTCGTGAATCAACAGTTCGGAGCCTTTTTCAATATGCTCGCCATAGACGGCCCCTAGAGAACGTACGTCCAGAGCTGGAATCGCTTGATTAAAGGCTTGTATGAAATCGTGTCTTAACGATCCGAGCAGGCACCCCATTGCCGAGGTAATGCCAGGGTACGGCGGAATAACCATTCGCTCGCACCCGGTCTCCCGCATGATACGGTTGGCATGCAAGGGGCCCGCCCCGCCAAAGGCAAGAATGCTGAAGTCGCGAGGATCGAGGCCACGCTCGAACAACTTCTTTCGAATGTATGCCCCCATCTGCGCGCCGGTAACCTTCAGTATGGCTTCTGCAGCATCCTCTACCGACAAACCCAGCGGGCCTGCGATGGCATCGGCGATGGCTGCCCTTGCTAAGTCTAAATTGAAGCCCAGGCCCGTATTCTTCCCAATAGCCAAGCTTTTTCCTAGCATGCCGAGAACCAGCTTGGCATCTGTAACAGTGGGCTGGGTTCCACCCTTTCCGAAGCATGCCGGCCCTGGGTCAGCGCCTGCGCTCTGTGGCCCAACCTGCAAGATGCCAGTCGAGTCGATGCGAGCAATACTGCCGCCTCCGGATCCGATAGCATGCACATCGATCATGGGGACACATAACGGCATGCCGAAGTCCAGATGTTGCTGATGAGTTCCCGCTGGGACTAAACCGTTAATAACGCAAATGTCCAGGCTCGTACCCCCCATATCGCAGGAGACGACATTTTGAAGGCCTGCGGTCTTGGCAATAGAAACCGCTGCGGTGACGCCGGCTGCCGGCCCGGAAAGAATGGTATTGGCAGCAAACTGAGGGACCATGGGAGCCGACACCAGTCCCCCATTGGATTGCACTACCAGCAGATCTTCGTGATACCCGCTTGCGCTTAGCTTGTCAGTCAGGGAGGAGAGATACCGCTCAAGCAAAGGCCGGACGTAACCCGCAATAACAGTCGTACTAGTACGCTCGAATTCGCGCATGACTGGAAGGACATCGCTGCTGATCACAATGTAGTCATTGGGCCAGACCTGCTTGACCAGTTCACGAGCGCGTTGTTCGTGCCGTGCATCGACATACGAATGCATGAAGCTGATAACCAGGACTTCGCAGCCTAAATCTCGCAGTCGCTCCGCCTGACTCACCACCTCGGCTTCGTTCAGTTCGGCAATAACTTCGCCATCAGCGCCAATGCGCTCGTCGACTTCCATCCGGTAACGCCTTTCAATCAAAGGCGTGAATTCCCCGATAAGGCCGTAAGTCTTGGGCCTGTCCCGCCGCCGTAGCTCCAGGACATCACGAAAGCCCCGAGTCGTCAGCAAGCCGCATTTAGCCCCCTTGCGCTCGATCGTTGCATTGGTAGCCACAGTAGTACCGTGCGTGATTAACGTTATATCTTTGGCATTGAGGCCCAAGGCTTCGATGCCGTTCATCAAGCCAAAGGCCTGGTCATGGCTAGTCGTTGGCACTTTAGCGGTTCTCAATTCGCCAGTTACCGTGTCTACATAGACGAGGTCCGTATTGGTCCCTCCAATATCAACTCCTACGATGTGCGCCAAGTTTCTCTCCAATAGTGTTAACGGCGGCAGACAGCTTTATTAGTCTTCCCAACTGCCGATGTAGGCTTCAATGACTGACGGATCGGACGCCACTTCATTTGGCAAGCCCTCGGCCAATACTTCGCCAAAGTTCAAGACAGTGACCTTGTGGCTCATATCCATGACAAAATGCATATCATGCTCAACCAACAGGATGGCCATTCCTTCTGCGGCAAACTGACGAATCAGAGTGGCGATATACTGCGTTTCAGTGGGGTTCAAACCCGCTGCGACCTCGTCCAACAGCAGCAGCTTGGGGTTAGTCCCCAACGCGCGCGCCACCTCAAGTACTCGGCGATGACCATATGAAAGGTTGGCAGCCTTCTCGTCCATCAGGCCCTCCAAACCTACACGCCTCAGTAAGTTCGAAGCTTGATCTAGAATGGCTTGTTCCTCGTGACGTTTTCTACGGAACGCGAACATGGAGCGAAGCGGACCTAGGCGCCCCCGCAGATGGCACCCAGCCATCACGGTCTCGATAACCGTCATTTCATCGAACAACTGCGGCGTCTGAAAAGTTCTTGCAATGCCGGCCGCAGCCAGCTTGTGCACTGGCCAACCAGTGATGTCTTTGCCCTGAAAGATGATCTTTCCGGTTGAAACGGGCGCTATGCCATTGATCAGATTGAAGGTGGTGGTCTTGCCCGCACCGTTGGGTCCTATCAGCGCATGTATGGCTCCGGCAGAAACTTGCATCGACACGTTATGCACAGCCCGCAGTCCGCCGAATGACTTGCCTACATTGACCAATTCCAGCAGGACGAGCTCGGTACTGACTGTCATTTCCCCATGCCCTCCGTCCGCTTGTTAAGAAATAACGTTGCTGCGCCGGCCAAGCCTTTGGGCATCAAGGTAAGTGACACGATCAGAATCAGGCCGAAGATCAGCATCTTGTACTCGGCAAATGCCCTTAAGTATTCCGGAACAACGACCAACAACGCGGCGCCAGCAACAGCACCTGCAAGGCTGCCCAAGCCTCCCACCGAGATCATGATCAACAACAACAATGACTCAAGCCAAGTGAAATGATCGGGATTGACGAAACCGTGCAGCTGAGGGATAAAAAGCCCGCCGAGTCCTGCGAAGCAGCATCCAATTACGATCACCCCCACCTTGTAGCCAGGCACATTCACGCCTAAGGACAGCGCGGCAGCCTCGTTCTGCCCTATTGCAGCAAAGGCCCGTCCTGCACGTCCCTGGATCATGCGGACCGCGAGCGCATAAGCGATAGCGAACACGACAAGCAGCACCACGAACAACTGCACTCGCGTCTCGACCACTGCGCCGAACAATTCAATTTTTGGGATACCGGTCAGCCCAGTGTGGCCGCCAGTTAAAGAAGACGAGTTGGCCAGTGTCTGATAAACAATGACGCCGAAACCGAAAGTCGCGATCTTGAAGTAGATTCCAGATAGGCGAATCAACTGCGCCATGAGAAGGCCAAAGAGCGCTGTAAGGGCAATGCCTGCTATTGCGGCAGTCATAAAGTGAAAGCCCAGCCTCATTTGCAGAAGCACGGTGGCGTACGCGCCGATACCCATGAAGGCCGCGTGGCCCAACGAGAGCTGACCAGCGACGCCAACCATCACTTGCAAACCTATCGCGGCCATAGCGTAGCAAATCACGACGCAACCCAGGTAAAGCCCGAAATCGCCGGCCAAAGGGGGCACGATAATTAAGGCCAACATCACAACACCATAGGCTTGCCAGTTCCTGCGGTCGCGCACTTGATATTCGTGCGTACTCTTACTTGTTGTTTGTGTCATGACGCTAGAATCCCTTTTCCAAGCAGCCCCTTGGGACGAATCAAAAGCAGAATTATCATTGCTGCGAACGCAATGCTGTCCTGGAACTCCGTACCAAGGATCGAGCCGCCCACTGCTTCGGCAACGCCTATCACCAGGCCGCCTATCACTGCCCCTTGCACATTTCCAAAACCGCCTACCGCTGCCGCGGCGAAAGCCTTGATGCCGATCAAACCCATGTCAAACGACACGAAATAGAGCGGCGCATAGAACACACCGGCCACCGTCCCAAGCATAGAAGCGACCACGAACGCAATGGACGAGGCCCTCGTTACGGAGATACCCATCAAACTCGCGGAATTGGGATCATCAGCAACGGCCCTCAGAGTCAAACCCGTCCAGGTGCGCGTGAAAAAATAATGCAGCAGCAGGAGAATAATCACCATGCCACCGGCTATATAGAAATAGGCTAGAGGCACAGTTTCCTGACCGAACTCCACGATTTCGAATCGCAGCGGCAAGTCATACACCACTGGATTGGCGCCCCATATGAGCCGGGCACCGTTGCTCAGAACCATGCCTATACCCAAGGTAAGCAGCACCAGGTAGATCTGGTTTGCATTGCGCTTTACCGCCGGACGGAGGATCAGTCTTTCTAGCAGGAAGCCTATGACGCCGCCCGCTACGACGGCGCCCAGCAGCAGCAGTGGGTACGGTGCACCCGGCACGAAAAGCAGTATGGTGTACCCCACGAATGCCCCGAGCATCATAATGTCGCCCTGAGCAAAGTTCACCAAAGCCATTGCGCGGAATATCATGCTAAAGCCAATAGCGACCAGTGCATACACGCAGCCGACGGCCAGCCCGCTAATAAGAGCAGTAATCACGTTCTATTCAACCGTTGTAGATGGAGGGGGGCCTACCTTACTGAACGAGGCTATCCAGTTCGAGGCCATTCTTGCCCAGCCGGACGAAGGGAAGCGGACGCTCTACATCACCATTGGGCTTGATTGAGATGGGGCCGGCGCCGCCCTGAAAGCCCGAGACTTTAAGAAGCGCATCCTTCAACTGGTCCGACGTAGCGGTGTCCACATCCGGCAAGCTATTTAGCGTATGCGCCAGCAGCAGCATGGCGTCATATCCCATGGCCTCATACTGACTGGGCGTCCGCTTGTATTCGGCCTTCCATTGATCTACGAACTGCTTGCCGCGTTCGGTGTCCACCGAACCCGCGAAGTAGTACAGCGCCCCGTAAGTTCCTATTGCGGCCGGCCCGGCAATCTGTGAGAACTGCGGCAGACCCGGTGCAGTGTTTGCATAAACCGACACGTCGATTTTCATCTCACCCATCTGTTTCACGATCAGAGCGGCATCGGTGTAAAAGCCCATTATTGCTACAAAGTCAGGCTTGGCCTGTGCGACAGTGCGCAAGATCGGTCGAAAGTCCTTGGCCGTGGGCTCGTAGGTAGCTCTGCCCACTTCCGTCCCCCCTTGCTCCTTCAAGCCCGCTGCGAATCCGTCAGCGTTGGAGATGCCGTAGTTATCGTTACGGGCGAGAATGAAGACCCGCTTCGCGCCATGATCATTCATCATCCATTGGGCCGCCTTTGCTCCAAAATCATCTGCGCTCTGAGCGATCCTGAAGAACCACGGATTACCCTGCTGCGTAAGCGAGTTGTCTTGTGCCAGCGGCGACAGCTGCACGACCTCGGCTTTACGTGTAACTTCGATAATTGCCTGCGTCTCGGCACTGGTCATCCCGCCAATAATCGCAGTGACCTTGTCGCTGGACACCATGCGTTCTGCTGCCTGAGCTGCGAGGCCCGGGTTGCCGGCACTGTCAGCTGAAATTAATTTTATTGCCTTGGCCGCCTTGTTGCCGGCTTCTTCCAACTGCTCCAGCGCAAATTCCGCCCCTTTCTTTGCCTCTGTCCCGTATACCGCCGCCGCGCCCGACATGGGGCCGATTAGCCCTATTTTGATTTCGGCACTGGCCGATGCCGTTAATGCCACAGCGCTAAATGCGAGCAACTTCACCAGTTTTGTTCCCGTGAGGATGTTCATACTTGTCTCCTAGATATCATTGTTGAATTATTGAAATGTGCATCAATGCTGTGAGGCTTCCCCGCCTAGATACGCGTTCCTTACACGCGGATCTTCCCGCAATACCTGCGACTTTCCGCTTAGGGCAATATGACCTCGCTCTAATACGTATGCCCGATCAGAGATACGCAACGCCGCCTCTGCGTTTTGCTCTACCAGCAACACGGAAACACCTGAAGCCTTCAACTCTTTGATGACCTTGAAGACGACCTGGGCAAATAGGGGGGATAGGCCCATAGACGGCTCGTCTAAAAGCAGCACTTTAGGCTTGGACAGCAACGCCCTACCAATAGCCAACATTTGCTGTTCTCCACCCGACAACGACCCCGCTGCCTGGCCAAAACGTTCACGTAAGCGCGGAAACCGCTGCACTACCTCTTCGATTTCATCGTCTATGGAAGCGACCTTTCGTCTCCAATACAGACCCAACTTCAAGTTCTCAAGAACCGACAGACTTGGAAAGATCCCGCGGCCTTCTGGCACAACCGCGATTCCCAACGAGGGTGTTTCTTTAACAGGTGTCTCGCTGATGTCGCGATCGTCCAGCCACACCTTCCCACCCGTTTGACGCACCTGGCTACACACTGTCTTGATCAAGGTCGTTTTTCCGGCGCCATTCGGGCCGATGATGGCAACGACCTCGGCATTACCGACTTCAAGCGAGACCCCATTAAGAACATTCATCGAACCGTAGCCGGATGAAACCTCGCTCAGGCGCAGTCTCGCTTCACTCTTAGTGACTGTGTTCACGCTTTCACCAAAAAAAGTTGTCTCGAATAATTCTTGATTTGGCAGATGATAGATGGAAAAACGTATTCTGTCAAAGGCTATTTATTTGAATCTTCTTGTTTTATTTATCGGCGTTAAAAGGCTTAATCCTTGCTAGAGGATCGCACCTATGCAACACATGACAGCCCTGATTACTGCGTTGAGAACGAGACCCTCGGACTGGCCCTATGGAGGAGCTAACTACTTAGAACTTGCAGGCCGCCGATAGCCAAGATTCGCAGAGATTCGCTCACCAGCGCGCTTAAGCGCAAGCAGATGTCCCGGTGGCGGCTGACGTCCGATGAACTGGACAAAGCCCACCAAGCCCAATGTTCCGATGCAGTCGCCGCTCTCATCGAAGATAGGCACTGCAATCGCGTTCAGCCCCAATATCATCTCTTGGGGAGCCGTCGCCCAGCCCAGTTCTCTCACCTCTTCGATCTCGGCTTCCAACTTGTCGTGATCACACATGGTGTGTTCAGTAAAGCGCTCCAGGTCGCGACCACGCACCCATTGCATCAACGGTTGACGACTGAAAGCCAGCGCAACTTTGCCCTGCGCCGAAGAATGAAACTGCATCTCCGTGCCTGGGCGAACCCCAATCTCGAACACCGACGTGCCAAAAACAGTTTCAAGAACAATGACGCCGCGTGTGCCAACCGCTGATATCGTCACGGACTCGCCGGTTTCTTCCCGAAGTTCCGCGATGGCTTGCTGTGACTGGGTTAACAAATCCACACGCTGCGCCGCAGCCCGGCCTAACAAATGCACTCGTACGCCCAAGCGGTAACGTGAGCTGGCGAAATCTTGAGACAAATAACCGCGATCAAGCAACGTGCGCAAATGACGAAATATGGTGGCCTTTGTAGAGCCCAGCTTGTCGGCAAGCTCGGAAACGCCAATACCGTCCTTGGTCTGGGAGATCGCTTCCAGAATATCCAGAGTCACATGGACCGATTTAATAGCGGATGCCGGCTTGTCGTCTTTCACAACGTCTCCTAAAGATCTCAAAGTTCGTCGGGAACAAAGCTGACGATAGCGCGCGTAGCCACTAAAGGTCGGAATCGTTCAACCACATGACGCTCGTGCTCTTCACTGAGCAGATAGCGATCCAGATCCTCCCGATTGTCGAATTCTATAGAGAACGCGTACTCGAAGGAGGAATCCCGCTCGCTGATGTTTCGGCCAATGGAAAAATTTCTCATCCATGGGAACACGTTAGGAAAGCCCTGATACTCGGCAAGCAATGCTTTGCGTTGAGCTTCAGTCGCTTCGGGCTTGAAGCGAAAAAATAGGGTGTGCTTGATCATATCGACCTCCTTACCGTACCGCTATACGGTACAAACACTGTTTATCTCCCAAGAATCAAGAACCATAGCCTTAATTCCATTGAATAAAGTCCAGAACGAATGATATCATGTACCTTATTACGGCATGTCGTACCGTATTAAGGAACAGCGCAGTCGGGCAGGCCCGGATTGCCCAAGGCTCAAACACTCCGGTCCGCGAACGCCATCAGAACATTGCACCTCTCATCAAGGAAAAGGCTTGAAGGCTTATAACAATGAAGACCTCCGGCTCGCAGCCAAGCGGGCATTGCCACGCGGGCTTTACGAGTACATTGCCCGGGGCAGCGAAGATGAAACTGCGCTTGGCAGAAATCGGCGCGCGCTCGACGCCATAAAGTTCCGTCCGAAAGTATTCGTCAATGTGGCGGGGCGCAATCAGAAAACCACTGTACTTGGCAAAGAGCAGGCTTCGCCACTAATTATCGCGCCCACTGGTGCTGCCGGATTGATGTGGTACCAAGGAGAAATCGCCCTTGCACGTGCGGCGCAGCAAGCGGGAGTTCCCTTCACGGTGTCGACATCGGCGATTACCTCAATGGAGAAAATCGCACAAGCAAGCCAGGCGCGCCTGTGGTTTCAGCTTTACATCTGGCCAGACTTCGCTATGGCGGAAGAGCTTATTGGCCGCGCCGAAGCGGCGGGTTACGACACCCTGATGGTTACTGTGGACACTATCGTGAATCCGAATCGCGAGTACAACTCGCGCAACAGTTTCAATGTGCCCATCCGCTTCAATGCGCGCAACACCTTGGATGTGTGCCGTCATCCTCTATGGCTGATACGGGTTTTCTTAAAGTACCTGCTAAACAGCGGTATGCCGCAGTTCGAAAATTATCCCGATGCAATGCGCATGTCCATGACCGGTAATCGATCCGGAAAGTGGGTCGTGACCAAAAAATCCGAAACTCTAAACTGGGACGACTTGAGCCGACTGCGCGATCGCTGGAAGGGATCATTGGTCATCAAGGGCATCCTTGATGTCGAAGATGCCGACGAGGCGGCGAGGCGCGGCGTAGATGGCATTGTGGTTTCCAACCACGGGGGACGCAACCTTGATTGCGTACGCTCTCCACTTGAAGTGCTCGAAGATATCGCGAACAGGGTCGGCGACCGAGTCGACGTGATCGCGGACAGTGGTTTCACACGCGGCAGCGATGTCGTCAAGGCCCTGGCGCTAGGGGCCAAGGCTGTCATGGTGGGGCGCTGCCCCTTGTACGGCTTGGCTACCGGCGGCGAGGCGGGCGCACTGGAAAGCCTTAATTTCTACCGGGATGAAATAGACCGCGTCCTGGCCTTCATGGGCGTCAACGACATACGCAAGCTGGAGCGCCGGCACGTGCACCTGGATCCGATGATGTTCGGCTTGGAGGCCTTTAAATGAAGTTGGAAACTTGGGTGTATCCCTGGGATATTGCTTCATCCGGCGCGGATGCCATGCTATCGGAGATGCGCGATCTGGGACTGAAGGGCGTACGAGTCGCCAGCAACTACCATCCTATCGGCACATTGTCGCCCCGATCGACAAGCAGGCGGGTGTTGTACACAGAAAGGGGTGGGGTGTTTTTTCCTGCCCGCGCCGAGCGTTACGGCCGTATCCGTCCGCAATGCTGGCCCGAGAAGGAAGTGCTAAACGTATGGCCACAGGTTGCCGAGCGCGTAGCTCGTTATGGAATGTCCATGAGCGCCTGGACCATCGGCATGTTCCAGCCTTGGGTCACCCACCAGCTTCCTGAGACGGCCCGCGTCACGCCCTGCGGAGATGCCATTCCGTCGATGACGTGCCCGGCCAATCCGGACGTCCGGACCTTTTTCACATCCATGTGCGCCGATCTTGCCGAGCAATATCCCATCGAAGGCATACACCTGGAAGGCATCTCTTTTCATCACTATAACTACGGCTGGGTCAGGCCGCGCATTCTTATCGATGTAGCGCCCTGGACGAATTTCCTGATGAGCCTTTGCTTCTGCCCTAGCTGTTGCGCTCGCGCCAGTGAAAAAGGAGCCGACGTCGAAGCGTTGCGGGCCCGGATTCTTCACGAACTGGACAAGTGCTTTGAAGCGCCGGGCGACACCGATCAGGCGGCGCCACTGAGCCAACGCTATAGCGAATGGCTACAGACAGACGAAGATTTCGCGATGTTCATCTCGCTGCGAGAAGATGCTGTCGTTCAACTTATCAGAGAGATAGCGGACGCCGTCCATCGCGTCAGGCCGCAGTGCCGCATAGGAGTCTGGAGCCCTATCGAAGTCGATGGATCGGCGGGCGTTAAGTTGGATCGGGTCATGGATGTGATTGGTTCCGTGCTGGTCTGGGAGCCTTCCAAGCGTTTCGATGAGGCCCGCCAGATTCGGACCGCAACCCAAGCATCCGGTCACGATGTTCATCTTACTCATTTCCAGGCTTGTGGGTGGCCCCATGGCGCCGATTCGCCAGAGCTGCGACACGAGCTGGAGACCGCTTATTCCTTACCAGTCGATAGCGTGGCTTTCTATAACTATGGATTGGTGCGCGCCGGACAAATGCGCCGCATGATAGAGATTGCACAGTCCCTTGATACGGCATGATTTTTACAGCAGTAATTTCACTTTTCAGGAGACACAACAATGAATCAAAAATTTTTTGGCAAGCGCCTCAAGCGGCTGACCATTATCGCGGCCAGTACTCTGGCCATGGCCCTGCCAGGCATCACTACAGCGGCAGATAAACCCATTAAGTGGGACCTTGCCGGCTACTACGGCATGGGCACGCCGCCCACCAAGTTACTGAACGAGTTTGCTGCCGAGGTCAAAGCGGCCACTGATGGCAAGCTGCTGATCTCAGTCCGCCCTGTGGGCGAATTGCCCTACTCGCCCCCGGAATACCATCGCGTGGTTGGCAATGGATCCATTCAAATGGCCGACACCGCGTGGATAGCGGGCGACATCCCTTCGGCTGGTGCTTTAACCCTACCGCTGTTAGTGCGCAACTTCACTGAACTGCGTACAGCCATGCAGGCAGCCCAGCCGGGCATCGACAAAGAATTGGAGCGATTCGGGGCAAAACCGCTGTTCTGGTACAGCTTTCCGGTAGCGAACTTCTGGGGGACGGGTTCGGCTCCTCAAAGCCTGCAGGAGTTCGCAGGCCTCAAAATACGCGGGCTCACGCCAGAACACTCCGCACTGATCGCGATGCTGAATGCAGCGCCAGCAACCATCGCAACTCCAGAAGTGATGACCGGCCTACAGTACGGCACAATCAACACTGCGATTACGTCCGCCTTCGGACTGACTTCAGCAAAGTGGGACAGCCTGATCAAATGGGGCTACATCGTTAACCTGGCACCTACTCCCAGTTACATCGTCGTGAATCAAAAAGACTTCGACGCTCTGCCTGAAGATATTCGTCAGACTCTGGTAACCGTAGCCGCCAAGCACCAGGAAAAGATGCTGGACTTCATTGAAGCTGACGAAGCCAGGCTGCAAAAGGAACTGGCCGACAGCGGGCTCGTGCTGGTAGAGGCGCCCGATGAAGAGATCGAAGCCCTGGTCAAGCAAGTTGAGCCCTTATGGCAGCAGTGGCATGAGTCGCGCGGCGACACCGCCAAGGCGACCCTGGATGCCGTACGTTCGAGTATGAAACGATAGGAGGCAGCATGGCCCCAAAGATCACCGGCGGGTGGACAGGAAAAATGGCAAATAGCGGAGCGGTCATCGCCGCCGCCGCTGTCGTGCTAAGCACCATACTGGTGCTGGCTGAAGTTGTCGCTCGGTCCATCTTCCACACATCGACCATGATAAGCGTGGAGTTCTCCAGTTATCTGCTCATCGTCATTACTTTTCTTGGTCTCGCATACACCCAGAGGTCAGGACAAATGATTCATGTGGATGTGCTCTTTGGTGCCTTGTCGCCGCGCAAGCGGGCCTGGGCAGATGCATTGCGGCATACCGCAATGCTCGCCTACGCAAGCATCGCGCTGTGGTACGTAAGCATCTTTACCTGGCGCTCGTATACCTTGGACCAGGTCTCGTCGTCGCTACTCCGGACACCTCAATATCTTCCCCAATTATTCATGGTGCTTGGCTTGGCGCTGCTGACGGTGGAATTGATCAGAAGTTGCCTGCTCGCATGGCGTGATGCCTTCCACGGGCATAAACAGCACGGGACCGAATAATGGAAGTTTTCACCGCCTTAGGGCTATTCGTGGGCACGTTGACGGCCTTGCTACTGATCGGCACATGGATGCCCGCAGCGCTTGGTATCAGCGGCCTCACTCTTCTGATCGCAAATGGCGACGGCCGCATGCTGGAATCCATCGGCTCGGTATTCTGGAACCAAGGCAGCAGTTTCGTGCTGCTTGCGATCCCGATGTTTATCTTCATGGGCGAGATCGTGCTGGCAAGCGGCGTAAGCAGTCGGTTTTATCGTTCAATCACCCCCTGGGCCCGCTTCCTGCCGGGCCAACTTTACAACAGCAATATCGTGGCGAGCGCCTTGTTCTCGTCGGTGTGTGGATCTAGCGTTGCTACAGCCGCCGCGGTAGGAACCGTTGCCATCCCCGAGCTACGCAAAGCCGGCTACAACGACAGAATGAGTTTCGGCACACTTGCCGTGGGCGGAACGCTAGGTATTCTGATACCACCGAGCTCGGCCATGATCATATACGGCAGCATGGTCAACGAGAACATTGCCAAGCTGTTCATCGCGGGAATCGTACCGGGGGTGATGATCGTAGGGCTATGCATTGCCTATATCGTTCTAGCCACCGTTTTCAATCGCCGATTAGCGCCGGCGCAAACCGGCCTGCCTTCTCTGGGCGAACTGCTTCAATCAGTCCCCGGCGCATTGCCCTTGATTTTGCTCATGGTGGCCGTGATCGGCAGCCTTTATACCGGCATGGTCACCCCGACAGAGGCAGCCGCGGTAGGTGTCCTGGGCGCGCTGTTGGTTGCCGGCAGCTTCAAGAAACTAAACTGGCCCATGCTGAAACGCGCGTTGGAGGCCACGGTGGCATCCACCTGCATGTTGATGTTCATTATCTTAAGCGCTCAGATCATTGCATTCGCCTTCGCACGCCTGGGGATCACGCGCGAGCTCACCGATTTCGTCGTAAATCAAAATGTCTCGCCCTGGACGATGCTGTTGATCGTTGTCGTGCTTTACCTGGTGTTGGGCTGCTTTCTAGACGCTATCTCCATGATGGTGATGACACTGCCACTGATCTATCCAGTCATGATGGAGCTGGGGTTTGATTCGGTCTGGCTGGGCGTGGTGCTTGTACTGCTGATGGAGATCGGACTTATTACGCCACCGGTGGGGTTGAATCTATTCGTACTTCAACGGGTCGGAGGAAGGCCGCTACGAGAGGTAGCGCTAGGCTCACTGCCATTCGTCGGGTTGCTTTTAGCCGGAGTGCTGCTGCTTGCCATCTGGCCGGAAATCGCCTTGTGGCTGCCTGGGAAGCTTTAGCTCCACAACTTCTCGGCGGAGGGTTCGCCGAGCAGGTCCGGCCATTTGGCTACTCAGATGTTTACCAAGTGCTAGCTTGAACGGCAATAGCCGATCATTAGCTCTAGCATTCGGCGCACATAGGGTTGAACACGTACAGCGACGGAATCCAGATAATGAAACGGAAAAGACTCTTGCATATAACTGCTTTGCGTCATCTCCAACTGCACGGCATGCACTTTCTCAGCCGGGTTTCCATATCTCCGGGTAATGTAACCCCCGGTATAGCGGCCGTTCAGGACTGAGGTGAACCCATCCTCACTTGCTGACTTCGCGATCGCAAATATATCGTCGGCCAAGGCCGTGTCGCAACTTAGCCCTTGCGCGGTGCCTAGATTCAGGTCGGGCAGTTTGCCATCGAAGAATCGTGGCAAAACTGAACGGATCGAATGTGCCTCCCACAAGCCCGCCACGCCATGCATGGATTTGATTCGATCGAGTTCCTCCGCCAACCTCTCATGGTAGGGACACCATAGAGCCTCACGCCTCGCCGCTATTTCGGCGTCGTCAGGAGCGCCTCCGGGAAGATAAATGGGCGTGTCGTCGAACGTGTCTACCGGACATAGGCCGGTTACGCTCTGCCCAGGGTAGAGACTGGCGCCATCAGGGGGTCGGTTCAAATCTATGACGTATCGCGAATGCGTCGCAGCCAACACCGACGCACCAAGCTCGTCAGCGAAGTTGTAGAGTTGCTCAAGGTGCCAGTCAGTATCGGGCACCTTGCGAGCTTCGTCGGTCATTCGATCGGCAATATCTGGAGGTATATACGTCCCGACATGAGGCATGGAAAGCAGCAATGGTGCGCTGCCTTGGCGGAAAATAAAGCCCGGATGTTCGTTCAATTGCATCATCTATCCAACTTATGAAGCGCTGATATGAACGTTGTGCTCTTGCAGCTTGCGATGCGCTTCTTCAAGAAAATGCAACACCCGCGGGGTATCGGCATGGAAGCAAATCGTCCCAGGTTGCAATACGACATCGTTGCCTTCAACGCTACGGACTGTACCTTGCACCCCCATTTGCTTTACGCGTTCCGACACACTCTCGGGCTCAGTCACCATGGCATCAACGCGCCGGCGATCTACCAAAGCACCATTATCGTGATAGGCCCGATCAGAGAACGCTTCACGCACAAAAGGAACGCCCGCCTTCTTTGCTGCCTCTTCCATGCACGAAAAAGGAAGGCCGTACAGTGGTAAACCGTCACGATACTCTGCAACGGCCTCTGCCACCGCTGCAGCAACCACAGTATCGTGCCCGCTGCGGTTATAAAGCGCGCCATGGCACTTCACATGGCTGACCGCCATACCCTCCATGCGAAGGAACCCATCAAGTGCCCCCAGTTGATACTGGATGATTGCCTTCAGCTCGTCCTTGCTGACGTCCATATAGCGCAAACCAAAGCCCGAGCGGTCGGGATACGATGGGTGCGCGCCGACTCGGCATCCGGCCTTCTTTGCCGTAGCAACGTACCGCTTAATCAGATAGGGATCGCCCGCGTGGAATCCGCAGGCCAAATTAACAGACGACACCAGCGCCATAATCCGTTCGACCGAAAGCGGTGCATCAACACTGTCGATACTCCCGCCGCGCTCGAGGTCTGCGCGCCAAATCTGATTAGGCGCCGGCCAAACGCCATAACCCTCCCCGATATCGGCATTGAAGTCGATGCTTTTAGTATTAGCGTTCATAGCTGCGATTCCCCTGCGCAATACTTTCCTGCGCCAAAAAGTCCAGTAGCAGACCACCAAAGATTTGGGGCTGTTCAATATTCGATATGTGTGCGGCGTTCTCGATCACTTCCAGCCTGGCCGCCGGAATACCGGCTGCAATGATTTGCGCGCCGACAACGGTAGTGGTGGGATCCTGGCGACCGGCAATAACCAAGGTGGGCGCTTGTATGGCTGGGAGCTGGTCAGTCAGGCCCAACTTCATCAGGGCTCTGCAGCACTGAGTGAAGCCCTCCACGGAGGTGCGGCGTATCAGGCTGCGTACCCATTCGATCACTTCGCTCTCAGTTCTGCGAAAAGGTTCTGTAAACCAACGCGTAACCGTGGGCTCCACCAGCGGCTCCATCCCGCCAGGGCCGCTGGCCGCGTCAATGCGCTCTTGCCACATCGGCGCAGACTCTGGCCCGTAAGCACTTAGCGTGTTGGACAATACCAGTTTGTCGACCAACTGCGGATACTTCAGTGCGAGTGCCTGCCCAATCATGCCCCCCATGGACAGCCCCACAAAGTGCACACGGGGAATATCCAGCGACGCGAGGATCGCGGCCACGTCGTCGGCGAGATCCTCAACTGAGAAAGATGAGGTCGGACGGTGGGTGCCACCATGGCCACGCGCGTCGTATCGGAGGATACGATAGCGGGGAGCCAAGAGTCGCACCTGCGGATCCCACATGCACAGATCTTGTGCCAGAGAATGGCTGAACATCACGACTGGCTTATTCGCAGCTCCGTCGAGTTCCACCCTTGTGGATAGCCCATTTATAGAAATTTGCATTAAGGTGCCCCCTAGTTGGACAGCTTCTGCGGCAAGTAAGTGGCTATCTCCGGGAACGCCGTAAGAAGGAACACCGCGAGCACTAAACCGCCAAAGAAAGGAAGAGACGCTTTCGCAACACGAAACATGTCATGGCGAGTAAGTCCCTGAATAACGAACAGATTGAACCCGACGGGCGGTGTGATTGACGACATCTCGACTACGATAACCACGTAGATACCGAACCAGATAAGGTCTATTCCCGCCTGCTCGACCATTGGCAAGATGATGGAAGTGGTCAATACCACAATCGATATGCCGTCTAGGAAGCACCCCACAACGATGAAGAAAAGAGTCAAGGCGAGGATTAATATATGAGGAGACAAGTTCATGTCGCCTATCCAGCGTGCCAGGTCGCTTGGGATGCCGGCAAAACCCATTGCAACCGTCAAGAAAGCAGACCCGAGCAGCAAGATCGCGATCATGCACGACGTACGGGTCGCCGCGAGCGCCCCCTCCACAAAACTGGCCCACGTCAAAGTACGTGATGAATATGCCATCAGCAACGAAAGCGCCACGCCGACTGCCGCTGCATCCGTAGGCGAAGCAAGCCCCAAGTAAATAGAACCTATCACGGCGCCTATCAACAGCAATAATGGGAACAGCCTGCGGCTTTGATGCACTTTCTGAAAAAACGGCATGGACGCCTCGCGAGGAGGCATTTTGGACGGATTTAACAGGGCCCAGATCATCACGTAGCCCATGAAAATTCCAGCGACCATGATGCCGGGAAGAATGCCGGCCATAAACAGGTGGATAACAGACTGTCCACTGGCAATCCCGTAGACAATAAGAATAATGGAGGGTGGTATCAGCAGTCCAAGTGTGCCGGCACCTGCAAGCGTACCTATCGCTACGTCTTCGTCGTAGCCCCTTTTTCTCAGCTCGGGTAGCGCAATTTTTCCGACCGTTGCGGCCGTGGCTGCTGAAGAGCCGGACACGGCTGAGAACAATCCACAGCCCAGTACATTAATGTGGAGTAGACGACCAGGCACACGGTTCAGCCATGGAGCCAAACCGGCAAACAAATCGTCCGACAATCGCGAGCGCATCAGTATCTCGCCCATCCAGATAAACAGAGGCAGCGCGGCAAGCTCCCACGAGTAACTTGCGCCCCAGAATGTCGAGGCAAGAACTTGGCCGGGCGGGGCACCGCTAGTCATCAGTATTGTGATGAAACCCACGCCTGCAATAGATAACGCAATCCACAGACCACTGGCCAAGAGCGCAAGGAGCAGAATCAGCAAGCCAAGCGACAAGAACACGTCGATCATCGAAATTCCCTGTAATGCCAATTTGGTGAGGGTTGCTCAGCGGGAGTGCCCATCCGGACTAGTTGCTCTGCAAATTTCCGAGCTTATCCGCAGCCGGCCGATCGTAATGAGCCGGTTTCCCTTGGCAGACCGCACAGAATGCGTCCGCAAAGGCAATAGTAAGGATTGAGAGCCCGATCAGCATGGCCGATTGTGGAATGAACAAGGGGATGGCCACCATCCCAGGCAAAGTATCGCCGTACTCCTTCGACTCCATGACCAATGCCAAGGTGTACCAAGTGGTGGCCCCCATGATGAGCGTGGCCACCCCAGAGCACCAGAGCTCGACGGGAATTTGCCACCTCACTGGTAATCTTGCCAGCAACAGGCGCACGCGGATGAGCTCACCGGAAGTCAGCGTGTAGGCCAAGGCCAAGAATGTAGAGGCAGACAAAAATAACCCCGCGATGTCCGCATACCCCGGAATAACAATGCCCAACTGCTGGCCAGTTGTCAGCAGAAGCAGGCGGTCGAGGGCATTTCCAAGTACCTGCACCGAAACGATCAGGCATATGGCCACCAGAAATACAGCGGCAAGTCGACCGCTCTGCAGGTAAAGACCATCCAGGAAGCGCCGCAAGAAAGGCGCGTTCCCTTCCCAGCCAGGCACTTGAGGTTTATTGGGCGCCATTACCGGTCAGCTTCTTTTCGTAGGCATCGACCACGGCCTTGCCTTCTTCACCAGCATTCTGCAACCATTCGTCGGTCAAGGTCTTACCGACCTCTTTGAACCCTTTGACTAGCTCAGCAGACGGGGTGATGCCTTTCATGCCGCCTTGGACGAGAAGATCAACGCCCTCTTTCGTATCGATCTCGCTCATCTCCCATCCGCGCTTCTCTGCCTTTGCAGCCGCTTGCATTACTGCTTCCTGCACGTCTTTGTCCAAGCCGTCAAAGACGCGCTGATTAACGACGATCAGGTTCTTCGGCAGCCAAGCCTGAACATGATAAAAATGCGTGCTCCAATCCCATGCCTTGTTCTTTGCGCCCCCCGACGGCGATGTCATCATGGCATCAATGCGACCGGTGATGAAAGCGGTGGCCATCTCGGTAGCCTCGGTCTGTGTCGGCACCATGCCAATCTGCCTTGCCATGCGCTCGGTAACCGTGTTGTAGGTGCGGAAACGCAAGCCTTTTAACTGGTCCACTTCCGTCACTTCCTGTTTGGTAAACAGTCCTTGAGGAGGCCAGGGCACGGCAAAAAGGACTCGAAGGCCTTGCTTTCCAAGGTGCTGCTGCACAAAGTCGCGCTGTGCCTCCCACAATGCCAGCGCCTCGCTATAAGACGATGCAAAGAAAGGCAGGGCATCAAGCTCGTAAATGGGGTGTTCGTTAGCTAACCGAGCCATCAGAAACTCGCCGACCGGAATTTGTCGGCCACGTATCGCGTTCTTGATTTCCGGATGTCGGATCAGGGACTGGCCGCTATGGACCTTAATTTCGAGTTTCTTGCCGGACAGGTCCGAAACGTCTTGTGCGAACTGACGAATATTGCGGGTATGGAATTCAAAATCAGGGTAAGGCGTTGCCATGTCCCAAGTTTCGGTAGCCGCCGCCCCACTAGTCAGTAAGGTACACGCTAAAGCGATGAGAAGTTTGCGCATGAGCTTTCTTCCAGAAGTTGTTAAAAGAGGAACCATCAGCTCGGGGAGCCGGCGTAACAAGGTAATTCTATATACGCCCTCTCCATAAATCACATGCTTTTGTATCGCCTTTGCATAACATGAGGTTAATGGTCAGCGCGCGCTGACGAGTTCCTTATACGTCGTGTTTCCAAGCAGAAGTGCGAGAAGCTCACGTCCTATCATGGACAGTGGATGGAACTTGGAGTAAACGGCGCATATAGTGATCACCGTATGCGGCGCCAAAGGCCGGGTCACAATACTGGGCCAACTGCGCCCATTGACCGATAGGCCATCGATAATTGCCACGCCGGCACCGTTTTGAACCAGCGCGCACGCCGTGTGCGTATGGCGCACCTCTACAGCCGGCCTGATTTCTATACCCTGACTGCGAAATACCATATCGAGCAGTATGCCTAGTGGCGTATCGAGCCCATAGGCAATGTACCGTTCCTGGGCTATGTCTTCGACCGTAAGCATAGAGCTTTCGGCGAGCTTATGGCCGGGCGGCACCGCCACATTGAGCGGGCTTTCATAGATGGGCAAACACTCCAGATTGGGGTGCTCTATGGGCTGGATACTTATGCCGAACTCGAACTCCTGGGTAAGCAGTGCGTTGATCATATCCGCCATATTTTTCGTATCGAGCAAGATCCGCGCTTCGGGGTAACGACTTCCCAACATCGCAAGCGCCTTGGGCGCGAGCGTTTGGCTGAGGCTCGGGCTGCAACACAGGCGTAAGGCCAAAGACCGCTTCTCCACGAGGTCATTGATGGACTGATTGATGCGCTGCACGCCCTTATAGACTGTCTCGACTTCCTGAAAAAGCTGGCGCGCCTCCGGCGTCGCATAGAGACGACCTTTGATGCGCTCGAAAAGCACGAAACCAACCCTGGTCTCAATGTAAGACAGCAAGCGGCTAACTGCGGGCTGAGACACATGGAGCAACTGAGAGGCGCCGGTAATGGACTGCGTCAGCATGATCGCGCGGAAGACCTCGATCTGTCTAAGGTTCAGGGACACAGGCCTACTCCTTAATTAAACGTTATGGCTTGACAATAAATTAGCATAAGACCGCATGACGAAAGCTCTCTACACTGGCAAGCCTGTGTATCATCAAAAGCCAAACCTCATGCAAACAGTTCCTACAGCCGGCCCGCTTAACAATATTGAGCGGCTCTGGAAACGCGTTGAGACGCTCTCCTCCTTTACTGATCCCCATATGCCCTGGACTAGGCGCGCCTTCACCGATCGCTATTCCCACGCTCGCCGATGGCTGCAAGAGCAGATGGAACAGGCGGGATTGAACGTCCATCTGGACCAGGGCGGCAACATGATAGGTCGGCGCGACGGGCGAGACCGCGACGCATTACCCATCATCACTGGTTCGCACACCGACACAGTCTTGGAAGGCGGGCGGTTCGACGGCATCATCGGCGTATTGGCCGGCATCGAAGTAGCGCAATCAATGAGCGAACAAGGCATTGAATTGGCGCATCCCTTTGAAGTCATAGATTTTCTTTCGGAGGAGCCCAGCGATTACGGCATCTCTTGTGTGGGTAGTCGAGCGTTTTCAGGGCTGCTCGATGCCAAAATGCTTGCCACCCGCCGCCCAGACGGCGAATCTTTGTCTGAAGGTATTCGACGCATAGGAGGGAACCCAGAGGCGCTCCGTCGTCCGTTGCGCGATGCCGGTAGCACCGGCGCCTTCGTAGAGCTACATATTGAGCAAGGACCCGTCCTTGAAAGTCGCGACCTGCCCATCGGCGTGGTCACACATATCGTGGGCATACGTAGAGTAGCAATATCCGTCCACGGTCGCGCCGACCATGCGGGCACTACTCCGATGAACCTACGCCAGGACGCGCTGGTAGGCGCGGCACGGCTGATCGACGCTGCCTGCGCACTTGCGCGGGAACTGGGAAGTGCCCAGCGCTACGTAGTGGCGACGGTGGGGCGTCTGACCATGACGCCAAACATGTCCAACGCCGTGCCGGCAAAGGTGGACATGATCCTGGAGGTGCGCAGCGACGATGAAGAAGTTCTGAAACACTTCCCGGAACTACTATCCGAGCGCAACATAGATCGGCTGGAAGATGTACGCGTCACCGTCACGATTGACGACCTTAGCCATTCGGGGGTGACCACTTGTTCAGACACGATCATGGCGGCCATCGAGCGTAGCGCAACGTCTTTGGGTCACCAAAGCATGCGCTTGCCCAGCGGCGCTGGCCACGATGCTGTGTATGTGGCGAAAACCGGCCCAGTGGGAATGATCTTCATTCCTTGCTTGCAGGGCAGGAGCCACAGCGCGGAGGAATGGATAGAGCCAGAGCAATTGCTGAAGGGCACCGACGTACTGCTTCAAACTATTGTGGAACTGGATAGGATATTGGCTGCCTAGGCACTGGAGCCCAACCCTCAAATCATGGAGGCCGACATGCGGAAACGGGGTTGTTCACGTCTCGGCAGCCAGGCGCTTACGCTTGCTGCGCGCTTCGGCGTAGGCCTGCAAGATGGCCGGTAGGTTGATCATCACATGCTCACGCTTCAAGGTAGCGGCCCGCGTAAAGTCCCGCTCGGCCAGCGCTCCAATGATTTGATACGTGTATTCCAGGGATTTACTCTGGTCCAAGCGCCGCGATATCAAGTTGTAGCGCAAGGGTTGCGCCTTCTCGCTAAGCTTCGATAAAGCTTCAGTCAACGGTTTGTTATTCGTACAAGTGACGATTTCGTTGTAGAAGTTCTTGATTTCGGTCAGATAAGCCAATGCATCATGCGCGGCATAAGCCTGCCCCAAACGCGCATGACAGTCCTTAAGCCTCTCGATCAGCTCGTCCAACTCGCCTACCTCCGCGAGCTCCATAATGGCGTAGGCCTCGAGCTCGGCTCGAAGTTTGTACTGGTCGATAATTTCTTTCTCGGTGTATACCGTGACCTTGAACCCGCGACGTTGTGTGTGCGTGACCAAGCCGCTTTGCTCAAGCATGCGAAGCGCTTCGCGTATTGGGCTGCGGCTGGTGCTAAAACGGCTCTCAAGGTCTTGTTCGCGCACGGGCTGACCCGGACTTAACGAACCATCGATAATCAATTGCCGGATCTGCTCGCGAAGGAAATAAGGTATTGTTCCCGGAGCTTTCCCATCCATATCAACTTCCTTCGCTAGCGGGCTGCCCGGCGGGCAGCGTCCGTAAATACTCGATGACTTCTTCCATCGGAATCACGTCGGCAAACTGGCGGTCCATATCGAACAAACTGATAGCGTGAGATATCGGTATCCGATCGAAGACGCCCTCTTGAGGCACGATGGTTCTGAAATTGTAAGATGAAGAATCAAAAACGGTAGCACGGATGCAATTGCTGGTTGCCCCACCCACCACAATCACCGTGTCGATCTTACGATCTACCAGGTATCCCAATAGCGGTGTTCCGAGAAATCCGCTGGGCTTTTTCTTTACGAAGACGACATCGTTATCACTGGGTGTCAGTTCAGGCACCATTTGGGCACCCAAGGTCCCCGCCAGACACCATCTGTCGCTATCCAGCAGGTCGCGCTTAAGCCGATAGACTCCCATATCGGTACCATTTGGGTTGATCTCGAATAGCGTAAAGAAGCACGGTACGCTGACTTGCTGCGCCTGTTCGACCAGACGGCCGATTTGCCGGACCGCCTCGCGGCCGCTTTCACCACAACTGGACGGCCATGCCGCATCGTCATCAGCCACGCCCACCATATACTTCTGGGCGTCGATGACTACCACGGCAGGACGCTGCCCAAACCCCATACGACGCCCGAACTTCCCCTTGGTAACCACGGCGCTATCGGCTTCGCCAAGATAGGCATCCCACGGCCGATCCGTGGGCTGGGCTTGCTTGCTCATAAAGTCTCCATGATGCGATTTGCTGCGGCGGCCTAGCTGATTACGCCGGCTTTTTTTAGTTCGGCAGATTGCTCAGCCGAATACCCAAGCCTGGATAAGATCAGGTCACTATGCTGCCCAAAGGTGGGCGCTGCCGGGAGGGTGTCTGCGGTATATTGTTCGCCGAACTTGATGGGCCTGGCCATGCCGCGATAACTGCCCACCAGCGGATGTTCGTAAGTGGCCACCATATTCTCCGCCGCAACTTGCGGATGATCGAACATATCTTCTACCTGCAACACTGCTGCACAGGGCACGCGTTCACCGAAGATCTCCTCCCATTCTTTAGCTGTACGTTCGCGAAGCGCCGCACGAAGTTGCGGTACAACCTCGTCCACATGCTGCGCACGTTTACGGACGGTGTCGTAGCGAGGGTCTTCAGCCAAGCGGCTAAGCCCAGTCAGCTCGCACAAGGCGAGCCAGAAGTGCGGCGTGTTGGCTGATATATACAAGGTTCCGGCGCGCGTGGGATGCAAACCGGTGATTCCACCGGAACGCATATCGCGATTCACATCACGCGGCTCGCCTTGCGCCCATACCAAGCGGGCTGATTGCATGGCTAGCGCGCTGCGCAGCAAAGATATACCGACGTACTGTGACTTCCCGGTGCGCTCGCGTGCGTACAAAGCTGATGCCACCCCGCCCGCCAACAGCGACGCAGCGTAGTAATCGACCACCGATCCATAAACGATCTGGGGATCTTCCAGGCTTCCCTGCAAACTGCAGATGCCCGA
Source organism: Pollutimonas thiosulfatoxidans (assembly GCF_004022565.1). Classification (NCBI taxonomy): domain Bacteria; kingdom Pseudomonadati; phylum Pseudomonadota; class Betaproteobacteria; order Burkholderiales; family Alcaligenaceae; genus Pollutimonas; species Pollutimonas thiosulfatoxidans. The sequence continues at coordinate 2,672,090 of NZ_CP022987.1, forward strand.
CATGCTTTGCAGCACCTGATCGTAGCCCGCCTTGTTCCTTAACGGGCCTGTCTCGCCGTATCCACTCAGTGCGCAGTAGATCAGTTTTGGATTGATCTGCTCCAGTGTTTCAAAATCGATGCGCAGGCGCGGCGCGACCTCGGGACGAAAATTATGTACCAGCACGTCGGCGGAGCGGACCAGGTCGAGTAGAACGGCGTAGCCCTCGTCGGACTTCAAATCCAGAACCATACCGAGCTTTCCGCGGTTCACCCCAAGAAAGGCGCGTCCTTCAGCTTCGAGCGTGGAGGGGTATTTCCGGAGGTTATCGCCCTTGGGTGGCTCGATCTTGATTACTTCCGCACCCTGGTCAGCCAGGAGGGTGCAACCATACGGGCCTGCAATGTAGGCGCTGAGGTCCAGAACGCGAATGCCGCTTAAAGGCCCGGCCTGACAAGTATCATCTGACCGTACCGCTTCCGTAGATACTGCTAGCTTCACATCGCTTCCTTTTAAATCTGTCATTGCTAGATGGTGGCAACCGGAGTTACCGGAGAGCCCACTGCGCCAGGCAGGCGCAACGGAGGCGCCGTAAGCAAGAAGCGCGATCTGCCTTGCGACTCAAGTGCGCTGGCGAGTTCTGCCAAATACCATAGTTCGCCCAGCGGCAAGCCAAGCTTGAATAAACACAGCTCGTGCAAAGGCATGAAGGGGCCATCTGAAGGCGGCTGCTTGGTAGTTGGCCGCCTCTCGACCGCATAATTGTCTGCAATCAACGCCGCGATGCCGCTGGAAGTTATCCAGTCACGAAGCTCGGGATCGCGGCCATCCAGGACGGCGCAAGCCCCATGCAGGACCGCCGGGTCCGGATCGCCCGCCATTTGCACAACCCGGTCGGCAAAACCGGTATACAGGCAAAGCATGTCGCCCGGCTCAACTGTGATGCGGTCGGCCGCCAGCACGCTCTTCAAGAGCGCGTAGTCGACTTCAACCCGATCATCGCCGTAATGCTTATGGAGATTCACCAAGACAGCCCTGCCCTGGATCGCAGCAACGGCCATGTTCTCCACGCCAAGGGCGCCGGCGTTTACCGTCTGGCGGTCAACCGTGTTAACTGGCCGGGTCTCGCCCACCACGTGGCTACCAGCACGGTATCCGTTGTAGTAGACCCGCTGCGGCGTACCGTCGCCATCCACATCGAACAAACCACCCACATGCGCCAGGCTATCCCACTGCGTCGAGTATTGCGTATACAGCACGACGCAATCATCGGAAATAACGTCCGTCGCTCCCGGGTGTTCGCAGCATAATGGATAGTTGTAGTAGTCATTCTTTCCGTCTGACACCGGCTGCAAACGTGGGGCATGACGACGGGGGTTCAGGCGATTGCCGCCCGGCAGATCCAGGGGCAGGCTTAGGCAGAAACGTTCGCCTGTCTTCACCTCCGCGACGCCTTGCTTGACCTTTTCAGGGGTGAGCAGGTTCAATCGACCCAATTGGTCATTGGGACCAAAGTCGCCCCAGTTCGAACCAGGCGGCCGGCACTTCCATCTCGGATTACTCATTTTCTGTTCGCTCTACTTGAACCAGAGGGTTAGGTAAGGCACATAGGTCACTAGGGCCAGCACGACAAGCATGGCCAGGATGTACCAATTCATGTATCGGAAAGTCTCATGCATGCGGACGCCGCTGATACTACAAACCGTAAGCAACACGGTGGCTACTGGCGGCGTTTGCTGGCCCAACGCCAGGTTCACGCAGACGATGACCCCAAAATGCACAGGATCTATACCCAGTTGAAGGGCCATAGGAAGCAATACCGGGACAATCACGATGATGGCAGCGGGGGCCTGAAGGAACATGCCCGCGACCAAAAGTATGGCGTTAACAAGCAACAAGAAACCAAAGGCAGTATTGGTTATGCCGCCCATGGCTTCGACCATCTGCTGGGGTATCTGCTCGTTAGCCAATACCTGGCCTAAAACAGCAGAGCCCGCCAATATCATCATGACTGAGGCCGTTTGATGAGTACTGTCTACAAGCAGCCTGTAACCGGTCTTCCAGCTAAGCTCGCGACGAGCCAACCCAAAGACCAAGGCCAGTACTACCCCGACCGCAGCCGCTTCGGTTGGTGTAAAGATCCCGCTTATCAGGCCACCGACCACGACTACAGGTAGCAGCAACGGCACGATCGCCCCATGAGCAGTACGAACCACGGAAGGTAAGTCAAACTCTCTATCTACCGGGTGGCCTTCCTTACGGGCAAAAATGTAATTGGTGATTATGAAAGCAAGCACCAGCATGACGCCTGGCACGATCCCCGCAATGAAAATATCCCGGATCGACGTGTTCGTTACGGCGCCGTACAGCACCATAGGAATCGAGGGCGGAATGATAATGCCAATAATGGCTGCAGCGGCGGTAACCGTTACCGCAAAAGCTTTGGGGTATCCCACCCTGGCCATTTGAGGAACGAATATTTTTCCCAATGCGGCGGCGTCAGCCACAGCGCTTCCGCTGATCTCCGCCATGAACATGTTGGCCAACACATTGACATTGGCCAAGCCTCCACGCATCCAACCCACTAGCGCGCTCGCGAAATCCACAATGCGGCGCGCTATCGATGTGGCGCTCATCAGCTCGCCCATCAGTATGAACAGCGGCACCGCAAGCACCACAAAACTGGTGGTGCCATGGAACAAAGTAAGCGGAACCGATTTCAGCCCCATGTCGATAAACAACATGGCTCCTACCGATGCAATCATCAGTGCGAAGCCTATAGGCATGCCCATAATGAGTAATACTGCCAAGCCGCCGAAAAGTATCCAGGTCATGTCAACGGCCATCCGATTTGATCAGGTTCAACACAACGCGGACCACTGCCATCGCCATCAAGACGAAGGCTATCGGTAGCACAGACAGGAATAGGCCACGAGGGATGTCTACCGAACTGATGTAGCTGCCGCCCACGCGGTTAACCACTATCCATGACATCCAGGCCATTGCGACCAGGAACACCAACATCAACAGATTGCTTGCGACCTGTACCAGCCGCCGCACCTTGGGCGACAGCTTGTGGACCACCATGTCGAAGTCCAGATGCAAGTGCTTGCGGAAGCATGCGTAAGCCCCAAGGAAGCTGATCCACCCCAGCAAATTGCCGCCGATTTCATCGGTCCATGCCAAGGAATCATTCAAGACATACCGAAAGAACACTCCAACGACCAATATGACCGTCGTTGCGACCAGTATCGTTGCCAGGACGGCATCCACTACCGCGTCGATCCGGCCTAGCACCGGGTCGCGCGGTTGTGTGTTGCCTGACGATGGAATCATCGTACGGCTCCACGGATGACATCAAGCCACTCTGAGCCATGCTGCTTCGCGTAGGTATCGTGTACTGGCGCCGTCACAGCTTGGAATTTCTCGAACTCCACCTTATTGATTTTGGCGTACTTGGCCATCTCCTCGAGCTGTTGGGCCTCGCTACGCTCGGAGAAGTCAAACGACCAGGTGACGAGTTCCTGCCCGGCCTCTTCAAATGCCTTCTTTTGTTCAGCGTTCAGCTTCTTCCAGAAGTCCTGTGATGCGACCAAGAAACTCGGCGCATAGGCATGGTTGGTCAAGGAAAGATGCGGCGTGATCTGATAGAGCTTGGCCTCGTAAAGACCGTAGATGGCTGCTTCCGCTCCGTCGACGACGCCGGTCTGCAGGGCAGTAAACACTTCAGTCCAATCAATCGGCGTGGGGTTCGCGCCCATTGCACGGAAAACTTCCTGTCGCAGCTTTCCACCGGCAATTCGTACCTTCATGCCCTTCATGTCGTCGGGCACGCGGATCTCGCGGCGAGACATCGTATGCCTGAAGCCGTTCTCGTAAATTCCCAAGACCTCTACGTCGGCTTTCTTCTCAATCGAAGCACGCATATGTGCGCGCAGTTCGGGCGTCAGAGCGCGCCTTGCATGGTCCCTGTCTTTGAAGAGAAAGGGTAAATCAAAAATTTCGAGGCTGCGATCGGCTTCCATGATGGGCGTAACGATGTTCGCCATCTCGAGCTCTCCCAATTGGAGCTGCTCCAAACTGGTTTTCTCGCTGCCCAATTGGCCGTTCGGATAGAACCGAAAAGTGAACTGGCCCGGCAGGCGCTCTTCGATCATTTCGGCGAACCGCTTCGACTGATTGTGCTGGGGCGAAACCTCACTGGTTACATAGGCAATGCGTACTGTCTGCTGAGCCAGCGCAACAGGTGCCGTGACCCCAAAGATGGCTAAAGCCGCTACCGAGTATTTGATGTATCGCTTCAAGTGTTGCATTGCTGTCTCCTTGGGCTACGCCCCAGATTGATGTCCTTGAGGTTTATGTCGCCTCAATCGAAAGGTTGTGATGGCAGATTGAATAGCAAGATACAGGAAACTGATTATTTTGTCTACAATATCGTTTATTCAAAACTAGCGAGGCCATCATGCGCAGCAAACTTTTTGTACCCGCTTCTCGTCCGGAGCTCTTTCCCAAGGCTGAGTCGAGTCAGGCCGACGCCCTATCTTTCGATTTGGAAGACGCTGTCGAGGAAAGTAAAAAAGGCGTAGCACGAAGTGCGCTCGCAAGTTATTTGTTGCAGGCCAAACGCAATCCGTCAGGTAAGACGTTGATTGTTCGGGTGAACCCAGTGGATTCGGCTCACTTCCCAAGCGATCTGGACGCCATTGCCGTTGATGCGCTCGACATCATCAATATCCCCAAGGTCGAAAGCGCCGACGACCTGCGTCATGTAGCAGACTTGCTGCAAGCCACTGAAGCCAAACGCGGATTGGGACGGCAGATAGGTATATTGGCCAACATTGAATCCCCACTAGGCCTGCACCGCGCAAGCGAGATAGCAGCGGCCGACTCCAGAGTCGTGGGTCTTCAGATTGGATATGGGGATTTATTTGCGCCGCTAGGAATTACGTCCGGCGAGCCATTTGCCACGCAGCATGTGCGGGTGGCCGTGAAGCTGGCCGCTGCCATGGCCGGCATTGCCGCCTACGACGGAGCATACGTGGATATCGCCAACCCTGATGGCTATCGACGTGATGCGCAGGCCGCGTACGCGCTGGGGTACGCAGGAAAGAGCTGCATTCATCCCTCGCAGATCGTGCTGGCCAATGAAGTTTTCCGGCCAACGGATCAAGCCATTAAGCACGCGCTGGAAGTGATCACAGCAGCAGAACTGGAAAAAGACCGAGGCGTTGGTGCGTTTGTCGTAAACGGACGGCTGGTCGACGGCCCGTTTATTGATGAGGCGTATAGGTTAGTAGAGCGAGCCCGCAAGCTGGGGCTGGTTTAGTCTGGCCGCCCCCCCCGAGGGCCAGGCTGTGCCAACATTCGCCGCCTCTTGGCTCCCAATATGCCGCGCCTGCCGGCGTGCTCTGCTTGTGCATGAAATACATGTGCCTGACCACAAACGGGGGCGCGGCTGCGCCGGTTTCAGCGGCATGACACTACAGCCGAGACCGACACAGATGAACTTCTCGGCTCCCGCGTACGAAGTGCCAATGCGGCCAATGTTCTCAACGACCAGCAGAGACTCCAGATCAAGCGCCCTGAGCCTCTGCAGGTTGGCAGCAGACAAGGAAGCCGCATCGACACGACGTTTCAGGCCAGATAATCGTGCAGGATGTAACCGGGAACCAATTCGAAGTTGGTACGCCAGTAAAAGCCTTCCAGCATTTCCACCGCCGGAAGACGGAACAAGGGCGCCTGAATGTTGGGCCTCAGCTCTACGGTGCATGGACCCGTCCATGACTCAAGCACCTCTACCGAGGCCAACTTACGAGCAGTCAGTTGCCTGATAGCTGCGCTTCCATCGATATGATTAATGGCTTTCAGATTGATGTTCGTCTGGAAATTGAAGTATTTACCAAGTAGAGCGGAATCACACTTTTTCTGTTTGTAAGCCATGGTGCCTGTGAAAAAATCAATACCATTGCGGTTGACTGTTCCCACCCAGGCATCGCCACGGCGCTCTACAGACGCCACGCCATATTTCTTGGGTTGACCATGCACTTCCCTTCCCTGCGTAATACCCACGTCTGACGACAAAAATAAGTACAACGAGTAACCGCCTTCTTGGCCGGAGGCGGTATGGCGGCACCCGACCATAGTGTTGGCCTCGCTAAACGGGCCCACCCAATCGGTATCGTTCATGCGGGCCACATGGGTTAATACTACATCGGAAGTTGCTTCCAACCCCGGCGGAAGCAGGGCTTCGATATTCTCGCGGTGCGTGCGCCAGGCAAACGTCAAGAATTCGACGTTTCTGAACTCAAACGGGAACGGAGGGTTCATCGGCGCATCCCATGGCGTCGAAAAGCCATCGGCGCATAGCGCCTCAACCGTCAAGCCCTTGGCGCGTTGTTCATTTGTCATCGCTAACATCCTGCTTTTGATTCGAATTAAATTGCATGGAGTCGTGTACAGTTTCCATGTGCTTGGTAAGTGCCTGGCGCAGGCCCTCTTCGTCACGTCGCTCTAGCGCTTCGACGATAAGAATGTGGTCGGCATAGGATTGACTTAAAACACCGCTGGATTCCCATGAGATACGCCGGTACTCAGCACCCAGGGTGTATAAAGAAAGCGACATCCGATCGAGATACGGGTTACGCACCAGCGATCTGACCAATCGATGGAACTCCATATCCACAATGCGAAACGTCAAGGGATCATTAACCAACTTTTCTTGACGGTTGAGGCTGTCTCGCAACTGCTTAACTGTTACTTGTGCCTCCGGATCTGCTTCAAGCGTCCTGATAATATGCTTGGCAAGCCCTCCCTCGACTATCACGCGCGCCTCGTGCAGGTTCGCGGAGTTCTCGCCCGATAAACTAAGAAAAAAGTGCAGCGGCTGGAGAAGATCAACCGGCTTCAGGGACGATACATATACGCCGCCCCCTTGCCTAATGTTGATCACTCCCAGTATCTGCAGCCCTCGTAAGGCTTCGCGAACCGTTGGACGCGATACTTGTAAATTTGTAGCCAAGTCTCGTTCTGTGGGCAGCTTTTGCCCAGACGTCAGCCCACCTGTCTTGATCAGATTCAAGATGTGATTGGCGACATGCTCGGCAACGGAGACTCTTTCTATCGGGCCATTCAGACCCAAAGATGATTCGGTCATAGGGCTCTTATTTAATGAAACTGGGAAGGAAGTTAGAGATGATCGGCACATACAGTATGAGCACGATCAAACCCAGCCATAGTAAGACAAAGGGCATAATGGGGCGGAACGTGGATGAGTACGGTATGCGCGCAATGCGGCAGGCCACCATTGCGAGGATGCCGACAGGCGGCGTTACGGCACCCAGGATCAGCGCCATCAAACATGCCACGCCAAACGACAAAGGATCCAGGCCGAAGGTACTGACAGCAGTGACGATCAGTGGACCGGACAGGATTAGTGCCGGGACCGGTTCCATGACCGTTCCAAGAAGCAACAGGAACCCGATAATCAGGGCCGCCACGACATGGGGATTGTCGGAGAAGGTCATGATGGCATCCGTTACAGCCTCGGTGGCGCCAGACCGTACGAGCTCCCACGAGAACAAAGCACAACCACCCACGACAATAAGTGCCGCGCCAGTTATCACAGCTGCCTCCAGTACCGTTTCGTATAGCGCACGAGGCCGAGCCTTGCCCTTATAGATCGTATAAACAAGCGCATAGGCGCAAGCTACCGCACCCGCTTCGGTGGCCGTAAAAATGCCGCCAAGAATTCCACCAACGATAATGACTGGCATCATCAAGGCGGGTACCGCCAAGATAAACAGACGCAGCCTTTCCGTCCAATTGGCTTTCTCGTCCGATGGCATGTTAAACCTCACGGCATACATGCGTGTCAGCAGCATCATGCCGGCAGCGGACAACAGACCGGGGACAGCGCCAGCTAAGAACAGCTGGCCTACCGATACTCCCGTAATCGTGGCGTAAATAATGGCCACTACCGATGGCGGGATAATCGTAGCGAGCATCGCCGCGCAACTGGTAACCGACACCGCAAAGGTGGGCGGGTAGCCTGAACGCGTCATGGCGGGAATCATGATAGAACCGACTGCGGCAACATCAGCCGTAGCCGAACCCGACACGGCCGCCATGCAGGTGTTGGATAATATGTTGGCCTGCGCAAGACCGCCTTTAAAATGCCCCAGTACAGCTCGCGAAAAGTTCACCAAAAGGTCAGTAATGCCTCCTTTTGCCATCAACGCTCCAGCGAAGATGAACAGCGGTATGGCCAACAAAGAGAAGTTATTGGTAGAAGTAAAGAATAGTTGGGGCAACAACACGAGAGGCGCAGGATCAAACAACGTTATTGCAAAGACTGCTGCCAAGCTCATAGCGAAGGCAATAGGCGTACCAAGTACCAGCAATACTGTGAAGGCCAGCACCATCATGTATGCACTAATCATTCTCGTTCCCGCGGTGAGTGCACCAGTTATTTATGACGAACACGATGGAGAGCAGTGCACCGATCGGGACAAGCGCGTAGACATACGCCATCGGAAGATTGGTCGCGCTTGTCATCATGAACTGCGATTGCAGCACCAGTTCGACACCCGTCCAGGCGAATATGGCAAAGAACACAATCATGATGACAGCGTTAACTTTTTCCAGCTTGCGCCGTCGACGCGGCGGCAGCATGGCCTCAAGCAGGTCCATGACAATATGCGCCTTTCTGTCGCAAATTATCGGCATGGTCAACATCAGTACGCCAAAGAACGCCAATCGGCTGAACTCCTCTGCCCAAAATATGCTGTCATTCAGGGCATACCGGAAAATGACCTGAACAACGATAAGTACAGAAAAGCTGACAAATAAAACCGCCGTGGCGCCTTCTACCATGTGCCTGAGCACATTCACGATTTTGCCTGGAATGCTTGTGGCCATCACTAAACCTTGTATTAATGTTCAGGTCGCGTTGATCATCTTGATGATGTGCTGAGTTTTATGAGTTTTCGCGAACTCATCAACCATAGGGGCCAACTTTTGCTGGAAGCTCTCCACATCCACGTCATTGACCTGAAGCTTGCTTCCAAACTCTTCCCAGGTTTTGTTCTGCGCGACGATGCTGCTCTTGGAAAGGTCCTGCGATACAAGTTCGTTGCCCAGGCTAGTCAGAATTTCCTGGTTCTTTTTGGAGAGTTTCCCGAACTTGGCCGAGTTCACCAGCAGGCCTGCATCGAGGAGAATGTGATTAGTTTTAGAAGCGAACTTCGTAACTTCGGTGAATTTCGCGAGGCTTAACCCAATGGGATCACTTTCAACGCCTTCTACAGTTCCCGTCTGCAGCGCCGAATAGGTTTCACCCCATGGTATTGGTGTCGGATTAGACTGAAGCGCTCGGAAAGTCGATACATATACCGGTATTTCGGGAACCCGCATCTTCAGGCCGACGATGTCTTCCGCTTTGGTAAGCGGACGTTCGGTATTAATAATGACCCGGAAAGCAGTGACCGCGTGCCCAATGGACACCAGGCCCACCTTGTTCTTAATGACATCGACACGCCACTCTTCAACGGGCCCCTGCATGACTTTAAGCACTTGATCGTAGTCACGAAATACGAATGGCAAAGACCACAGGCCCAGCTCAGGCGCCCAGGAACCCAAGGTCGCCGTGTCGGCCAGAGTCATGTCGATGGTGCCCAAGCGCGTACCTTCAACACCATCGCGCAAACCTGCAATTTGGCTCAATGGATGGATCTTGATGATAATCTCGCCCCCCGTCTGCTCCGCGACCTTCTTGGCAAACTGGTCAGCCGCAATATGCTTAGGATCTTCGAGGTTGAAGATATGCGACATGTGGAAAGTTTGTGCCGCTGCCGCAAAACGCGGTAAGGCAACAACCGCCCCAGCGGCTAAGGTAGACGTAATAAAGCTTCTGCGAGTGAATGACATCTGGATAGCTCCTTTGGATATGTTTTAGTTGTAATAGCGTTACACAGCGGCAAATTCTGGGATCAAGCAACGTGGGGCACGATTCAGCAGCGCTCGGCTGATCTCCTCGGCGGCAAGATTCTGTAAATTCGAAATGGCACTTTCCGAATACCATGCGATATGCGGCGTCAAGATACTCTCGGCAGCATCAATCAGGGGGGTGTCCGGCAACAGTGGCTCGGTTGCAAACACATCAAGACCAGCTCTTATCCGACCGGATCTCAACGCCTTGCCCAACGATGGCTCATGTATCAAATCACCACGCGAACAGTTAATAACGACCGCGCCTGGTTTCATTGCCGCAATGCTATCTGCATTGATAATGTGCCGGGTCTGTGGCGTTAACGGGGCATGCAGCATGATGGCGTCCGAATGCTGCAGTATGTGATCCAGCGATGCAGCGGCAACCCCCAGACCGTGGGCCTCCCCTTCATCTAGCTTCGGATCAAAAGCGCTGATGCGAAAGCCGAAAGGTTGCAATCGAGCAAGCGCCGCCCTGCCGATCCGACCCAGGCCGACGAAACCGATATTGGTTTGCTCAAAGGACTTCATGTTGCCGGCGACTTTCACCCCTTGCCATTCCTGACGCCTGAGTGAAGCATCCAGATCCTTCAACCGCCGCAAGAGCGAAAGCAGCAAGCTGACGGAATGATCGGCAACCTCGTTTAGGCAATAGTCCGGTACGTAGCAAATTCGCTTGTTCTTTGCGATCGCGTGAGTCACATCGATATTGTCGTAACCCACGCCGTACCTGAGGATCACGGCATTCGGAGCCAGTGCGTCGATCACACGGGCCGTTACCGGTGCGAACTGGACCACCAGCACATCGGCACCGCGGGCCGCCTTTAAAACCTCGTCCTCGGTTTTGCATTGGAAGGTATCGAAACCGGCGCCGTTGCTAACTGCCGCAGCCCGCTCCCTATTCAAATCAGGAAAGGTGTAATCCGTTACTACTACCCGCTTCATTGCTTCTCCGGTGATGGTAAATTGGCCTGACCATTATATTGATCAGCCCAAAACCGAATATAGGGAGAAACCCCAAAGGACTCGTTCCGCTGACTATGGCGCCTGCCACCTGGAAGACGCTGCTGGCCGGCGCCATGCAAGGCGGCGACCAGTCGGTCTGCGCGCTCGGCAAAATTGTGTCCGCCCCCTTGGCCGGATCAATCACAATCAACAGCTGCCCGGTCCAGGGCGTTTGTGCACCCGGATGCCCGGACCAATTGGCGACACGCCACCTGCACCTTCGCTGCCCTGACTCAAGAAGGCGGCGTACGTTCACGAACGCCACCTCCCAGCAATCCTTAAGGACCCGCTTACGCCGTAACCGAGGCAACCACTTTATTGCTCAAGGTCCCTATCCCTTCGATCGTGATCTCGATCTGATCGTCAACGCTCAAACTGCCCGAAGTTGTCGGCGTGCCGGTCAGGATGAGGTCGCCGGGCAAGAGCGTCATGATATGGGAAAAATAACTAATCATTTCCTCGACGGGAAAGATCATATCGCTGGTGCTGCTTATCTGCTCCACGGAGCCATTAAGCATAGAGCTGATCGCTAGCTGGCTAGGGTCGGCAATGTCTGTTTCTATCCAGGGCCCGACAGGGCAGAAGGTATCGAAGGACTTGGCGTGAGGCATGTGCATCAAACTGTTGTCACGGAATTGGATATCTCTTGCGGTTACGTCGTTGGCGCAGGTATAGCCAAAAATTGCGGCCTTGGCTTCCTGAGGAGAGGCCTTGCGCAGCGGCTTTTTCAATACAATCGCCAGTTCGGCCTCGAATTCCAGCTGGCTGGTTTGTTCGGTATGCTCGACCAGTTGACCATGTCCGATCAGCGTGTTGGGTGCCTTTAGAAAGAACATGGGGTGCTTGGGAATCGGCAAGCCCAACTCTGCCAGGTGGCTGCGATAGTTCGCGCCACCAGCCACGATCTTCGACGGCTCGCAAGGTGCCAGCAAGGTGACATCACTGAGGGATACACGCACACCGGACGGCTGTATGCTCTCGAACGGAGCGCCTCGCAGGCCAACGACATCGTCGCCTTCGATAATGCCCCAGAAGGGCATGGGCTGGCTTTCGTTAGAACAACGAACAATTTTCATGGCAGTAGTTTTCCTTGGTAATGACGGCAACGGCGGCCGGAAGTTTGCGCGGAACGCGTGTTAGCTTTAATCATCTTGCTGCCATGGAATCAACCAGCGGCGCGCGTACAGGAATAATTTATCCAGCGCGATGCCAACGATCAGCATCAGAACAATGTAGACAAAGACGGTAGGGGTTTCGAAGAACCGCTGCGCGTAGATCAGCGCTGCACCAACGCCCCCGCCTCCGGCGACCATCTCGCAGGTGAATGCAGTAATTAGGGCGACCGGCATCGTGATTCTGACGCCTGTAAAGACGGCAGGCATTGAAGCCGGGAGAATGACGCGATAAAACAGGCTGCGTTCGCTGGTTGCCATGCTTTCTGCAGACCAAATGATCATGCGGTTCACCGACGACGCGCCTTGTTGGACGGCGATAATCATGGGAAATACGCAGGTCAGGACAACAAGCAAGATCTTCGACGTGTGGTCTATACCGAAGTACAAAATGAACAGCGGAATAAAGACAATCTTGGGCGAAGGAAAGCCCAAGGAGACCAGCGGATCAAAGAACCAGTTAGCCCATCGCAAGCGCGCCATCATCATGCCAATAACCGTGCCGATAACGGCCGCTATCGCAAGCCCCGCAAAGGCGCGGTACAGGCTTACCGCCAACGGCTGTATGACTTCGCCGTTATCCAGTAAGACAAAAAACTGTGTGATGACAGCGCCCAGGCGGGGTAGAAACAAAGGCCGAACATAGCCCATGCTGGCGGTAAACTCCCATACCGCAAGCAGCAACACCAACGGAAATAAATATAAGAGGCCACGCAGGAAGGCCGCCGCATAATTGGTGGTCTGGAGATTATTCATTTTGCAGCTCCCGACGCATAGGTGTCGTCCCAGTGCAGCAGGCGTGTCGTCATGCGGATGAAGGCTCGGTCGCAAACAAAGGCGACAAGCACCACAGCCATGATGCCGCCTAGCATGTAGCTATACAGGCCGCCTTCGCCGTACAAGAAAATGAGCTTCCCCATACCATTCTTGGTGGCGATCATCTCTGCGGAGAGCACCAGCACAAAGCAGTAACCCAAAGCGATGCGGATGCCGTTCAAAATCGGCGCCATGGCGGCAGGCAGCAGTATGCGACGCAAGATCTTGCCCGACGACGTTTCCATCCCCTGAGCGCTCCAGATCATGGCTTTCGGTACGCTGGCAATGCCGTGGTAAGTAGAGACCAATACCGGCAGCAGGCAGCCCAAAAATACGACCAGGGTGTTGGTTACATCGCCAATGCCAAACCAAAGAATGAACAATGGAATCAAGGCAGACTTGGGGAGCGAATATGTAGCTGCAACCAAGGGGCCGAAGAAGCCGTTGATCCACCAGCGCGTAGCCATCGACGCCCCCAGCACGACACCTACCACGGTTGCCAGGGCCAAGCCCAGCAGTGCACAGAACAAGGTCGCCCAAAGATTGACCAGCAACTCTCCTTGCACGCTGATTTCCCACAAGGCCGCCATGACATCATGCGGCGGCGGAAGAAATTTGCGATCCACCCAATTGCCCATGACGAGCACTTCCCACAGCAGGAAGACGATTATCAAGGGCAGTGCTCTTCCCAGAGAACGCATGAGGGATGTGAGGCCCCATGCGGGATAAGACATTGGCCGCGGCCGGACGTCTGCCTTCATAGCACTGACTCTGGTGATGCCTGATGCCTGACCGCCAGCCACACCTTGTTCCGGATGTCGTTGAACGAGTCGGAAAGCATGATTTCTTCACGGCCCTGGCTCCGGTCAATATCGACCGGAAACTCGTCTACGATAGTTCCGGGCCGGCGCGACATGACAACGACGCGCTTAGACAAGTACACGGCTTCGTTCACATCGTGAGTGACCATAAGCACCGTCTTGCGCATGGAAGCGCAAATTCGCAGCAGCTCATCCTGCATGGACTCACGCGTCTGTGAATCCAAGGCGCCAAAAGGTTCGTCCAGCAACAAGATCTTCGGATCGTAGGAAAGCGTGCGGGCCAGTGCCACGCGTTGCTGCATACCTCCGGAAAGCTCTCGCGGATAACGATGCTCGAAACCCTTCAGCCCGACCATGCTGACGAACTCCGCGGCGACGGCCAGGCGTTGCTTGCGCGGCGTGCCAGCCGCCTCCAGTCCGTAGGCGATGTTCTGCAACACGGTCAGCCATGGGAATAGCGCATACTGCTGAAACACCAGCCCTCGATCCAGCCCCGGCTTTTGCACCAGCTTGCCATCCACCTCGATCCTGCCGCTATCTGGCTTGAGAAATCCACCCACCATATACAGCAAGGTGGATTTCCCGCAGCCAGACGGCCCTACCAACGACACGAACTCACCCTCTGCAATAGATAGGTTCACGTCCGCTAGGGCCAGTACAGAGCCATGACGAGTCTGGTAGGACTTTTCGACTTGAGCGATTGAGATCTGGCTCATGCAGTGCAGGCTCCGGGCAGATAGCTGGCGTCGAAGTGATCCGCAACATTGATGTTCTGCGCAAGAAAGCCATGCTCAACCATGCCGTCTATGGGTCGCTGGATCAGTTCGGCCGAAACACAAGCGTTCGGGTCGCGGTAGTAATCGTGATTCGTCATGAAATAGCTGAGCTTCTCGGGTGAGGCGCGAGTCAGTTCGGCACACAATGCAATCGCTTTCTCGCGGTTCGCGGGGTCATAGAACCACTGCAAACCACGGACGTAGTCGGCCAGGAAAGCGCGCACTGCTGCGGGATGCTCCGCCAGGAACTTATTGGTTGCCACGTGGAAGATCGTGGCGAACGTGCCAAAGGCATCGCTGCTGTCAAACAGCAATCTGAAATCGCCCGTCGGAATCTCATCAGCCCAAAATGGCAATATGATGACGCCCAAATCGATGCGCCCGGCACGCAGCGCGGCGGCGTGGTTTGCGAAAGTAACCTCTACGATCTGGACATCCTTGCGGGGGTCTATGCCGTCCTTTGCCAGTTTGGCCCGCAGCATCAGGTCGACAGCCGATCCAAATGCATTAATGCCGATGCGCTTGCCGCGCAGGTCTTCAGTGGTCTTGATGGGTGAGCCTTCAAGAACATAGAACGAGGCCGCGTGATAGCCAGGCTGCCCTTCACGGCTGCTGTCGGCCACCACCTTTATGCCACCCGGCACGGTTTCCTTAATGATGGAGTTCGCGAACACCGAGAACGACAGCGTGCCCATATCGGCCTCTCCGGCTGCCAACAGGGTTCCTGCTTCGGGGGTGCCGCGCGTATAGGTCATATCCACCAGGTAGTCTCGTCCGTATCCCTGCAATACGTTCTTCTGCATCCAGTCGGTGAAGATCAGGGTTTCCATCTCGTTCGGACCAGTCGCACCACCCGTGGCGTACCGAATTGTCGTGGGCGCACCCTGTGCGCGCAGGGGAGGCACCATACCTAGGGCGCTCAGCGTAAGGACGGAGGCTGCCCCTGTCAGGAACGTACGGCGCGAGTGCGCGGGCAATATACGGCTTTTGGTCATGATGAGTTATCTCCTGGTTATGCTTGTATGGCTGGTCGGCCTGATGGCTTTACTTAGCTTGCTTCGGCGGGATTGCGGCGATCACATCAACCTCAATCAGCAGATTGGGATGCGCAAGCGTGGCAACGCCCACTGACGTACGCGCAGGCGGATTCTCTTTACCAAAAATCCGGCTTGAAATTTCGTTGAACGTGTTTTGGTGACCGACATCGGTGAAGTAGATCGTCATTTTGACGACATCCTTGAAGCTGGCACCATCAGCACGCAAGACCTCTTCGATATTCTTAAAGGTCTCCTCGGTCTGTTGGCGAAAATCACCCGACAGCCACTTCTCTTCTTCGACCGGATCGTGTGGATGCATGTGATACGGCGGAATACACGCGGCACCCGAGAGGAACAACAAGCGGCTGCCTTCCACCGCGTATGCCGCGGAAAAAGGACTGTTGAACTCGGGGCGTAGCGGTACGTGATGAATAGCCTGAACTGTCATTCCGGGCTCCTTTAATGAGAAAGTTCGTGTGGACCAATCAAGACCAATTTTTGGACCAATTAATAGCCTGATTGTATGGATGCCGGATCTCTGAGCGAAACTGGTTTATCATTAGGCCAGTTTAACGTACCGGTATAGACCAATCATCTCCGACCATATGAGCATCGTTCGCATCGTGACACACCGATCGCGCGGCGGGAACGCCGGGATAAGCAACGCTGAGCGCGTGCGAGCGTATCTGCAGTCCACCAGTCTCAAAGTAGGAGAACAGCTTCCCGCAGAACGAGACCTTGCGACATTGCTTGGGATTTCGCGAGGCGCACTGCGTCAGGCATTGGCCGTGCTTGAGTCCACTGGCGAGATATGGCGGCACGTGGGTAAAGGCACATTTCTGGGGCGACCGCACGCCACCAACCCTGACGAAATGGCTTACCAACTATCTCGCAAATCCCACCCATCGGAAGTCATCGAGGCGCGCCTGGCGCTAGAGCCCAGACTTGCTGCATTGGCTGCGCTGCGTGGGACAGAGGCCGACTTCACGGAGATCGCCGCCTGCATCCCACTGGATAACAGCGTTACTGAAACCGCAGCGCAGGCCATCGGGGATGAATTTCACTACGCGGTGGCTCGCGCGGCTGGGAATAGCCTGCTGTTTGCGGTGTTTGAAACTGTCTTCCGCGTCAGAGCGCTAACTTCGTGGGGGCGCTTAAGACCAGCGGCCGCGACCACGGAAGAACTGATCGCGGTCTGGAAAGAACATAGCGCGATATTCGAAGCGATACGCTCTCGTGATTCCAACGAGGCATGGCGTCTGATGTACAACCACATCGAAAGCATCCAGCAGCGTATTGCGCACGGACATGAACAGCGGGAGCCGGAGGGATTCACAACACCTCAAGCCACCAGCACCGTAAGATTCCCCAACTGCTGAAAAGGCCCAAGCTTATCCGCGCTTGCGTCCCCATCAGTAATCAACGTCCAAGGCCGGTTCATCGGCGTCCAGGCTTGCTGGCCGGCAAAGCCTAGCTTGGACGAATCGGCCAGCACAAAAACCGCGTCCGCTTGCTCCATCATCTTGTCTTTCAGGTAAGCCTGGTCGGAGCTGGCCTCGCACAGGCCTCGGCTGGCCACGATGCCATCGGCGCCCAGAAACACCTTGTCGGCGCTTAGCCGCGCCAGCGCCAACTCGGTAAGCGGCCCGACTGACCCCATGCTTAGCTTGCGCACATCCCCGCCCAGCAAGGTGATGCGTATATCAGGGTCGCTGGCCAGTATGGTGAGCGCCTCGATATTGTTCGTGATCACATGCAGGTCGCCCCGCCCACACAGCAATCGGGCCAAGGCCGCAGTCGTCGTGCCCGCATCCAAAATGAGCGTGTCCCCTTCCTGAATCTGTTGGGCTGCAAGGGCAGCAATAGCTTCCTTCTGTTGACGCTGCATAAGCATGCGTTCGTTCACTGTTTGCTCTCGGCGATCGTGACTTACAAACGCCGCCCCCCCGTAGGTGCGAACAAGCCTGCCTTCGGTAGCCAGCCGGTTCAGATCGCGCCTAATGGTCGATAGGGACACATCCAACTGCCTGCTCAGCTCTTCGACATCGGCAACGCCTTTGTGAACCAGATTGAGTATGCGCTGTTGGCGCTCGCGGGTTTTGAACGATGACATAGGCAGGTTATTGAGGGACGGCGGCCTTGTGGCCGGCCAATTGGGTGGCAATACGCAACGCCTCGAGCATACTGCGTTCGTCGGCGACGCCCTTGCCCGCAATGTCGAACGCCGTGCCGTGATCAACGGATGTGCGGATGACAGGCAGGCCGACTGTTACGTTTACGCCAGCCTCCAGCCCCATGACTTTGACTGGCGCATGGCCTTGATCATGATACATCGCCACCACCAGGTCGAAGTCGCCGCGGGCAGCCCGAAAGAACAAGGCGTCGGCCGGCAAAGGCCCTTCCACCTTGCGACCCAGGGCTTGTTGCGCCAGCACGGCGGGGATGATCTTCAGCTCTTCCTCGCCGTTGCCGAATAGGCCGTTTTCGCCAGCATGCGGGTTGATCCCGCATACGCCTATTCGGGGCGCGTCGATGCCGGCGCTGCGCAACGTGTCGTAGCCGCGGGCAATGGTGCGCTCGACCAAGCCGGGTTCGATCTTGTGGATGGCATCAAGCAATCCGATGTGCGTGGTCACATGGATTACACGCAAGTTGGGTGCGACCAGCATCATCGACACTTCGGGCGTGCCGGTAAGCAGCGCCAACAGTTCGGTGTGCCCGGGATAGAGATGGCCGGCGGCGTGCAGTGCCTCTTTGTTCAAGGGCGCGGTGCAGATGGCGTCGATCTCGTGGCGCATAGCCAAGTCAACAGCGCGCGCGATGCACTGATAAGCGGCGTCCCCGCAAGCTGCGGATAGCTCGCCAAAGGGATGCCCGGCGGGTATCGAGCCCAAGTCGAAGCAGTCGACTTCGCCGGGGACGAAAGCGGCGTCAGCCACTTGCGCTACGGCGCGAAAGCTTGAGCTTGCTCCAACCAGGCGCGCGGCTTCCTGCAAGCGCTGGACGCTGCCAATGACCAAGGGTCGGCACAGGTCGTAGAGGTCACGGTGCGCCAGGCTCTGGACAATGATCTCGGGTCCGATGCCGGCGGCGTCTCCCATAGTGATAGCGATAATCGGGCGGTACATAAGCTTCCTCAGGTGAATTTCAGGGTCTTAGGGCGTCATAGCAGCGGACCAAGGTCATCGCTGTGCCAAACGCTCCGGCTTTGGTAATGACGGGCAATGTCCGAGCGCCGCTCGCGACCGAAATCGGTACGCCGGGCTCTACTTCAGCCGCCAGGTTTAATGAGCTGATGCCCAGCGCTTGCAGTACCGCCCTGGCGGTTTCGCCTCCGGTTGCGATAACTGCGCCAATGTGGCTGGCTTGTGTCGCCGCCAGACGACCCAATGCCTTGCTGATGGCAGGGCCAGCCGTTCGATCCGCCCGGCTGGCGGACGACACTACTACAAGCGCATCACCGCAAGACAGCGCTGCCGCCAGGGCATTGCGCGCCTGCTGCCAACCTGCATCGGCTTCTGCGCCCATCAGTGCATCGGCGGATACCGATATCAGCGGCATCGCACGCTTGCGACGCAGTTGATCGACCTGTGCGGCACTGATGCCAGACATGCTTCCAACGACGACCAGGCAGCGACCGGTAACTGGCGGCACAGGCAGGCTTGCGACGCTGGGGTCGGTTGAGATCGCCGTAGCCAAATGCCCGACCAGGCCAGCGGACCCTGCCCAGAAGCAAGGAAGCGGAAGTTGCCAGGATGCTTGCGCTATACGGGCAAGGTCATCGTCCCGTTCAGCATCGCACACGAGCACCTGCCTGCCTTGCCGAGCGCTGTCGATGAACAAACTGCGCAGAAGATCTGCCGGGCCCCGGATGTCAGACAGACCCACTGCAAGCGTGTTTAAGTTCTGCGCGCGCATGATGCCGACCAAGTCAGACGTACCTTGCAGGCCCTCATGGCGCCACACCTCGGTGTGCTGAAGCGCCACGCCATTAAGCAGTTGGTGGCCGTTGACGGTGGTGCGGCCCATGGTCGGAAAAGCGGGGGCGACGATGGCCATCCCGGCCACCTCGACGGCCGCCGCGAGCTCCGCGCCGATGTTTCCACGCAAGGTCGAATCCAATTTCTTGTATAGGTGGCCACCCTTGCGCAGATGTCGCTGCAGAATGCGAGCGTGCACTTCCGCCGCCCGATCGCTTGCCCACGCCCGCGTATCGGCATCAAGGGAAAGGGCCGCTACTGACGACTCGGTGGCACCGCCAGGACCAAGCGCATCCAGCCTTACGCTTGCGTTCAAGCCAGCCTGCCGACACGCATTGGCGCAATCGGCTGCGCCCGAAAGATCATCCGCCACGATAAGAAGCTGCGGCGAAGTCTCGACAGTCTCTTTCTTGACCACAACGAGCACTATCTCCTGTTATTGCCTGATTTACTCAATTCTATGGCATATCAACACAATAATCCTAGTCTTTATTGATCGAATCGAGCAATAAAGCGTTGACACTAAGAATTCCGCGTGCGACGATGGCAAAAAATCAAGCCACAGAACGCCACTTACCCTGGCTTTTCAGGAGACAAGCATGAATACCAAACCGCGCCTTCTATCGCTGATCGCCGCTACAGCGGCGCTAGGTTTTTCCGTGTCTGCGGCAGCAGCGCAATTCGACTGGAAGTTCTATACCTACTTCGCGGCCAACGACAAGCCCACGCTCCTGCATAAGGCCTTTGCGGAGGACGTCAGCAAGGCCAGCCAAGACCGCCTTAACATCCAAGTGTTTGCATCCGGCGAGCTTCCCTACAAAGCTTCCGATGTGCTGCGCACCGTGGCGCGCAATCAGGTGCAAATAGGCGATGTGGCTTTCGGTTTTGTGGCCGGCGATGTCCCGCAGCTGAACGCCTTGTCCATGCCGTTCTCGTGCACGTCTATCGACAAGTTCTACGACAACGCCGCCCCAGCCATGGAGCAAGACATCAACCAAGTGCTGGGCGACAAGTTCAAGACGCAGTCCATCATGCAGTGGGTCATGCCGCCTCAGCAGCTTTGGCTAGTGAAGCCCATAACGGGCATAGACGACCTGAAGAACCTGAAGGTGCGGGCGTGGAACCGCGAGCAAGTCGATATTATGGCCGCGCTTGGCGGAGCCGGCGTCACGGTCACACCCGCCGAAGTCATACCCGCCTTGCAACGCGGAGTGGTTGATGGCGCCTTCACGGCGGCAGTTCCCGCACTGGACTGGAAGTTTAACGAAGTGACCAAGATGGGCTATATGCTTAACCTCACGCTCGCACACCAGGCGATGGTCGTTAATCAAAAAGCACTGAGCGAGCTGCCGGAAGACCTGAAAAAGCTACTGGTCGACAAGGCTGCCGAATGGGCGCCCAAGTACCGCGCCGCCATGATCCAAGCCGATCGCGACGCCCGCAAGCAATTGCAAGAGAAAGGCATGACGCTGATGGACGTAAGCCCGGCCGACCTGGAAAAACTTCGTGCCGCCGCCAAGCCAATAGGCGAAGCATGGGCAGCCAAGAACGGCGAGATGGCCAGCAAGATGCTGGCGGGTGCGGTAGATGCCTGCCTCTAAGCACTACCGGGTGGGACGGTGGCTGGATAAGCTGGGGCGTGGGGCGCTGTCGGTCTCTGCCTATATGCTGCTGCTGATGATGGTCTTGATGTGCGCCGAAATTGCTGCACGCCTGTTCTTCAAGACCTCCATCCAAATCTCCGAGGAATACAGCGGCTATCTGTTTACCTGGGTAAGCATGGGCGGCTTCCTGTATGCCCAGCGGGCCGACCGCTTTCTAAGGGTCGATGCCTTGCGCAACATCCTGTCCGTACGCACCCGTGCAGCCATAGACGGGCTTGCATCCTTGGCCGGGGCGATCTTGTCTTTGATACTGCTGGAAGCCACCTGGGACACCTTCTACAGCAGCATCGTCTTTGAAACGACTTCCATGCAATATTCCGAAACGCCTCTCTACCTGCCGCAGATCGTCATGCCCGTGGGGTTCGCCTTGCTGGCCATCGCCTTCCTGCATACGGCCATCATGCAAACGCGGGCGGCCTTGGGCCGAGGCCCTGTACCAACACCGCTGCAGCTGGACGACGACTACGGACAGGCACTACACGAATGAGCTGGCAACTGGCCCTTAGCATCTATGGTGTCATGCTGCTTGCCTGTTTGCTGGGCGGCGTGGGCATCGGGACCAGCATCGGGCTGGTTGGCATCCTGGGCATCACCTTGGTGGCCGGCACCGACCTTTGGCTGTCTCTGGGCGACATCGTCTGGAACACCACTAATAACTTTACGCTGGTGTCCATACCGCTGTTCGTTCTGATGGGCGAAATCATTTTGCGCAGTGGTATCGCCGGGCGTTTCTATTCCGGCGTCGCCATTTTACTCCGCTGGCTGCCGGGTGGCTTGGCCCAAACCAATATCGTCGGCTGCGCCATCTTCTCGGCAATTGCCGGCTCATCCGTCGCTACCGCCATGACGGTAGGGTCCGTCGCGATTCCCGAGATGCGCAAACGCGGCTACGCCGACAGCCTTACCTTGGGAACACTGACGGGTGGCGGCTCTTTGGGAATTCTTATCCCGCCGTCCATACCCATGATCGTCTATGCCTCCATGACGCAAGTATCGCTTCTGGATTTGTTCATGGCGGGCGTCATCCCCGGCCTGACGCTGGCCGGCATTTTTATGCTGTATGTTGCCGTGCGCGTCGGCTTCAACTCCGAATTGGCGCCTCGTATTACAGCGCAGCCCTCAAATCAGCAATTGGTTCGAGCGGCGCTGGACTCGATGCCCGTCATCGGGCTGATCGCGGCCGTCATCGGCAGCATGTACTTCGGCATCGTCACCCCTACCGAGGCTGCCGCGCTAGGCTGTCTTTTTGCGCTGATGCTTGCAAGCGCGTACCGAGAGCTGACACGCGCTCGCCTCAAGCAAGCCCTGGTCAACGCAGCGATCACCAGCGGCGTCGTCATGTTCATTACCATCAACGCGCAAATATTGAACTTCGCCGTCGTCACATCGGGCATCGGCCAGGGCCTGGCCGGCAGCATGGTAGACATGGGCCTGTCGCCCTTCATGTTCTTTGTGCTCTTGCTGGTTATCTACCTGATCGTCGGCATGTTCATCGATGGCCTGTCCATCATGCTACTGACCGTACCGCTTCTGTACTCGTCGTTCATGGCCATGGGCTTCGACGGCGTATGGTCAGGCGTCATTATTGTGATCTTCATAGAGCTGGGAGCATTGACGCCGCCTATGGGCTTGAACCTGTTTGCGGTACAGTCGATTGCCAGCGATACCAGCCTGGGCAAAGTGGCCTGGGCGTCCATGCCATTCGCGTTGATCATCGTGGCCTTCGCCTTCTTGATGTATTTCTTTCCGCAGTTGGCATTGTGGCTTCCCTCGGCCATGAAAGGAGCTTGATCCGTGATGTTCGCGGCACCGCCCATTATTCCCACCCGCGTCTTCGCCCGGCTACCCGATGACCTGCGCCGAACCGGCAAAGACACCGAGTGGCATCATGGCCAGCCTGGCGCGCTGCCCGAGCACTCCCTACTAGAGGGCCCGGCGTTCGATAGGGCCGGCACACTATGGTGTGTAGATATCCCGTACGGCCGGATCTTCAAAGTGTCGCCTGACGGAGAGTTCTCTGTCGCGCTGGAGTATGACGGAGAACCCAATGGCCTGGCCATTCACCAAGATGGCCGCATCTTTATCGCCGACTACGCGCACGGCATCATGGTGTTCGACCCGAGCACTGGCAAGATCGCGCCCTTCGTCACCCGCGTTCGGCTCGAGCGCCTGAAGGCGGTCAATGACCTGACCTTTTCACGCAATGGCGACCTGTACTTCACCGACCAAGGGCTGACTGGACTGCATGACCCGACGGGACGGGTGTTCCGGGTCAGTGCCGACGGCCGCATAGACTGCCTGCTGGATAATATCCCCAGCCCTAATGGTATTGCCCTGGACCCCAGCGGCACCGTGCTTTATGTAGCCGTAACCCGCGCCAATGCGGTGTGGCGAGTGCCTTTGATGGTAGATGGCACCATCGCCAAAGTGGCCAACTTCATCCAGCTATCCGGCGGTGGCGGGCCTGATGGCCTGGCAGTCGATCGCTCCGGGGGCTTGGCGGTGGCGCATATCGGCCTGGGCATCGTCTGGCTGTTCGATCGCCGCGGCGTGCCTATCGGCCAGGTTCAGTCGACGGTTGGCGATCACACCACGAATATTGCGTACGGCGGCCCGGACGGCAGGACGCTGTACATCACTGAGTCGGAAAGCGGACAGATACTGCAGGCTCAAACCCCCGAGGCGGGGATGGAGCTTTACTCGGGGGTGTAGCGGGAGGCAATAGGGGGTTATCTGCCCACTCGTTTTCCCTGTCAGAACTTTTAGGCGCCGAGGTGGCCCCCAATGGGTCCCTGCTGCTCCAAACAAGCTCAATTCGGCCGTTAGCTCTAGTGACCTGCCTGCAATTAGAATGGTGGCCTTGAACTTAAATTTACTCGGGCCTCTTTCATGTCAGACCATTTGGACACATATATCGGTGCATACAAAGATACGTTCGCGTATAGCTTCGACAACAATCTTCTTCTGAACTGGTATCCGAAGCGCATAATCGACAGAGTCGTACCCGAAGCACACGTGCTCGAATTAGGTGTGGGTCATGGGTTCACCACCCTACGATTCGCTCAACATTTCGCGCGGACAGTCGTCGTCGATGGCTCCGCTGCCGTCATTGAAAAGTTTCGACAGGAGCATCCGACATGCCGAGCAACTATAGTCGAAAGCTACTTTGAAGACTTCAATACAGATGAGCGCTTTGATGTAATCGTCATGGGCTTTATTCTCGAGCACGTGAA
Organism: Pollutimonas thiosulfatoxidans; assembly: GCF_004022565.1. NCBI lineage: Bacteria > Pseudomonadati > Pseudomonadota > Betaproteobacteria > Burkholderiales > Alcaligenaceae > Pollutimonas > Pollutimonas thiosulfatoxidans. The sequence continues at coordinate 2,696,557 of NZ_CP022987.1, forward strand.
TTACCCGGCGCTGATATTAGAGCGGTTCAAGCGTTTCCTGGCCCCCGGAGGTCGCGTCTTTGTCGGCGTCCCAAACGGCGAATCTATGCACCGACGGCTCGGACACTCTGCAGGACTGCTTGATGACATGATGTCGCTCGGTCAGGGAGATCTGGAGCTTGGGCATAAACGCCTGTACTCGAAAGCAACCCTTCATGCGCAGCTAAGTGACGCCGGCTATGATGTGTGCGCGATGGAAGGGATCTTTCTAAAGCCTTTCACGACAGTACAACTTCAAAAGTTGGAGTTGTCCTCAGCGATCACCGACGCCTTATGCCAGCTCGGAGTCCATTATCCCGAACTTAGTTGCGGGCTGTTGGCTGAAGCCAGACTGCGCTGACATGTGGACGGAAGCTGCAACCAGCCTTGTAATCTAACAAGAACATATAGGTTTACAGATGAAGATTATGATTGTAGGCGGCACCTCGTCTTTGGCGCGGACGTTGAAGCCGTGTTGGAGAAATTTGCCAACGTGGTGACGGCGGGCCGCTCCCACTGCGACATTGGACTAGACCTCAGAAGTCCGTTAGAGGACTTTCGAATTCCGGCTGACTTAGATGCTATCGTGAACGTGGCGAGCTATTTCGGCGGCAAGAGCTATGAGGACATTGCCCAGGCTCAGAGTGTTAACGTGATGGGCTTGATGAAATTGTGTGAAGCTGCCACTCGGTCGAACGCCAAGCACCTTGTACAGATATCTAGCATCTTCGCTGAGCTCGACACAACGTCACACCTTTACGGCGCATATTCGTTGACCAAGCGACATTCGGAAGAGATGGCCGAACTACATGCCGCACAATTTAACTTGCCGCTCACAATTTTACGCCCATCGCAGCTCTATGCTGTCGGCGACTCGCAGCGTAAGCATCAAGGATTTCTCTACAGTTTGATTGATAATGTGGAGCAGGGTAAGGATGTGCTTATTTACGGAAAGAACGACGCACTGCGCAATTTCATCCACACGGAGGACGTTGCCCAGATAATTGCGCTCGTAATTCAGAGCCGAACGCTAGGAAAGTACATCTGTGCCAGCATCCAGAATGTACGTCTAACGGAGATCGCGAACGCTGCAATTGAAGCGTTCAACAGTCCTAGTGAAGTCAAGTTTCTCGAAGCCAAGCCAAATGTGCCGGATGTCGCGTTCCAACTCAACGACGATATCTACCGCATACTGCATTTTTATCCGCAGATCTCATTGCTGGCCGGCATGCAGAAAGAGGCAGCACGCCGAAGAAAAGAGAGGGAGAACTCTCGCTGACTCTCCCAACAGCCGGGCGGCGGGACCTTCCTGCTATGCGCCAGAAACCACGCCAGTTCAACGATGGAGGGATAAAGCTCGCTTGGACTCGGCAGGTACTTTCTGTCCAATTGGAGACTCTCTTTACGCTCCGTCGTGGGTTGCACCTGATCAGACAGGCGCCTCGTATTCACGGCAGTATGCCGAGCGCTGATCACCTCATTCTGGCATGCGCCCAGTAGATATACACAATGCTGTCCCGAAGGCTATGGAAAGAATTGATGTAGGGTAACGCGAAGCTGCTGCGTACGGGGCGGTGAGGTACACACCTGCCATCCGCGGGCTTCGCTGCCCGAGTTAAGCAAGTGCCCAGAGCAACATTGATCGTCTGGTACAAGAACGAGCAGCGTCATAGTGGCATTCGGTTCGTCATGCCCGCAAGTAGCCCGAACATGATCAGCCAAACTGTGTCCGGGGACCGCCTATAAATGCGGCCGCGAATCACCTGAGTCGTTATTACATGGGCGCCTAATGGTAACATCTCCATTTGTCCCCCAAATATGTCCGGAGCGACTGTGGAACAGAATCAATCGAAAGCCTCTCTCTCGGACGAGGTGGATATACGGGAGTTAGTAACAGAACTGTGGGCGCGCAAGCTATTCGTTCTCGTATGCACGGTCTTTTTGACAGGCGCGGCGCTCGGGTACGCGCTGCTCGTAAGTCCGACATATGAAGCATCAGCTCACGCAACGCCACCTGCGACGATGGCAGTCAAGGAATACAACTTATTCGTAAGCGCTTACCCGAGTGTATTTCAGGCCGGTCCCCCTACCGGACCGTTTGAGCTCGGGGACGTTAACCATATCACTCCTGACCTAGCGTATGGCCATTTCGTAGAGCAGCTATCCTCTCACGCGATACGTCGCAAGTTTTTCGAAAAGCATTATTTTCCCTCGTTAAGCAGCCAAGCTGATTCCGGTACCCCTGATGCTGCATGGCAGACCTTTAACTCCAGCTTAGTAGTCGAGACACCGATCGTTACAGGCGGCCGTGTCACCACGGTAACGATGCGAGGAGCAGACCCAAGCTCGCTTGCGGAATGGGCGAATCGCTTTGTCAAATTTACTATATCTGAGACAAATGCATTAGTGCTCGCGAGTTTGACCAGCAAAGTGGATGGCAAAGTGCAAGCAATAGACCGCCAAATTGAGGCAGTACGCGAAGTTGCTCGAAAGGCTCGACTTTACCGTATCACACGCCTTCACGACGCGCTTGCTATTGCGGAGTCGATTGGGTTGATCAAACCGCCCCCAGAGTGGCCAATTGTTTTTACGACCGGAGACTCAACTGGGGCAACACCTGCACTATACCTGCGTGGCGCCAGCGCGCTGAACGCAGAATTAGAACAACTCGAGCACAGGGAGCAGGATGACGCTTATATCCCTGAACTGCCGTTGCTACTAACAAACAAGACTTTATTGGCCACCTTGAATCCCTCAGAAGTAAGCATTGAGGTTGCAAGTTTAGAGACAGAAGCGACCACCCCGAAGAGCCCTGTTGAGCCACGTAAAAAGCGAATAGTGCTAGCCGGAATGCTACTGGGCCTGTCGTTCGGAGCGTTTTTAGTGATCTCAAGCTATCTATTTAGACTCCGCAAGCCCGTAACTTAATATCCAATAAGCTTGCGCTGATGCGGAAGCAACTACAATACCTCTATAATCAGCAGCTCGGTAACAATTAACATAGCTTGCGGTAGGTATCGGTGCACGAAGAAGGCGTACGGACAAAACACGCGTCCACCCGCACAGCAACGATGACGCGAAATCCTTTTAAGTGAGGAATCGATCCTAGCTGACTCAGTGACATGAAAAACAAAAAGATAGCGATACTCCAGTCTAACTATATCCCCTGGAAGGGCTATTTCGACCTCATTGCAGCGGTAGATGAGTTTATTCTCTATGACGACGTCCAGTTTACAAAAAATGATTGGCGTAACAGAAACAAGATAAAAACGTCTCAAGGCTCTACTTGGCTAACAATACCAGTGGGTCAAAACATAAAACGCCGAATTCGGGATGTCACTATTGATGATCAATCATGGCTAACGAAGCATTGGGGTACGCTCGAGCGTAACTATACGAAAGCACATCACTTCAAGGAAGTTTCAGCCTGGCTGAAGCCTCTATATACTGAGCAAAGATATTCTCACCTATCTCAACTTAATCGACATTTTATCGAGACGATCTGTTGGTATTTGAAAATTAAGACACGAATAAGAAACTCATGGGACTATGAACTGTCTGAAGGCCAGACCGAGCGCCTCGTTGATTTATGCACCCAAGCGGACGGCAACGAATATATATCCGGACCAGCAGCTAAGGCATATATCGATGAGAGCCTTTTTTCCAGTAGAAACATACGATTGACATGGTTCGACTATGGTCGCTATCCCGAGTATCCGCAGCTTTGGGGAACTTTCGTTCACGAAGTATCAATCTTAGATCTGCTATTTAACTGCGGAAGAGACTCGTCCAGCTACATGAGGTACACAAAGGCATGAAGCTTTCTATTATCACCACTTTGTATAATTCCGAGCCGTTCATCCAAGAATTTTATAACCGAATCAGTCGCACGGCCTCTCAGAAAGCTAACGAAGAATACGAGTTAATTTTTGTAGTTGACGGCTCTCCTGATAACGCTCTGTCGCTTGCGCTCGAAATCCAGGCAAGCGATCCGAAAGTTCACGTTATAGAACTGTCAAGGAACTTTGGTCATCACGCGGCCATCATCGCGGGTTTATCCCACTGTCAAGGCGATCAAGTGTTCTTAATAGACTGCGACCTAGAAGAGCAACCTGAATGGTTGTCCCTATTCTACAAAACACAGATTGAGACACAAAGTGACGTCGTATTCGGCGTCCAAGCCGAAAGGGTATCGTCACGGAACTCCAATTTTTTTGGCGAGCTGTTCTGGTCCGCTCTGAACTTGATGTCGAGCGTCAGTATTCCACATAGTCCCATGACATGTAGATTAATGACTAAGCAATATGTGGAATCTCTGTTAGAGATCGGTGATAGAGTGCTTTACTTGGCTGGGGCATTTGCTTGGGCTGGCTTTAAGCAAACCGCTATACCTCTTAAGAAGAGCCCCCGTCCTAAAGAGTATAAGTCATCATATAGTCTATCCCGCAAGCTTGTTCAGGTAGTTGACTCCTTTGCTTCGTTCAGCATAGCCCCTCTTACCTTGATATTTTTTGTAGGACTTACGGTCTGGTTGGGCTCTCTGCTTTTTGCGGCTGCTCTCTTAATAGAAAAGGCTATTTATCCAGATCTAATTCTGTCGGGCTTCACTGCAGTTATGCTCTCTCTTTGGTTTATCGGTGGAACTATTATTTTATTTCTTGGAATCCTGGGCTTATATCTGGCCAAAATTTTCCAGGAAGTAAAGCGGCGACCTCTATACTTAGTTCGCAATCATTTCTCCAAAGATTGATATGAGTAATAGCCTGAAGAGCCCCTACGAATGCCTCGAAGTGCTCGCGCCAACCAGGCTGCAGAACGCTTGTTTGCACACGGACGTTTTTCGGAATATTAGCAAGGGCGGACCAAGTGCAGCAGTCTTAGCTAAACATACTAGAACGCGTTGCAGGCGCACCCGGACGGTTAACTTATGACAACAGTCTTGATTACTGGAGTCGGTGCAATCATGGGATATGGATTGCTACGCTCGATTCGAGCGGCCGATCCCGAAATAATACTAATCGGGACCGACATTTATCCTGAAGCGGTGGGAAGGGCGTGGTGTGATTTTTTTGAACAAGCGCCGTTGACTTCAAGTCCAAACTATTTAGAATGGCTACTGGATACAACGAGAAGGCACCAAGTAGACCTAATAGTTCCAGGAATCGAACAGGACGTTCATAGGCTATCTGATAACCGCGATTATTTCTCAGAAGGGAGGGGCAAGTTAGCAATTAATCGCAAGGAGCTCATTGATCTGTCGCGCGATAAATGGCATCTGGACCGAGCGCTGTTAGAATTCGCAGAGCCGGCGCGGATTCCTAGTTTTTACGGCGGCACCTTTACGACTTTATCGGAATTGCTCGGCTTGCCGTTCCTCCTTAAACCGCGAAGAAGTTACGCCTCCAAAGGGATAGTACAGGTGCATAACGAGCATGACTTTAGTGCCTACGAGCATCAGTTGGGCGAGCACTTAATTGCGCAACCGATTGTCGGCTCGGATGATAATGAATTTACCGTAGGCGTGTTTGGTGACGGACAAGGGCATATCTGCGCTTCTATTAGTATGCAACGCCGGCTCGCTAATGATGGCTCCACCGCTAAAGCGTGGATCAGACATCATGCCAGCCTTGACGAGACAGTAATGCGCTTGTGTGCGCTCTTTAAACCACTCGGCCCCACCAATCTTCAATTCCGCAAGGATCAATCGGGCTGGAAGCTTCTCGAGATCAATCCGAGGATTTCTTCAACTAGTTCGCTGCGAACAGCTTTTGGTTACAACGAAGCTGCGATGACTGTAGACTTTTACTTAAACGGCCAGTTGCCCTCTCAGCCTCCGATCAAGCAAGGCTTTGCCGTTCGTTATATCGAGGATTATATAGTGTATGATCGGAATCATATCTGATATTCACGGCAATTATGTTGCGCTTTCACGAGTACTGTCGCGACTTGATGAAATGGGCGTCACTAGGATTATTTGCTTAGGAGATATAGGGGGGTATTATTGCCAAGTTAATGAATGCTGTGAGGAATTGCGGTCGCGCCGAATATTTTCGCTAATGGGTAACCATGACTGGTATCTCGCAACCGATGAAGGTTGCCCACGATCCAGTAGTGCCAATGCCTGCCTCGAATACCAGCGCACAGTAATCACGGAAGAAAACAAGCAGTGGCTTAGCTCCTTGCGGCCTCAAGCAAAAGTCGGGGAGCTCAATATAGTCCATGGGGGCTGGAACGACCCTCTAGACGAATATATCAGGCCGTCCTCGGAGTACTTTGGACTTCTCTCGGGGACTCATTTCGCGTCAGGGCATACGCATGTTCCATGCATCTGGTCCAATGGTCGTCAGGTGTATTGCAATCCGGGTTCAGTTGGCCAACCCCGCGACGGCGACCCGCGAGCCTCCTTTGCCGTACTATGTGATGGCATCTTTTCCCTCTACCGCGTTGAGTATGACTACGCCAAGATGCAGAAGTTGATGGCAGCGGCGGGGTTCTCAGCGTATTTCTATGAGAATCTTGCGATCGGCGCACGTATTGGAGGACGAATCGATAGATTGCAAATCGAACTTTAGCCTTTCCGACTTGAAAACGCACCGTAATGCTCCGGACGAGCACAGTATTCCTGAATGAATTTATGCGATCTTATCTACTCATCCTTCCGGTAGCATTTTTAATTGCGTATAGTCAATTGATCGTGAAGCTTCAGAGCCAGCAAAACAGCCTCACGATGACACAAGGAGGCAGCGCTAATCGGTTGCTCTCATTCATTTCAGACCCTTGGATTATATCTGCCTATTGCGCCGCTCTCATCGCCTCGTTTGCATGGCTTTTCGTAGTAACCAAGCTGCCTCTTACCACCGCATTCCCGGTCTATATCGGTGTAACTTTCTTGATGGTGCTGGCTGGGGGCTGGCTATTTCTTGGGGAGGTGCTCACGGTGACGAAGATCATTGCGGCATTTTTGATTCTAGTAGGCGTTGCGCTTGGAATTCGCCCCTAATGCTAGAGCCGGACGCCCGCACTATCGCCCATATGAATGAGTGGCTAGATCTGGTCTATCTTCAAGTTCAGGAACAGGCTCCCGCTTTGTTGCCCATATATAATATTTATGCCGACGAAGCGCGCTTCGGGCGTAGGTATATTGACGAAGAACTACAGCTGCTCGACCCAGGCGACAACGTGCTGGAAGTTGGCGCCGGTGCAATGCTTCTTAGTTGCCAGTTGGCGAGAGAGGGCTTTAACATCACAGCGCTTGAGCCTACTGGGGCGGGCTTTTCTCATTTCTCTTGTTTGCGTAGCTTGGCCTTATACTGCGCGGATCAACTGGATTGCCGCCCGAATATCATCGAACTCCCCGCAGAAGCCCTCGTAATGTCAGAGGAATTTTCATTTGCTTTTTCAGTGAATGTAATGGAGCATGTTGATAGCGTCGAATCTTCTATCGAGAATATAGGCCGCAGCCTTAGGCTGGGAGGCAAGTACCGCTTTACTTGTCCAAATTATCTATTTCCCTACGAACCGCACTTTAATATGCCGACGTTGTTTTCTAAGTCGCTAACCGAGAGATTGCTAAACGGCTATATTTTCAACGCCTCCCACCTGACTGATCCCTCGGGAACTTGGCGCTCTCTGAACTGGATTAACGTCTTGCAGATCAAGAAATGCACTCGGCGTAGCAAAACGTTGCGCGCCACATTCAATCGTGGCTTTCTGACTCAAACGCTTGAACGGGTAAATGATGATAAAGCTTTTGCCGCACGCCGTTCTGCTTGGATGCGAATGCTGATTAGATTAGTTGTACGGCTACGCCTTCACCATTCTCTCATGCTAGTACCTGCTGCAGTTCAACCTATCATTGATTGCACTATTAAGAAAGACGGGAGTCGCTAAATGGGACAAATTACGCACGGCCTCCGGGCAGCTCTTTCCAATCCCCGAGTGTATTCTGCCTTTCAGAACCTACTGGGCGCTGAAGCGTTCAGGAAAGAATTTATACAAAATCATATCAGGCCGTATAGCGGCATGAAGATTCTGGATATTGGCTGTGGACCCGCTGACGTCTTGAACCATATGGACGGAGTCGAATATTGGGGGTTCGACACGAGCGAAGCGTACATCGCACATGCAAAGACAACCTTCGGCCCCAAGGGGAATTTCTTTTGCAAAGAGCTCCGAACGTCCGATTTTGAAGACAAGCCTTCCTTCGACGTTGTATTGGCGATGGGCCTCATCCACCATCTTGATGATGACACAGCGCGAAGCCTGATCGCAATGGCTTGCAAAGCGCTACGGCCAGGAGGGCGTTTGCTGACGTTCGATCCATGCTTTGAAGTCGGCCAAAGCCCACTGGCACATTACTTAATTCGACGTGATCGAGGACAGAACGTGCGCACTAAACAAGGATACGAAGCCTTAATCCGACCCTCGTTCAGCATCTACGAAATAGCGGTGCGCCATAGGCGCTGGGTGCCGTACACGCACTGTTTCATAGAGGCCACCAGAGCTCCATGAATACCCATGCCTCTAAACGTTCAATTCCCAAACTCAATTGGCGCGCTGGCCGTGCGACCTTTGCTGGTCTCCGTCGCGCGGTAAGCCCGACTTCAACTAGTTTCCATTTACGCACATGAAAGCAATCGTACTGGCAGGAGGGAACGGTTCGCGCTTGTACCCGCTGACCCAAGTTTCTAGCAAACAGCTGCAGGCGGTCTTTGATAAACCAATGATCTACTATCCGATCACGGTCCTCCTTGCCGCCGGAATCCAAGAGATTTGTCTTATTTCGACTCCGCAGGATCTACCGAGATTCCGTCAATTACTTGGCAATGGCGCAAGATGGGGCGTCAGTTTTGACTACCGCGAGCAGCCGCATCCTGGTGGAATCGCTCAAGCCTTTCTGATCGCTGAAGACTTCATTGGGAAAGACCGTGTTGTATTGATGCTAGGAGACAATATTTTCTCCGGAAGTGATGACTTCCCGCGAGCACTTTCTCAACTACAAGAGGGCGCGGCAATTTTTGCGTATCACGTGAGTGACCCAGAACGCTACGGGGTGGTTGAGTTCGATCAAAACGGTTTGGCCTTGACACTGGAGGAAAAGCCAGCCCGTCCAAGAAGCGGATTTGCTGTGCCCGGTATCTATATTTACGATAACCAAGTTGTGGAGATAGCCCGCGCTCTTCGACCGTCGCCTCGCGGGGAGCTCGAAATTACCGACGTTAACCTCGAGTATCTACGGCGCAATCAACTCCGGGTGCACCGGTTGAGCCGAGGCTTCGCTTGGTTGGACGCCGGTACGAGCACGGCGCTGCAAGAAGCATCTGCGTACGTGGAGGCTATTGAACGTCGACAGGGTATAAAGATCGGGTGCCCAGAGGAGGCGGCATTGGTGCGCGGTTTTATAGGAATTGAGCAGTTTGAAGCCTTACTCCAGAATATGCCGGATTGCGAATATCGTACCTACCTGAAAAATGTAGCGGCCGAGAGCCGAAGGCTTGGAGGAGTAAAGTGAACCCGAAGAGTATCCCCTTCAATCGCCCTTATTTAACAGGCGACGAGTTCGGGTTTATTGCCGAGGCTCAGCACGGAAATATGCTAGCCGGCGATGGCCCTTTCACTAAACGATGCCACGGCTGGCTCGAAAAACACACAGGTAGCACCAAGGCGTTACTTACTCATTCCTGCACAGCAGCATTGGAAATTGCAGCTTTACTTCTAAACATTCAGCCGGGCGATGAAATCATCATGCCATCGTTTACATTCGTCTCGACGGCTAATGCTTTCGTCCTTAGAGGTGGTGTACCCGTATTCGTGGATATTCGGGAAGATACGTTAAATCTTGATGAATCGCTTCTGGAAGCGGCCATTACTTCCAGAACCAAGGCTATCGTACCCGTTCACTATGCCGGTGTCGCATGCGAGATGGATTCGATTATGAGGATAGCCGCTAAGCACAAACTGAGTGTTGTGGAGGATGCCGCTCAAGGGGTGATGGCCAAATATAAAGGGAAGGTTCTAGGGAGTCTGGGGGATCTAGGCGCATACAGCTTCCATGAGACTAAGAACATAATCTCTGGTGAGGGTGGAGCCTTGCTCGTTAATGAACCCGGCCTTGCGGTAAGGGCGGAAATAATTCGAGAAAAGGGAACAGATCGCAGCCGCTTTTTCCGAGGTGAGGTGGATAAGTATACTTGGCAAGAAGTGGGCTCCTCTTTCTTGCCCGGGGAGATCATCGCTGCCTTTCTATGGGCACAGATTGAACAAGCTGCCAACATTACGCAACGTCGCGTGGCCTCCTGGGAGTACTATCATGCCTCCCTGGCCACTCTCGAACGGCAAGGGGTCATCCGCCGACCCATCGTCCCGAGCGACTGCGAACATAATGCACATATGTACTACGTTCTGCTGTCATCGGATTTTGATCGTCAATCCGTCCTGCACCAGCTTAAAGAGAACGGAGTCTACTCAGTTTTTCATTATGTGCCGCTTCATTCGTCGCCTGGAGGGCTGCGCTACGGCCGCATTGCTGGGGGTATGGAAATCACGGATATGCAAGCAGAGCGCATTATTCGCTTGCCGTTATGGGTCGGATTGAGCCACGCTGAGCAGGACTATGTCGTTGGTCAATTAGCGAAGGTCTTGGGCAGAAGCAACTGGCGACAAGCTCGGGTTATGTAGAATTGCTTGACTTCGCCTCCTCACCTAGCAGCTGCGACTCAGGGCAATTTGAATAGGCGGTCTTGCGCCGACTGGAGCTTTGCGAGCGTCGACTCATTGAATTGGCCGATAGCTTAAAAATTTGCCAAGAGCACGAAGACGCGGGTGAAGTCCCACGAAAGACACCTAAGCATAAGCGCACTCTGGCGCTCGAGACTATTCCGGGGAAACCACCGTCGAAGGTAGCCGGCTCTAGGGTTTCATTGGCAACGCACTTGAGTTGTGCCCGATGGCCAAAATCTTACGCCCAATATGCGGATAATAATCACGGAATTAACACCGCAGAGATCTAACTTAAATCAGTAAACCACACTAAATCCATACTACCTTTTCCCATTTGGGTATCTGGGAAGGCCGAATGCGACAGTCTACGCGGACCATCGCTTCGTCACTCCCAGCCTTTTGAAAAGGTGGCCGCCCTCGGGCGGTCAGCCTTAGTACTCTGCAATATTGAGCGACCAAATGTTCCCCTAAGCCTTACACACCTAATTTCGAATATAGTGGTAGCGCTGTTAGTCTAATATTCCTCATCGTGCGCACCACCCAATGCTAGAGAATGACCAACCTATAAAATGGCAAACAGCCCTTCTCCAACGACCAGAACGATTTTTCCCATAAGACAGATTGCCTTATACGGCCTGTTCTATCTCCTAGCACATGGAGGAATCTTAGCACTGTTGCCTTCGATTTACTGGGATGATTGGGTACTGTATAGAAGCGAACCTGCAGTACTTTTAGACACCTTCAACCAAGCTGGAGTAATGTTCAACTGGGCCGGCTATTTACACCTGGGCATGTTATATATTGGACCTGAGGCCTATCGAGTTCTTACATTATTTGTAATGCTTATATCGGGCCTCTTACTACACGCGATATTGGTGAGAAACGCCAGTCTCAATAGTGAGTTCATATTTTACGTTGTAGTTTTATTTCTTGTTTTACCACTAAACTCCGCGCGCGTCGCCTTAATAACTTTACCTTATGCGCTATGCTACTTTGCGTTTTTCCTTGCTTGGAAGTGGATTGATACTCGAAGATATCCAGCACTAATGCTTTTTTTCTTCAGTTTCAACACAAACTCGCTACTGCTTTTTTATGCTCTCCCAATGCTCGATCTAGCCTATCGTAATGGGTATCTCCAGAACTGGAGGCTAATCATGCGATTCGCAAGAAATAATGTAGCCTTCATCCTTTGTCCGCTAGTCTATTTTACCATTAAGACTAATTTCTTTAAGCCTTATGGACTCTACGAAGGCTATAACCAAAGCTATAATTTAGACGACCTATATTTCAAGATATTATGGATTCTCGCAGACCTGAAAGAGTTTATGCTCGAGATCCATTGGCCAACATGTATCACCTTAATTGTATTTACTTTCTTGATAACAAAGCCTCCTCGCAATATGCCCCATACAAGGGGTACTGTCAGAATCTCGGCCTTTTTGATTGGAAATTTAGCTATCATACTCGGGAGCTTTCCATACCTTATTGTGGGACATGTTCCAGTATTTAAAGAGTGGGGGTCGCGCCACCAGCTGCTGCTGCCATTAGGTGTTGCCCTGACAATAGCCGCTGTGTTCTTTTCGAAAAATAGCGGAATGAGGCGTTTGGCGTTTTCAGTTATTATAGGCAGTGCGTTGAGCTACAATATAACGACGTATATTTCATACTTTATTGACTGGAACAAACAGAAGGCACTAGTCGCCGCCTTAGCTCGAAATCCGAAGATAGCGAAAGCGACGTTAGTTATAATCAACGACAGGACTAAGTATTTGAATGCCAGAAATCGCACCTATGCCTTTTATGAATGGAACGGTATTTTTGAACAAGCCTATGGCAATCAGGGTCGATTTGTAATGGAGCCATCTTACTTAATCGCATATCAAAGCGGTGAGTATGATGATTTTTTTTCGGCGCACTACAAAGCCGCCGGGTTTGCACGAAACGGAAATGTCAGCACACTCTTGGTCGACATCACACAACATAAGGAAGAGATGTGCGTGAACTCCTGCAATTCTATGTTCCCGCAATTTGTATTAGGCGTACAGTCAATAGACATCGACACAGAAGCATTACTACAGTGAATGGTAATCATCCATAGAAACGAGCGGCCTTGAAGGTAGAATTCTCTAGAAGCAGTATTTTAGCGAGTTTTGCATGAAAACCTCGCGCTTTACGGAAAGCTAAATCAACCTCATCTTGAAGCGAGCGGAAGCGGGTACCCCGTGCCAGAGATTTGTCGCGAGTATGGCCAGAGTAGCGCCACATATTAAAAATGGCACGCCAAGTACGGCGACAGGGATGTCGGTTTGATGTCGCGTATGAAGGAACGGGAAACGGAGAATGCCCGCCTAGCGAAGATGTATACGGGAGAGCGACTGAAGGCCCAAATCCTAATGGAGGCCATTGGAAAAAGTGGTGACGCCATCTCACCGTAGTGAGATAGCACAACGAGCCGTCAATCAGCAGATTGCAGACTGGCTGCTTCGGCTGACCCACAACTAACGGAACTAAGGCTTTGGCCTCTGTTATTTGTACCTCCGTAGCATCAGAGGCTTGAAACGGAACCACAAGCGCATATACCGTATCTACCGAGAGCTGGAGCTGAACATGCGCATCAAGCCGCGTTAACGTCTGGTCCGCGCAGCCAAAACCTGTAACCGTGCTAGTCCATCAATGAAATATGGCCCATGGATTTTATGCACGACCAGTTAGGCGATGGCCGCAGCATCCGATCGTTCAACGCCATTAATGACTATAACCGCCAAGCTCAGCAAAATGCCTATATTGAACTGCGTATTCCGGTGAAGATGACCGCCGATTCCGGTCTATCGTGACCGCTGCGCATTCGATGATGTTACGCGTTCAGATTGTATAGGTTGCGGTCACGATAGGTCGCTGGTTTTCTCCTTTTTGCTTAATTTAGGCGGTTCAGCTCGTAGAGAATCGCCGGTCAGTGTGAGTCGGTGATTGCACTGCATGATGCGGTCCAGAATGGCGTCGGCAATGGTGGCGTCTCCGATCCACGCATGCCAGTGTTCGACCGGTAGTTGGCTGGTAATGATCGTCGCTTTGTTGCCGGCCCGGTCATCAATGATCTCCAGCAGGTCCGAGCGCGTCATGCTGTCGATGGCGCCCATGCCCGGTAATCCTCCCTTACATGGACGCTCCCAGTTTGCCAAGCTCTCAATTCGTAATGGTTTAAGGTAAAGATTGCACCCGTACATTCGGACTTTCGCTAAAGCCTAAGCCTTTGTCCCTGATGGAATGTGCTGGTTGGTGCCCCAATCGTTTTTACGCGCTTACTGCGCTGGGGGGATTCCGGGCTTTGCCAACCACGGTCTGACCTGTTTGCCATCATCGTTGATTGCTTGAGTGGGTATTCCGGCCTGACGTGACCAGTGATTCCGGTCTATCGTGACCGGTCGTTCTGGTCCATCGTGACCAGCCATTCCGGTCTATCGTGACCGATTTCGGGGGCCACCGGAATCGGCGGTCACGATGCCGGAATCCGTGGTCACGATACCGGAATGACGTCGTACCGCGCCCGAGTGATGTTACGCATATAGCAACCAACCGGGTACGCTGCCAGCTTTTGCTTGGAGACAGCGTGCCGGTATCAAGGATCACTATGCGTAAGATAAAAGACGTTTTGCGTTTGAAGCGTAAGCGTACGCCCAGTACCGTCTAGCGCTCTCGTTGGAGTCTCATCAAAATAAGTGTCCATTAATTTGGGTAAATGGACATTTATTTTAATGAGCGAATTCTCTCCTTCTCTTGCATCTGTGCCGAGTAGCTATCGGCGTCGGTACACAGTCGATTTCAAGCGGCACGTCGTGCAGGAATCGATGGCCAGCGGTGCATCCATTGCCGGTGTTGCCATGGCCCATGGGCTCAATGCCAACCAACTGCATAACTGGCGCTGGCAATCTCGGCGCGGCGACTTTGGGCCCATCACCGAAGGTCCGGTCTTGCTGCCAGTGCAGATTAAAGCCGTGTCGGCGCAAGCGAAGCCTCAACCGGCCAAGATAATTGACGGCCAAGATCGCGGCGTCAGCTCAGGGCACATTGAGCTGATCTTCCCCGACGCACGCGTGGTGGTCCATGGGGCGGCCGATCTGCCTACGTTACGTTGCCTCGTTCAGGCGCTACGAGAATGATTGGCTTACCGGCGGGAACTCGCGTCTGGCTGGCGGCCGGTGTCACGGACATGCGCCGAGGCTTCGATGGCCTGGCGGCCATTGTGCAGTCCAAGCTTGCAGAGTATCCCTTCAGTGGTCACGTGTTTGTGTTCCGTGGCCGCAAAGGGGATCGCATCAAGGTGCTCTGGTGGAGCGGCGATGGCATGTGCCTGCTGGCCAAGCGCCTGGAGCAAGGCCATTTCGTCTGGCCTCAAGCCGAATCAGGCTCGGTGTGTTTAACGCCGGCACAGTTGTCGATGCTGCTTGAAGGCATTGATTGGCGCAGGCCCCAACGCACCCATCGCCCGGCCCGCGTTTGACGCCTCCATAAGCTCGCAAACCCGCATATTTATTGGGCTCTAAGCTTGTAAAGCATACTTCTGGTGGCCGTTGTTTGATAAAATAGCCGCCATGCAAAACGCCACTAACACCGCTACTGACACCACTGCCTTGTTGGCGGTGATCAAGGCGTTGAAGCAAGAGAACGACTACTTGCGCTTGCAGTTGGCCAAAGCTCGACGTGAACGCTTCGGGCGTAGTAGTGAACGGGCTGGCGATCTATTGGCTCAGTTGCCGTTGTCGCTCGATGACGTGACCGTAGCAGAATCTCCAGCCCATGTCGTCGATCTCCATAAGCCCACACCCAAGAAGCAGACTCGCCCTTCTCAGCGTCATAGCTTGCCCGAGTTTTTACCTCGCGAAGAGCATGTGCTTGCTGCGAATGATTCATGCGACTGCCCGGCATGCGGCGGTGCGCTCAAGTTCCTGGGTGAAGATGTCAGCGAAACCCTCGAATTCATTCCCGCCAGCTTTAAGGTCGTTCGCACCGTGCGGCCTAAGCTAGCGTGCGGGCGTTGCGACACCATTGTGCAAGCGGGTGCACCGTCTCGGCCGATTGCTCGCGGCTTGGCGGGCCCGGGCTTGCTGGCTCAGGTGCTCGTAGTCAAGTACTGCGACCATCAACCGCTGTATCGCCAAAGCGCGATCTATGCCCGGCACGGTGTAACGCTGTCGCGCTCGACCTTGGCCGATTGGGTGGCTGGCAGCAGTCAATTGCTGCGCCCATTGGTGCAGGCGCTGCATCGCTATGTCATGGGTGGCAACAAGGTGCATGCCGACGACACCCCGGTGCCTGTGTTGGCGCCAGGCCGTGGCAAGACCCGCACCGGGCGTTTGTGGACGTATGTGCGCGATGACCGAGCCGCAGCTAGCGAGCAACCGGCGGCAGTGTGGTTCGGATACTCACCGGATCGCAAAGGTGAACATCCCCAGCGTCACCTTAAAGACTTCCAGGGCATCGTTCAGGCCGATGGGTATGCCGGGTTCAATGCCCTGTACGACAGTGGCCGGGTCAAAGAAGCGGCTTGCTGGGCCCATGTTCGACGCAAGTTCTACGATATTGCCGAGCAACAAAGCAGCCCCGAGGCCTTGCATGTTCTCGGACGCATTGCTGAACTTTATGCGATCGAAGCACAAGTGCGGGGCGGATTACCCGAGGTGCGACGCCAGGCGCGTCAGGCACGTGCGGGCCCCCGACTGGACGCACTGCACGACTGGCTGCATAACACCTTACGATCCGTCTCACGCAAGTCCGACTTAGCCGGGGCTATCCGCTATGCGCTCACTCGCTGGGCTGCCTTGACGCGTTATGTAGACGATGGCCGCATCGACATCGATAATAACGCAGCTGAGCGGGCACTGCGCGTGGTCGCCCTTGGACGTAAGAATTATCTATTTGCCGGATCCGATGCAGGCGGCCACAGCGCTGCGTCTATTTATAGCCTGCTTGGTAGCGCGGCTCTGAACGGCATTGAACCCATGGCTTACTTGCGTGAGGTGCTGGCCCGTATCGCCGAGCATCCCGTGAATCGAATCGACGAATTGTTGCCATGGAATCTAAACTCACACTGCACCGCTCTGGCTTGCGCCGCGTAACCTCTGACAAGCTCACAGTCTTAGGCGGTGAGGCTCTAGTCTTACGCATTGAACTGCGTGACAGCGCTCCGCTGATCTACCGAACGATTCTGGTGCCGGCCAACATTACCTTGCGTAAGTTGCACGTGACCTTACTCTGGGCAATGGGGTGGCAAGGT
Organism: Pollutimonas thiosulfatoxidans; assembly: GCF_004022565.1. NCBI lineage: Bacteria > Pseudomonadati > Pseudomonadota > Betaproteobacteria > Burkholderiales > Alcaligenaceae > Pollutimonas > Pollutimonas thiosulfatoxidans. The sequence continues at coordinate 2,713,565 of NZ_CP022987.1, forward strand.
GGGCATTTGCATGAGTTCATCATCAACGGCACGCACTACGGTGAGCCCGACCCTGACTACCCCGAGCACGATCTAAAAAACGAGCAACGGGTACGCCTGGAAAAAGCATTGGGAGGTGCGCGTACCTTCGACTATCTCTACGATTATGGCGATGCCTGGTGGCATCGCGTTACGCTGGTAGAGCGAACCCAGTTCGAAGGTCCTCTGGACTCACCATGGTGCTTGGATGGCGCTAACGCTTGTCCGCCCGAGGATGTGGGCGGCATACCCGGCTATGAAGACTTCCTTGAGGTCATGGCGAACCCCTCACACCCCGAGTATGCATATATGAGGCAGTGGTGCGGCGGTCAATTCGACCCAGCAGCCTTCGATCTGCACGAGGTAAATCAGCGCCTGAGGGAAATCCAGCTGTAGCGCAAGACGGTGCTGAGCGGACGCTTACACTTGGCCTGATAGCGATAGCATTTCTCGCTGATGCTAAACGCATCGCAGGTCAGGCGAATACTGGCTGCATATTGCTGGACGGCTCGTTGCGCCATCTCACGACGGTGAGATGGCTTCACCACTTTTTTTCAATGGCTTCCTTCAGGATTTCTGCCTTCAGCCGTTCCTCTGCATACATCTTCTTTAAGCGGGCATTCTCCGCTTCGAGTTCTTTCATACGTGACATCAGACCGGCATCCATGCCGCCGTACTTGGCGCGCCATTTATAGAACGAGGCGCTACTCATGCCATGCTCACGACAAAGCTCTGGCACGGGCGTACCCGCTTCGGCTTGCTTCAGGATGGCAATGATTTGGCTGTCGGTAAAGCGTGAGGTCTTCATGCAAAATTCCCTAAATACTGCTGTTAGAAAATTCTACCTTTAAGACCGCTCCTTTTTCGGGAGGATTGCCCACTATGCGCGCGATCCGGCTGTGATGCTTACTAGTGCGGCCGATCCATAGGCGCATCTGCGATAATTACCCTCTTACGAAGCTCTAACGACAGTGGTACTCGGGAGGACGTTAGGAGATCAATAAGAAACGCTTGTAGCTTGGGACGATAACTCTCCCGCTCATGTTCGCTTGTGATGTAAATGCGCCCGAGATTACCGCGTGGCTTGTATTGGTCCATCTTGGCGTACACGCTACCGTCACAATCTGCGAAAATCTCTGGCTGATTTCTTAGTATGTAATTATCATCTTCCCAAGCGGAAGGTCCGAAGCGCTTGATACACAAGTTCCTAAGGCCCGTCGCAGCGGCGAACATACCATGCCACTCATTGGTGTTAAAAGGCGTCTCCCAAAGATTCAGATGTTCCGTATCGTCATGCACAATCACGTCCGTAAACTGTAAGGGCTCTAAAGACCGGATTTGCGCGATAATTGATCGTTGCTTGCTATACATGACATGTGCGTCGAAATAATGCGTCCACCACGAAAGGATCGAACTAAGCACGATTATGACTATTATGTATCTCCGGAGAGGCGATATGGCTGAGGAAAGTAGTCCAGCAGTTAGAACAGAAAACCCAAGCATCAAGCCCAGCTGGTGCCGTGAACTATAGTGACCAAACTCCGGTATGACGCCAATTGCCAGATACGGAAAAAGCCCTGCAGCGATAAGAGCTATGCCGACTACAGGCCCCACGCACGGACGGACAGCCGGCTGGCCAGCTGTCATAGGCTGCATAAGTTTCCGTCTATGTAGATTTACCGAAATCACAGAAGATAGGCTATGGAGCGTGAAGACAATCAATGAAATGCAAACTATCAGCGTGACAACTACCGCTTGAGGATCTCGCTGATAAACAGCTCTAAGCAACCCCACCAAACTATCTAGAAACCGTTGCAGCCATAACGTAGGAGAGATTTTTACTTCATAATAATCAGCATATTCCTTGGCAGGCAATGAGAAAACCTGCAATAGAATGTAGTATAGGATGGGAAGGAAAAGATAATACTTGTATTTTAAAAGAAACTCTCTACCCTTGGAGTTTTCCGTGCTCGAATATCCTATAAACACTACGTATGCGAAGTAAGCGTAGAACAGAACCAGATATGATTTTGTCTGGAATGCAATTATAAGGATAAAAGTATTGACTAAATGACCGAGGCCGGTGATTTTCGACAATCGAATTGATGCCCGATAAAAAAACAAAAAGAAAAATAACGTAGAAATCGAGTAAAAGAAAGTGATTAATAGAAATCTAGAACTATTTAGTGGTGCGACCGCAAATACAATAGCGACCATGAATGCATGCTGCTTACCACTACCAATGTTGGAAGACGTTCCGTAGATAAATATTGAACACCAGAGGAAGATCAAGAATTGCGCCAACCTTACTATCTCAGGCCTCGAATAGCTCATCAGTTCAAAATATTCAGTCAACCATGGCGCCCCAATTTTCTGAGCTAAAACCGCAAGATTTTGTGGAGTTTCCCGATAAATAATCCAGTCGTCCCAACTCACTTGGTCCCCAAGAAAAAGCATCGGAAGGTGGCACAACATATAGGCTAGCGATATAGCCAATACGTGGGTTGTTGGGATAGTTTTTAAGGACTCAAGCTTCATTGAATAGTCTGGCATTGGTGCTCTTGCAAAATATCGCGGTAGCGGGCCACTGGATTCTCGTAGCGTAGGCTATACAGTTATAGTAGCGAGCGATTGGAGCGGCCCGCTAGCTCACTGGACAACACCGGCGCAGAGCCCGACAGAGGAAAGGCAGCCACCGACTTCGCGAAGCATTTAGGCGTGAGTTGCGCCACATCCTCTCAGCAAACCGAAGATACAATCTTTGGCATATCAGGATTGATTAGGCGCTTCGAAATATTGGGTGAGTGATCTTTAAATGCGTAGTCGGCTCATGGAAACGGGATGGCCTTTACGGTCGCATCAGCCGACGCGAAGTAGATTTTGCTCCCATTCACTACCGCTGATGTCATCATGCGCCCTATATCGGGATGGGAGAAAACTGTCGACACATGTCCTTTGTCAGATACCAGCCGCAACGCGTTGTTCCACATATCAGCAACGATTAGCCCACGGTCCGTTGCAAATAAGTGGGCGGGACCGCTGAATCGCGACTTTCCACGACGGCCGTCCACGTAGCCACCGCCGTACTGGCCCTCCTGGGGATCCGGTATGCCCGCGAAGAGGCAGGTTTCTCCATCTCCTTTGAGAGGGCTCGCGATTAGGTCATGGCTGTAGCCGTTGACAATAATTAACTTCTTCGCGAATATTTCCAATGCGACAGGTCTATTGAGGTTGTAAGACCTATTTGGCGCACACATAGAGTTTCGATAGTTTAATTCATTACGGCCGGACCCAACATGGGTCGACACCAGCTTAGTATTTGTATCGATGACGCGAACCTTGTCATTCCATGCGTCTGCAACATACAACATACCGGCATGAAACTTCAAATCTCTAATTACAGCAAACCTCGCATCGACCGCCGTCCCGTCCAAGTCGCCATACTCGTCTTCAGAGCCGGCATACAAGTCGAATTCTTCAGTCGCCAGGTTTAACAGGAAGATGCCATGGTTGGAACCTAGAAATAACCTAGATCCTACATCGTCAAAGGCGAATGCCCTCAACGTTGTAAAGCTATGGCCGTTGAGATAGTGGCCCCATTTACCGCCCCCGCTGGAGTCGAATATCAGTTCGATGGAGCCTTCGTCGGGCTTAAGTTCGACCATTGTACCGTCGGGAGTTATGGCTAGGACGCTTTTGCCAACGTTCTGCATCTTAATTATGGTGTCGGAAAGGATCTGCCCGGTCGTGGCGACGATCGTCGTTCTTTCGCCGCTCAGCGTTAGGCGGGACACTGTCTCTTGGTCAGAGTCTGTTATCAATAACCCGAGGCCATCCAAAGTCGTGCGGATCGACGCAATGTGAACAAAATCCCCCGCTACTACTTTCACGCCTTCTGCCGTATAGCGTTTTAATTCCCATCGCGCACCATAGGCGAAGTCATCTGTTCCGAAGCAAAATATAGCGTTGGAATATGGTCGATCAGTGAATAGTAGCTGTCGACCTGCTGCATTAATCTTCTCGAAAGCTACATCGCCGGCCGGGCGAGAGTATGCGACTATTAGATCATCGCCGCAGAAGTCAAAGCCCATGATATCGAGAACAGCAATATCCGGACGGAGCAGCATGGGTTCGATACCATCTTCGGAGACACGAACGAAGACATTCCTTGCGTCTGTACCGTCGAGCGCTATTACGTCATCACCGCGCCGCTGCGCGAATTTTACGAAATTCAGGCCTACCTTCTCGCCTCCGAGCATGTAGCTGTTTCCGATGAATTTTACTTCATTTTGGTAGTGAAAGTTAACGCCGGCGCCGCGCGAAGAAAAGGAAAGGAATCCGTTCCGGTAAGGCGCTAGTGCGAGAACTGGAAAAGCTTTTTGGGGGGTCGGGAGTTCCAGCAACTTCTCACTTGGTACATCTGCACCGTTTCCGGCGAGGACAGATACGGTATTGTTCTCGACACGGCGTATATAGCTATTCTGAGTGTCCGCCACCACGTAGAAACCTGGAGTCAATTCAATAGCGTCTTCAGGAAGCGCCAGATTTGCCGCGAGATAAGAGTGTTCGTCATCTGGTGGAGCCAAACACAATCTGGGGGATGTGATGCACCAAGGGAACTTGGAATACGATGACTAGGAAGTATATAGCGCCCACAACGCCAAGGCCGAAGGCCCACTTCAGCACCTTGAATTTCATTCTTTTGCAGCCTATGACAGTTTGTATTAGCCGCTACTATAACAATCATCGCAGACGGGTCACCAATGCAAGAGGCGGAATGGAGTGGCGCAACTGACTTACAGCCCTTGACCTCAAGTCAGACGATCGTATCCTCTGACACCTCGGATTCAAAGCACCGGGGTTGATACTCAGGAATCCACTCCTTCAGCTTTGCGCGTACTTGGCTATCCGTAACAGGTTGAGAGTGCTGGAGCCATTCCGAAATATCGACAAAGAATCCCTCTGGGACGGGCCTCGAACGCGCTATACGGAGTTTTTCGTGTGGAGTCGGAAGGGTCTCTTCAGAGTCTGCTAGCAACTCCTCGAACAGCTTCTCACCGGGACGCAAACCAGTAAACTGTATCGGAATCTCCTGTTCAGTGAACCCGGACAGACGAATCATATTTCGGGCTAGGTCCACAATCTTCACAGGCTCTCCCATGTCGAGGACGAAAACCTCGCCGCCTTTTCCCATGGCGGCGGCCTGCAGCACGAGTTGAGCCGCTTCGGGTATTGACATGAAGAACCGAGTAATTTCGGGATGAGTTACGGTTACAGGTCCGCCTTGCGCTATCTGCGATCTAAACTTGGGTATGACACTACCAGTACTGCCCAGTACATTACCAAAGCGGACCATTTGGAAACGGGTGGCGCCGCCGGTGCAATGCAATACTTCGCAGATCATTTCGGCCAGTCGTTTCGAAGCACCCATCACATTGGTTGGGTTTACAGCTTTATCTGTTGAGATTAGTACGAACCGTTCGGACCCATATTGCTTTGCGCAATTGGCCACAACCAGCGTACCCTTCGCATTATTGCGTACGGCTTGCCATGCGTTCCTCACTTCCATCAAAGGAACGTGCTTATAAGCAGCCGCATGAAAGACAATCGCCGGCTTATACGTGCGAAATATCTGTTGCATGCACGAGTCGTCTTTTACATCGCCAGCTAAGGCAATGACATCAATCTCAGGCCGGTGCTCACCAAACCACTGCTCGACCATGTAAAGTGCGAATTCGCTTGCCTCTAATAGGATAATTGCAGCAGGCGAAAATCGTGCTAATTGACGGCACAGTTCACTACCAATTGACCCGCCCGCGCCGGTAACAAGGACATACTTGCCACTCAGCATAGTCTCTACATCGCCACTATCTATTCGGACCGATTTGCGACCGAGCAAGTCTTCAACTTTCACCGGACGCATCACATTGATAGCCACTCGGCCACTCATAAGTTCGCCCAAGCCGGGTACGGTGAACAGATTGGCGCCGGCCTGCGCCGCAACGACGCTAACCCTTTGAAGAGACTCCGCTTTCGCTGATGGCATGGCTAAAATCACGTGCTTCACGCCGTAGCGTTCCAGTATCGACGGAAGCATGTCAGTTCCACCCTCTACTCTTCGCCCAGAAAGTTCCAGCCCCCACTTACCTCTGTCGTCATCGACTAGCGCAACGACTTGCCAGTCTGCGCTTCGGTCCAACTCTCGAACCAACATCGCGCCAGCCGTTCCCGCCCCTACGACTATCACCGGTAGCGCGTTGGGATGCCGCTTACCGTACAAAAGATATTCACTCCAAATCCGCCATGCAATGCGCCCTCCGCCCATCAACAATACCAACAAGATGGGATACAGAAGCACGACAGATCGCGGCACTTCCAACTGATGCCGAGCAAGAACAACAAACAGCAGCAGCACTGCAGTGGAGATCGATACTGCCACCACCACCCGGCGGAGGTCTGAAACACCCGCGAATATCCACATTCCGCGGTGTAGCCCTGCCCATCGACGTACAAAAGAATGAATCGCCATTAACAATGCCAGCCCGATCCATATCTCCTTCTCGTACCCGAACGGCCACGCAAAGTTAAAGCGGATTAAGAATGCTCCTATCCAGGCGACCGGCACCGCAGCCAAATCAAACAGGATAGCGAACCATGAACGTAGCGTGGAGCGTCTGTCCATCTCAGTTGGCCAGTCCTAGACGGCCTGCGTCATAGATCGCAGATAATTCTTTCCTCAACATTTCTCATTCACTCTTAAAACATAGCGTTGACAAAGGGTACACGCCTTCCCCGCGAAGCCCGCTCCATTAATTCGTCAACTCAAGTTGAGAGCTACCACCGGTTCGACGGGGCAACCGGCCCATATCGGGTTCGATACGAAAGCCCGAGTAGCTCAGCAACAGCATAGCGCCAATGACCATCACGCCTAGGCCTTCCACGAGAACGCCAAACATTGAGAATAATAATAAGCGATTTACAATGGTACGCCGTCTGGGGAATAGGACCTTCAAGGCTTTAAACATCAGAAAAAGCGCAAATAACGCAAATATTGCAGCCTTCAAGGGAGCGCCTTGACCGATTTTTACGACTACTGTCGACCTCATGATTATGGACTGGAGCGGTCCCGCATCATTCAACGAATACCCCACTGATCCGCTGTAGAAACCATATATCTTTGCCTCCACCACTGCCCATACCATGAAACCCAAGTACAAGATAAAAATCAAACCCAAAGCGCCCAATCGGCGCGCACGCCCGTAAGCCAAATACAATGTGGCAATAAATATAAATACCAACGAGGCGGAGCTCAGCGAGGCTAGCGTAGCGCCCATTATCAATCGGAGCACACCAGAATGTTTATCAACATAATATGAGAGAAACACTATGATCGAAAGAAACACTAGCGCAGAACGCCAGGACATTACCAGAGGGAAAATCAGTAGCGGTAGAAAATAGTAAATATTAGCGCTGCGACGAATTGTAAATATGCTGACGCAAACTACATAATACATCGCGATGGTTTGACCTGGGGCCCCGAAGAGCTTTTCCAGAACGAAGAACGGCGTAGTAGTAATCAACCTAACAACGTGGACATATCCTAGCCATTCGTCCTTACCGTATGGAGTAAAGTCGAAGCCGCTTCTGATCGCTCGATAAGCATCGACCAGCTGATTGTTAAACCCATCCGTTGAGTCGATGCCTTGAAAAATGCTATAAAAGTCAACGTATTGGTGTTTAAAGACCAACATGTTGCAGGCTGCACAAATCGCGGCTAGCATTACCCAGACAAACACCTTTTTATCGACAACGAGGCGCATCAATAGCCGTCCATGCGTATAAAAGAATGGTCGACCCGGGCATCATGCTAAAGTCGGCTTGTTCACATCATGCCATATTGCAAAAGCTATTAACGCGCGCAACTGCCGGGTAAAGTCCTCGCCTGCGACATGCCGGTTCAATATGTCCGTAATATACGGGGTGGAAAATAGACCGCCTTGGCTGTCGAGCGTCTTAAGCTTCTCTTGGCAATAAGCAAGCTTAGTCGTTCTGAACCAGTCGCCGACAGGTACCGTGAACATCTGTTTCTTTCTATAAGCGAGCTTTGCACCAATCAACGGAGCGACCGCCTTTTTGTATATATATTTGGTTACGCCGTCTTTTAGCTTCAAATGGCCGGGCATTCGAAAGGCAAGTTCCATCATGCGGTAGTCTAAAAATGGTGTGCGCGCCTCCAAAGACATCGCCATGCCCATACGATCCGGCTTCACAAGATTATTACCGCTCAATAGCAACTGCATATCTACATACAAAGCTTGGTTTATCCGATCTTGATGCTTTAGCTCAGCAAAATAAGGGCGCACGACCTCAAACGAGTTATTCCCTGTCATGCGTTCCCGAAATGCTGGGGCCATTACAGATGCTTTGGCCTGGTCGGAGAACAATGAGATGCTGGCAAAATATTCTCGTTCAAACTCAGCATCCGTCATACTATTGATCCCCGGGCGTGAGAAGAAAGACTGGTATTTGTCGTATCCAGCGAACAATTCATCGCCACCGTCTCCGGTCAACACCACCTTAACGTGTTCGGCCGCGAGCTGCGAAACGCGATAGGTAGGAAGAAACGAGATATCTCCGTGCGGTTGATCACAATGATGGGTCGCGAACGGCCAAATGTCGAGCATGTCTGGCGACACCCTCTTCATAACGTGTTCCGTAGAGAAACGTTCAGCGGCCTCCTGCGCGAAGCTGGATTCATCATAGCGAGGATCATCAAACCCGATACAGAAGGTCTTGACCGGCTCAGTCATATGGCGAGCCATTAAGCCCACCACGGAGCTGGAGTCCACCCCCCCGGATAGAAACGCGCCAAACGGAACGTCGCTGCGTAAACGCAATCGGACGGCATCATCTAAGGTGAAATTAAATTCCTCTATCCATTGCTCTTCGGTACGGCCATATACCGGCTCTACATCGGCTAAATCCCACCATTTTTTTACGTCAGTTCGTCTTGAGCCTATCTTCATGTAATGACCAGGCATCAGGTGCCTGATCCCACGGTATATCGTATGGGGCGGCGGTACGTAATTGAATGTCAAGTAATGATGAAGAGCTTCCTCGTCCAGCGAACTGTCAATATGGCGATCCTGGAGAATAGACTTTATTTCTGATGCGAAGGTTAACTGCCTTCCATCATCATGGAAGTATAGTGGCTTCACGCCCACTCTGTCGCGAGCTAAGAACATTATATTTTGGCTTGCATCGTGGATAGCGATTGCAAACATTCCGTTCAGTCTATGTAGGCAGTTTATGCCCTCGAGCTCATATAGGCGAAGTATTACCTCCGTGTCCGACTGGGTTCGACAGGGATTACCCCGGCGACTAGCCTCTTTAGAAAGTTCGACATGGTTAAATATTTCCCCATTCTGTACCACTACAATACGACCGTCGTCAGAGATGAAGGGTTGATGGCCCCCTGCGATGTCGATAATAGCAAGCCTCTGATTGCCTAGAGCCCAGCTATCACCCTCGTACAAGCCGCGATCATCAGGGCCTCGGTACCTAATAGCATCCCCCATACTGATAAGCGTACTGGAATCTACAGATCTTCCTTGTCGGTTGTAGTAGCCAAATATTCCACACATATCAGTTTCCGCCTTTGGCTACAACCTGTTTAACTGTCATTGCAATAATTTTCATGTCCAGCTTAAATGAGTTAGTTCTTGCATACTCGAGGTCCAGACGCTTACGCTCGTCCTCAGTTGCCTGGGATCGGCCTGACACCTGCGCTAGGCCAGTAAGCCCGGGACGTACGCTCGTTCTGAGCTGCCACTCTTCATCGGAATAAAGAGGTCGCTGTTGCGGTACATCGGGCCGTGGACCCACTATGCTCATGTGCCCCATCAATACATTCAGCAGCTGTGGCAATTCGTCGATGCTGGTCCGCCGTATAACTCTTCCGAATCGCGTGATACGCGGATCGCGATGTGCCGTAGCATAGCCGCCTAGGTTCTCCGCATTTATAACCATACTCCTGAACTTCAGCATCGAGAAAGTACGCCCAGCTTGTCCCACCCTAGTCTGCCGATAAATGACTGGGCCACGGTCACCTGCATAAATTATTATTGCGACTGCTAAAAGCAATGGTGCACTACAAAGCAGTGTGGTAATCGCCGCAGTTACGTCAAACAATCTTTTCATGTTCAAACTTTTTTTGTTTTACCAGTTTCCATAAGCTGAATGCCAAGATAGCCTGGAAGGCAACTAGCGCAACCATCAATAGACGTATATCGTCCAGTACCAAACCAGGAACAACGAGAAATGGCAAAAACATGGCACTTAGAGCGGTGCGCTTAAGCAACAAATTTTGCCGTCCTTGAGCGTTCAGCGCGGCAGTCGCCATGCTGCTAACAGCAACCAGAGGCAAACCAATGAGCCCGATTCGTACCAACTCGGAGATCAAGTTGAGATCCGCTGCGGAGAATGAATCCTCACCTAACACCAGCCCCACTATGGTCCGACTCACAATGATGGCCGGTATAGCGATTGCAATTGCCAATCCCGTCGCCTTAGCACAGCTTCTATTGTAGAACGCAACAGCGGCACCGGTATCAGCGGCGTCCACCATCCTAGATAGTCTGGGGAGCGCGACGGTTCCGAAGGTTGTAATCAATATTCCAATAGGGAGCTCAACAATTTTTGTTGCATAGCTAAACCCAGCTAGGCTACCACTACCAAGCAGTGTAGCCAATGAACGCATGAGCACTGGCACCAATAATGTTGCCGATGTGGCGATAAGTGCGTAAGTAAAGCTGGCACCCAATCGTCTATCAAAGTACAAGGCGCGCCCAATCCTAAACTCCACTTTGTCAATAATTCCTAGCAGTTGGGAGCCATAACGCACGAACGCACCCATTGCAATAGCGCAAGCAAGCCATACAAGTGTTTGTCCGCGCGAAGAGCCAATGACCACGCCGCCGATTACGATGACGTTGAATATGAGAGTACCCGTTCCTGCCAAGAAAAACCGACCCTGGCTGTTGAGTAGAGCAGTCGAAATCCCTGATAAAGCCGTGAAGGGAATCGCAATACACACGACAGCAAACAAGAATCTGGCCTGCTCGTCGAGAGCGCCGACATAACCCGGGGCAATTAGAGCCAATACGGAGTCTGGCGCGGCCCCGACTATCAAAGCAATGATCGTGAAGACGGCAGCGGCGAACACTGTGCTTTGCCAAAATAGCTTTGACCGAGCGGAGGACGAAAGAACGCTAAGCCGTGGCACAAGCGCCGCCGTCAGGCCTCCCGCGAGGAGTATATTGACAAAAAGATCGGGCAGCGTGAGCAAAATGACAGCAATATCTGCTTGCGCACTCAAGCCCAATTCGCGCGCGATTAAGACTTCCCGCACAAAGCCTGATGCCCGCCCAGCAAGCAGTGCGAGGCCCAATATGAGCGTGGTGGAGCCGAGAAGCTTACGAGTTACTATCACTACGAGTTTTCGCCTGGAGATGTCGGACAATCTCTTCTACCAAGCGCTTCACTTCTTTTTGATTTCTAAGCAGTTGAGCAACATCGGACTCGCAGTGCCGGAGATACGCGCCGCGAAGCTTTTCTACCTCTCCGCAGAAATCCATATCCGCCTCGATCTCTTCAACTGATTTCGCGTCCCTGTGGAATGTACGTGACAGGATTGCCGCAGTAGAGCCCAACCTTGCATGCTCCGACAGTATGAGCTCCGCAGGTAGCATTCCCTCACCTACCCTCGCAACTCCCCCTATGCCGAATGGGATGTTCGCCTCTCTCAACTGTCTCGCCATCTCCTCGACGCATCCATTTGTCAGAGGTTCGAACATAAATGCGTGTCTCATCGCTAAGTGAAGATCGTTTAAGCCGATATGGACCTCGATCACCCCCGGCACCGCCACGCAATCCCGAAGTGTATCCATCGCTCCTATGGTTTCCACTAGCAAGCAGATTTTCGCCCGTCCTGCAACGTAAGAGCTAAACAGCTCCACTTCGCTGGCGGAGTGAAACATGGGCAGCATAAGCGTATTGGCGCCACACCGGACGGCACGATCTACTTCTGCTCTAGTGTCCGGATTGATCGGATTTAAACGAGCCACAAGCTCAGTGCTAGGCGCGGCCGCGCGCACTCTCTCGAGATCTTCGAAGGTATGGCGGCTGATAACCGTATTGAGATGGCCTTGCCGTTCATCTTTCCCTAATATTTCCAGATCAACAAAGAGGCGATCCACACCATTCTTCGCGGCATAGGCGGCTACTGATGCCGAGTTTGTGATGAAGTAAAAATTCATGGTGTCCGTACTGAGGCTAATATGTAGTAGTTGCGCGACGCGTCGCGGTGAAGCACGAAACGCTTAGCGGTCAAGGCATAAAGCATCAAGAAACGAGTCACGTGGAAAAGCCGTCATCAACCACTATATTTTGCCCGCACACATATTCAGATGCATCAGACAATAGAAAGCGTACGGCTCCGACCACATCGCGAGAATCAAGCATTCCCTTACTACCGGAAAGCTGGCGATAGCGCTGCAAGAAGGTAGGATCTTGCCCCGCCTCGATGCCACCGGGGCTGACACAGTTGACACGGAATTGCGATCCCTTGGTGTAAGAGGTTGTGTATCTCGAGATATGCTGCAAGGCGGACTTGATCGCGGCATACTCCACAGGCATGGTCATTTCCGTACCCTGGTACACGTCGAATCGCGGAGATATTACTCCATACACGGACGAGATATTTACGAGTGAAAATTTAACACCGCCGTCTACAGCGTACTTAGCGCACTGTTGCATGAACAGAAAATAGCCACCTAGGTGAAGGGAAACGTTTTCACAAAAATCTTCGATGCTCACATCGAAAAAGTGACGCCCATATGAGGTATTTCGAGGGTAGGCCGCATTGACGGCGCCATCAAGGCGCCCGTAGGTGGCCACACCGAAGGAGAGCAATTCTTGCACTGAAGCGGTACTCGTGATGTCACACACATAGACCGAAATTCTATCGATGAACTGCTTCTTCATCTCCTCTAATTGATCTCTATCCGTATCGGCAGCGAGAACGGTCGCGCCGCTCTGCCACGCGCTCAGAACCACTTCCCGACCCAAGCGGCCGCATGCTCCAACTACTATGACGACCTTCCCTGTCAAGTCCATTACTGCTTTCCTTTATACAACGCCTCAGCAAATGCAAAATCTAACTCGTCATCGATATCTACTGCTCTACTTTTTGGCACTATGACCGATTTCACCCTTCCATCAAAAATGCCTGCACTTTCCAAAATGAATTTGGGGCGCGCCAGATATGCGACGGTAGTAAGATCGAAAACCTCCGGAGCGTCTTGTCGTCGAGTGATACTTGCCCCACTAATCGCGATGTGAGTATCACCGTTAGCTTTACGCGTGACCATATTGAAATAAGGACTTCGCGAAGCTGGCGTCACCGTTATGACTACATCCGATGTATCGTCCAAGGCCGTAAGGCAGTTCTCAATGTCCTCCCGAGCACGAAGTGGACTTGTTGCCGGTAAACTTAAGAAAACGTCGAACTGCTCCCCTCTCTCATGTAGGAATGCTATGGCGTGCTGCCATGCATGCCATTCGCTCGCAAAATCCGTCGCTAGGTGCTCAGGCCGCATAATAACTTCCGCCCCATAACTCTTCGCGACAGCTGCGATTTCTTCCGAATCCGTGGACACATAAGTTTTTAACACCGTGCTGAGCTCAGCAGCGAGACGGATACTGTGAGCGATTAGCGGCACACCTCCAAGGGGTCTGATGTTCTTTCCAGGTAGCCCTTTTGAACCGCCACGAGCGAATACGAACGCGAATACTTTCATTCGACAGTACCGATTTCTACTGGCATTTTTGTTTGCGATGACAAATGAAGCGCGTCGACGACCGACAACACCGCCAAAGCATGTCGCAGCCCCACCTTAGGATTTGCGTTCCCCGACGCTACTTTGTCAAAATGCACTATTTCTTCCATGTACATATCGTTTCGGTCGTAACATTCGTCACGAAACAGCTCTTCGGACCGTCCTCCGCTCGATAGAATAATGCTGTTGTGCAGTACGTCCCAGATAACAGTTCCGTTCTGTCCGATAATTTTGCAGCGACGCTCGGGCGATCGCTGCAAGAAATCCATATGAAGATTGACTATCAAGCCGCTCTTTAAATTTAATATTGCGTCTACGTTGTCTTCAACATCTATTTCCAATGCTCCGCTAGTTGAGGCTACGCAATATACGCGCTCGACCTCGCCGAACAACCAGCTAATATAATCTAACTCGTGGCTCAGCTCTAATAACACCCCGCCTCCGAGCTCTTTGCGCGCCGAGACATTTTTCCGGTAGTCACTTTTGGGACGCCAATCCGGCAGGTATTGGCCTACTTCGGCCAATACGCTGTAAATTCGTCCTAACTGTTGCGATTCGATAATAGTTTTAACTTTTTGCGCAGCTAGCAGATTGCGAAGGTTATAAGCTATATCGACTCTATGCTCATTCTCGTACAATACGTTTAGCTGATCTTTGAGCGTCTCAACCGAACTCGATAAGGGCTTCTCGATAAGGACTGGAATATCGTTACGTAAGAGTTCAGCTGCATGTAGGCCGTGAAGGGGTGCGGGAGATGCCACAATAGCGAAACTTGGCCTTGACTTTACGGCCTCAGCAACTGAAACATACCGGACCGTCTCAACGCCGACATCCGCGCCGCTAAGCTGTCGTCCCGACGCGGAAACACAGCCGACCGATGATCCAGGAAAAAAAAGACGCAAATTATCAATATGTCGCCGGGCGATGCTACCACTTCCCACAACTAAAAAGCGCCTTGGGGTCATAGCAGGTTGCCTACCTCATATTGGGCACGCTTGAAGTCCTCAATACGCCCAATGTCCAGCCAGTATTCGTGTACTGGAAAGACGTTCACCTCGTCTCCCTTTGCGATAAGGCTTTCCAGCAGGGCCGGCATGTCAATCCGGGTATGGGGTTTAATGCTTTTGACCACTTCCGGGTCTAAAAGATAAATTCCCGCATTAATGAAAAATCGCTGCACGGGTTTTTCGACCATCGATGTGATGCGAAGCCCCTTACTTTGTATTACACCGTAAGGAACCTGGTACTCGTATTCTCGCACGCACATTGTAGCGACGCCATCTTGAGTATTATGAAACTCTAATAGTCTTTGATAGTTCAGCGTGGTCAATAAATCACCATTCATCATGAACATGGGACTATCAATTTCTTCATGCGGTAATAGCCCGATCGCGCCGCCGGTTCCTAGAGGAGATTCTTCGTGAACATAACGGATGGACACTCCCCAGCGACTTCCATCGCCAAAGTATTCCTCAATCATATGCGGTAAGTAATGAGTCGAAATGAAGAAACGATGAAAACCAGCCGATATGAATCTTTCCAGAATAATTTCCAAAATAGGTTTTTCACCTATTTTGAGCAGTGGCTTCGGACATTCACTCGTCAATGGATGCAATCGGGTGCCGAATCCGCCAGCCATGAGAAATACAGGATTATTCCTTTGAGGCCGATTTACGAGTCCCTGCAGGGTTTGTAGGCCCACAACACGTCCGGATGCATCTATAACGGGCAATTGTAAAAGCTGCGTGCTGTCCATCAGCGCGAGTATCCGATCTTTACTCCAGCCTTCCTGGGCCACCTGTGGCTTATCACACATCACGGCTCGTAACGGGGTAGTAAGCGGTAATCGTTTCAGTAAAGCACGACGTACATCACCGTCGGTCAGGGTTCCCAATAACTTCCGATTCTCATCGACCACCAGCACTATTCGGAGCGCCTCGCGATCAAGTATCGCAATCGCCGCTTCAAGGCTCTGATCAGGTGGCACTAAAATTGATTTCCACGAATTCATGACTTCAATCCAACTAAGACCGTTCCAGTACAGCGCCACCGTCGGAGCGACGCCCAACAAACACTTGATTAGCGTCTACTCTTTTCAACACCACTGTGCCCGCGCCGATGATCGCACCACTGCCGATCTCGACACCTTGAATTACGGTAGCACCAGCACCAATGAAAGCCCCACTACCGATGCTGACGCCGCCCGCTAGCGTGACGCCAGGCGCGATATGAACGTGGTCTCCCACCAAGCAATCGTGATCGATAATTGCTCCAGTGTTCACGATACAGTTCTCACCTAAGGCGGCGTCGGCTTGAACGACGGCCCCTGCCATTACCTGGGTTCCTGGCCCTAGTATGGCGGTCGAGTCGACGTAGGCGCTTGGGTGCACAAGAGTCGCGAATCGAAACCCTCGGCCTACGGTATGCAGGTAGAGTGCTCGACGAGCTACGCTGCCTGGCAAGCATCCAATTCCATTCACGGCGTCCACTGCGCAACAATCAATGCTCTCGAGCGCAGAATCGTCGCCTAAAACAGGAATACCGCGCCATTTTGACGTTCCTCGTTTTACCAGGTCAGGATCGCAAACCCCTATGATCTCACGGCCAAGGCTAACCATCAGGGACAACAATACCTTAGCGTGTCCGCCTGCGCCCAACAGAACCAAGGATCGAAGATCGGTCATATATCTATGCTGTCCCCGGCCTTGTAGCCTCGGCTTACCTGCATCCCGACACTATCCCACAATCCGTTGGCGGGTCTGCCGCCTCCACAACGGGCAGTCGTGAGATCTTCACGGCTCAATACTTCACCCCTATTAATGTCCCGCGTCACCGTTACTTGTTGACGAGCAGCAGATCGTGTGTCCCATTCACTCGCCTGAGGCGCCTTCCTGCCATCTCCTAAAGAACGTTCAAGCTGACGAATATCGCGGACCATCTCACGGAGTTCATCCGGCTGGAGGGAAGCTTGATGATCCGGTCCGCTCATCCCACGATCAATGGTGAAGTGCTTCTCTATTACGCGCGCTCCGCGGGCAACAGCAGCAACGGGGAAAAGGGTACCTTCAGTATGGTCAGAATATCCGACTGGAAGCCCAAAGCTATGCGCCAATGTGTCCATCGCACATAAGTTAACTTCCTCGGGAGGCGTAGGGTATTGCGAGGTACAGTGCAGTAAAGTGACATGTCCTTGTAAGCGTCTTCGATTTTGCTCGTTACTCCAGCAACGCCAGACCTCTTCGAAGTTGGATGGTTCATTTATCGAGCACAAGGCATGGGCGACCACAGCCAAGCTCTCTTCGACTTCCCCTAGCAGCGCCATACCTGTAGAAAGAATAAGCGGTTTGCCCATCCGCGCGAACTGCCAGAGTAAAGGGCCGTTCGTCAGTTCGCCTGACGGTATCTTGTAGAGGGGCATATCCAGCGTATTTAAGAACCGTAGACTCTCAATATCAAACGCTGTAGACAAGAACTCGATGCCTTTACGATGAGCATAGGATTGCAACTCGACGTGCCACTCATACGGCAACTCGAGCTTCTCGAGCATAGACAATTGGCTCTCGTTATGATCGGTCTGGGCTTTCTGATACGTTGCCTTTGGCGCGCTCCTGGAAGCCAGTTTCTTCGCGCTGAAGGTCTGAAACTTCACAGCGTCCGCGCCCGCGTCGGCAGCAATATCAATCAATGAGAATGCGTGGTCCTTGCGTCCGTTGTGATTCACGCCCGCTTCGGCAATGATGTACACGGACCCGCCGTTGAGGTCGCTCATAAATCATTCCAAGTCATAAAATTTCTTTGGGACATCGAACTTGCTACTCGCTAAGAACTGGACAATGGCCGCAGCGGCATCCCCCTGACCATATGGATTCTTTGCCTTCTTGATTGCGTCTGAATGCGCCTCGGATAGCGCCACATTTAAGGCACCCCTAATCGAAGGTAAATCTACGCCACAGTTCACTACGCTGGCCGAAGCCAAGCGTCCCTCCTGGCGAACTCCAATATTGACAGTGGGGCGGTTCAGAGCGGGAGCTTCGATGATTCCGCTGGACGAGTTACCAACCACAGCTGCGGCGTACGACATCGCACTAAGGTACCGCTCAGAGCCTAATGAAGCAATGGCCAGTATCCTGGATGGATGCTCTTCAGCATACTGCTTTAAGAGGGGAATAATGTAACGGCCGCCATTATCTGCATTCGGGTACGTGATTATGACCTGATAATCAGGGAAAAAGTCTAGCGCCTCGAGCAAGCATTTAAAGACGCTAACTGGATCCTCGTTCGCAGCAGTGACCGGATGATACGTCACTAAAAAATAGGGCCGTCGCAGGTCAAATCGCAACGAAGTCGCTAATTCATGCAACGTCAGCCTAGTAGATCGGGTAATGTGGTCTAAACCGACTGCCCCTACACAGAGTACGCGGTCCGGTTGTTCTCCCATTTGTACTACCCGCTCTCTATACGGCTCAGCAGCAACGAAATGGAAACTGGCCATCTTCGTAATCGCGTGCCTGATTGCGTCATCGTAGGCACCCTCTGTAATTTCACCACCATGTATGTGGCCAATCGGAATTTGCATGATTAGGGCAGACTGAGCAATCGCGATTGTTTCGAACCGATCGCCAAGCACCAATAGGATATCCGGACGCAAGCGATCTAATGCGTCAGCAAACCCTATCATGCCGACTCCCATCGACTTCACGACCCCTACCGATGAGTTGGATGAAAGCAGGAGCTCCACCTTAGCATCAATATGAAAGCCGTCCTCCTCTATTTGTCGCCAGGTTTCTCCAAACTCGGGAGAGAAATGCATGCCTCCTGCAATGATGCGCAAGTCGAAGTCGGCGCACGCCTGTATATCCTTCAGCAACCAGTAAAGTAGCCCGTATTCGGCTCGGGTGCCGGTGAATACCGCTACTGTTCGAATCATAGACTGCCCTCGGGAAGAACGCTACTCGGTACATTTACGATGCGCTCTTCTAACCACTGAGCGTTGCTCAAGTCGCCACGTTGGCAGTTGCTATAGTGGGACAAGCCAGTCATCAGCCTCCAGATGGGCCGCGTCATTACGCCGGCTTCGTTAGTAGCCTTTAACATTGCATCACGCTGCGCTTTCGTTTCGCATATGACAGCGTTAAGCCAATAGTTAGATCTGCAATTCTCAGGCTCTTCGACAAAGCGAATCTGAGAGCTTCGGAGCAACTCACGATAACGGGAGGCAAGTTCCCGCTTTGCGCAGATAAACTTATCAAGCTGCTCTAGTTGCGCGCACCCCAATGCAGCGTTAATGTTAGGAAGTCGATAGTTAAAGCCAATTTCATCATGGTCGAACTCGTACGGGTGAGGCCTCTTTGCCGTGGTCGTAATGTGCTTGGCACGCGACCCTAAAGCTTCTCCTGACAGCACCATTCCGCCACCGCCAGTTGTAATTATCTTATTCCCATTGAAGCTTAACGTACCCAGTTTTCCGAAGGTGCCGGTATGCCTTCCTTTATATAGGCTCCCAAGCGACTCGGCTGCATCTTCTATCAATGCGATATTCCACAACGCACATACCGCCACCATCTCGTCAAGAGCTACGGGGTGCCCGAACGTATGCATGGGTAAGCATGCCCGAATTATTCTGCCATCAGATTTACGATGACATAACGCGTCGTCGCCGACGAATGCGTGGGTCTCTAACCACTTTGCTAAAGCATGGGGACAGAGACCTAACGTTGCACGATCAACGTCAATAAAAACTGGCTCCGCCCCGCAATACGCCACAGCATTGCAGGTGGCGACGAAGGTTAACGGCTGAGTGATCACTAAATCACCTCTACCGACCTCTGCAAGCATCAGGGCGGTATGCAGTGCAGCCGTCCCGTTCACCGTGGCAGTCGCCCGTGCACTACCGGTGTACGCAGCAACATCATGCTCGAACTGATCGACAAATGTCCCTACACTGGATACAAAGGTCGAAGTTATCGTCTCCGTCACATACTCCTGCTCTCGCCCTCTGAAAACCGGCGCGTGCAACGGTACAAAATCATTCGTCGCGTACTGCTCGCGAACGAATTTTATGATGGCGTCAAACATATTGTCCTAGACGTTATATATACCGGCCTTGTACTTGGCTAAGTTCTCTGGCCTTGTGAACCACTCAATGGTTTCTTCAAGGCCACTGCGAAGCGAGAATGCTGGCTTAAAACCGACGAGATCGACTAGCTTCTTGTTATCGCACCACAACCTGAATACCTCTGATTTCTCGGGGCGGATTCGCTGGGTTTCTGTCAAGAATTCCACATTGCTACCCATGATCTCCTTGATAATGTTAAGCGTGTCCCCTATAGAAACCTCGTAGTTTGATCCGATATTTACCGTTTCACCGATGGCTTGATCACAGCGAGCTAATTTCAAGAAACCCTGACAAGTGTCGGCCACATAGTTGAAATCCCGTGTCGGTGTAACGTCGCCAAGTTTAATTTGCCGATGACCAGCCGCGATCTGACTGATTATTGTGGGAATCACAGCCCGTGCTGACTGCCTAGGACCGTAGGTATTGAAGGGGCGAGCGATAGTCAACGGCAAATCAAATGCGTTGAAAAAGCTCATTGCCATGGCGTCGGCACCAATCTTTGAGGCACTGTACGGAGACTGGGCCTGCAACGGATGCCTCTCATCAATGGGAACATATTGAGCAGTTCCATAGACTTCACTCGTCGAGGTATGGATTATCCGCTCCACACTGTTATTCCTAGCCGCCTGACAGATATTGAGTGTGCCCTTAATATTCGTATCGACATAGCTATCCGGCGCGATATATGAGTATGGTATTGCGATCAGTGCCGCGAGATGAAAAACTACGTCGACCCCTTTTGTAATATGGTCACAATAATTTGGATCCCGCACATCGCCGTTCAGGACCTCTATATGGGGCAGACAATCGACATCCTCTAACCATCCCCAATAGTTGAAAGAGTTATATTGCGATAATGCCTTAACCGTATAACCTTCCTTCACCAACAACTCTGTTAGATGCGAGCCTATGAAGCCGTCGGCTCCTGTTACTAATACCGTACTCACCCAAACCTCCGTGTATCCGCGCAATGACGAGTTTGCGTCACCCACGCAACCGACCTACAAATCCATAAACCGCTGCAGTAATAGCAGACCAACTTTACCGCTACGCTCAGGATGAAATTGCGTAGCCATGATGTTCTCATGTTGAACTGCTGCGCATATTCGGTGCCCGCCATACATACAGTCGGCCAAGCGATGTGATACTTCGCTCGGTTCCGGCGAAAATGAGTGCACGAAATATACGGCAGGATGTAAGCCCACGTATGGGTGCAGCAAGGTGTCACTCCAGTTCCTTTGAGAAAGCGGTGAAATTAGATGATTCCACCCAATATGAGGTACCTTTTGAGGCGCCCCATTGGTTGTCATGTTCGGCACAGCCCTCACCCGCCCGGGCAGAACACCTAAACCAGCATGCTCGCCAAACTCGTCGCTGACGTCGAACAACATTTGCATACCGACGCAAATCCCAAAAAGAGGTCGTTCGGAGCCGATGAACCCGTGAATGGCATCATCAAAGCCCCGATCACGAATCTCTATAAGGCTATCCTCAAAGGCGCCAACCCCAGGTACTACAAGACGATCCGCTCGCCGAGCCTCTCCGGCGTCCGTCGTTATTTTCACCTCGGCACCGCAATACTCAAACGCGCGCGCGACATTGAGCAAGTTCGCCATGCCGTAATCCAGGAGCGTTACCTTCGGCATATCTAAATCTTCCTCACAGGTAACTTCGCGTGTATTGCTGCGGCGCGTATTTGTTCTAGCGGGATATAGCCGTAGTGCACAACACTAGCCATCGAGACCGCCGCGGCAAGCCCACTTTGAGCCACCGCAACCATATGGTCAACATGTCCCATTCCCCCACTTGCAATAACCGGAACAGTTACCGCTTCGCTGACGGCTCGGATCAACTTCACATCAAATCCTTTACGCGTGCCCTCTTGGTCTACCGACGTAACAAGTACCTCGCCCGCGCCCAACGCCACGCCCCGCGCAGCCCACTCGACCACATCGAACCCCGTACGCTCACGCCCGTTGTCGGTATATGCTTCCCATTTCCCAAGCGCTACCTGCTTGGCTTCGATTGACAACACCATAGCTTGGGATCCGAACCGGCGGGACACCTCTGATATAAGCGCTGGTCGCGCAATGGCCGCCGTGTTAATTGCAACCTTGTCGGCTCCGGAACGCAGCATCTCGCGCACATCGTCTACAGAGCGAATCCCTCCGCCTACTGTGATCGGAATGAATACTTGGTCAGCCGCTCTTTTAATTATTGCGGCAAGATTGTTTCTTCCATATAGGCTTGCGACAATATCCATGTAAATCAGCTCGTCAGCACCAGCTTCGTAATAGCGCAGGGCAAACTCTTGCGGGTCTCCCACCACACGAAGTCCCTCCAACCGAATGCCTTTGATTAGATTCGGTCCTTTAATATCCAATCGTGGGATGAGCCGCAAATTACTCATGTAATCCTACCCTAAGATATCGTTCTTATTAACTGATAGCGTGTCGCAACGACCATACATTGCCTTCCCACTTCCATAGGTGAGGGCTCCGAAAAGTATCAGCAAGCCTCATGAAATAGTCACGAGTCATAATAGGTTGTTCGAACATTTTGCTAGCCTCCGGAAATTCATTTTCCGGGACGCTGAGATACTGAAATATTTCGTCTGCAAATCGTTCAGGGAACTCGTGATCGAATCGCTTAACAAGCGCGACGCCTTCGTCACGAGTTATATCTCCAGATCGGATCTCTTGTGCTGCATCATAGCTCGCACGTCCAATACCGAATTTGACGCCTGTAGTGTAATAATGAAAGTCGTCGATCCGGTCATCAATACTGTTGTACTTACTATAGGTTCCGGGCGTCCGCTCAGGAGAGGCTTCAAAGCCCCCGTGTTCTACCGCGTAATAGTAGCAACTTTGAGGATGCCACTTTAAGTAATACCCCAAGTAGTGGACGTCGACTTTCTGTCGCTCTATTTCTTCTGGATTGGCAGGGAGATAGGGCAATAAGTCTTGCTGCTCAACACCAAAATGGCTCTTTAGATCGGCTATGGACACACCGCCAAGGCTAACTTTAGATTGATCTCCAGCGGTAAAGTACGACCAGTCCCGTTTCGCGGTGTCGGTATCGCCAATAGGATTCCCATACTCAGCCTCATTCTCACCATAAAAAACGAGCGGAATCTTATGCAACAGCGCCATTTTCGGTGCCAATGATTTTTGTCCGAACATAAACGCTTGGAACGGATGGAACAAGTTGTCTACCGCAAGCCGAGTTAGCAGCCGATGGACCCGCCCATTCGGGGTCATAAGAAGATTATCGTGACCGGCATGTATCCACCGCTGAAAGTTCTTCCATCCCCATTCAGTATAAACGTGAGGTGCCCAGGTCACGGTTAAAGGATGCATGCCATACTTAGTACGTAGGATATGCGAAGCGTAGAAGCTGTCCTTGCCGCCGGAACCCGGAACGATGCAGTCATAACTGCCGTCATTGCTACGATGACGATCGCAGAGCTCCCTTAGCTGACGTTCTCGGTCGGCCCAATCTATCGCCGTACGCTTTTTCTCTGCAAAGTTACACGCGTCACAAACACCGGCATCATCAAAATGAATCGTGGCCTTCTTCGATGCCTTCGTGTGGGTATACTCCACAGCAGAATTCGGCCTTTGATTCGATATCACGCACTTGGTGCAGTACTGCACGTGCTTGGGGAGCCCATACTTTGTTTGCAAGTCGGAACGATCATTACTAAATAAACTTTTGTCGGTTTCTTGCGGTACTAAAATACGTTCCATTAAATTCTCCAAAGCTACTACATCTTTAACAAGGAATTAATTACCTGGACCACGTGCTGGGTCGCGCTCGTACCCTCTAAACCCAGGCGCGACACACGACCATGGTCGCTATCTTGCCGCTTAGTAATATCCAAAATCGCCCGCGACAGCTCGCCAATTTCCTGAACACCATGCGAGATTCCCATCTGCGAGAACGGAGCATCTTTAGCCCAGATGGAGCAGTCCACCGATATTACCTGGCGGCCAGCGATGAAAGCTTGAAGGCCTACCGTTGAGGCTGACACAACGACGAGATCAACAGCATGCAGCAAAACGTCAATTGGTTCGGATGAGACGCTAAGTTCCACTCGCTCGCTACCCTGCGCAAACTGAACATGCTCGCTCGGATGATAGCGAACGACCAGCCTGAAGCGCTTGTTGGATTTTATAAAAATCCGCAGTTGTGCCTCGACTTTCCGGGGCAACTCCGGATCGCCCACTCGGCCGTCGAACGGGTGACGTTGTGGCTCCATCTGCGATGCCCATAAGATGGTAATTAGACCGTCCCCCCAGCCGCGTTTCTCACGCATTTGTTGGCCGGCAATCTTTACAGATTCGTCCATCAGGCTATCAAAAGCCGGGTTACCAGTGACGATGATCTCGGAAGGTTCACGTCCCGCTTCCAAGAATAGGCTTTTGACCTGTTCGTTGAGTACACAGAGGCGGTCAGCGTAACCAGATTGGCCTATCCAGGCAATTTCCTGAAGGGCAAACATGTCGATAACGCAGACCGACGGGATACCTATCTCACCTGCAGCCACAATAGCCGCTTGCTCAGCTCGAGGTGAATTAGTGGCGACAACAATGCTGGCTCCTACGCGCCTTATAAGGCTCTTCAGGAGATTTACGGGTAAAAATGCTTGGCGGCCATGCTTGGAGTACAGCGCGTTGGCGCGCTCTTCGCCATGCTCTTCCACCAAGGCTTGAAAGTTAAGCCCCAGGTAAGCCACCGACTCTTCGAGGCTAACACTACCACCCCGCGGAATATCCGAGGCCAGTGCTAAACCCCGTTGTCGCACAGTGGAGCTCTGCGCCTCTGGAAAATCCTTGAAACCGATGCTCGGAATTCCAAGCCGTTCGAGGTGCTCGCGAGCTGTCGTCATCGCCAGGAAAACGAACTCGCGGCGCGCTTCCATCAATGCTAAAGCGATGGGGGCGAGCATCGCGACATGGCCTCCGCCATATGCGACTAACAATATTTTGCCCTTAGGCTTTCCCATCTTAAATTCACTCACGTAGGCTCGTATTGCCTGTTGCTTCAACTTGGCAGTTCATCTATGCCGGTAATCAATCCACCTTTGGGGTCGCCATCAGACCAGACCCGGCCCTCTTCATTTCTCATGCAGCCCCAGAGTAAGGCGACCGACAGGAGGTAGAAGATTACTCCATTATTCCGACCCAGAATAACCTGTGTAAGACTAAACACTGCGAAGGATGCAACTACGGAAGCCCCGGATATTGCCAGGGCCATTACATTCCGCCGGTCCGAACCGAGCCTCTTGCAGAAGTAGAAAAATGGCAGCGAGTATAAAGCTATGAGCATCGCCAAGCCAAAGACGCCCTGGTGCAGCCAAACTTCTAAATAGTTATTATGGGTATTCGAAAGGCCACCGACAGACCGGCCAATCTCCCCCTCTTGGGTGAGCGCTTCTACTGAGTTGATGTATTCCTCGTGGCCCCACCCTAATATCGGTCGTTGAGCAATATGAGCCGCTGCGACGCTCCACGCTTCTAACCTTAGGCCAATGGACGTAGCGGAGCGGTCTCCTTCAACATACTGTTGGAGCTCCGTTACGGTCGTGTCGTAGCGAGCATACAAATCGTCGCGCAATACGCCGAAGGTACCGCCCAATCCGACAAGCACTATAAGCACGCCTGTAATCTTCTGTCGAACCGCCATCTTGGGCAGGAGTGAAGTGCAAAAAAGAACCAGAACCAACGGCACAGCGAGCCATCCACCTCTCGTTCCTGAGACAAATGAAGCAAAAATACCGCAAAGAAAACCACACAACAGCATTGCGAATTTGAGGTTATTCATTGCTCTTCCATCGGTGGGCCGCTCCCAAAGCAGACCACCCAAACATAGGAAAGCAGTGACAAGACTTAGGTCGCCAAAAGGTATAGCACTAGTCATGAAACCTGATGGTCTTTCGATGCCTAAGCCGAACTTTTGCCAAGCCGCTATACATGCTGCTGTAATCCCTCCGACGGCAACACCCGACCATAAGTAGCCTACCCTAGGCGGTATCTTTATCAAAAAGAACAATACTGGAATGAGTAACAAACATCGACTGACTTGGTCTAGCGTCTTGGGCTTGTTTCCATGGCCTAGGAAGGCCGCGAGCGCCACTAGAAAGGTGCCGCCTAGCACTAAGGCTAGGCGCTTATCTTCGACCGAGAGGCCGCTCACTGTCTTGTTGCTAATAAAAAACCAAACGCTCGCGAGCAAAACCAAGCCGGCCCCATATGAGTACCCCGAAGGGAGTACGAAGCAGAGGGCGTAAAAGAGAAAGGCGCTCAAGGACGCGGCCAAAGAGAAGCAGCGGCGTGATTCTAAGGGGAGGGTCGCACTCATCTAGACACTATATTCATACTAATCTGAAGGCGGATGGCGTGCCTATCATGTTATCGGACTTTTTAGGTTGTCAGTTAGGAGCATGCCGGCTTCGACACGTCGTTCTGACCTCCTCCCGTCAAACCAAGCAGCTGGATGGGAAGTATGCGACAGGCCTATTCGACCGCCGATCATCGGTGTAGGCCCGCATTTTATATCATTTGGCCATCAGCTATAGGTGGTAGGAATCTAAGTGAGCGTCACATCCCGGCGCGCAGCTTACCCTCTCACTGTAGTTACTAGAAGTAGGCTTCTCGTTTTCGTAGCCCCGCCCACAGAATCACCAGCGTAACCGTAAAGAAAACCACCCCGCTATTGCGCCCTAGAATCACGTGGGTCAGCCCGAACGTGAAAAAGCCCACCTGAAGCACAGCGCCGGCCACCGCCAGCGACTGCACCGTACGATCTTCTGATCGCAGCCTCTGGCAGAAGAACCACAATGGAAAGCCATAGAGGGCCAGCAAGGCCAATAAGCCCGGCAGACCCTCGAACAGCCAAACCTCTAAATAGTTGTTGTGTGTGTTGACAAGTTCCGCCGCATAAGGGGCAACGCGGTCCTGCTCGATAAGCACTTGCAGATGCTGGGGATACTCGGCGCGGCTGTAGCCCAACAGTGGACGCTCGGGAATACTGGCGGCAGCCGCCCGCCACATCTCCAGCCGTCCTCCTATGGAAGAGCGGGAATCGTTTTCCTGCACATAGCTGCTTATTTCTACCACGGCTTCGTCGTAGCGTTGACGCACTGTGCTATCGGGCATAGTCCACATTACAGCCAGTACCGCGGCCAATGCAGCAATGCCAAGAGTGCAGCGAGCCGCGTTGCGTCGTGTCACGAACGCTGCCATAAGAATCAGCGCAACGGGTGCAAGTGCTAACCAGCCACCCCGCGAGCCCGATGCCACCGACGCGTAAGCTCCGGCCGTGGCGCCCAGCAGTAGCGCTGCAATCCAGTATGGCTGGTGCGACCGTTGCTGGGACCTCGCCCACGGCATCCCCGCAACGCATAGCAGCCCCAACATCAACGCCATATTCCCGAAAGGCACGGCGCTGGTCACAAAGCCGGTAGCCCGGTCGATGGTGACAGCGGCCCAATGAACTTGCCAAGCTGCTACGCAGGCGGCTGCAATTGCACCGGCAACAAGCCCCGCCCATAACGCTTCCAGCCGGGGCGGCACAGCACGCAGAAAGATGAGTATCGGGATGGCCAGGAGACACCTGCTGTTTTGATCCAGGCTACGGGCTGCGTTGTCGTGAACCAGCAGCATGATCAGACTTACAGCAAACACAGCAAGCTGCAGATAACAAAGGGTTTTATCTGCAGCGTCTATACGCAGACTGCGATGCTGGACAAGCCAGACAAGACTCAGCAGTAACAGGGCGGCAGCGCCGTACGAATAACCCGACGGCACAGCCAACATCAGCGCGAAAAAGAAGAAAACGCTGGCTGAGACCGCGGTTTCCCAGCTTGGTTGAAGCGTAGTTTGGATCATTCCCCGTGCAGGCAAATGTAGAGCCCGGCAACTTGATTAGCCACTACGGTAACCGACATTTTCTGTTGCGTGTTTGACCATCTGGCCGTAGACTACCCAACGCTACAAATAATAATAATTGCGAGCAAACGTTACGCGCTATATTCCTGCTCGCCAGGAGCCCTTAGTGACGACACCATTCAAATATGCAGCAACGCTGCTGCTATCAAGCGTATGCGCCTTGGCGCATGGCGAAGGTCTTACCACCCAGGAAAAGTTCGATGCCCTCGCGGCCAAGGGTATTATTACTGGGACGTCGGCTGACGCGGCGATCGATCAAAATATGAACCGCGCGCAGTTCGCGCGAGTCGCTGCCTTGCTCATGGGTCTGGAAGCAGTGCCCAGCCCTCCGCAGCAACCGAACTTTTCCGACACATCTCGTTCCAGCTGGGACATCGCCAACCTTCAAGGTGCCGACCAGACTCCCCAGTCACCCGAGGGAGTATTCAGTCCGGGCGGGGATGTAAGCCTACAAGATCTGGCAAAACTGGTGGTAGAGCTGTTGGAGCTGGACCAGAACATGGACAACACCCCCAACGTGCCGGGCGCAAGCGATTGGGCGCAAGGGTACATAAAGGCTGCGGTTGAGGCCGGCATTATGCCCGGGTTCTCCGATTACACCCAGCCGGCAACTCGCGAGCAGCTTATTAACGCAGCCTTTACAGCGTCGGTCGCCATCCTGGGCGACCAGGTATTGGACCAAAACATGGTCGATCCCACCGACGCCAACCCGGAAGGCGAAGTCACCAATCAAGACCTGGCCGGCATGCTTGGGGCGGACACCGATCAAACCACTACCGACTCAGGCGCCGCCGATCCGGATGCGCCACCCGAGTCGAACGACAACCTTGCCTGGACGGATCAAATCGCCAATGAAGTACTTATCGGTCAACTGGTAGAAGAATCCGTCGTACAGGCGGCGACCAGTGCCGATCAGGTCGCTATGTATCCGTACTTCGATGCCGGGTTCGTTACGCCCATTTCGGATATGCCCTTCACCGGCACTGCGCTATACAACGGCCGGGCTAGCGGCGCCTTTGCCAATGGAACGGCTCTAAACGGTGATCTCACCATGGTGGCCGATTTCAGTGCCGAGCAGATTGAATCGTCAATATTCTTCGATAACAACATGGGCGCGGCAATTTTCACGATCCAGCAGCCGGGCAACAGCTTCACTTCGGTCAGTGCGGCAAGCGGTAGCTATGGAGCAAGCTTGGATCCCAATCCGCTTATTGTGACTGGCGTAGATATCAATGGCATGTTCTACGGGCCGGCCGCAGAAGAAGTGGGCGGCACCTGGGGCATAGACTTCGATAGCGGATCGGCATCGGCGGACGGCACCTTCAACGGCAAACGCTAGCACCAACACCGGCACATAAACTATGCAAACCAAACACTGGAAACGACGCGCCAGCGTGTCGCTATCGACACTTGCGGGCCTGGCTATGACGGCCACCTTCGCGGCAGGCGCCGCAAACGCCCAGAGCAGCGCATCAGCGACCGTCACGGCTCAACGCAACGCCCTGGCCCAGTTGATGCTGGAAGAGAATCGGCCCGGGGCCGCCTGCATCATACTGAAGCGCGCTGGCGGCGCAGCGACCGCAGATGCCAACAGCCTGTACCTGCTGGCGCGCTGCTCCGATGCTTCAGGCAACACGCAAGAGGCCATTGCCTATTACCGCCAGTTGATCGCCTTGCTGCCCAATGCCACGCGCCCCCGAGCCGAACTGGCAGCCCTATATGTGAAAGCCGGTCAACCCGGGCTTGCCGGGCCCCTGTTTGCAGATGCAGCGCGCGTCGGGCCTGGCGACGAAGCCTCGCCCATTATGCAAAACCTAGCCGAACGGCTGGGCGCCAACGATCCGGCGGCGTTGATCGCCGGCACGGCAAGCAAGCCCTGGGCAATCGAGCTATTCGCCGGCCTTATACACGACAGCAACATCAACGGCGGCCCAACGTCTGACATCGTCCCCGCCGTGGTGGGCACCACCCCGATACAGTTTCGCCTGGTACCCGAAGCAATGCCCAAGTCGTCTTGGGGCGCCAACACCAGCCTCAATGGCAGCTATGCCCACCGGCTTAGTCCGCGCTTCTCGCTGCTGTTCCAGGGCGGCGTATCGCGCACCGACTATTTCGAAGATGCCAACTTTACGAACGACAGCCTGACGCTGGCCACGGCACTGATCTACCGCAACCAGCAGCATGGGGTATCGGCCAGCCTGCAACCGAGCATCCGGTACATACGCCAGGATAGCCGTCTGCAAGAAGCGAACACTGGTGTGGTCGGGCGCGTGTCCAAGGCTGTGATCCACAAGGTGAACCTTACCTTCAGCACCGGCTATTTCGATCGGCGGGTACAAGTAGACAGGCGGCGCGACGCCCACGGCTTGCATGCCGGTTTGGGCGTTAACACCCAATTGATTCCTGATTGGAACTTGGGCGCGGAATACGTGTTGCAGCGCGAACATGCCAACGAAGACGTGTTCTCGCGACGAACCAACGGCCCATCCGTGTATGCCGTCTGGAAAGCGCGGCACGATCTGGAATTTATCGCCAACTATCGCTACACCAATGTCACTTATGACAAAGCCATGGCCTTCTTTCCCGATGTACGGGACGACCGTCAACAGACTGTCGGCCTGACCGCGCTATGGGATGTAAGCCGATGGGCGGGCCGCAACCTGGTGGTACGAGCCCAGTACATGCATGCGCGCAATCGCTCTAATGTGGCGTTCAACGACAACCAGCGGGACATCTTCATGATGGGTGTGCAAACGCGGTTTTAGGCGCTATGGGCGCTTGCCGCTACAGCGCTTCAATCTGCCTGAAGTCCACCTTCAGCGACTTCTGCCGACCCAGTATCTGCAGCAGCACCGTAACCCGCTCGGACGATACCTCTTGAACCAGGCACTCCAGGCCCGACAGCGCCGGATCGCGCAGGCGAACCCAACTGCCCGGCTTGTAAGGGCTGACCTCTTCCAGCCCCGCCTCGTTGCGCAGGCTTTCCGCAAGCCGGATTGAATCCAGTAGATCCAGGGGGACCTGAGCAAACGTATTACCAAACATCACCACAGTAGACACACCCCGGGTCGAGCGCAGCGTACCCATGGACTGCTGAGCGCTGGTCGGCCTGAAGAAAATATAGCGCGGAAACATGGGCTCGAAAGTCAGCAACTTTTCGGTTGCTGCCTTATCAGCCATCTGGCGGGGTTTCTTGAATGTCTTGAACAAGGGAAGATACACCTCGAACCCTTGGCGTTCGAGGTTATCTTTGGCGACGTTCTCTTGGCGCGGCTTGGTGTAGGCCACATGCCAGGGGGTCGGTTGATCGGCGGCGGGTGCTGTCATGCTGCTTATTTTACGCGTTCCGTATTGAGCCGAAGTACTCCACCGGAGGATCAAAATATCCATAGCTCTAGATATTTGCCAGGGATTTCCGTATAATTTCCACATCAAGCCCTTAGCAGTAAGCGCCACACACATCCCGTGACCGCCGAACCTCTGGGCTTTTCTTTTGCCCAACGGGGTCGTACGCTATGACTGCAGCGATACTGATTGATGGCGCTTACTTCATCAAGCGATTTCGTGCTATCGAGCCGCACAATCTATACGATGGCAAAAGAGCTGCAGATTTGGCCTGTAGATACGCACTCATGCACTTAAGCGAGAAGAAGCGAAATTCAGACATCAACTTCACCACGCCTTACTAAAAAAGAGGAAGCTAGCTCTGCGGTTGGGTAACCTGACACATGCTGACTGGAGGCTTAAACCTGCAAGCGCGACAGATTTGTTAAAAGGCAAGAAAACGCTTGAGGAGCTTACGGACGCTGACGTTGAGCTTGACCTTCGCCAGAAGGGTGTGGACATGCGAATAGGCTTGGATATCGCCTCTTTGACGTTTAAACAACAAGTCTCCAAAATTGTTCTAGTCGCTGGCGATGCTGACTTTGTCCCAGCAGCCAAGCTCGCGCGGCGCGAGGGAATAGACTTTGTTTTGGATCCCATGTGGCGTCCCATACCCGATGACCTCAACGAGCATATTGACGGCCTGCGTTCGGTATGTCCTAGGCCAGATCCCAGATCTCGCGGTAGCGCCCAAGTAGTTGAGTCGGGCGAAGCCTAAACAGTCGGCACCAGACCTGCACCTACAATTAACCTCGTTACGCTAGAAGAAAATTCATGAAAATCCTTGTCACCGGCGGTGCCGGCTTTATCGGCTCGGCACTGGTCCGGCATATTGTCCGCGACACAGGCGATGCCGTTATCAACGTGGACAAGCTTACCTACGCCGGCAACCTGGAGTCTCTGGCGCAAGTGGCTGGCAGCGACCGCTACGCTTTCGAACAAGTCGACATCTGCGATCGTGGGGCGCTGGACCGCGTGTTCCAGCAACACCAGCCGCATGCGGTGATGCATCTGGCGGCGGAATCGCATGTGGACCGGTCTATCGATGGGCCGGCAGCTTTCATCGAAACCAATATTGTGGGCACTTACACCCTACTGGAAGCCGCAAGGCAATACTGGGCCGGCCTGCAAGGTGCCGCCCGCGACGGCTTCCGCTTCCATCATATTTCTACGGACGAGGTATACGGCGACCTGGAAGACCCGGAAGACTTGTTTACCGAAACCACGCCATACGCCCCCAGCTCGCCCTATTCTGCCAGCAAGGCCAGTTCGGACCATCTGGTGCGAGCCT
This sequence comes from Pollutimonas thiosulfatoxidans, assembly GCF_004022565.1. Taxonomy (NCBI): domain Bacteria; kingdom Pseudomonadati; phylum Pseudomonadota; class Betaproteobacteria; order Burkholderiales; family Alcaligenaceae; genus Pollutimonas; species Pollutimonas thiosulfatoxidans. The sequence continues at coordinate 2,746,223 of NZ_CP022987.1, forward strand.
GGCGTCGCACTTATGGCTTGCCCACCATTATTACCAACTGCTCCAACAATTACGGGCCTTATCACTTCCCCGAAAAGCTGATCCCGTTGATGATCTTGAATGCGTTGGAGGGCAAGCCCTTACCGGTCTACGGGAAAGGCTTGCAGGTGCGTGACTGGCTATACGTCGAAGACCACGCCCGTGCGCTATACAAGGTAGTAACCGAGGGCAAGCTGGGCGAGACTTACAACGTGGGCGGTCACAACGAAAAGCGGAATATCGAGGTAGTGCTAACCATTTGCGATTTGCTGGAAGAGCTCGCCCCCGCCAAGCCGGCGGGCGTGGCGCAATACCGGGATCTGATCACCTATGTGCAAGACCGCCCCGGCCACGACATGCGCTACGCCATAGACGCCAGCAAGATCCAGCAAGAGCTGGGCTGGACGCCGCAAGAGACCTTCGAATCAGGCATCCGGAAAACCGTGCAGTGGTACCTGGATAACCGAGAATGGTGCCAGCATGTGCAGGATGGCAGCTATCAGCGAGAGCGGCTGGGCTTGTAGTTGATAGTTTCCGCCGCCTTTCGTTGGCTGGATCGCGACCTAAACCAGCTCATCCGCACATCAATCTTCACTTCGCGCGAAGTCGGCAAGATCTTATAGCCGTTCGTGCGCCTGGCATCAACTCGAGTCTCTACTGGCTTTCAGTTTGGCCACTACATCGGCCAATGATTCGGTCTTGCCAGCGTCAAGCTCTTGATTCCCTAATGCTGAACCGCTGTGCAAGCAACGCCTGCATATTGTTTAATCGCTCCATGCAAGGTAACATGTAACCCCGCTTAGCCACTTTAACAGGACGACCATGCCGACGATAAGCAAAGTAGAGCGCCATCGCGCCAAGCTGCGCGCTGCAGGTCTGCGCCCAATTCAGATGTGGGTTCCTGACACTCGCATACCCGAGATCGCGCAGCAGCTTCAGCAACAATGTCGCCAGCTAAAGAATGATCCAGCCGAGCACGACATGTTGGGGTTCGTCGAAGCGGCTGCTGCGCAAACTGAAGGCTGGCAGTGACTGTTCGTGGCGATCTAGTAACAGTGTCTTTACAAGGGGACTATGGCAAGCCTCGCCCGGCCTTAATCATCCAATCCAATCTCTTGGCTGAGCTGGAAAGCGTAATCGTATGCCCGATTACCAGCGAGCTGCGTAACGCCCTCTTTCGCATCACGATAGAGCCGGACTTGAGCAATGGGCTGCAAGCCCTGTCTCAAGTCATGGCAGATAAGATTGCAACTATCCCTCGGGCGAAAATAGGCAAAACCTTCGGGCGGATAGACGACGAAAGAATGCGGGCGGTCGAGCGAGCGCTGGTGCTAGTAACCGGAATTGCCTGACCCCCCACTCGCTGTGCCGCTGCTACCTCAGCGTCGGCCCCGGTGGTGTTTCTTATGGCCGCGCCCGCGACTGCGGCTTTCCTTGCCGCGGTATTGACGATCTTCAGTCAGGACGTTGCCCAGCAACCCGCCCGCTGCTGCACCACCTAAGGTATACAGAGGATCGCCGCCAGTTACCACTGCACCGGCAGCGGCACCCAGACCGGCACCCATCAAGGTATTGCTAGTCTTGCGGTCGTGGTGCGCACACCCGACCAATGTGAGGGCCAACAATCCGACGGTGGCGACGCGAACAAAATTACGATGCAGCTTCATGACGACTCCTATTAATGTCAGTGAAGCCAGCGTAGTCAGCCTGATCTAACCGGGCAAGGCGAAAACGTCAGTTTGCAGCAGCGTGAAATAACTACGGCCGTATCGGTCTGTTCTGTAATAGTTCTGCAGCAACTCTGTAACTGCTCGTAGCGGAACGGCAGGGCCTATAGCTTCAACGGTAAATTTTCACCACCGCATCCTGCCCCACCCGCACATAGCCGCGATACATGCCCTGCGTATTGAACCGCATGGCGAGATTGCCCTGCGCGTCCACGGCAATCAGTCCGCCCGCTCCGCCGACGGCTGGCAGGCTATGCGCCACGACATGGCGCGCTGCGTCGTCCAACGAAGCCCCGCCATACTGCATCCGCGCCGACACGTCGTAGGCGGCGACAAGGCGCATGAATGCTTCGCCGGTGCCGGTGGCCGACACGGCGCATGTTTGATTATTGGCATAGCAACCGGCGCCAATAATGGCGGTATCGCCGACGCGGCCGGGCCGCTTGTTGGTCATGCCGCCAGTGGAGGTCGCGGCGGCCAGGTTGCCATAAGCGTCCAATGCCACTGCACCGACGGTGCCCATCTTCTTGCCTTCGTCCAGCGGGGCGTCGTGGTCCAAGGCGATGGTGGCTTCGCCGGTACGGCGCACGCGCTCCAGTTGTTCACGGCGTGCTGTGGTGGAGAAGAAATCGGGCGGGACGATTTCCAACCCGTGCTGCGCACCAAACGCTTCGGCGCCGGCGCCCGCAAACAAAACATGCGGGCTGTGTTCCATGACGGCGCGCGCTGCCAGAATGGGGTTGCGCAGTGTGCTGACGTTGGCCACTGCACCGCAGGCAAGCGTGCGCCCATCCATGATGGCCGCGTCCAGCTCGTGCCGTGCATCGCTGGTAAAGACAGCGCCACGACCGGCATTGAATAAGGGGCATTCTTCCAGCAGGCGCACGGCCTCGGTGACGGCATCCAGCGCACTGCCTTGCTCCGCTAAAACACGACTGGCACCCTCTAGCACTGCCAGCAAGGCCGTTTCGTACTCTTGCAATACCTGCGGGCTGGCAGAAACGCGCGAGATAGCGCCCGCGCCGCCATGGATGACCAGCACCGGCGTCATCATCGAACCCTCGGCCGGCGGGTACCCAGGTAGGTCCCCAGCAAAATGCCGACCAGGCCCACCAGATGCCACCACGAGAACGGTTCGCCCAACAACAGCATGGCAAAGCCCACGCCAAACACGGGTATCCAGTACTGGAACACGGACGTGCGTGCCACGCCGAGTTCGGCGATGGCGCGATTCCAGATCACGTTGCAAACAGCGGTAGCCATCACACCCGAGAAGATCATCAGCAACCAGGGCCACACGCCAGGCGCGGCCAGTACCGCCAGATCAAGGGGGACGCTGCTGAAGGAAACGTGCACGCACAGGAAGACAGCGCCTATGGTGTAGATGATGCAACTGATGGTCAGGGCATTGAACTGCCGTGCCAGATCCTGGATTAACAGGCCGCCGCCCACGAAGCTGAGCATGGCGGCAAAGATCAAGACATCGCCCCAGGTGGGGCCAGATAGCGCCGCCCCCTGGCCGCTGAAGACCACGGCAAACACGCCGCCAAAGCCCAGCGCGATGCCCAACACGCGCACGCCGGTCAGCGTTTCCCGGAAAATCAAGGCGGCCAGCAGCGAGGCCACCAAGGGGCTAAGTGCCAGGACAATCGACGAGTTCGTGGCGCTGGCGGTCTGCATGCCGGTCGTGAACATGATCTGGTTGGCGTAAACCATCAGCACGGCGCATAAGGTCAGGCGCAGCCACTGGCCCGATGTAATGTCCAACAGCGGCATGGGACGGCGCGTCCAGACGACGGCGATGTTGATAACCACAGCCGCCATGATCATGCGAATGACGGCGATAAGCAGGGGGTCGAAGTAATCCGTCAGCACCTTGATGGCGGAGATGTTCAAGCCCCAGATGGCCATGATGCCGATCAGAATCAACTGCATTGTTGCGGGTTTCATTCAGGGGCGAGCGCTTTCTTTTGGGGTTTTCCCGAAAGCATATCAGGTCGCCCAGTGCTATGCCAATGAGCGCAGGGCCGCCTGCTCGATGGCATTGGCATCAACCTGAAAGAATTTCCGTAGTGCAGCGCGGGTGTCGCTGCGACCAAAGCCGTCGGTGCCCAGGGTGACATACCGGCGCCCTGGCGGCAGATAGGCCCGTATGGATTCGGGCAGCAGGCGCACGTAGTCGGTGGCCGCAACTATGGGTGCTGGGGAGCCTTCCAGCAGGCCGGTAATGTAAGCCTGCTGGTGGCCCTGGCCGTCTCGTGCCAACTCTGTCCAACTGGTCACGCTGTACACGTCGCTGGCGATGCCGCGCGCGGCCAACTGCTTTGCCGCCTGCAGCACTTCGGTGAAGATGGCGCCCGAGCCCAGCAGCACGACCCGCTGCGGCGCGGCGCCCCCTGCCAAGGCGGCCGCATCAGCTTCGACGCGCTCGAACAGATAGGCCCCGCGCAGCACAGCCTCTGCCGCTCCGTCCGGCAAGGGCCGCTGTGCATAGTTTTCGTTGGTGATGGTGATGTAGTAGAAAACATCCCGCTGCTCGGTAACCATTTCGCGCATGCCGCGATCAACAATAACGGCCAGCTCGCCGGCAAAGGCGGGGTCATACGATTTGCAGTTGGGGATGGTGCTTGCCATCAGGTGGCTGCTGCCGTCCTGGTGCTGCAGGCCTTCCCCGGCCAAGGTTGTGCGGCCGGACGTTGCGCCGATTAGGAAGCCGCGTGGGCGTTGATCGGCGGCGGCCCAGATCAGGTCGCCCACGCGCTGGAAGCCAAACATGGAGTAATAGATATAGAAGGGCAGCATGGCGATGCCGTGCACGCTGTAGCTGGTGGCTGCGGCCACCCAGCTGGAGATCGCGCCCGCTTCGCTGATTCCTTCTTCCAAAATCTGGCCATCGATGGCTTCGCGATAGCTAAGGATGGACCCAATGTCTTCGGGTTCGTAGCGCTGGCCGACGCTGGAATAAATGCCCACTTGCTTGAACAGATTGGCCATGCCAAAGGTGCGCGCTTCGTCCGCCACGATGGGTACGATGCGTGGCCCCAACTGTGCATCGCGCAGCAGACCGCCCAGCATGCGCACGAAGGCCATGGTGGTGGACATCTCGCGGCCGGCCTCCTTGGCAGCAAAGCCGGCATAGTTGTCGATGGCCGGCAGGTCCAGCACGGGAGCAGCCGTGTGGCGTACGGGCATGGGCCCGCCCAGGGCCTCCCGCCGCTTGCGCAGGTACTGCAGTTCGGGGCTGTCTGGCGTCGGCTTGTAAAAGCTTAAGCCCAGCGTCTGTTCGTCGGTCAAAGGCAGCTTGAAGCGATCGCGGAAGCCAAGCAAATCGGTGTCTTCGAACTTCTTGTGCGAGTGAGTCGTCATGCGGCCCTGGCCGGCGCTGCCCATGCCGTAGCCCTTCTTGGTATGCGCCAGTATCACCGTAGGCGTGCCGGTATGCGTGGCGGCCGCCGCATAGGCGGCATGGATCTTGACCAGGTCATGGCCACCCCGACGCAAGGCGTCGATCTGCTCGTCGCTCATGCCTTCAACCAGCTGCGCCAGCTCGGGCGTCTGCCCAAAAAAATGTTCGCGGTTATAGCGGCCGTCTTTGGCGGCAAAGGTTTGCATCTGGCCGTCCACCGTGTTGGACAAGGCACGCATCAGGGCGCCACTGTGATCGCGTGCGAACAGGCCGTCCCAGTCGCTGCCCCACAGCACTTTGATGACGTTCCACCCAGCGCCCTGGAACAACCGCTCCAGCTCGTCGATGACCCGGCTGTTGCCGCGCACCGGGCCGTCCAGTCTTTGCAAGTTGCAGTTGACGACCCAGACCAGATTGTCCAGACGCTCGCGTGCGGCTAGCGTCAAAGCGCTCATGGATTCGGGCTCGTCCATTTCGCCGTCACCAAATATGCCCCATACCTTGCGCCCGGTGCAGTTCAGCAGGCCTCTGTCGGTCAGGTAGTGCATGAAGCGCGCCTGATAGATGGAGCTGATGGGGCCTATGCCCATAGAGCCAGTGGGAAACTGCCAGAAGTCCGGCATCAGGTAAGGATGGGGGTAGCTGGATAGCCCGCGCGCCCCATGTTGCGGAGCAGTAAGCTCTTGCCGATAAAAGGACAGGTCTTGCTCGGTCAGCCGTCCTTCCAGGTAAGCGCGGGCATAAACGCCCGGTGCGCTATGCGGCTGCAAGAAGACCAGGTCGCCGCCATGCTGTTCGGACCTGGCATGGAAGAAATGGTTGAAGCCAACCTCGAACAGATCCGCAGCGCTGGCATAGCTGGCAATATGGCCGCCCAGCTCTCCGTACGCGGCGTTGGCGCGCACCACCATGGCCAGCGCGTTCCAGCGCATCAATGCACCCAGCTTCTCTTCCATGGCCAGGTCGCCCGGGAAGGCTGCTTGTTGCGCCGCCGGTATGGTGTTGACATAGGGCGTGCCCAGCGTGGGCCGCCAGCGCACGCTCTGGCTGGCAGCCAGCCGAGCCAGCTCGTCCAGCATGAAGGCGGCGCGCTGCGGGCCATGGGCTTCGACCAAAGACTGGAAAGCCTCATGCCACTCCGCTGTCTCTTCGGGATCGATATCAACGGCGTTGGGCAGCAACATGTTGGTAGGGATGGGAGAACTCATGGCCAAGGTCCAGAATGATCAGATGACAACGCCCTATTCTCCGATAATCAAGGCAGCATGTGCTTTTGATGCTGCCAAGCTTACCGGCAGAATTCAGCATAAAATGCCGCATGAACGACAATACTCGGCAGATGAAACTGGATGCAACCGACCTGAGGATACTGGGCGAGTTGCAACGCGACGGCTCGCTTAGCAATGTAGAGCTCGCCAAACGCGTGCATCTGTCGCCATCGCCCTGCCTGGCTCGCGTCAAGGCACTGGAGGCGGCCGGCATTATCGTGCGCTATGTTGCCCTGGCCAACGCGGCGGCCCTGGGCCTGGGACTTAACGTGTTCATCTCTATCAGCCTGAAGTCGCAAGACAAGGAAGCCTTGGCCAACTTCGAACAACGCATTGCCGAGCACGACGAAGTGATGGAGTGCTATTTGATGACTGGCGATTCGGACTACCTGATCCGGGTGGCTGTGGCCAACATCGGGGCGCTGGAACACTTCATTCTGGAGCAGCTTACGCCCATACCCGGCATCGACAAGATACGCTCCAGCTTCGCACTGAAACAGGTGTCGTACAAAACCGCCCTGCCGCTGGCGCATGGCCACAAGGACAAAGCCCATACACGGCAATACCGGCACAGAGCCTAAGCTACTTGCGTTGGGCGCGCTGGGTTTCCCAGCGCCAGGCGTCGGCACACATTTCATCGATCTCTTTGGTGGCCCGCCAACCTAGCGTCTGATGAGCCAGTTCGGTATCGGCCCAGCAAGCCGCAATGTCGCCAGGCCGACGGGCCACGATATCGTAAGGCACAGGCCGACCGCTGGCCGCCTCAAACGCGCGTACCATCTCCAGTACCGAATAGCCCTTGCCCGTGCCCAGGTTTACCGTCAACAAGGCCTGCTTGGCATCCAGGCAATGACGCAAGGCGGCCACGTGGCCTGCGGCCAGGTCCATTACGTGTATGTAATCGCGTACGCCCGTGCCATCCGGGGTGTTGTAGTCGTTGCCATACACCTGCAGGCTGGGCCTATGGCCCGTGGCCACTTGCGCGACATAAGGCATCAAGTTGTTGGGCGTGCCTTGCGGCGCTTCGCCTATCAGGCCGCTGGGGTGGGCACCGACCGGGTTGAAATAGCGCAAGCGCGCCATGCGCCAGCCGTCTTCGCTGGCATGCAGATTGGCCATGATGTCTTCCACCACCAGCTTGGTATGCCCATAGGGATTGGTGGCGGATCGAGGATGGTCTTCGGTCAGTGGCAGCTTTTGCGGATCGCCGTAAACGGTGGCCGAGGAAGAAAACACAAAGCAGCGCACCTGAGCCCGTTGCATGGCCGCCAGCAACTGGACGCTACCATGCACGTTGTTGTCGTAATACGCCAGCGGTATGCGTGTGGATTCGCCCACGGCCTTCAGGCCGGCAAAGTGCAGCACAGCAACGATGTCATTACGCTTGAAAACAGTGTGCAAGGACTCGGCATCGCATACGTCGCCCAGCATGAACTCGGGACGAGTGCCCGTGATGGCAGCAATCGAGTCCAGAACCGCCATGCTGCTATTGCACAAGTTATCCAGTATCAAGACCCGATACCCGGCCTGCTGCAGGGCCACGGTAGTGTGACTTCCTATGAAACCCGTACCGCCAGTAACGAGGATGGTCGAAGACATGTTGCGCACTCTGAAGAAGGCAAAGCGCCATTATCGCGTATGTATGACGCGACGTCCCATGCACTGAACGTCGCATATGACATAAAAAACTGGCTTTTGCAAGCCCGCCATGCTAACATTGCTACTGGTGTGTATTGGTAATTACCCCAAGCAGTGCTAAAGCTAAATACAGCCGCACATTGCACCAACGCACAACTCCATACACGGCCACTTTATGGCCGCAGCACCCAACGCCAACATGGCGTTACGAAGCACCTGTTCGCCCTTTAGCCGCCGTCGGCGGTCTGTCGGATGATACGCAGCGCGAGTCCGGCGCGATGGTGCTTTCCTTAAATTTTTACAGGAAACATATATGGCTAAAGAAGAATTGATCGAAATGGGTGGTCTCGTAACTGAAGTTCTGCCCGACTCTCGTTTTCGTGTCACCCTGGATAACGGCCACCCCGTTGTCGCGTACACCGGCGGAAAAATGCGCAAGCACCACATCCGCATTCTGGCAGGCGACAAAGTCTCGCTGGAAATGTCCCCCTACGACCTCAGCAAAGGTCGCATCACCTTCCGCCATATCGCCGGTCGTGCACCAGGCGGCCCCAGCCAGCGTCGCCGTTAAGCACTGAAACAGCCGGAGACACGGCTTGCATTTTGCATAAACGGCAGTCCTGAAGGCATTACAATCGATTAACGATCGACATGCCGAAGGAACGCCGGTGACCAGCAAACAAACTGCCACAGATTACTCGCGAGATCTCCCCGAGCAACCGACACTAGCCGGCTTGCCCGAATGGATTGCCTTCGAGAAAGCGGCTTCGGCAGTCACCATCGACGTCAATGCATTGCGCGTCATCAGGGCCGCCGACATCGACATCGATATCAGCGGACAAGGTAGCTCACCCGGGCTTGCCGCTGCCTCCGAGGCCTTATTGCTTGCGCGCGATTTTCCGCAGATGCGCGAACGCCTGCTTACGGGCGGCGTCGCCAACGTCACGGAAGAGCGCGCCGCCTGGCACAGCGCCTTGCGCGCCCCCGCCCCCACCGAAGAAATAGCCGCCGAGCGTCAGCGGCTGAATGCATTCGTGCGTATGGCCGACTCGGAACGCCGTTGGCGCAACATCGTGCATATAGGCATCGGGGGCAGCGACTGGGGTGTGCGCCTGGCGGTCAGCGCATTCGGCTACGCTGGCACCTGGCGGCAAGTGCACTTTGTAGCCAATATTGACGGCCACGCCATCGAGGGTGGTTTGGCGGGCTTCGACCCGCACGACACCCTTATTGTCCTGGCGTCAAAATCCTTCACCACGGCCGAGACGTTGCAGAACGGCCAACGGGCCATCGAGTGGCTGCAAGGCTCTGGCGTCAGCGACCCCTATCAGCAAGTGGTCGCCATTACCGCACGCCCCGATGTCGCGCGCGAATGGGGCGTACCCGACACCCATATTTTCAAGTTTTGGGACTGGGTCGGCGGCCGCTTCTCCTTGTGGTCGGCTGTCAGTCTGACCACCGCCCTGGCGGTCAGCGCGGATGTGGTTGCCGGCATGCAGGCAGGCGCCGCCGCCATGGACGCGCACTTTGCGGAAGCCCCGTTTGCCGAGAACGCCCCAGTGCAGATGGCCTTGTCGGGCATCGTCAACCGCAGCGTCCTGGACTATGGGTCGCTGAACATCGCGCCCTACGACTTCCGCTTGGCCAACCTGGTGCCCTACATACAGCAGTTGGAAATGGAGTCACTCGGCAAGTCGGTGAACCTGGCGGGCGAACCCGTGGGCGTGCCCACCGGCCCCGCTGTGTGGGGCATGCCGGGCACCGACGCGCAGCACACCTTCTTTCAGTGGCTGCACCAGGGCAGCGACGGCGCGCCAGTTGACTTCATCGTATGCCAACACGCCGACCATGGCTGGCCAGAGCATCATAAAAGCCTGCTGGCCAACTGCCTGGCCCAGCGCGAGGCCCTGCTGACAGGCAAGAGCTTTGAAGAAGTCTTGCAAGACAGTCTTAACGAAGGTGTACCGGAAGAGCGCGCACGCTGGCTAGCCCACCACAAAGTCCATGCCGGCGGACGGCCATCCAACCTTATCGTCTTGCCGCGTTTATCTCCTTACACGCTGGGGGCCTTGCTGGCCCTTTACGAGCACAAAGTGTTTGTGCAGGCGGTGATTTGGGGCATCAACCCGTTTGATCAGTGGGGCGTAGAGTACGGCAAGATGCTGGCGAAAGGTATCGCGGGCGAGCTGTCCGGCAAAGCGGCAGATCCCAAGCACGATGCCTCGACGACGCATTGGGTAAAGAGGTTTAAAGAGTCGCTGCGGTAATGGGAATGCAATGGATGGACTCAGGGGGAAGCCTGACAATGCAGGCGGCTCCCGACTGAAAGGCATCCGACAAGGCCATACGCGCGCGTAGCGTTACCGCTCCGTCCTTGCCATTGATCGTCACATCACACTCGCAATACTCACCGACGTATCTTATTTCGGTAACCGTGGCGCTAAAACTGTTGGGCACGCCGTTGAGGGTCGACGGAAGATGAAGCTCTATGTGTTCCGGCCTGACGAAGCAAGCGACGTCGCCCGTTGCAGGAAGCGTGTCGACGCTCAACACCCCGATGGGGGTGGACACCGTATGTGAGCCTTCCGCGCGGGTGCCCTGCAGACGATTTGCATTACCCAGAAACTGCGCTGAAAAGATCGTGGATGGGCGCTCGTAGAGCTCGCGTGGATCGTTGACCTCCAACACTTCGCCGCCCGACATCACGGCAATTCGATCGGACATCGCCAAAGCTTCGTGCTGATCGTGCGTGACCAGCACAGTGGTGATACCCACCTCGCGCTGCAAACGTCGTAGCTCTACGCGCATCTGCCCACGAAGTGCGGCATCCAGGTTACTAAGGGGTTCGTCCAGCAGCATTACGTCCGGCTGCGCGACGATTGCGCGGGCAAGTGCTACCCGTTGCTGCTGCCCACCACTGAGTCTTGAAGAATAACGATCGGCAAAGGCCTCGAGTCCCACCACCTCCATGGCATGCATGACTTTGGCTTTTAGATCGCGTTCGCCGCGGCAGCGCAAAGGAAAAGCAACATTCTCGAAGACAGTCATATGGGGCCAAATCGCATACGACTGAAACACCATGCCGATATTGCGCTTGTTCGGACCCGTGTTGAGCCCCCGATGAGAATCAAACACAGCCGCCCCACCGATGCGGATAGCGCCCGCGTCGGGATTCTCGAGCCCAGCGATACACCGCAATAAGGTCGTCTTGCCGCATCCGCTAGGACCCAGCAAAGTGAAAAATTCGCCATCGCGCACATCAAGCGACACGCCTTTAAGAGCGGGTACCCGGGAACCAGGATACGTCTTGACTATGCTTTCCAACGAGATCATTTCAGTCATCACCGTCCTCGACACTGTACAAGGGCGCCTTGCCGTCACGAATGCGATTCACGTTAAGAGCCACCGCGTCGGCCAAGGCATGCAGACAATCGACACTCGCGCCAGCGATATGTGGAGTACAGAGCAAGTTCTTAAGTCCTTCGAACTCCGCTGGATTGAAATTATCCTCGTCCCAAAATACGTCGATTCCCGCGCCCGCAATCCGCTGTTCGTCTAGAGCTCGCAGCAAAGCAGCTTTATCGACGATTTCCCCTCGGGCGATATTGATAAAATAAGCCGAGGCCTTCATGGCATGGAAGACCTTGTTATCGATCGTGCCGCGCGTTCCCCGATTAAGGGGTAGATGCAGCGATACATAGTCGGCAGCGGAAAGCATCTCTTGCATATGCGCCGCTGGCCAAGTTTGCTTAATATAAGCGTCGGCACCGTCCAAGTCGGACAGGTTGCGCTTACTGGCAAGGACCTCCATGCCAAACGAATACGCCATGCGGGCCAATTGTGCACCCGTACCGCCGACACCAATCAATGCCAATGTTTTGCCAGCCAGTAATTGAGTCTCGGGAAAGCCCAGCCGCCCTTCTCCGAATGCCTGCTGCGATTCAATCTGCCGCTTGGCAAGGGCCATCATGAGATAAAAGGCGTGCTCCGCCACGACCACGTCCGACTTCGATATCGACGAGGGCACGCGAGCTACCGGTACACCCCGGGAGCGGGCATACGCGATGTCGACATCCACGATATGCTGTCCGTACCGCTGAAGGAGCTTCAGGCGGGGCGCAGCGTCGATGACTTCTTTCGTAATGGGTACATCGCGCAGCAATAGCACCTCAGCATCGGCTACCTGGTCTCCAAGTGGGCGCGAAAAATCGGCCTCAGTGACGACATCGTCCGGCAGTTGGGCGGCAAGATAATTGTGAGGGTCGAGGCCCGGCGCCGCTTTCAGTATTTTCACGCAGTGATCTCCTGTTAAACCTTGGCAAGGGGTACGGCATGACGCACGCCCAATCGTCGATTCAGGACACTAATGGCGACAAGCATCAGCATCAGCCCTATCATCACCATCACGGTGTAGGCAGCCAGCGTATTGGTATTGCCCCCCTGCCACATGTCCAGCACCACTACCGAGAACACCTCATTGCCGGGAGTAATCAGAAAAAGCGATGCGGCGTACTCTCGGAATGACCGGAGCGACACGTAGATTGCCGCTGAGATCAGCGTGGGGGCGATGAGCGCCAGAACCACTCTTTGCAAGACCCTGGACCAGCTTGCGCCGGCCACGCGCGCGGCCTCTTCAAGTTCGGGATGCAGTTGCACGAGACCTGAGGCACACATGCGGATGGAATACGGCAAATGAAGGATGACGTAAGCCAGCATGAGTATCCATGGGCTGGCATATATGCCAACCGGAATCGTCAGAAACAGCCACATTAAACCGACCCCGACGATCATGCCGGGCACTGCGATGGGCAGCGTACCGATCTGCTCGCTGAGCATCATCATTCTGAAACGATCATCGCTACGCAGCTTCAGCCATGCCACGGTTGCGCCTATGGCGGTCGTGATAACTCCCGCTACCGAACCTATCCAAAAACTATTCCAGATGGCTCGCATGGCGGGGCCGTAATTCAACGCGTTGCCAAAATTTTGCCAAGTAGCCGTCTTTAGGCTGTCCAGCGTGGGTACTTGTGGATATGGCATGAAGGCATTCCATATCAGTATCAGTATCGGTAGGCCCGCCGTCAGCATGACAACAAGAAACATGGCCGCGTCGACCCAGACACGATAGGGGCCGAGCTGGAAACGCCTGGGGTTGAAGGACTTGCCCCGTATCGTGGCGTAGCGATCTTTGCTCCCCATCAATCTGTTGTAGATCACGATGGCGACGGCTGTCATGGCCAACAACAGAATGCTGTAGAAGCTTGCCGCACCGTAGTTCGTAGGTATTTTTGTGGACGCGAGATAGATCTCGGTGGAGTACAGAAATATCTTCGATGGCAGGCCGATCAATATCGGCACCGACAAGGCACCAAAGCTGTATATAAAGAACATTAGCCATGCGCCGAGCAGGGCGGGCGCAATCGACGGCAAGGTTACCGCCAGCATGGTCCGGCAATGCGAGGCGCCGCTGATCCGTGCCGCCTCCTCGAGATCCGGGTTCATGGAGCGGAACACCGGCTGCAGCCACAAGAAAGCCAGCGGTAGCTCTTGAAGGATGCCCACTAATATCATGCCGTGAAAAGAATAGACATCGAATAGCGGCGTCGTGGCGCCGGTGATGCCCTGGTACATCTGATTGAATAAGCCGCTGCGCGGCGACAACAACATGATCCACGCGCTCACCAAAGTTACCGCCGGCATGAGTACCGGAATCACCGAGAACACTTCGGCATAGCGCGAAAAGCGGCAATTCGTGCGCTCCACTGCGAATGCCAGGAAGATACCCATTATTAGCACCAGGCTAGCGGTGCAGGCGGCATAGATCAGCGAATTGAGCAGCGATCCGAAAAGATACTTATTTGAAAAGGCTCGCTCGGCATTATCAAAGGAGAATGACAGGGCGGCTCCGGGCGGCTGCGATGAGAACGCACTTACTAATAGAACAAGCAGCGGAGGCAGAACAAGCAAGCTCACTACAATCAGACTGGCCGCTTGGGCCAATCTGATCGGAGCAAGCCAAGATCTCACAGTGCGGCAGTCCATTCGCGACGAGCGATACGACTGCGCAACACACCAATACCTTCGATTTCGCATTCGATGGTTTGTCCGGGCCTCAGCCATTTCCCGCAAACCAAAGCGTTGCCACTGGTGCTTCCCGTAGCCAGGATGTCGCCCGGCGATAGCGTCATGTAGCGTGATACGAACGCAACAATACGCTCTACCGGCCACAACAGCCCCGCCGTGGTGTCGTCCTGGCGCACCTCTCCGTCTACCGTTGTACGGATATGCAAAGCATTGGGGGACTTCGGCAGATATTCGGACGGTGTAATGCAAGGACCCAAGGGCGCGAATGTATCGCCGGCCTTGCCGCGAGGAGAATCATAGCGGCCCGTCCAGGATGGTATGTCGCGCACGCAAGCGTCGTTCAGTATGGTGTAGCCGAAAATATAGCGCGACGCGTCCGCCTCTTCGATGTCGGAACAATGCGCGCCGATAACAATAGCGAGCTCGTTCTCGTAATCCCATTGTTCGGAATCGGGTGGAAACCTGATCTCGTCATCGTGGCCCACCAAGGATGCGGGCGATTTCAGGAAGGAGATCTTCACATCCTGGGGCCATTCTTCTTTTGGCAAGCCCCATTCAGTCAGATACCGGGCGTACGAATTACCGCAGCACACTATCTTGATCGGGTCGGGGTTCGCAGCAAGCAGAGTGGTTTGAGCAAGAGGCCTGGCAATGCCTAGGGCGGCAAGACGGCCACGCTCTTGCTGGGCATAAGCCATCAACGGCTCGAAACGCCGCATATTGCCGCTGTAAAGTCTTATGAAATCATTAAGGCTGTCCGGGATGCACGTTCTTGCTACGTGGGCGGCGTTGCCCACCCGCTCTCGGTCTTGCAGGTACAAGCCATAGGACGCTTGGAAGTCGACAACATTGTCACCCTCCAGAAAACCGATGCGCGCCAGGGGGGCGGCAAAGCTGACTAACTTCATAAGTCTTCCTCGCTAATGAAACGAAAACGGAATTGCACGTAACGGTCGACAACAGTTAGCGGCGCAGGAATTGTTCTTCTGTCGAGCGGCTCAGCTCTTCAAACCGTTCCGGCGAAATCGGCTGGAAGATGGTCAAGCGTGGCAAGGCCGCCAAGTCGATCTCATACGTGCCTTTGTTGTTGCCAAATAAGCGGCCTCCTTCTGCTTGGTCAATGGCTTCTAAGGTATTCGCACGAGTTAACACTTCCATAAACAGCGCAGCCGCATAGGAATTGCTGCCGCCGTCGATCACCGACACGGTAATGCCCTGGCCCAACAGCGGGTCTTGCATGACGAAGTCGATCGGTGCTCCCTGGAATTTCAAGCGGACCGGCCGATGCGCCCCCATATTCCAAGCAACGTCGATCTCACCTTGGGCCAAGCCGTCCGCGAGCGAGGCAATACTTGGATACAAGCGATTGTCCAGTTGTGCAAGCCTATCGACGAGGTTCTTTGCGCTTTGCTCCCCAAGAGCGTCGTTCAGCCCCGATACCAGCGCTGGCAGATGCGATGTGGTGCCTACTCGCCCTTTCCATTTTGGATCGGCAATTTGCTCCAGCGTCTTTGGCGCTTCCTCATTCTTTACGCGGTCAGTACGCCACGCGATGGTCGATGGCAACACCTCGTAGGCAACTGCCGTCCAGCCGTCCTGGCCGCTACCGAAAACAAAGCCCGAATCAAAGTCTTGCCAGCTCGTGGGCTCATATGCTCCCAGTGAGTCCTTGAGCAAATCCAGCCAACCTACGCTCGAAATGGCAACGTCGCCACCGACCCGTTTAGCCCGCGCTTCGGTGTTAACGCGCTGCACGATTTCCGGCTCGCGCAGGCGTACAAAGTCAACCTTCATATCCGGGTATTGCTTATTGAAGAAACTAATTAGCACGTCGGCTCTATCAATTCCCAAGGCACCATAAACGGTCAGACGACCTTCCTTGCGAGCTTGCGCTTCCATCACTTCAAGACGCTTGGTTGGCTCGAGGCTATTAAGATACGTCCATACTTCCGGCGAGCCCGACGGCGGCGCCTCGGCGGCGAAGGCCGGACCGCGTAAGAGACCGCAGAACAAGAATATAAGTAAGGACCAACGCGCCCATCGAAGGGGCTTGCGGGTTAAAGATGTCTCTGCCATGTAAATCTCCTTGAATCTTCAATACGCACGCCAGGACTAAACCAGCGGTCGCCACGGTGATATTACGGAGTGGAACTACGGCTAATTATTTTTTATACTCAATTGATTGTATGGTCTTACCCCTCCTTTGAATATTTGAAAATTTCTTCCGACAACGAAAAATAATTTTAATAGCCCCGCCCGTAGAAGGAGGCGCCTGTGATGATGAGCGATTGCGCGGTATCTGGTGCCTTGGTGACGTCTGTATGAGCGAACACCTGCCCTCGACGGCTGCCTTGAACGTCTTCAAGCACTTGTTCATACTGCGCAGCGTCAACAAGGTGGCCGAGCATCTGCACCTGACACCACCAGCAGTCAGCTATCAGATCAATGCACTGGAGCGTCTTTTTGGGCAAAAGCTGTTTGTAAGATCTCCCCACGGAATGAAGCCGACAGAGTTTGCCGAGTCGGTTCATTTCGATATCACAGCGGCGCTAAGGCATATGCAGAATGCTCTAAGAAGGTCGCGCGAAGAACAGCAGCAGGCTCCGGTACGTATTCTGGCAACCCAGGCCTTCTTAAGCCTGTGGCTCTTGCCAAAAATGTCGGATCTCCTGGACCGCTTCAAGGGTGTCGGCTTTGAGATCATAAGTTGGGCGGGTGGAGCAGTCGATGAAAGCAGCAGCCATCAAAGCACCTGTGATTTTGAGTTTCGCTATGCACTGCCCAGTTCGCTTGAACATAACAACGGCGCGCGCCTGCTCGCACCCGACCTGGCCATTCCGGTTTGCTCGCCGGCTTATCTACAGCGGCTTAATGGCGCGTTGCGAGTAACAAATACACAAGGGATCACCATGCTGCATGCCAGGAACTGGCCCGGCATCTGGGAACGCTGGAGCGACGCGGCCTTCGGGCAAACCATCGCCGTCGACAAGAACGTACTTTTTCAAAGTACTTCGTTATGCGTCCAGGCGGCATTGAGCGGCATAGGCGTCGCGCTGGTTCATGCACCCTTGATCACACAAGAGCTTGAAAGCAAAACGCTGGTTCGCGCGCACTCATTCGGTTTAGAGGTGGAGGAAGCCTACTATGCCATTTTGAATGATGGGCAAGGAAAGCACGCCAACCTGTTTGAAGGTCTTGTCACGTGGTGCCACAAGCACATGAAGGTCGACGAGGTACGGCTACAACGTAAATAAGGCTTACACGCGCGCCATCACATAAGCCAGCGCTTGCTCCAGCGGTCTGGGTTCAATGCCCAGGCTCGCGATCTTCTCGCAAGACAGCACCGATGACGCTGGCCTGGCAGCAGGTGTTGGATAGTCGCTGGTCGGTATCGGCTCCAGCGCCGGCACCACAAAGCTAGCGTCCATGCTGTGCTTGCAGTCAAAGATGCGCTTTGCAAAGACGAACCACGACAACACGGTGGCGCCGGAATAGTGATAAAGCCCGGACACCGGCTGCGACATGCCATGAATAGCCAGTATGGCGTCAGCCAGGTCGCCCGCATAAGTCGGACAGCCAATCTGGTCATCCACCACCCGTATGGGTGACGATGGCGGCTCCTCCTTTGCCTGATAGCGCTCGGCCACTCGCAGCATGGTCCTCAGGAAATTATTGCCGTATTCGCTATACACCCACGAAGTCCGTATGACGCATGCTGCAGGCATGGCGGCCAGCACTGCTTTCTCGCCCTGCAGCTTGGTGGCGCCATATACGTTTAGCGGGTTGGTTGGATCGGCCTCGCCATAAGGCTGGACCGCCGAGCCATTAAACACGTAGTCGGTGGAAACATGCACCAGGCGCGCGCCAACTTCGCGTGCGACGCCCGCCAACTCGGCCGGCGCCGTCGCATTGACCGCAAGCGCCAAGTCGGGCTCGGTCTCGGCGCGATCCACGGCCGTATAGGCCGCCGCGTTGATGATCCAGTCTGGCTGCGCTTGTCGCACATACTCCGCAATGGAGGCCGGCTGTGACATGTCCAGCTCTTGCCGGTCGGGCATCAGCAAGTGGGCTTGGTCCGGATAGCGGTCCTGCAGGCAACGGCCCAGTTGGCCTCGTGCCCCTGTTAGCAGAATCTTCATGGCTGCTCCTCTTGCTGGCGTATGGATCAGGGCAGGCGGCCCTCTTCGTGCAGCTGTGTCAGGCTGGCGCCGTTACGATCCTTGCTCGAGAGCACCTTGGCACCCTCAGGCCAGGCGATGGCCAATTCTGGATCGTTCCAACGTAGGCAGGCCTCGTCGTCCGGCCTGTAGATATCGGTGCATTTGTATTCGACCACGGCGCTGTCGGACAACACGTAAAGACCATGGGCGAAGCCTGGCGGTATCCAAAGCTGCGTATGCCCATCAGCGGCAAGCACCATGCCTTCCCATCGCCCAAAGGTGGACGAATCGCGGCGCAAGTCCACGACGACGTCGAAAATCTCGCCCTGCGACACGCGTAGCAACTTGCCTTGCGGATGCTTGACTTGATAATGCAGGCCGCGCAGGACGCCGCGCCCGGAATAGCTGCAGTTGTCCTGGACGAAGCGGTGCGTGCCCACGACCGCTGCGTAGCGCTGCGCGTGATAGCTTTCTAGAAAACTGCCGCGCTCATCGTGGTAAACCTCAAGTTCTATACGCTTGACGCCCGCGAGCGCGGTATCGTGCACCTTCATGGCGCTTTCCTTGCAATGCTGGCAGCCAGCGGCCGCCCGTCGGCGAATTTTAGCCGCTCGGCAGGAAAGCTTTACAAGGCCCCACTAACCTGCATGAGGTCGCCCGATACGTAGCTGCTGCCGCTCGACGCGAAGAACAGTGCAGCATCGGCGACCTCTTCTCCTGTACCCGGACGGCCCACAGGAATATCGGCCGTCATCTTGCGTTGTTCGCTTTCGCTAAGCGAACGATACTTCTTGGCGATTCTGGCCTCGGGATCAGCGTGTATCAGTCCGGGTGCAAGCGCATTCACGGTAATGCCATACGGGCCAAGGTCCTTTGCAAGTTGCCGGGTAAAACCTACCAGCGCACTCTTGGCCGTGGCATACGGCAAGCGGGCGTTAACAGTCTTCAAGGGGCCCGCCATACCGTCGCGCAGCGTGGACGACATATTGATGATGCGACCGTAGCCTTTTTCCCTCATGGCCGGGGCCACTCGCCGGCTAAAAAGAAATGCGCTCTTCAGATTAAGGTTCATGACGTAGTCCCATACGTCCTCGCTGATGTCATCGATATTAAGGCAAGGATGAGGACCACTACCACCGGCATTATTCACCAGGATGTCGATCGGACCTACAACATCGACAAGTTCGCTTACCGCGCGGTCCACCTCTTTCGGATCGGCGACGTTGCACAACGCAACAGCAACGCGTGTTCCGATCTCTTCAAGTTCTTTACGTATCCGTTCAAGGCCTTCCTGGTCGACATCGACCAGCGCCAGAACGGCGCCCTCTTGTGCGTATCGTCTGGCGATACATGCGCCGATACCGTTCGCCGCTCCAGTTATAAGCGCAGTTCTTCCGGACAGACATGCCATGTTTGCTTTCCCGTATTGGTTTCAGTATGAGTTACTCGCCGAGATATGCGGCTCGAACTGCTGCATCGGCGCGGATAACATCCGCAGAGCCCTCTGCTATTTTCTGTCCTTGTTGGAGCACCGTGATAGTGTCGCTGATGTCCATGACCAACGACATATTGTGTTCAATCAACACTATCGTGAGTCCGCCTGCTTCGACTAAGCCGCTAAGGAAACGCTTGGTGAAGTCGATGTCTTCGCTGCCCATTCCCGCGGTTGGCTCATCCAGGAAAAGTACCGACGGATTGCTGGCCAGTGCCAGTCCGATCTCGAGTCGGCGCTGTTCGCCATGTGATAGCTCGCCAGCGAATGACCGTGCTTTGTGTTCAAGCGAAAAACGCTCGAGCAGGTGATGCGCGCCCTCGACAAGGGAAGCCTGACTACTGCATTGCGTTACGAAGTTGAATGCGCCCAAGCCTGACTTTCCCTGAAGCGCCAGCCGCATGTTCTCGTGCACCGTCAGGTCGAAAAAAAGATTAGTGACCTGAAAGGAACGTGATAGTCCACGCTGCAAGCGCTTCGATACCGGTAAGCCGTCAATTCTTTCACCGCGAAGCTCGATCTGGCCCGAGGAAATCCCGACTAGCCCGCTTAAGGCATTGAACAAGGTGGTTTTACCTGCGCCGTTGGGGCCGATGATCGCATGGACGCTGCCGGGCACGACGTCCAGGTCAACGCTGTCTACCGCAAGAAAAGCACCATAGCGAACAGTAAGCTTACGCGCACGTAGCACTGTCTCGGTCATGACCTATCCTTCACTTGCAGCGGCAATGCCGCCGCTCGGTTCGACTGCCACTGTTGTATACGCTGCACCAGAACGTCCACCACCCCCCCCTAAGCACGACAATGACGAAGATCATCAGCGCACCCATCAGCATGAGCCATCGCGGCCAAATGGGAGCAAGAAGATCCGCTGCCAGCAGGAATATGGCAGCCCCTACGACCGGCCCCAGAGTGGTGCCCACTCCGCCGACAATTGCCATAATGACAAGCTTTTCTGCTGTTTCGAAATCGACGCTGTTCAGGGGAACGAAACGCATTAGCATGGCGTACAGCGAACCTGCCATACCCGTTATAAAGCCCGAAGCTGCGAATGCGGAAATCATGAAATACTTCGTGCGGTAGCCAAGAACTTCGGTGCGTACCTCATTCAAGCGCAAGGCATTTAAGACGCTGCCCAGCGGCGCGAGCGATAAGCGCTGAATGAACACAAAAACAACGATCAGCACACATGCGGTATAGATCATGAATGCCGCCGGTGACTGCAGATCAAAAAGCACGTGACCGAACAGTGTGATGTCGGTCCGGACCACATCCGCCAAGCCATTCTCGCCGCCAGTGTAATCTTTGAAAGTCAGGGCCAGGAAATATCCGACCTGCTGAAGCACCAGGGTCAACATGACCAGGTAAATTCCTCTGACGCGGGTTGCAAGCAGGGCAAACAGAACAGCCAGGATAAGCCCGATCGCACCGCCGATTAACGTTACGAGGGGAGCGCTGAAGGGAAGCGTTGCCGTCAACATCGCCGACAGATACGCGGCCCCGCCAAAGAACACACTTTGTCCAAACGATAACAGGCCAGTCATCCCGTACAACACGTTGAAACCCAACGCAGCGATGGCGAAGATAAAGATCTCGCTCGACAGCGATGCTGACCCCGACATAGCTAAAGTCACGGCAATAACAAGGGCCAGCCCAATAATATTCCAACGCATTATGTACTCCAGATTGCGAGGGGCTCAGCTCTTGCCAAGCAAACCGTTGGGCTTGAGCAGCAGAACAGCACCAACAGCGCAGTAAATCATCAGACGCGCGCCCTCAGGCCAGACAGTGCTCATTAAGCTTTGCACTATGCCAACCAGAAGCCCTCCAAACAACGCTCCTGTAAAAGACCCAAGGCCGCCAACAATAACCACTGCAAATGCGATCGCCAAGGCGTCGAATCCCATGGCAGGGTCGACACCTCGGAGCGGTGCCGCCATGACTCCGCCTAGACCCGCCAACAGACCACCCAACGCAAACCCGCCGGAGAAGATGCGGGCCACGTTGACGCCTAGCAGGGACACCATGGGTGCCTCTTGGCTGGATGCCCGCAACAATGACCCGAACTTGGTCTTTTCCAGCAAAAGATAGAGAAGGACGGCAACTATCGCGGTAAAGACGATGATAAAGAGCCTGTATTGTGGGTAGACAAAGTTACCAACTATAAACACCCCTGCCAGCTCGGCGGGCACTGGCACGTTCTGCGGCAGAGGCCCCCATATAAACACCACCGCCTCTTGAATGATCAGCATGATTCCGAACGTAATCAGAATATGGGCGCTGTGCGACAGCGCCATGACCTTGTTCAGCAAACTCTTGTTCAGGATCCAGCCCAACGCCGCAATACAAAGCGGCGCTACCAACATGGACAAGTAGAAGCTGCCTGTGCGGCTGACGATTTCGTAACAGATATAAGCGCCCAACAGATAAAAGGCTCCGTGGGCGAAGTTGACGAAATTCATCAAGCCGAACAATATGGACAAGCCGACGGACATCAGGAAATAGATCATCCCAAGTCCGATGCCATTGAGCAGCTGGAAAAAGTAGATTTGCATTATCTAGAGTGTTAGGTTGAGGCCAGTTTGCAGCCGGTCTTCTCTACCGGCAGGAACGATTTTCCGGAACTGAGGATCTCGGCGAAGTCGAACTCGTCCTTCATGGCACTGCGCGCCTTACCCTTCATGAGATAGCAGTCCTTCAGTACTTGGTGGTCTCCGGCACGTACTTTTTCGACTCCGCTGATGCCTTCATACTCCAAACCTTCCATCGCCTTGATCATCTCGCGATAGTCGGCCGTGCCCGCCTTCTTCATGGCTTCGGCAAGCATTTGTATGGTTGCATAGCCGGTGGCAAAACTATGGATGGGGCGGTCATTGTGCTTCTGGCTGTAGGCCTTGAGCAAGCGCTCATTGCCCGGGGTTTTCAGGTCGTGCCAATACTGGGTGCCGAAGTACAAGCCTTCAATGACATCGGACCCCAGGGCTCGGAACTGATCCAGCCCGGTGGACCATGGAACAATAATCGTGGTATTGCGTTTCATGCCGAAACTCACGGCGGTTCGAATCACGTCCATGGTCTGGTTGCCGAAGTTGCTGATACACAGGACGTCAGGTTGAGCAGCCATGGCGTTGGCGATATAGCCGGAAAACTCTTTCTCGGACAACGAGTGGTAGCTATTGCCTATGTGCTCGCAACCCATTTCGGCCAGCACACTCTTGGTGGATTGCAGCAGCGATTCACCGAAGACATATTGACCGGTAATGGTGTACCAGCGCTTGGCATCGGGCATCTGCTCAATAAGAGGGCGCACGGACTGCTCTACCGCACCATAGGTGCCAGCCGGCCACCGAAACGTTGACCTTGCACAGTCAGTACCCGTCATGGAGTCTGCACCGGCCTGATTGGTGTAAATGCCGCCGGACTTCTCAAGCTCTTTCGAGATGGCGAGGGCACTGGCTGAGTTTGACGTACCTGCGTAGTGCCTCACCCCCTGTGCGTGCGCTTCTTGTACCGAGCGCACAGCTTTGCCCGGATCACTTTGGTCGTCCAACGTTATGTATCCCAATTCCACCGGCAAGCCTTGACCGAACACCTCGACAGCAAGTCGGTTCCCTACGTCTACAGGCGTACCCACGCTAGCAAACGGACCCGACATAGAAACCGTGCCGGCTATCGTGGCTTTCTCTTTCGCAAAGGCGCGTCCGCCAATCCAAGGGCCGGACATCATTGCAGCAGTGGCTGCTGTTCGCTTGAGGAATGTTCTGCGCTGCATTGTGTTCTCCTGTACTGAGGTGTTTGACTCGCCAGCACGCGTATCGCGTCTAGACCGAATCGGGGCGGAATTGAACTGCGTGGGGTTGAGGAACAAATTCCGGCTCGTGGTCGGCATACCATTGCGCCACTTCGGAACACTGAGCAAATGTGGTGTCGGGAAACTGCCTTACGTACGCGATGAAGTCACGCAGGAGCTGCATTCGCGACGGTCGTCCGATAACTTGAGGATGCATAACCAGATTGAAGACGCCCCCCCATTCTCGAATGGCATCGAACTCGTCTTTCCATATCTGGAGTATGTGTTCATTGGTGAACACGGCTCGAGGGCTTTTGATATGAAACAGGCAGTAAATCGCGTCATCGATCGACCAATGCCAGGGAATCTCTATGACGCCCCGCGTTCCATCGAGTAAGGTTGTGCGATAGGGCTGGTAGTCGTCCAGCATGGAGCTGTCGTACTGAAAACCCTTCTCTTTCAGAAGCTTGAATACGTTATGGCTGGTTTCACCAGCGGGAGACCTATAGCCTTTTGGTCGCACACCTACTGCTTGATGCAACGCTTCCAGCCCCTTCTCCAGCGCCTCCAGTTCTCTTCCAGGATCTTTGGGGTCCACCCATTCGTGCAGATAACCATGATGGCCAACTTCGTGGCCGTCCTTCACTATCATCTGCGTGCGCTCGGCGTGAAACTGCGCAGTCCAGCCCGGCACAAAAAAGGTGGCTGGCAAATCTTCGTCGCGTAGCAGTTCCAGTATCTTGGGTACGCCCACCTTTGCTCCGTACCCGCCCTGCGAGAGCGTACCCGGACGCTCCCAGTTTGACGCGTCACGGGACAGCCACAGGGTTTCCGCATCGAAATCGAAGGTAAGTAGCACTACCGCTTTGGCACCATTCATCCATTTCATTGGCCTGCTCCTGCATAAATTCAATTAAATAAGGCTATGTCGCGACGCCTAGATGGCGTTCGATCAGATCGCCTTGTGTCAACTCTTCGTAAGTGCCCGAGAACACGCTCTGACCGATCACCAGGATATGATGGCGACTGGCCAGTTCGGCGCATACCTTCAAGTTTTGCTCGACCAATAGGATCGAGATACCGGAGTTGCTGATCTCTTTAAAGGTCTGAACCAAGAGCTGAACAATGACAGGTGCCAAACCCTCAGTCGGCTCGTCCAGGAGCAATAGCTTTGGGTGAGTAAGAAGAGCCCGTCCGATTGACAGCATTTGCTGTTCACCACCGGACAACTTCCCACCGCCGTTTCGCCGCCGCTCTCCAAGACGAGGAAACAGCTCATAGACTTTTGGAACCGTCCAGGCGGTCGGGCCGGGGCGCGCGGCAATGGTCAGATTCTCGTGTACGGTCAATTGTGAGAAGATTCCTCGATGCTCCGGAACCAAAGCAACGCCCATGCGATTGATTTCATGCGCAGGAAGGCCAGCCAAGTCCTTGCCTTCAAGGCTTACTCGGCCGGACGTTGGTTCGATCAGGCCCGCTATGCTGCGCAGAGTTGTTGTTTTGCCAGCCCCGTTTCTACCAAGCAGCGTAACGATCTCGCCTTCACCGATAGTGAAATCCACGCCTTGCAGCACATGGCTTTTGCCGTAATGGGCGTTCAGGTCTTCTACCGATAAAAGCATGTCAAGTGCCTTTGCAAGATCAATGGACAGATACCGGGGTGACGTTATCGCGCAACCATGCAGCAAGCCGAACCAGTCGCTCGTCCGTATGGAGTTGCCCGAGCAACTGAATACCAACCGGCATACCATTTACCGCCAATAGCGGTTGAGTAACGGTTGGAGCCCACAACGCTGAGGAAGGAGCGTTCATTATGGGTGACCCAGTCGTGTGGTCTATGCCCGGGTCGCTGCCAGTAGCGTCCCCCATCTTGGGTGCCGGACCGAGTGACGACAGGCTGATCAGGGCGTCGCCCAACCCCGCCAACGCAGCATGGCGACGTTGCATATTATCTCGTTGTCCAAGCAGTGCCCTATAGTCATTTACAGTCATTTTCCGGGACAACTCGAGGCGGCCGGTGAGGCTGTCGCTTAGATCGTTCGGATGCCGCTCAACCAGGTTCTCGAGCACCCAGCGCAATTCGTATCCACATATATCGCGACACAAGGCCATACAGTCGGCTACGCTCTCCTCGAAGGCCCGGATCAGGGGGTTGTCGTCGCCCCACAGAACCTGCACGCCGCTGGCCCGGATGGCGTCGACGAGTTTTTCGAAGCCGGTTCTAGCAAGCGGATCTACCCGGGACCACGCCTCTCCCTGCATAACGATCAGGCGCGTCGGGCGTTCCGCCCGTGGATTGATTGCGGTACCAAACAGGCCGGGATGCCCTGGATCTCCACCAGCGCGCATGGCCACCTCTATGGCAACCTGCCACATATCCTCAAGACTGCCAGCATGCACGCCATGATGGCTCTGGCTATAGCCCTGTCTTTCCCCGCGATTAATGGCACCATAGGTCGGCTTGAGCGCATAGTTGGCGCAATAGCCCGCAGGCCGGATTATGGACCCTATGACTTGAGTTCCGATCGCGGCGGGCACCATGCCGGCGCCTACTGCCGCAGCGGAGCCACTAGAGGAACCGCCAGGTGTGCGGCTGGAGTCGTAGGGGTTGGTTGTCGGGCCGGGATGAGACATGCCCATCTCAGTCGTTACGGTTTTGCCGAGCACAACGGCTCCCGCGCTACGCAATGCCTGCACGACTGACGAATCAGTATAGGTATGATTGTTCTCGTACAAAGGGCTGCCCATTTTTGTAGGCATATCCTTCGTATGGATCAGGTCTTTGATGCCTAACGGCATTCCATCAATAGCGGAGAGCGGCTTGCCGGCCTTGTATCGCTGGGTCGCCTCATTGGCAGCCTGCCGGGCACCCTCTTCGTTCAAGGTTACCCAGGCTTTTACAGTGGGCTCCTTTTCGGCAATGGTTTCAAGGCAGCGCTCCAGATAATCCCTGGGGGTATCCGAACCAGACAAAAAGGCCGGTATGGCATCAAAGTAGGTGATAGCCAGCGGCTGCTCGGGGTTGTATTTCATGCTTGTTTCATCTGATGTAGGTTAGATCGCCTTAGACGCCGCCAAACTCGACAAGCGGGACTCGGCGTATGGTGCGCTTTTGTGACGGGTCGAAGTCCATGCGGGCATGTTGCAAAGCACGGTTATCCCAAATCAGCAGATCGCCCGGGCGCCACTTATGGCAGTACGTCAGATCTTCGTTGTCGACGTATGAGGCAAGCTCTTCCAGAAGGTCGTCTCCTTCCTGCCTTGGAAGCCCCATGATCTTGGCTGTTGATATCTTGTTGACCAGGAGGATTTCTTTGCCCGTTTCCGGGTGCCGCCATACGATCGGATGCTCATGCCTGGGCGCGTCGGCACTGGTATTTTCTTCCAGCATTCTGTTTCCGTAATCACCGGCATAGTCGTACAAGTGCAGCCCTGTCCGCCCTTCGATGCGTTGCCGAAGTTCAGCTGGCATGCGCTTGAGGGCCTCGGCGGCATCAGCGAACTTGGTCTCACCACCCGATTCCGGGACTTCGATTGCGTACAGGCAGATGGCCTTCAAAGGATCGGCGTAGAAGCAATGGTCGGCATGAAAGAACAGTTCGCCGTTGCTCAGGATGCCATCAGGCCGGCTGTTGGAGATATGCGCATAGCCGCCTTCTGCCTTCGCCATATAGTCGCGACGCGAAGGATCGCCAAACATTTCGGCGAACCGCACCTGCTCTTCCCCATCAAGCTCCTGGTTGCGAAACAGCAAAACGCGATGCTGGAGGAAGAGCTCATAAAGAACATCTTTGCCTCGATCGTTCATGTAGTCCTGGACTCGACCCAGCACCTCGACGCCTACAAATTCAGATAACGCTACCGTTTTTGGTGTGTCCATCAGAAAACCCCTGAAATGAATTCTTCCCGGGACGCGGCCCGGACAAAGCCTCAAACTGCCTGCCTATGCTTTTTATCGATTCAACCGTATTGCCTATCAAATCGAACGATTGAATTTTGCACTTCGCCCAAGGCCAGCACAATTATGGTTAACCCCAGCATGGAAGGCGATCGCAGCGCTCCACTGGGGCAAAATCCGGGTGCTACGCCGCGACAATTCGTATTGATACACAAATCGATCGATTTGGAAAATTCACTTATGCACGTCTATAATGGGCACGTTGCTTAGCATTTTCCGAGGGGAAGAGGTGCAGAAACACATAGACGAAACATTGACCACGGAATCGACTACAGGCTCCGCACCCGCAGCGCCCGAGACCTTAAACAGCGCAGCCCCGCGAAGCGCTCAGGTTGACGACCGAGTATTCATGAAGTCGGTGGAGCGCACTTTCCTGGTACTGGAGGCTTTCGGGAAAGCCCAGCACCCCCTGACTCTTGCAGAAATCGCGCAGCTGGTCGGAATCGATAAAAGCGGCGCCCAGCGTATTTGCTACACACTGCAGGCCTTAGGCTATCTTGAGCGCGCGCACAATGGTCGCGGGCTGGTGCCCGGAAAGAAAATCCTCGAGCGCTCATTCGACTACCTTCGCTATAACCCCTTGATCGAACGCGCCGCGCCCATACTGGTCAACTTGCGCAGAGACTTACAAGAGCGAGTCGACCTCAGTCTTTTTGATGACCTGACGGTCATCTATGCATACCGCTTGCTCAGCAAGCGGGATTTCTTCTACGCGAACCTGGCCGGAAGGCGCGTACCAACCTTCCTATCGTCTGGCGGCCGCGCCATCATGGCCCACCTGCCCGATGACGAAGTAAACAGTATCCTGGCGCGCTCCGATCTTCAGCCACGAACCGTCAAGTCGACAACAGACGTGAAGGAGCTTTGGCAGTGTATTAAGCAAGCCAGGCAAGACGGTTATGCCGTTGCCGTAGAGCAGTGGCTGCTTGGCGAGATCGCTATTGCCTCCGCCATACTCGATTCCAAAGGCAGGCCAATCGCTGCAATCCACGTCTCCGCGTCGTTGGCAGAATGGACGCCGGAGGCGTTCTGCCATCGCATTGGTCCTCGGGTCATAGAGGCCACGCGCGCGCTTAGCGGCGCCTGACAGTCTGGACTTTTGTACCTTCATTTTCCACCTTCCTTTGGATGCCCGCCTTGAGTGTTCTCTTCAGCCCAATAAAACTAGGGCAAAAAGTATTCAGCAACCGCATCGTCATAGCACCGATGGCGCAATACAGTGCCGACAGCGGCAGCGCTACCCCGTGGCACGCCATGCACTTAGGCATGCTGGCCACCTCGGGCGCGGGGCTCCTCATGATAGAAGGCACTTGTGTCGAACCAGTCGGGCGTGTCACGCACGGCTGTCTGGGCTTATACAACGATGACAACGAAGCGAAGCTGGGCCAAGTCGTGAGATCAATTCGAAGTTACAGCGACACGCCACTGGGCATCCAGCTGATGCATTCGGGCAGAAAAGGCTCTGCCACCGTGGACTCCCAGGGGGGGGTGCCGCTCTCGCCGCACGAGTCTCCGTGGCAAACCGTGGCCCCCAGTGGGCTCCCCTTCCGGGACGGTTGGCAAACGCCCCGTACGGCAGAGGGCGCGGATCTGGCTCGCATCAAGGATGCATTCGTCGACAATGCCATACGCGCCGTTCGCATCGGCATCGACGTGCTGGAACTTCATGCCGCTCATGGGTACTTGCTCCATCAGTTTCTGTCGCCGCTTTCGAACCAACGTAGCGACCACTATGGCGGCAGCCTCGCAAACCGCATGCGATTTCCGCTGGAAGTATTTGATGCGGTCAAGGCAGCCTGCCCCAATACGGTGTTAGGTGTGCGCCTCACTGGCTCGGATTGGATGCCGGGCGGAATCGAGATCGAAGAGACTGTCGCTTTCACGAAGGAACTGGAAGCGCGGCAATGCGATTACATTGACGTGACCAGCGGAGGCCTGGACCCCACTGCAACGATCATCGTCAAGCCTGGCTACCAAGTAGAGTTTGCGGAACAGGTTCGCAAATGCACTAATGTTCCTGTACGCGCGGTCGGAATGATTCATTCCGCAAACCAGGCGGAGGCGATCATCAAGGAGGGCAAAGCCGATATGATCGCCATCGCACGCGCAATGCTCGCCAATCCGCGCTGGCCATGGCTTGCGGCCCGACAGCTCGGTGTGACGCTCGATTATCCTGCTCCGTATCAGCGCGCCGCTCCAAGCAAATGGAGGGGCTGGGAGCTCTCGTCCTAGCACCTTGGCCGCTGATATGAACAGGCTGAGCCCGCCTTAAACCCTTTCGAAAATCCCCGCCGCCCCCATGCCGGTGCCCACGCACATGGTCAACATGCCGTAGTCCAGCTTGCGGCGACGTATGCCGTGGATGACAGTGGCGGCACGTATGGCACCGGTGGCACCCAGCGGGTGACCCAAGGCGATGGCGCCACCCAGGGGGTTGGTCAGCTCGGGATCCAGGCCCAGATCGCGTGTGACGGCCAGCGCCTGTGCGGCGAAAGCCTCGTTAAGTTCTATCCAGCCGATCTGGTCCAGTCTAAGGCCGGCCAACTTCAGCGCATGCGGTATGGCCTCCTTGGGGCCGATACCCATGATCTCGGGCGGCACGCCCTTTACAGCGAAGGACACGAAGCGGGCCAGCGGCGTCAGCTTATGTGTCTTGAGCGCGCGTTCGGACACCACCAGCAAGGCGCCGGCGCCATCCGAGGTTTGCGAACTATTGCCGGCTGTCACGCTGCCGCGGGCTGCAAACACCGGACGCAGTCGGGCCAGTGCTTCCAGGCTGGTATCGGGCCGGGGGCCTTCGTCTTGCGTGACCATCATGCGCTGCACGATGAAGTCGTCGTCCTGCCTGCTGCTGCCGGCGCGTTTGCCGGCCGACAGATTAGGCAGACGCCGCACCACCTCGATAGGCAGGATTTCGTCGTTGAACTCGCCGGCCTGCTGCGCTGCGATGGCGCGTTGATGCGAGCGCAGCGCCATGGCATCCTGGTCTTCGCGCGACACCTTCCATTGCTTGGCGACCTGCTCTGCCGTCAGTCCCATGCCGAAGGCTATGCCCAGGTTCTCGTCGTGCGCGAAAATTTCCGGGCTGAACGAGGTGTTGACACCCATGGTGGGTACCTGGCTCATGGATTCGGTCCCGGCAGCAATGATGACATCGGCCTCGCCCACGCGTATGCGGTCTGCCGCCATGGCGATGGCAGTCAGGCCGGAAGCGCAGAAGCGATTGACGGTAACGCCCGCCACGGACGAGGGCAGGCCGGATAACAAGGCGCCGATGCGCGCCACATTCAGGCCTTGCGGCCCTTCGGGGATGGCGCAGCCCACGATGGCGTCTTCGACGGCGGCCGGGTCCAGGTTGGGCACCTGCGCCAGCAAGCCGTTAATGACGGTGGCCAGAAGTTCGTCCGGACGCGTGTGCATGAAGACGCCGCGCGGCGCCTTGCCGATGGGGCTACGGGTTGCCGCGACAATATAAGCTTGTTGTATGGATGGCATTTTCGGTCCTTTCAGTTGCGTACCGGCTTGCCGGTTTTGAGCATGCCTGCGATGCGCTCCTGGGTCTTGGGCTGTGTCAGCAGGTGCAGGAAGGCTAGCCGCTCTAGCCGCAGCATCCAGGCTTCATCGACCAGCGCGCCCGGGTCAACATCGCCGCCGCAAATAACGGTAGCCACTTGCAGCGCCACCTCGTAGTCGTATTCGGAAATGAAACCGCCCACCTTCATGTTGACCAGTTGCGCCTGCAAGGTGGCGATGCCGTCCCGTCCTGCAACGGGGAAGTGTGCGGGCAAGGGTGGACGCCAGCCGCTCTCGGCCATGGTAAGCGCCACACGAGCCGCCACATACAACAGCTCGTGGCGGTTCATGACGATGGGGTCGGAGGGCTGCAAATAACCAATATTGCGCGCATCGATCGCCGACTTGGACACCTGCGCCGTGGCCGCAGCCAGCGCAAACCTCTTCAGGTACGCCAGCAGTGGCGCGTCGGGCGCCGCTTCGGCCTGCAATTCAGCCGCTCTGCGGGCACCATAGGTCAAGCCGCCGGCCCCCGGCACCAAGCCGATGCCGACCTCCACCAGGCCGATATAAGATTCAAAATGTGCGACGCGCCTGGCGCAATGTACGGAAAGCTCGCAACCACCACCCAGTGCCATCCCGGCCACGGCGGCAACGACAGGAACTTGCGCGTATCTAACGCGCAGCACCATGTCTTGCATCTCGCGCTCTATGGGTTCGACGGCGTCGGGGCCGCCCTGCTCGAAAACCGGCAGCATCGCCTTCAGGTCGGCGCCAGCGGAAAATGGCTCGGTAAGCTGCCCGATCACCAGCGCCTTGTACGAGGCCTCGGCCAAGTCTACGGCCCGCAGTACGCCACGCACCACGGCTGGGCTAAGTGTGTGCATTTTGGTCTTGAAGGACAAGATGAGGACATCGCGAGGCTGCGGGGCCGGCAAGGTCCAGCATTGCACGGCTTCGTCTTCAAACACGATGGTGGGATCCAGGCTGGGCGTTTCACCGACCAGGCGCGGCGCACCGATCTGGCGTTCGTACACCGGCAAAGTGCTGCGCCCTTCAAACCGCTTGTCGGTGGGGTTCCACGAGCCGGCCGACGTATGCACGCCTTGCGCTTCCCAAACGGGACCGCGGGTGGCCCACTCGGGCAACGGTGCATTGGATAAGGTTTTGCCGGCAGCGATGTCGTCATTGATCCATTGCGCGACATCGTGCCAGCCGGCCGCTTGCCAGATTTCGAATGGGCCTTGGGCATGACCAAAGCCCCACTTCATGGCCAGATCCAGTTGACGCGCCGTGTCGGCGATGTCGGCCAGGTGGACCGCGCTGTAATGGAAGCTGTCGCGCAGTACCGCCCACAGGAATTGCGCCTGGGAATGCGCGGAATCGTGCAGCGCCTTTAGCTTTGCCGCCGGATCGCGCTCGGCCAAGATAGCAGCCACGCCCTCGTCAATGTTGGCGTCGGCCGGCACATAGCTTTTTGTGGCCGGATCCAGCCGCAGGATGGCCTTGCCTTCCTTGCGATAAAAGCCCGCGCCGGTTTTCTGGCCCAGCGCCCCTTGCTCGATCAGGGCAGCCAGGGTGGGCGGGACCTTGTATTGGCTATGGAAGGGGTCATCGGGCAGTTGTTCGTCCATGGTGCGAATAACGTGGGCCAGCGTGTCCAGCCCCACAACGTCGGCCGTGCGGAAAGTGCCCGACTTGGCCCGCCCCAGGCGTGTACCCGTCAGTTCGTCGACCACTTCATAGCTAAGCCCGTACTTCTCGGCTTGCGTGAAAACCGACAGAATGCCGAAGACGCCGATGCGGTTAGCCACGAAATTGGGCGTATCGCGAGCCCGTATAACGCCCTTGCCCAGTTGCGACACCAAAAAGGTTTCCAGCAGATCAAGCAGGCGCGGTTCGGTATGGGCTGTTGGAATCAGCTCCACCAACGTCATGTAGCGCGGCGGATTGAAAAAGTGCACCCCGCAAAAACGATGCCGTAGATTCTCGGGCAAGGCTTGCGACAGTTCAGTAACGGATAGCCCCGAGGTATTGCTGGCGATGATCGCGTCGGGCCGTATTGCCGGCGCCAGCTTCTCGTACAGGTCGCGCTTCCAGTCCAGGCGCTCGGCAATCGCTTCAATTACGAGGTCGCATTCAGCCAGTAAAGACAGATGCTCATCGTAATTGGCCGGCACGATCGCGTCAGCAAGCTCGGGTGAACCCAACGGCGCCGGATTAAGTTTTTTCAAGCCGGCGATGGCTTTTTTCACGATAGCGTTTTTGTCGCCCTCTTTGGCAGCCAGATCGAACAGCACCACGGGTACGCCCGCATTGATGCAGTGCGCCGCAATCTGCGCCCCCATCACGCCCGCGCCGCATACCGCGACCTTGCGTAGCTGGAAACGGCCGCCCTTCGAAACTTGCGATTGCCCGGATTCACTAGACTGCATAAGCACCCCCATAGACGTGGCCCACCTACATCGAATATTTAGATTAGTTCATTATCCAGGCCGATGCATCTGCAATGCCATGTAAAGAGCGCGGTAGAATTAGTCGCTTACAACCTTATCAAAACGCCGCCATGGCTCGCTTACCACGCCTTTACGCACCCCATATTCCACAATTGGTGCAGGCCGAGTTCGTGCGTCCGTTGGCCGCCATTCACGACCCCACCCCATCAGCCCAGCTTGATCAGCTACACGAGTGGCTGCAGCGGGATGCCCGTGAATACCAGGTTGCCGTGCACGGCTGGCTGCTGCTGAATGACCGCATCAGCTTGCTGGGAACCCCGCCCGATGCGCAAGCATTGCCCAAACTGATACAGTCGCTGGGCCGCAGGATAGCCGCCGGCATGCGCCACGGCCGTGTGTTTTCCAGCCGCTACCGCAGCGCCCTGATCCAACCGGGCCACTGGCTTGTTCCCACCCAGGTCTGGCTGGAATCTTTACCCGTCACCCTGCACTATGTGGACCGCCCTCAAGCCTGGCCCTGGTCGTCCGCAGCCACCCACACCGGTACAGACCACCGATACGACGCGCTGTTGACCGATCATCCAGACTACTGGCAACTGGGCAACACACCCTTCGCGCGCCAAGCCAGATACGCCGAGCGCCTGGCCGATGGCTTGCCCAGCAGTCAATCCACCCGTATCCGCGACGCGCTCTTCGGCCAATGGGCACTGGGCGAGCCCGACTTCCTGGCAGACCTGCGCTCACGCGCCACACGCAGAATCGCGCCGGCGCCGCGCGGGCGGCCACGCAAGAACACGGACGCAGCAGCGGCTGTTTAGTACCTTGGAACTGACCCCACAGCCAGCTTTATTACCTTGCTGTCCGGATCGCCAAACTGCACTCTGAGCGAAAAGTGATTTTCACCTTCGAGGGCGCTAAGTGAAAGATGGGGTTCTAGGTTACGCCAAGCGCGTGCCAGATCATGAGTCTGCCGCAGGTATTCTCGCCCTTCGTCTCCGCCCACGACCAGGGCCAAGGCGCAGGCCCCCTGAGGTCTCATCGTGACGGGGCTGTTTTTGGCGACCTCTTCTGCGGAAAGCTGCAGCGTATCGTTGACGAAACAGCGCTTGATCGGATTCAAGTCGTAGATCCCGCTGACCAGGCAGGCGCGGTCGACGATAGGTCGCCTCGCGTCGGTGCCTTGTTCGGCGTCGTCCACAAGCAGCATGGCCGCGATGTGGGCGCCGGCGGAATGGCCCGATACGGATAGTCGTTGTGGGTCGCCGCCATAGTTATCGATGTTGTCGTACACCCAAAGCAGTGCGCGGCGGCACGCTGCAATCTGTGCGTCCATGCGCACGGCGGGTAACTGGGGGAAGTTGACGACTACGGCTGTCACATCGTGTGGCACCAGCCCGTCGGCAATAAAGCTGAAATCGCGTTTATCGAGCGAATGCCAGTACCCGCCATGAAAGAATACCTGCACGGGCATGCCGGAACTCCCGGCCTGGAAAATATCAAGGCGTTCGTGACTGGAAGCCCCATAGGGGACGTCCAGCACGGCCCGATGCTTGCGCCTTGCCGCAGTGTTTGCTGCGTCCAGCTGCGCCAGCACGCGCCGGAAATACTCCGGCGCCACCTTTTTTACATTGTCGTACTCTTGGTCGAGGTCGAGAATCACTTCACCGTATTGCTAAGCCGGCCGATACCTTCGATCTCGATGTCGATGGTGTCGCCGCGCTTCATGGGGCCGACGCCGGACGGGGTTCCGGTGATGATGACATCACCCGGATTAAGCGTCATGATGCTCGACACGAACTCGAAGATGCGCTTGATCGGGAAGATCATGTCATTCGTATTGGACGATTGTCGCAATTCGCCGTTTTGCCACAGCTGTATCGCGACGTTGTCAGGGTCGAGCTCGGTTTCTATCCAGGGGCCCAAGGGCTTGTAGGTGTCGAAAGACTTGGCGCGCGTGAACTGGCCATCCTTGCGTTGAAGATCGCGATTGGACACGTCATTGGCGCAGGTATAGCCAAAGATATGGTCCTTGGCCTGGTCTTGCGATACGTTCTTGCAGCGGCTGCCAACCACAATTGCGATCTCGGCCTCGAAGTCCACGCGGTCTTTGTCGCTGTCCAGCACAATGGTGTCGCCGTTTGCGATGATCGCCTCGGGCGAACACATGAACAGCATGGGTTCCGCAGGAACGGGAACACCGGACTCTTCGGCGTGCAGGCGATAGTTAAGGCCCACACAGACCAGCTTGCCCGGCTGTACCGGGGCCAGCAACTGTACGTCGGCCAGCGCGTATTCTTCGCCGGTGTATTCCGGCGTCTCGAACAGACCGGAACGTAAAGCCTTTACTGCGTCCCCTTCGACAACGCCGAATGTTGTTTGCCCGTTTTTGGAAAACCGCGCGAATCTCATGTATGTACCTTTGGATAATCAGATAAGTATTAAGCCCCGAAATACGGGCGTAGCGTGTTGTAACTTTGTTGGATAGCGTGCTGGCTATCCGGAATCTGGAAGGTTTCGACGGTGACGTAATCGTCGTAAGAAACCTCACGCAGTGCCTTGATGACCGCGCCGATGTCGTAGCTTCCGTCACCCATGGGCAGGCGATCAGAGTCGCTGACGTGAAAATGCCAAAGGCACTGCCGCTCTTGCGCCAGGCGCAGCGAGGCACCGACGTCTTCGCCTTCGATAAGAATATGAACCATGTCCAGCATGATGCCGACATTGGGCAATGCAACGCTATCGACGAAGTCGAGCATGTCTTGCGTGCCCATCAGGCAGTTGGCGTAAAGATGGTTGACGGGTTCCATCACGATACGAGTATCGGGAAACTCTTGTGCGCACTCGCGGATCGCCTGGCTGATCCATTCCAGCGTCTGGGCTGGATCGACACCCTCTTGGTAGCGTCCGCGCAAGCGGCCTACGTTTACAGCAGCGCCAAATCGTCCGGCAAACTCCATCGCTGCCTTCATGCGGTCGCGTGCCTGCTGCCGTTTGCCGGCATCCGTATCGGCGAACGACAAGCGCGCCTCGCCATAGACTTCCCCGGTGCATACGGCCGGCACATCAAGCCCGGTGTCGCGCACCGCCTTCTGGATCGCCGCAACGTCGATGGTGGCCGGGTCGCAGACCAGAAACTCCACCCCCTCGTAGCCCACCTGCCGTATCTGGGCAAGCGTGGGCGCGATGTCGCCCTGGATGGCGGTTACCTGTGAATGCCGCACATCGGGTGTGGCATACATATAAGCTAGTTTCATGGTTGTACGAACCGGAAATCGTTAAGTTTGGCCAGCTTGGCGTGTATGACTTCTTTCTTGACGACGCTAACGTTCGGGATGGCGAACTCTTGTATGTTGAAGTATTCGCCCTTGGCTTCCTTGCCCCGCGCCGTGTCCATGACGAGGTCGGCGATCTCGACGCCTACTTGCTTCAGCGTCTTGGTTCCTTCAAGTACATCACCCGCGCTGATGTCGGTATCTTCGTTCAGATGATGAAAGGTCTTGTTGTTGGAGCTGATCTTGATCACAGGGGCAATAGACGAGCCTGTAGGCGTGCCTTTGCCGGTTGTGAACAACACCATATGTGCACCGCCCGCGACCTTGCCCGTGACAGAGGCAATGTCAAACCCCGGGGTATCCATGATGATGACGCCCTTTTGGGTAGGGGCGACGCCGTAATCGACGATCTCGGTAATGGCCTTGGTGCCCGCCTTATAGATGCATCCCAAGGACTTTTCTTCGATCGTGGTCAGCCCTCCGGCGATATTTCCGGGCGAAATGAACACGCCGCTATCGTCCTCGGTGGACATGGACAAATCCACTTCGTATTTCTTGATCAAAGAGAGCAGATCTTGTTTGATTTGATCGCTTTTGCCGCGTCGGGCGAGCACCTGCTCGGCGCCCACCATCTCGGTGACCTCGGACAGGATTACGGTGCCGCCATGCGAGACGATGATGTCTGCTGCTTCGCCTACGGCGGGGTTGGCCGTCAAGCCCGAGAAGGCGTCGGATGAACCGCACTCCAATGCGATCAGCAACTCGGACAGATCGCCCTCTTCTTGAGGCTGGGCATCGAGATCACGACGCATTTCACGAACAATCTCTATACCGGCGGTGCCGGTACTGCGCGAACCACCCACCTTCTGGACAATAAGCGTTTCCACGCGCTTGCCGGACTTGGCGATCTCTTCCGCCACCCGAGCCGCTGAAGCTGTCTCGCATCCCAAGCTTAAAACCAGCACCGCACCCACGTTGGGATGCAGCCCGTGGCCTATATAGGAATGCTCTGTGATGAAATTTTCTTCAGCATCAAAGGTACAGCCATAGGGGTGCATGAAAGTAACACCGCCGGCTTTGTTGGCAATGTCCATGGCCACACGATTGACACAGGAAACCGTCGGTATGATCAGCACGTGGTTACGTATGCCTATGGCGCCATTACTGCGCCGATAACCCATAAATTTGGTGTTAAGCATTTCGATCTTCTCCTTCGGAAGGGCCCGAAAAACGTCGCGCTTTCAGGCCGCGACAATTCTGCACATGCACATGGTGGCCGGCGCCTATCGGGCTGGTAGCCGATCCGATGACTTCTCCGTACTTTCGGATCTCTTCGTTCAGCGCAATATCGCGTAGAGCAATCTTGTGCCCCACAGGTATGAGTTCTTTGGCTACGACTTCGTATTCGTCACCCACCCCGCGTATCTTCACCGTCTCGTTCGGCAATAGCTCGTTAATGGCTGTGGCAACGTGATCAATATCACGAATCTGAATAGCGGCTTTATCGGTCAATGTATTCTCCTTGCAGCGCTTAGCGCATCAATGATGGCAACCATGTCGACAGCCCGGGAACGAGCACCACCAACACAAGGGTGGCGACCATGGCCATTAGAAATGGCCACAAGCTCCTGCAGGCTTCCGATAGACGAATCTCGGCGATCTTAGAGGCTGTCATCAGCGTAACACCCAGCGGCGGCGTAACCGCGCCTATGCACAGGTTGGTTACGAACAGGATGGCAAAGTGCACGGGATCTATACCGTACTGTGCGACCACAGGCATCAGGATGGGGATCAAGATGATGATGAGCGCATTGCTTTCCATGAACGTTCCCAGGATCAGCAAAAAGCCACTGATCAACAATAGGAACATCAGCGGATCCGAGGTCATCTGCGTGAACAGCATCACGAAATTCTGCGTGATTTGCTCGGTAGTCACGATCCAGGCGAACATGGCCGAGATGGCCACGATCAGTTGTATGGGCACAGCAATGCGCAATACCTTCATGCAGACATTGGGCAGGTCCTGGAAGCGAATCTCGCGATAGACAAAGCAGGACAGGAAGAAGGCGTAGACCACGGCCAGCACTGCGGCTTCCGTGACCGTAACAATGCCGCCAAAGATACCGCCAAGAATAATTACCGGCAGCATCAATGTAGGCAAGGCCCCCACAAATGCCCGTCCCAGCTCGCCGGCCTCTACCTGGCTGCCTTGCCCATAACCCCTGCGTTTGCTTATACCCACAGCCACTGCCATCAGTAATGCTGCCATCAGCACGCCGGGCAGGAAGCCGCCTATCAGGAGATCAGCGATCGAGATGTTGCCGGTCACGCCCATGATGACCATGGTCAGACTGGGCGGAATAAGTGAAGACAGAATGCCGCAACAGCCCTGCAGCGACGCCGAGAAGGAGGCGGAATAGCCCTTTTCCTTCATGGCGGGAATCATGATGGAGCCAACGGCTGCCGTGCCGCCAATGGCCGACCCGCATAAGGTCCCAAACAGCGCGTTGCCCAGTACGGTGACAGCGGCTAAACCACCTGCAATATGCCCAATTAGCGCGTTAGCCAGGCGCATCAGGCGCCGCGTGATCCCGCCGAACTCCATCAGCACACCCGCAAACACGAACATGGGTAATGCCAGGAAGGGATAGGAATAAATGCCTTGACTGACACGCTGGCCGAGTATGGCCAGGCTGATGTCACTGAACAGCAAATAACCGACACAGGTGACACCAATGGCAAACGCCACGGGTATGTTTAAAAGAATCAGTACCAGCAAGGTGACAAGAAGAATTGTCGCGGTCATGAAGAGAGCTCCTTGCTAGCCGGCGCGCGGCAACACTGCACCAGTTGCTCAAGCGATACCACCGCCAGCAGAAACCCACCCACCATGGCACCGCCGTAGTGCCATCCGACAGATATTTTCATGCCGGGGGTAATCGACGAAGCCGTGGCCTCGACGACCAGAAACGAACCATAGGTCAGTGCAATATTGAATATCAGCAACAGAATGGCTGCCAGGATGGCCAGTATGCGCTGCGAAGCCGCAGGCATCATCTCGACCAGGAAATCTATGCTGATGTGCTCCTTGGTTTCGAGCAACAGGGCTGCGCCAAGAAAGGTGATCCATAGCATCAGGACCAGTGCCATCTCCTCTGACCACACCAGTGGCAATTCAAAGAAGTAACGAAAAACAATCTGCGCAAATAGCACCGTCGTCATGGCAAGCAGCATGACGACGAGTGTCCATTTGACCAAGTTGGACATGGCGAGTCTTAACGCGCGCATAGACATCCTTAACTCCGTTGTAAGCGTGCGAGCGCGCCGCTGAGGCGGCGCGCGGCTACGTTTTAACCAGCGTACTTACGAACCAAATCCATCAGGTCCTTGCCGAAGGTACCCTCGTACTTGTCCCAAACTGGCTGAACAGCCTTCTGGAATTGAGCCGGATCGGGTGTAGTGACCTTGACGCCGGCCGCCTTCATCTTCTGGAGTGCTTCATCATCGCTTTTGGCGATCATGGCGCGCTCTTTAAGCTTCCACTTGTCCGCAGCGGTCTGGATGGCAGCCTTATGCTCATCAGAAAGCTTGTTCCATGCACTGGTGGAGATGGTCAAGACTGCAGAACCCCAGATGTGGCCTGACAGCGCAAGATGCTCCTGTACCTCATAGAACTTGGAAGCGTAGATGGTAGCCAAGGGGTTTTCCTGACCGTCCACGACTTTTTGCTGCAAGCCAGAGAACACTTCCGAGAACGGCATCGGCGTAGGCAGTGCGCCCATGATCTTGAAAGTATCGATGCGCATCTCTGCCTCTGGCACGCGCAGCTTGATGCCCTTCAGGTCTTCGGGCGTCTGGATGGGACGGACCGAGTTGGTGATGTGGCGATATCCGCTTTCCCACCAGCTTAGTGTCGTGATCTTCTGCTCGGCCAGAACTTTGGCCAAGGCATCGCCCAACTCTCCATCCAATGCACGGTAAGCGTGCTCGCGAGTTGGCCAGGCGTACGGCAGCTCTTCAATGATTAGGCGCTTGTCCAACGCCTGCAGGGCTCCGGTACCAAACAGCCCCATTTCGAGCACGCCCAAGCCCAAGCCTTGGGCCATTTCTCGTTCGCCACCCAGTTGCGAACTGGGATACACCTGAATGATTACCTCGCCATTGGTTGCCGTCTTGACGTCTTCGGCCATACCGACCAAGGCCTCATGCCAGGGATGTCCGACCGCCGAGATGTGTCCCGCCTTCAAGGTGACCTTCGCTTGCGCGACAGCACCTAACATACAGCCTGCGGCCAATAGTCCCAATACTGCTGCCTTGGGTATGAATTTCAATCGCTTATTGATCATGGTTTGCTCCTCCAGCTGTGGTTTTGAAAAAAACGACCCTCGTTACGCCATGTACTTCTTGAGGATTTCGTCGTAAATATCAATGACGGCTATGTAGTCATTGACGTGCACATGTTCATTAACCTGGTGCGCCAGCTTGGGATCGCCAGGGCCAAGCACAATAATGTTTTTTCCCAAGGCCTGCAAAACGGAAGCATCGGTGAAGTACTGAGCCCCGCGCGGCCGGGCGTCGTCAGACGATGCTCCGGCGCTTAGCAATGCCTGCCGGGCTATGGACACCAGGTCAGACCCGGGGTCGGTGGATACCGCTGGTACATCCAGCAAGGTTTCGAACTCGAGGTTTGTATCCTTGTCCGCTGCACTGACCCGGCCTGCCAAGGCCCTCATCTGGCCCATCAAGCTACTGTGGTTCTGATCGGGCAACGTTCGCATATCGAGCGTAATTTCGCATCGGTCCGGGATGACATTGGCCTGCTTGCCGCCATTGATCAGCGTGACCGCCATGGTCGGGGGCGAGAGAAGCTCGTGGGGGTCACTGGAAATGTCGACTTCCGAAAGACCCGCATAGAAGGGAAACAGTTTATTGATCGCGTTGATTCCCATCTCGGGCATGGACGAGTGCGAAGCCTTGCCACAGCTGCAAACCCGCGTCCATAAGGCGCCTTTGTGCGCGATAACCAGGCGGGTATCGGTAGGCTCCGCGATGATCAGGGCGTCGAATTCGGGCAGTTGCTGGTTTGCGACCATGGCCTTGGCGCCCTCTGCTCCTGTTTCCTCGGTCGACGTAGCCGCCAGTATCAACTCACCCGACCAGGAATCACGCGGGCGGCGCGCAAAACGAATAAGCGCATACATCAGGGCAACCAGGCCGCTTTTCATGTCGACCGTACCGCGGCCGTACATTTTTCCGTCTTCGATGACGGCATCAAAGGGACCATGCTGCCAGGCAACACTGCCCACGGGGACGGTGTCCATGTGCCCACTTAGCACGACACAGGGCCCAGGACGGCCACTGCTTACGCGGGCAATCAGGTTGGCACGCTTATCGTCCAAGGTGTGTATGGTGCAGGAGATGCCTTCTTGCTCCATGCGCGCGGCCAACATGCGGGCCAGAACGTGTTCATCCCCTACCTTGCTTACGGTGTCACAGCGCACGGCTTCTTGCAGGAATTGAACACATTCCTCGATTTCTGACCGTTGATCGCGGGACATCAATTCCTCCACTGGCATACTGGCTTCCTCTCATGTTTCGAAATGATTATATGGAGGGGGCTAGAGCGCGCCTATTCGCCATGTCAATAGAATTGAGGCGGAATTTTTGTACCAATGGCACAAAGCTGCGTTAAGCTAACGCGAAGGCCCAACTCCATAGACGGCATATAGCGAGGATAAAGATGTGGCTTACAGTAGAAGATGTGCTCAGTATCGACGTGATGCGCGGTGCCGATGTTATTGCTGGGCACGACGGCTTGGGCCGCAACATCAAATCCGTAACCGTCCTTGACGCCCCTGACGCATCGTTATGGTTACAGGGACATGAACTGGCTCTTACCTCGACTTTTCCACTACTTAAACGGCGTAATGGGTTGAACATGCTGGTGGAGGAGCTCGTGGCAAGAAACGTGGCCGGCTTGGGCCTGAAGCTACATCGCTACATGACCACCCTGCCCGACGCCATGATCGCGCGGGCGAACGAGCTTGCTTTTCCGATCTTCAGGGTACCGGACCATATCGCTTGGATCGAGATCATCAGCCCGATCTTTGCGCGCGTGCTCGACACCGATGCGCAACATCTGATCCGGTCGGAAGAGATACGTAGTCAGTTCACCAAGCAGCTGTTCTCGGGGGCCGGGCTGGAAAGCTTGATGGCCTTGCTTTATTCCATGCTGGGGCGCCCTGTGCTGTTGACCAGCCCGGCCGATGCTCACACCGTATGGTTGCCTGAGGTCGCCGCAAAAGTGGATGATGTCATGCAGATACTGCGCTGCCCCGACACCGCAGCAGAACATGTAGCATCCTGCCCCGGCGTAATGCGCAAGCGCAGCGCTGACTTCAATGTTGTCTACATTCGGCTGGACCAAGGCGCTGACCCGCATGCCTATATTGCAGCCCTGGAAACCGGAGAGCCGATAGACCCGCCCTTGCTTCATTGCCTGGTCCACGCCCGCGAAGCCATCTCCATGAGCCTGTTGCAGCGGCGTGCCAACATCAGTATTACGCGGGAGAAGCACAACGAGTTTGTTCATACGCTGGTCGATC
Organism: Pollutimonas thiosulfatoxidans; assembly: GCF_004022565.1. Taxonomy (NCBI): domain Bacteria; kingdom Pseudomonadati; phylum Pseudomonadota; class Betaproteobacteria; order Burkholderiales; family Alcaligenaceae; genus Pollutimonas; species Pollutimonas thiosulfatoxidans. The sequence goes on from NZ_CP022987.1 coordinate 2,789,610, forward strand.
CTCAGTTGTCGGAAGGCGCGCGGCAGGCACATATCGCGCGGGGCAAAGAGAAAGGCATACCGCTGCACGACCGGTATTTCGCCGCCGTTATCAAGTTTCACAATCTCGACGAGCATGTGTTTCGTGCTGTAGCCAGCCTGTTCCACGCAAAGATGGATGATGACCATCTATTGGTTAGCAGCCTGGACAGCACACGCTTTTTGCTACTGGTGCCAGAAACGGAACAATCAGACCTGCATCTGGACGGCGGAGCCGGCTGCATCGAACGCTATATCGCGGAAGTGGCAAAGTTCCAGGCAGCGCCCGACTGGAACGCGGGCATCAGCCAGGCCACCGGGGTAATCCACCTGGACCGCGCTTACGAGCAAGCGGAGTACGCGCTGGGCCACAGTTTGAAGTCAGGCGAGAAGTGTCGGGTGAAGCTGCATGACGAAACAGGTCTTTACCGTCTGCTGTCGCATCCCGCCATGCAGAACGACATTCGGCGCTTTATTGATGAATGGCTGCAACCGCTACTGCAGTACGACCGTAAGCGCAGGTCCAGGCTGGTAGCAACGCTGCGGGTGTTCCTGGACAACAATGGCAATTACCGTGAGACGGCGCGATTGATGCATGTCCACCACAACACCGTCCGCTACCGGATTTCGCAGATCTATACCCTTACCCGGCGCGACATCCTGAACCCGCGGCTGCGGCTACAGTATCAGCTGGCGCTGGTGTTGCATGATATGAATCGGGAAAGGGCTCCAGAGCGGGAGTGATTGAGGTTTTTATAGAGTCGCTATTTGGTTTCTTTAGTCGGCCTGGGCGGGCAGACACTGTGGCGGCTTAATGGTCACGGTCCGGCTGCGCCGGACTTCCCGGTCGATCAGTCCATATCGGGGCGCCCGCAGAACTCGCGCCATCGGACAGCCCCCGGCTGTCCGAAAACGCGGCGCTCAAACAGCTGCGGGCTTGTCCCCCGATATGAACTGATCACCCGGCGTGCCCAATGCGCCGCCACAGCGCCTGCCCGCCCAGACCTCTACGGAGTCTCAAGATTGCGATCACGATATTCTGCGGGCGTTGCGCCTTTCGCTATCCCGGCGAGCTCTTCACGACTGGGAACAGGCATAAGCAATACGCCTTTGCCCTTGGGGATGAGCGCGAACTCTTGGCCTGCAGCCCATCCTTGAGCATCACATACCGACTTCGGAATGGAAATACGATAACTACTGGATAAGGTCGCAATCGTCATGTTATGGGCCCATGGATATTGAAGACACATACGATAGAAGGTCTTCCCGACAATGCCAAGCCACCGGCGCCCGACTTAGAAGCACCACCTCCCACCTCGCGCATCTCGTAGGCATGGGCGGGCAAGCGCTGTGTAGGCGCATTGGGCACGCCGTCCGATCGGTGCTATCGGGGAGGCAAGCCCGCAGCTGTTTGAGCGCCGAGTTTTCGAACAGCCGGGGGCTGTTCGATGGCGCGAGTTCTGCGGGCGCCCCGATAGCGCTGATCGGACGGGGAGTCCGGCGTAAGCCGGACCGTGACCATTAAGCCGCAACAGCGCTTGCCCGCCCATGCCGGCTTAAGAACACGAACGGGAAAATGGGCGATGCCGCAACATTTTTTGGCGTCTTGGCAGCCTCCGTAAACAAGGCGACTGCCATGACGAAGGTGTCTCAAAGCCAGCTGCCCGAACCAGAACAAGCACCTAGATACGTCCCTATTTTAAATAGGCCACAAAGGATGGCACAAAAAACAGGGACGCACCCCCTTTATTTTTTATTGCGCACCGCCGCTCCTGGCTGTATCTTGAATATCTCGCACTGCACCATTCCGTGAGTCCCACCATGCCAGAACAACACCGCCCGCGCGTCATCCCCCGTCAGGGCCTCTACAACCCTGCCAACGAACATGACGCCTGTGGGGTTGGCTTCGTCGCCCATATCAAAGGCCGACGCAGTCACGCCATCATTCAGCAGGGCCTGAAGATCCTGGAGAACCTCGACCATCGCGGCGCTGTCGGCGCAGACGAACTGATGGGCGATGGCGCCGGCATCCTCATCCAGATTCCAGATGCCCTGTACCGTGCCGACATGGCCACCCAGGGCGTAAACCTGCCGCCCCCCGACGAATACGGCGTCGCCATGGTGTTCCTGCCCAAGGAAACCGCCTCGCGCCTGGCCTGTCAGCAAGAGCTTGAACGCGCCGTGCGCGACGAAGGGCAAGTCGTACTCGGCTGGCGCGATGTGCCCGTAGACACCGACATGCCCATGTCGCCCACCGTGCGCGCTTGCGCCCCCATCATCCGCCAACTGTTCATCGGCCGCGGTCCCGACATCATGGTGCCCGACGCGCTGGAGCGGAAGCTGTATGTCATCCGCAAGACGGCCAGCCATGCCATCCAGCACATGCAACTGGCCCATGGCCAGGAATACTTCGTGCCGTCCATCTCGGTACGCACTGTCGTCTACAAGGGCCTGTTGCTGGCCAACCAGGTAGGCAGCTACTACCGCGACCTGGCCGACAGCCGCGCCGTGTCGGCGCTGGCCATGGTGCACCAACGCTTTTCCACCAATACCTTTCCGGCCTGGCCACTGGCCCACCCCTACCGCATGATCGCCCACAACGGCGAGATCAATACCGTCAAGGGGAACTTCAATTGGTTGCGCGCCCGCGAAGGCATGATGCAGTCGGCCGTACTGGGCGCCGACCTGCCCAAGCTCTACCCCATTGTGTACGAAGGGCAGTCTGACACTGCAACCTTCGACAACTGCCTGGAACTGCTGGTGATGTCCGGCTACTCGCTGGCTCACGCCATGATGATGATGATTCCGGAAGCGTGGGAACAGCACACCGACATGGACGTGAACCGGCGGGCATTCTACGAGTACCACGCTGCCATGATGGAGCCGTGGGACGGCCCCGCGGCCGTCGCCTTTACCGACGGGCGCCAGATCGGCGCCACGCTGGATCGCAACGGCTTGCGCCCTGCCCGCTACCTGATTACCGACGATGACATGGTCATCATGGCGTCCGAGGCCGGCACCCTGGCTGTGCCTGAACACCGCATCGTCAAGAAATGGCGTTTGCAGCCGGGCAAGATGTTTTTGATCGACCTGCAGCAGGGCCGCATCATTGACGATACGGAAATCAAGTCGCAACTGGCCAACACGCGGCCTTATCGCCAGTGGATCGAGCGGCTGCGCCTGAAGCTGGAGTCTCTGCCTTCGCAAACGGTGGAGGAGCCTCCGCAAAAAATTGCCACGCTGCTGGATCGGCAGCAGGCTTTTGGCTGGACGCAGGAAGACTTCAAGTTCATCTTGCAACCCATGGCCACCTATGGCGAGGAAGCCACCGGATCCATGGGCAACGACGCGCCGCTGGCCGTGCTGTCCAACCGCAGCAAGCCCTTCTATAACTATTTCAGGCAGTTGTTTGCGCAGGTGACCAACCCGCCCATCGACCCCATACGCGAACAATTGGTGATGTCGCTGGTGTCTTTCATAGGCCCCAAACCCAATCTGCTGGATATCAACAACGTCAACCCACCGCTGCGCCTGGAAGTGGCTCAGCCCGTGCTCGACTTCGCGGCGATGGCGCAGATTCGCAACATCGCCAAGATCACCTCCGACAAGTTCCGCAGCTTCGAGCTGGACATTACCTACCCCGTCGCCTGGGGTCCGGACGGCATCGAGGCCTGTATTGCGGCCTTGTGCTCGAACGCCGCCGATGCGGTGCGCAGCGGCTACAACATCCTGCTGATCACCGACCGCAATGTCGACAGCGAACATGTGGCCATCCCGGCTCTGCTGGCAACTTCAGCCATCCACTTGCATCTGATACGCGCGGGCCTGCGCACCAACACCGGTCTGGTGGTGGAAACGGGTTCGGTGCGCGAGGTGCATCATGTGGCGCTGCTGGGCGGCTACGGCGCAGAAGCCATACACCCCTATCTGGCGCTGGAGTCGCTGGCCACCCTGCCCGACCCCGAGCTGGCGATCAAGAACTACATCAAGGCCATCGGCAAAGGCTTGAACAAAGTGATGTCCAAGATGGGCATCTCCACCTATATGTCGTACACGGGGGCGCAAATCTTTGAAGCCGTGGGCCTGCACGCCAGCCTGGTGAACAAATACTTTACCGGCACGCCCAGCAACATAGAGGGCATAGGGATTTTTGAAGTGGCCGAAGAGGCATTGCGCATGCACCGCGCCGCCTTCAGCGACGACCCGGTCCTGGCCAATACGCTGGATGCCGGCGGCGATTACGCCTGGCGCATACGCGGCGAAGACCACACATGGACACCCGATTCCATCGCCAAGCTGCAGCATGCCACGCGTGCCAACAACTACAGCACCTACAAGGAATATGCCCAGCTTATCAACGACCAGTCGCGCCGTCACATGACACTGCGCGGCCTGTTCCAGTTCAAGGTGGATCCGGCCCGCGCCATTCCGCTTTCAGAGGTCGAGCCCGCCAAGGACATCGTCAAGCGATTCGCCACAGGCGCCATGTCGCTGGGATCGATCTCCACCGAGGCCCACACGGTGCTGGCGGTTGCCATGAACCGCATCGGCGGCAAATCCAACACCGGCGAAGGCGGCGAAGACGAGCTGCGCTATCGCGAAGAAATGCGCGCCGGCAAGAGCACGATCAAGAAAGGCGATACGCTGGCTTCCTTCCTGGGCTCGGATCGCATCGAAGCCAATGTACCGCTGGCAGCGGGCGACTCCCTGCGTTCGCGTATCAAGCAGGTGGCCTCGGGACGCTTCGGCGTATCGGCCGAGTACCTGTCCAGTGCCGACCAAATCCAGATCAAGATGGCGCAAGGCGCCAAGCCCGGCGAAGGCGGGCAACTGCCCGGGCACAAGGTGTCGGAATACATCGCCAAGTTGCGTTATTCGGTGCCGGGTGTGGGCCTGATCTCGCCACCGCCGCATCACGACATCTACTCCATTGAAGACTTGGCGCAACTGATACACGATCTGAAAAACGTGAATCCGCGCGCCTCGATTTCGGTCAAGCTGGTGTCGGAAGTTGGCGTCGGCACCGTGGCGACGGGTGTGGCCAAAGCGAAGGCCGATCATGTGGTCATTGCCGGCCATGACGGCGGCACTGGCGCATCGCCCGTGTCGTCCATCAAGCATGCCGGCACGCCGTGGGAGCTGGGCCTGGCCGAGACGCAGCAAACCTTGCTGCTGAACAACCTGCGCAGCCGCATCCGCGTACAGGCCGACGGCCAGATGAAGACCGGCCGCGATGTTGCCATCGGCGCCTTGCTGGGCGCGGATGAGTTCGGTTTTGCGACGGCACCATTGGTGGTGGAAGGCTGCATCATGATGCGCAAATGCCACCTGAACACCTGCCCAGTGGGCGTGGCCACGCAAGATCCTGTGCTGCGCAAGAAGTTCCAGGGCAAGCCCGAGCACGTTGTGAATTACTTCTTCTTCGTGGCCGAAGAGCTGCGCGAAATCATGGCGCAACTGGGCATCCGTCGCTTCGACGACATGGTCGGCCGCGTCGATTTGCTGGACATGCGCCCGGGCATCGAGCACTGGAAAGCGCAGGGCCTGGACTTCAGCCGTGTCTTCCACGCCGTGCCGGCCACCGTGTCGCTGCACCAGACCGAAGAACAGGACCACGCGCTGGACGGCGCGCTGGACCATCAACTGATAGAACGCAGCCGCGGCGCGATCGAACGCGGCGAAAAGGTCTCTTTCATTACCCCGGTGCGCAATCGCAATCGCACCATAGGCGCCATGCTGTCTGGCGTGGTGGCCGCGCGCTACGGCCATGAAGGCCTGCCGGACGACACCATACACATCCAGTGCAACGGCTCGGCGGGACAAAGCTTCGGGGCTTTCCTGGCCCATGGCATCACACTGGACCTGGTCGGCGAGGCCAACGATTACGTCGGCAAGGGCTTGTCGGGCGGCCGCATCATCGTTCGCTCGCCCAATGACTTTCGCGGCTTCGGCCCCGACCACATCATTGCCGGCAACACGGTGTTGTACGGCGCCCTGTCGGGAGAAGCCTATTTCAATGGCGTCGCCGGCGAACGCTTTGCCGTGCGCAACTCGGGCGCCTCTGCTGTGGTGGAGGGCACCGGCGATCATGGCTGCGAATACATGACGGGCGGCACGGTTGTGGTGCTGGGAGCAACTGGCCGTAATTTTGCTGCCGGGATGTCCGGCGGCATAGCTTATGTATGGGACCCGGACGACAGCTTGCGCAGCCGCTGCAACCTGGCCATGGTGGAGCTTGAGCGCCTGCAATCGCACGCTGACCAGGACGAGCTGGCAGCAATGGACTCCTGGCACAGTGCCGTACGGGACGGCGAGCGAGAAACCGACGAAACCATATTGCGCCGCCTGATCGAGAACCACTATCGCTATACCGGCAGCTTCCGCTCGCGCGATCTGCTGGACGACTGGGCCCGCTCGCGGCAGTTCTTCGTGAAGGTCATGCCGATAGAGTATCGACGTGCGCTGGGCGAGCTGTGGCGCTCGGCCAACCCCCAACCTATTGCCGCCTAAGGAATAAACATGGGCAAAGTTACCGGCTTTCTGGAATTCGAACGCATCAAGGAAACCTACGAGGCGCCCAAGGTGCGCCTGCAACACTGGCGCGAGTTCGTACACACCCTGACCAACGATGAGGCAAAACAGCAAGGCGCACGCTGCATGGACTGCGGCATCCCTTTTTGCACCAGCGGCTGCCCGGTCAATAACATCATCCCCGACTGGAACGACCTGGTGTACCGGCAGGATTGGCGCCGCGCGCTGGATGTGCTGCATTCAACCAACAATTTCCCCGAGTTCACCGGCCGCGTATGCCCCGCACCCTGCGAAGCCGCCTGTACGCTTAACATCAATGATGACCCGGTAGGCATCAAGTCGATCGAACACGCCATTATCGACAAGGGTTGGGAGCAAGGCTGGGTGGTTCCGCAGCCGCCCGCCTACAAGACCGGTAAAACCGTTGCCGTTGTCGGGTCCGGCCCCGCCGGCCTGGCTTGCGCCCAGCAGTTGGCCCGCGCCGGCCATGCCGTCACGGTGTTCGAGAAGAGCAACCGCATCGGCGGGCTGCTGCGTTACGGCATCCCCGATTTCAAGCTCGAGAAAACACATATTGATCGCCGCCTGGCACAGATGGAAGCCGAGGGTGTGGAGTTTCGCCCATCGACTTATGTAGGCACCCCCGAACATGCCGAAGAAGGGCTGCATAGCCGCACACCCGAATCACTGCAGGCCGAATTTGACGCCGTCGTGCTGACTGGCGGTGCGGAAACCCCGCGCGACCTGCCCGTGCCCGGGCGCGAGCTGAACGGCGTGTATTTCGCCATGGACTTTCTGCGCCAGCAGAACAAGGCCACCAACGGGGACCGCTTGAGCAAGCAGATTACCGCCAAAGGCAAGCATGTGATTGTGATCGGCGGCGGCGACACCGGCTCGGACTGTGTCGGCACCAGCAACCGGCAGGGCGCCGCATCGGTGACCCAGTTCGAATTGATGTCCAAAGCTCCCGAGGTGGAAGACAAGGCACTGACCTGGCCTTACTGGCCCATCAAGCTGCGCAGCTCTTCGTCGCACGAGGAAGGCTGCGAACGGGACTGGGCTATCGCCACCAAGAGCTTCGAAGGCAAGAACGGCAAGGTCGAGAAACTGATTGCCGCCCGCATCGAATGGTTCAAGGACAAGGCCACCGGCCAAATGAAAATGCGCGAAGTCGAGGGCTCGCAGTTTGAACTGCAGGCCGATCTCGTGCTGCTGGCCATGGGCTTCGTCTCGCCGGTAAAGAACGTGCTGGAAGCCTTCGGTGTGGACCTGGACGCCCGCGGCAATGCCCACGCCAACACCGACAATTACCAAACCAGCGCGCTCAAGGTGTTCGCCGCCGGCGACATGCGCCGGGGCCAGTCTCTGGTGGTGTGGGCCATCCGCGAAGGCCGCCAATGCGCCCGGGCCGTCGATGAATATTTGATGGGAGCTAGCGTGTTGCCACGCTAAAGCTGCAGTCGCGCGACAAAACGATACAATGCAAGGCTTGATATCAACGCGCCCTATGGCCCATGAATAGCGACCTTGCCTCTGAACCTATCGTAACGTTCACCGACGTAGCCCTGGGCTACGGGGACTTTACCGTCTTGCAGGGCATCAGCCTGGAAGTCGCGCGCGGCCAGGTCGTGGCCATGATGGGCGGTTCCGGTTCGGGCAAGACCACGCTGCTGCGGGCCGCTACCGGCCAGATTGCATCGCAGCGCGGCACCATACGGGTCTTTGGCAGCGACATCGGTCAGGCTCGCGGCGAGAAGCTGCGCGAGCTGCGCCAGCGCATGGGTGTGCTGTTTCAGCAGGGCGCCCTGTTTACCGACCTGAACGTGTTCGAGAACGTGGCTTTCCCGCTGCGCGAGCACACTCGGGTATCGGAAGGGCAAATTACGGAACGCGTGCTCGACAAGCTGGACGCCGTCGGCCTGCGCGCGGCTGCGCACTTGAAAATTTCGGAGATTTCCGGCGGCATGGCCAGGCGCGTTGCGCTGGCGCGCGCCATTGTGCTGGAACCCGAACTGATCCTGTACGACGAGCCCTTTGCCGGACTGGACCCGATCTCTTTGGGCATTACCGCGCAACTGATACGCAACCTGACTGATCGCCTCAAGTGCGCCTCCATCCTGATCACGCACGATGTGGCTGAATCGTTCGCCATCGCCGACCACGTCTATATGGTGGGCCAGGGCCGTTTGATCGCCAGCGGCACGCCGCAATCGTTGTCTGACTCGCAAGACGCCTATGTACGTCAGTTTCTAGACGGCGCTCCCGACGGCCCCATAGCCTTCAACTACCCCACTTCCCCGGCATTTACGAAGTGGTTGGACCAACATACGGGGCGCTCATGACCTCTCCGGTGCAAGCCATTGCCACGCTAGGCAGACAGGTGCGCGACAGCGTCAGCGGCCTGGGCGCCTTCATGCGCCTGACGGGCGCCATACTCAAGCGCAGTGGCGCAGTCTTCAAACGCCCTGGCCTGGTATCGCAACAAATCCACTTTATCGGCAATTACTCTTTGCTGATCATCGCTGTGTCGGGGCTGTTCGTGGGCTTCGTGCTGGGCCTGCAGGGTTATTACACGCTTAACAAATACGGCTCGGAAGAAGCCCTGGGCCTGCTGGTTGCCCTGTCGCTGACCCGCGAGCTCGGTCCGGTTGTAACCGCCCTGCTTTTCGCGGGCCGCGCGGGCACTTCGCTAACGGCTGAAATCGGCCTGATGAAGGCGGGCGAGCAAATTGCCGCCATGGAAGTCATGGCGGTAGACCCCATACGCCGCGTCCTGGTGCCTCGATTCTGGGCCGGCGTGATCGCCATGCCGGTGCTGGCTGCGGTGTTCTCCATGGTGGGTATTATCGGCGGCTGGATCGTCGGCGTGGTGCTGATAGGCATCGATCCGGGCGTATTCTGGTCGCAGATGCAAGGCGGTGTGGATGTATTCAAAGACGTGCTTAACGGCGTCATCAAAAGCGTGGTCTTCGGCATAGCCGTCACGCTGGTGGCGCTGCATGCCGGCTGGACAGCCAAGCCCACGCCCGAAGGCGTATCGCGCGCCACGACTCGCACTGTGGTCAGCGGCTCGCTGCTGGTACTGGGACTGGATTTTGTACTGACCGCGCTGATGTTCAGCAACTAACGATTAAGACGGATCAATCATGACGCGTGAAAAAACCGATTTTTGGGTAGGCCTGTTTGTATTGCTGGGTGCGGTTGCCTTGGTCTTCCTGGCGCTGCGCGCCGGCAATATGAGCTCTTTCTCGTTTGCCCCCACCTATCAGGTGCAGGCTCATTTTGACAACTTGGGCGGCCTGAAAATCAGGGCCCCCGTCAAAAGCAGCGGCGTGGTCGTGGGGCGCGTGGCCAGCATAGGGTTCGACAACGAACGCTATCAGGCCGTGGCCACCCTGGACCTGGAAGAGCAATACAGCTTTCCGACCGATTCGTCGGCATCGATCCTGACCTCGGGCCTGCTCGGCGAGCAATACATAGGCATTACCCCCGGCGGCGAAGAAAAGATGCTGACGCAAGACAGCCAGATTCAGTACACGCAAAGCGCCGTCGTACTGGAAGAACTGATCAGTAAATTCCTTTACAGTTCTGCCAGTAAAGAAGGCTCCGCCGACAGTTTACAATCGCAGCCTGCCCCCGACGGACAATAAAAATGAAACACTCTACTCGTATGCCCCGCCCCTATGCACAACGCCTGTTACGCTTGGGCAGCCTGGTGGGCGCCGCCGCTCTGGCGACCGGCTGTGCCACTGTCAGCAACCCCTCGCCGGATGATCCGTGGGAGAGCTATAACCGCAGCATGTATGCTTTCAATGACACCGTCGATCGTGCATTCCTGAAGCCTATTGCAACAGGCTACGATCAGCTTATGCCTGATCCGGCGCAAAACTGCATACACAATATTTTCAGCAACGTGGGCGATGTATGGTCGGCCATCAACAGCTTTTTGCAAGGGCGCGGACACGACTTCATCAACACCCTGGGCCGTGTGCTGTTCAATAGCACCATGGGCCTGGGCGGCTGTATTGACGTCGCCTCCATGAACGGTGCCAATCGCATACCCAATGACTTCGGCGTCACGCTGGGCGTGTGGGGCTTCGATTCCGGCCCCTACGTCGTGCTGCCTTTCCTGGGATCAAGCTCGGTACGCGATGGCACGGCCACCTTGGGCACCTTCGCCGCAGGGGTTTCGCCAATTACCCCGGTATTTGAGATCGACAACATACCGCTGCGCAATTCCATCATTGCCCTGTATGCCGTCGACACCCGTGCCAATTTGCTGAACGCCGACAAACTCGTCAACGACGTTGCGCTTGACCGCTACAGCTTCATTCGCGATGCTTATATCCAACGCCGCAATGCGCAGGTAAATAGCCGCCGCAACGACAGCACCCTGCCCGATTATTCCGACGACTCGCTGCCCGACTATGGCGACGATCCCGCCACGGATGCCGGCGCCGCGCCCAATGCTGGTGCCCCGGCAGCACAGTAAACCAGAGGGACTATGCAGAAATTTTCATCCTTGTTTTTTTCCCGCCGCCTGACTCGCCTGCTGACCGCAGGCGTCATGGGCTTATTCTTCGCGGGTTCGGGCGCTGCCCTGGCACAAGACCCGGTCGACGCCAACGCCTCTCCCAACCAGTTTGTGGAAGTCGTTGCCAATAATGCACTGGCCGAGGTCAAAAAGAACCGCGCCGTGCAGTCGGGCGACCTGAACACCATCAATCAGGTCATCGACCAATACGTGCTGCCCTACGTCAACTTCGAGAAGACCACGCGTTTGGCCGCAGGCCGCTATTGGCGTCAAGCCACGCCGCAGCAGCAAAAAGACCTGGTCGAGGCCTTCCGTGGCACGCTGGTACGCACCTATAGCGGCGCCTTGGCCAACGTGGATCAACGCTCGTCCATTGCCATCCTTCCTTTCCGGGGCGACGCCAATGCCGACGACGTGGTCGTCCGCTCGACGCTGTCGCAAGGCAACGGGCCGGCAGTTGGGGTCGATTACCGCCTCGAGAAAACCCCACAAGGTTGGAAAATCTACGACCTTAACGTCGAAGGCATCTGGCTGATCCAGAACTACCGTAACCAGTTCGCTCAGCAGATCTCGCAAAATGGCATACAAGGCCTGATTGACGCCCTGAACAGCGGCAATAAATAAGGCCGGCTGCGGCCTACTATAATGTAAAGCTTGGCTCATTCGAGCCGAGCTTTTTTTGTGTGCCCATGCCTGCCCTTATTCTCGATAACGTTTCAAAAGTTTATGCCCCGCGCCGCCGCAGCTGGAAGGACCGGCTGACGTCAACGCCGCAGCAACAGGGCTTCCGGGCGCTGGACAGCGTCACCTTTACCGTCGAGCACGGCGAGTTCTTTGGACTGCTGGGCCCCAATGGCGCCGGCAAGACCACCCTTATCTCGGTATTGGCCGGCCTGGCCAGTGCCACCACCGGCAGCGCCAGCGTTTGCGGTCACGATGTCGTGACTGACTTCCGCCAGTCGCGCCGCTCGCTGGGCGTGGTGCCCCAGGAAATCGTCTACGACCCTTTCTTTACCGTGCGCGAGACCTTGCGCATACAGTCCGGCTATTTCGGCCTGCGCAACAATGACGACTGGATCGACGAGATACTGAGCAACCTGGGCCTGCTGGATAAGGCCGAAGTCAATATGCGGGCTTTATCCGGCGGCATGAAGCGCCGTGTACTGGTGGCGCAAGCGCTGGTGCACCGGCCGCCTGTCATTATTCTTGACGAGCCGACCGCAGGCGTGGACGTGGACCTGCGCCGGACGCTATGGGAGTTCATTGCCCGCCTGAACAAAGAAGGTCACACCATCTTGCTGACCACCCACTATCTTGAAGAAGCCGAGGCCCTGTGCGGGCGCATCGCCATGTTGAAGGCCGGCCGGGTGGTGGCATTGGATACCACGGCGGCCCTCTTGGCGCGCGTAGGCGGCTCGGATCTGGAAGACGCGTTCGTGCGCATCATGCACGACGATGAGTTCCTGGGAGTAACGGCATGAGCGCTACACCACGCATTGCGCCCCGTCACGATCTGGGCTCGGGCTTTCCCACGCTGCTGCGCAAAGAGCTGCTGCGCTTCTGGAAGGTCGGTTTCCAGACCATCGCCGCGCCGGTATTGACGGCCCTGCTGTATCTGTTGATCTTCGCGCATGTGCTGGAAGGTCGGGTGCAGGTTTATGGCACCGTGCCCTACACGTCCTTCCTGATCCCGGGCTTGATGATGATGAGCATGTTGCAAAACGCCTTTGCCAACCCATCGTCGTCGCTGATTCAAAGCCGCATTACCGGCAACCTGGTCTTCATTTTGCTGCCGCCGCTTTCGCACCGCGAAATCTTTAGCGCCTACGTGCTGGCGGCCATCGTGCGGGGCCTGTGCGTGGGAGCCTGCGTGTGGCTGGTGGCGCTGTTCTTTGTAGAACTGCCGGTGGCCAACCTGGCGTGGATTCTGGTATTTGCCGGCCTTTCTTGCGGCATCATGGGCACCTTGGGCATTATCGCGGGCCTGTGGTCCGAGAAGTTCGACCAGCTGGCCGCCTTCCAGAACTTCCTGATCATGCCGGCCACCTTTTTGTCGGGTGTGTTTTACTCTATACACAGCTTGCCGCCCTTCTGGCAGGCCGTTTCTCACTGGAATCCGGTCTTTTACACGATAGATGGCTTCCGTTACGGGTTTTTCGCCGTATCGGACATCTCGCCATGGCATAGCCTGGCTGTCGTGGGCACCGTATTCCTTGCCCTTTGCATCTTTGCGCTGCGCCTGCTGGCCAGCGGCTATAAACTGCGGAATTGATCTTATGTTGCCTACTCCCGACCAAGTGCGTCAGTACATTGCCGACAACCTCGATTGCGAACATCTGGAAGTCCGGGGCGACGGATCACACTTTGAAGCCGTTATCGTCAGCCCTGACTTTGAAGGCAAGCGGGCCATTGCCCGCCATCAACTGGTCTATGCCGCCCTGGGCGAACGCATGAAAGCCGAGATCCATGCCTTGTCGATGCGCACCCTCACGCCTGAGGAATACAAGGCGAACCCGAATGGATAAACTGCAGATCACTGGCGGCAATCGGCTGAATGGCGAAGTCAATATATCGGGCGCTAAAAACGCCGCCTTGCCCAATCTGTGCGCCAGCCTGCTTAGCGCCGACCCGATCACACTGCACAACGTACCCGACCTGAACGACATCGGCACCACGCTGCGTCTGCTGGGCCGCATGGGCGTGAAGTCTGCGCGCGATGGCGATGGGCAGCTTACGCTGGATGCCAGCCAGGTGGACAGCCTGGAGGCTCCCTACGAGCTGGTCAAGACCATGCGGGCTTCGATATTGGTGCTGGGACCTTTGCTGTCGCGTTTCGGCGAGGCGCGTGTCAGCCTGCCGGGCGGTTGCGCCATCGGCCAGCGTCCGGTCGACCAGCACATCAAGGGTCTTGAAGCGATGGGGGCCGACATCCGCATCGAACACGGCTTTGTCGTGGCCAAGGCCAAGCGCCTGAAAGGCGCTTCCATACGCACCGACATGGTTACCGTTACGGGTACTGAAAACCTGATGATGGCCGCTACGCTGGCCGAAGGCCGCACCACCCTGGAAAACGCCGCCCGCGAGCCCGAGATCGTCGATCTGGCAGAACTGCTGAACAAGATGGGAGCGCGTATTCAAGGCCAGGGCGGCGACCGCATCACCATCGATGGCGTAGAGCGCCTGCATGGCGCCAGCCACCAAGTGGTGGCTGACCGCATCGAAGCCGGCACCTTCCTGTGCGCGGTGGGCGCCGCAGGGGGCGACATCATGCTGCGCCGCGCGGCTCCGCACACCATGGGCGCCATTATCGATAAACTGCAAGAGGCCGGTTTAAGCATCGAGTGCGGTGACGACTGGATCCGCGGTTCCATGAACAAACGTCCCCAAGCCACCGGCTTTCGCACACGCGAGTACCCGGGCTTTCCGACCGACATGCAAGCGCAGCTGATGGCCCTGAATGCCATCGCCGACGGCACGGCCGTGATCGTGGAGAACATCTTCGAGAACCGCTATATGCACGTACAAGAACTTGTGCGCATGGGCGCTCTGATCGACATCGACGGGCACACGGCGGTAGTGACCGGCGTCCCGCAATTGTCGGGGGCTACCGTTATGGCCACCGACCTGCGCGCTTCGGCCAGCCTGGTCATTGCCGGTCTTGCGGCATTCGGCCAAACCACAGTCGAGCGCATCTACCATCTGGACCGGGGGTACGAACGCATGGAAGAAAAACTGCGCGGCATCGGCGCGGACGTGCAACGCCTACGCCGGGAGGCCGCATGAGCCCCGCCAGCCTTGATCGTCCGCTGACCCTGGCGCTGTCCAAGGGACGCATTTTCGATGAAACCATGCCACTGCTGGCTGCAGCCGGCATCCAGGTCAGCGAAAACCCCGAAACTTCGCGCAAGCTTATCCTGCCCACCAGCAGTCCTGATCTTCAGCTGATTATCGTGCGCGCTTCGGATGTTCCCACCTACGTGCAGTATGGCGCCGCCGACTTCGGCATTGCGGGCAAGGACGTACTGTACGAACACGCCGCGGAACATGCCGGCGGCCTGTACCAGCCCATCGACCTGAACATCGCGCGCTGCCGGCTATGCGTGGCGGTACGCGAAGGTTTCGATTACGAAGCGGCCGTACACCAGGGCTCGCGCCTGCGTATCGCCACCAAGTATGTCAGGGCGGCACGCGAACACTTCGCCCGCAAGGGCGTATACGTGGACATCATCAAGTTGTATGGGTCCATGGAGCTGGCTCCGCTGGTAGGGCTGGCCGATGCGATTGTCGACCTGGTCTCCACCGGCGGCACACTGAAGGCGAACAAGCTGGTTGCCGTGGAAGACGTGGCCGATATTTCCGCGCGCCTGATCGTCAACCAGGCTTCGCTGAAGACCCGCGCCGCCAAGCTGCAACCCCTGATCGAGGCCTTTGCACGCGCATCGGCCTCCAAAGGCCCCTAGGAAGTCGCCATGTCACTGATACACCGCCTGGATACGTCGTCCCCACAGTTTCATGCCAGCCTGCATACCTTGCTGGCCTTTGATGCGTCGCAAGATGAGTCCATCGAACGTGCAACCGCCGACATTCTCAAGCAGGTGCGTGCGCAAGGCGATGCCGCGCTGCTGGACTACACACGTCGCTTTGATCGCGTACAGGCTGACACCGTTGCGGCACTGGAAATCGACCGCAGCGAGTGGCTGACGGCGCTGGACGGCTTGCCTGCTGAACAACGCGCGTCGTTGGAAACAGCCGCCGAACGGGTACGCAGCTATCACGAGCGACAGCGCGCAGAAACCTGGACCTATACCGAACCCGACGGCACGATGCTGGGGCAGAAGATCACGCCACTGGACCGCGTCGGCCTGTATGTGCCTGGCGGCAAGGCGGCCTACCCGTCTTCGGTACTGATGAACGCCGTGCCGGCGAAAGTGGCGGGCGTGCCTGAAGTCATCATGGTCACGCCCACCCCCGACGGGGTACGCAACCCCATTGTGCTGGCCGCTGCCGCAATCAGCGGCGTGGACCGCATCTGGGGCATAGGCGGCGCCCAAGCCGTGGCCGCGCTGGCCTACGGCACCCAGACCATCACGCCGGTCGACAAGATAGTCGGCCCAGGCAACGCTTATGTGGCAGCCGCCAAGCGCCGCGTATACGGGACGGTGGGCATCGACATGATCGCCGGCCCCAGCGAAATCCTGATTCTAGGCGATGGCAGCACGCCGGCCGACTGGATCGCCATGGATTTGTTCTCGCAGGCCGAGCACGACGAACTGGCCCAAGCCATACTGCTAAGCCCCAGCGCGGCCTACCTGGACGAGGTCGAAGCCGCCATTGCGCGCCTGCTGCCCACCATGCCGCGCGCCGACATCATCCGGGCCAGCCTGGCCGGGCGCGGCGCACTGATACAAGTCAAAGACATGGACGAAGCCTGCGCCATCGCCAACGACATCGCCCCCGAGCACCTGGAGATCTCCACCGAGCATCCCCAGCAATGGGCCGACAAGATCCGCCATGCGGGCGCCATCTTCCTGGGTCGCTACAGCTCGGAAGCACTGGGCGATTACTGCGCCGGACCCAATCACGTCCTGCCTACATCACGCACTGCGCGCTTCTCTTCGCCGCTGGGCGTGTATGATTTCCAGAAGCGCAGCAGCCTTATCCAGGTTTCCCAGGAAGGCGCGCAAGTTTTGGGCCGCGTGGCCGCCAACCTCGCTTACGGCGAAGGGCTGCAAGCCCACGCCGCCAGCGCCGAATACCGCCTTACTCCAACCGATACCCTTACCTGACATGCGCACTGCCGATATCACCCGCAACACCAACGAAACGCGCGTACGCGTTTCGATCAACCTGGACGGCACCGGCCGCCAGACCATCAACACGGGCGTGCCCTTTCTGGACCACATGCTGGACCAGATCGCCCGCCATGGCCTGATCGATCTGGACATCCATTGCGACGGCGATACGCACATCGACGACCATCACACGGTTGAAGACGTGGGCATTACGCTGGGCCAGGCCTTCGCCGCCGCCGTCGGCGACAAAGCCGGATTGCGCCGCTACGGCCATTCCTATGTCCCGCTGGATGAAGCCCTGTCGCGCGTGGTTATCGATTTCTCGGGCCGGCCCGGGCTGTATTACCACATCCCCTTCACACGCTCGCACATCGGCCAGTTCGACGTCGACCTCGCGCGCGAGTTTTTCCAGGGCTTTGTAAACCACGCGCTGGTTACCCTGCATATCGACAACTTGCGCGGCGAGAATTCGCACCACCAATGCGAAACCGTCTTCAAGGCATTTGGCCGCGCCTTGCGCATGGCGACCGAAGCCGACCCGCGCAACGCCGGCGTTGTCCCATCGACCAAAGGCGTCCTGTAAGGCGACACACAGGCTGGTTCTTCGCAACCCATTAACGGCCAAACACCGTGAATACTATCGCCATTGTTGATTACGGCATGGGCAACTTCCATTCAGTGGCTCGCGCCCTGCAGGCAGCAGCCCCCAATGCCGACATACAGATCTGCCGTAAAGCGCAAGACATAGACCGCGCCTCGCGGGTGGTTTTTCCTGGCCAGGGCGCCATGCGCGACTGCATGCGCACCCTGGAGGTATCGGGGCTGCGTGAAGCCGTCCTGCGGGCCGCGCGCAACAAGCCCTTGCTGGGCGTATGCGTAGGCGAGCAAATGCTGTTCACCGTCAGCGAAGAAGGCGACGTACCGTGCCTGGATATCTTCCCCGGCGTCGTCAAGCGTTTTGCCGGCCCCCAGTTTGCCAGCAACGACACGCCCTCGCAGGAGCGCGAGCTGCTTAAGGTTCCGCATATGGGGTGGAACCAGGTAGAGCAGCAACGGCCGCACCCACTATGGGCGGGCATACCCGACAAGACTCACTTTTATTTTGTCCACAGCTACTACGCCGCTCCGGCGGACGAATCACTGACTGTTGGGGTAAGCCACTACGGCCTGCGCTTTACCTGCGCGGTGGCAGCGGCTAACATTTTCGCAGTACAGTTCCATCCGGAAAAGAGTGCCAGCCCTGGCTTGCGCCTTTACCGGAACTTTGTCGATTGGAATCCATAACATCATGCTACTCATCCCCGCCATCGATCTTCAAGACGGGCGTTGCGTGCGCCTGCGCCAGGGCGACCTGGACGACGCAACTATTTTTTCGGAAGACCCGGCCGCCATGGCGACCCAGTGGCTGGACCAGGGTGCCCGGCGTTTGCACCTGGTGGACCTTAACGGCGCCGTTGCCGGCAAGCCCAAGAACCAGGCCGCCATCAAGTCCATCATTGCCGCCGTCGCCGACGACATCCCGGTACAAATTGGCGGTGGCATACGCGACTTGGACACCATAGAGCGCTACCTGGATGCCGGCATTACCTATGTCATTATCGGCACCGCGGCAATCAAAGACCCTGGCTTCCTGCGCGATGCCTGCAGTGCCTTCCCGGGCAACATCATCGTGGGCCTGGATGCGCGCGACGGCAAGGTGGCCACCGATGGCTGGAGCAAACTTACCCGCCACGATGTGTTCGACATTGCGCGCAAGTTCGAAGACTACGGTTGCGAGGCCATCGTCTACACCGACATCGGTCGCGACGGCATGCTGACGGGCGTCAACATCGAGTCCACGGTCAAGCTGGCCCAGCATGTGACCATCCCCATCATTGCCTCGGGCGGCGTAACCGACCTGAAAGACATCGAGGCGCTGTGCGCCGTCGAGGGTGAAGGCATCGAGGGCGCCATCCTGGGCCGCAGCCTGTACGAAGGCACGCTGGACTTCGCCACCGCCCAGAACATGGCGGACGAACTGGGAACGGCATGACCGCAGTGGACACCGCCCTGAACGACAACGCCCTGACCCGGCGCATCATCCCCTGTCTGGACGTTACCGCGGGCCGCGTCGTCAAGGGCGTGAACTTTGTCGACCTGGTCGATGCGGGCGATCCCGTCGAGATCGCCCAGCGCTACAACGAGCAGGGCGCCGACGAGCTTACCTTCCTGGATATCACCGCCACCAGCGACGAGCGCGACGTCATCCTGCCCATCATCGAATCCGTGGCCAAACAGGTTTTCATCCCGCTGACGGTGGGCGGGGGCGTGCGCCAGGTCGGCGACATCCAGCGCCTGCTGAATGCCGGCGCCGACAAGGTGTCAATCAACAGCGCCGCGGTTTCCAACCCGTCGCTGGTGCGAGAGGCTGCCGACTATCATGGCTCGCAATGCATTGTGGTGGCGATGGATGCGCGGCGCGTATCAGCCGAAGGCGAAGCACCCAAGTGGGAAATCTTCACGCACGGCGGTCGCAAGGCCACCGGCATCGATGCCCTGGAGTGGGCCCGCAAGATGGCGCGCTACGGCGCCGGCGAACTCTTGCTGACCAGCATGGACCGCGACGGCACCAAGGCCGGCTTCGACCTGGAGCTGACGCGCGCCGTGGCCGACGCCGTGCCGATTCCGGTCATTGCTTCGGGCGGCGTCGGTAATTTGCAGCATCTGGCCGACGGCGTCACGCTAGGGCGCGCCAGTGCCGTGCTGGCCGCCAGCATCTTTCACTACGGAGAATATACCGTGCAGCAAGCCAAAGAATTTATGGCGGCGCAAGGTATTAAGGTACGATTGACGGCATGACACAAAACTCCCCCTGGCTGGACGCCATTCAGTTCGACGATAAGGGTTTGATACCCGCCATCGCCCAGGACGCCACCACCGGCAAAGTGCTGATGGTGGCCTGGATGAATGCCGAGGCACTGGACGAAACGGTTGCCACCGGTCAGGCAGTATATTGGTCACGTTCGCGTCAGCGCCTATGGCGCAAGGGGGAAGAGTCCGGTCACGTGCAGGTGGTGCACGAAATCCGCCTCGATTGCGACGGCGATGTCGTCCTGCTGAAGGTCAAGCAAGAGGGCAACATTGCCTGTCATACCGGGCGAGCAAGCTGCTTTTACCGGCGACTGGACGGCACATCGAGCAAAGCCACCTGGGCAGCCGTCGACCCCATACTGAAAGACCCCGAGCTCATCTACAAATGACAGACACTGCAACGGTGCTTGCCCGACTGGCAGACACCCTGGAATCACGCCTGCCCGCCAACGGAGGCGACCCCGCCGCTTCGTACACCGCCAAGCTGTTGTCGCGCGGCCCCGATGCCTTCCTGAAAAAGATCGGCGAAGAGGCCACCGAGCTGGTCATGGCGGCAAAAGACAACGCTCCAGACCGCATCGTGGCCGAAACCGCCGACCTATGGTTTCACTGTATGGTGGCCCTGGCGCACTACGGCCTGCGCCCCGAGCAGGTACTGCAAGAGCTCGCGCGTCGCGAAGGGACATCAGGGCTGGCTGAGAAAGCCAGCCGACCCGTCAACTGACCTTGGAAAAACTTATGAGTGATAATTGCCTGTTTTGCAAAATCGCCAGAGGCGAAATTCCGTCCAAGAAGGTTTACGAGGACGAAGAATTTTTTGCTTTTCACGACATAAATCCTGCCGCTCCCGTACACTTGCTGTTAATTCCAAAACACCACGTCGTGTCTTTGCACGACGTAGTACCGGAAGACGCCGGCTGGTTGGGTAGAATGTTGACCCTGGCGCCCAAGCTTGCAGCCGAGAACGGCTGCACACCGGGGCCAGACGGCGGCTTCAGGGTAGTAGCCAATACCGGCACAGAAGGCGGGCAAGAAATCGCCCACCTTCATTTACATATTATCGGGGGCCCGCGCCCCTGGGCAAAACGTGCGGCTCCAGCCGCCTGAACGGAGACTTGTATTATGGGTAGCTTCAGCATTTGGCATTGGCTTATTGTTTTGGTCATTGTCGCCTTGGTGTTCGGCACCAAGAAACTGCGCAACATGGGCGAAGACCTGGGCGGAGCGGTAAAAGGCTTCAAGAAAGGAATGAAAGACGCCAACGAAGACAAAACGCCTGAAGCCGTCACCACAGAACGCGTTCAAAGCGATAACGACACGATAGACGTGCAGGCCAAAGAAAAAACCGACGTGAATCCGTAAGCTATGTTTGACGTCAGCTTTAGCGAGCTTATGCTGATCGGCGTGATTGCGCTGATCGTCATCGGCCCAGAACGTCTGCCCAAGGTCGCCCGTACGATCGGCCACCTGGTCGGCCGTGCGCAGCGTTACGTCAGCGACGTTAAAACGGATATTCAGCGCGAGGTCGACCTGGATGACCTGAATGCGCTGAAGAACCAAATGGATGACGCAGCCAAGTCGGTCAAGCTTTCCCTGAAAGACGCCACCGGCGACTTGCGCAAACCACTGGACGAAGCTCAACAAGCCTTGAACGAAGCATCCGCCTCGGTCGAGTCACTGGTCGAGACAGCGCGCTCCGAAACCACAGCAAGCACGTCGACAACGCCCGCCGTATCAGTGAGCACCGACGCTGGCGCCATAACAAAAGCAGAAACAAAAACAGAGACGCCGACGTGACACAGGAAGCTTCCCAGGACACCTTCATATCGCATTTGGTCGAGCTGCGAACTCGGCTGATGCGCGCGGTTATCGCCGTGGTGGGCGTCTTCATCGTGCTGGCGATCTACCCTGGCCCCTCTGCAATATACGATGTGCTCGCGCAGCCCATGCTGGCCTCGCTGCCAACAGGCACGCGCATGATCGCCACGGGCGTCATTACGCCGTTTATGGTGCCCATCAAGGTAACCCTGCTGGCCTCATTCGTGGTGGCCTTGCCGGTGGTGCTGTACCAAGCCTGGGCCTTTATCGCGCCCGGCCTGTACCGACACGAACAGCGCCTGGCACTACCACTGATCGCCTCCAGCACGCTGCTGTTCCTGCTGGGCATGGCGTTTTGTTATTTCGTGGTGTTCCGGACGGTTTTCCACTTTATTGCAGGCTTCGCACCCGAGTCGATCACACCGGCACCGGATATCGAAGCTTACGTAAGCTTCGTGATGACGATGTTCATTGCTTTCGGGGTTACGTTTGAAGTACCGATTGCGGTGATTCTGCTGGTGAAGAGCGGGGTGGTCACGGTACAGAAGCTGCGCTCGGCGCGCGGCTATGTAATCGTGGGCGCCTTTGTGATCGCCGCGGTGGTAACGCCGCCTGATGTGGTCAGCCAGTTCATGCTGGCCGTGCCCTTGTGTTTGTTGTTTGAACTGGGGGTGCTGGTGGCCAGTGCACTGAAGAAGCGGGAGGCGTTGGATGATACAGAGAAGGACGCTGACGATGATGCTGAGGTTGCTGCGCGGAATGAGTGATCGGTCGTAGTTGCGTGAGGCTGTATCCGCAAAGCTGCCTTACTGCGTACTTTACGACTGCAGAATGGCTCGGAAGGTTTGTTTGCTGTTAACAAGCAGGCTGGGGTGGTGCAAGGCCATTCTGGCTTGATGCCCTGCGATCCCGGCTGAAGCCGGGATTTCCCGTTTAGCGGTCCCGTTCCGGGGGACGGGCGCGAACTTGAAAAAAACAGTCCCCCGGACTGTTTTTCCCTTCGGACAGCGCGCCCTCTTAGGCCCCCGTCCCGAAACCGCTAACCGGCGCGGCATAAGCGCCAGAATGGCCTTGCACCACCCCTGCCGGTATGGATTGACTCACTATTCTTTCGAGTCGCAAGGGTGGGCTGTGGCGTGACGTACGCGCAGGTCGTCAGTGCAGCTCGCGTGGTGGCCGCTACGATTAACTGATACGTCGCTCTGATACACCGCTTCCGAATCGCAAGATGGGTTGCAGTCGTACGCTTCAATATTGCCGCATCCAAGACATCCAAAGCCAAATCACGAAGACCGCCCCATCGCGGCTATGCTCATAACGCCAAGGTCTGGGGCGGGTGGGGCTGATTGGGCGTTTTAGGGCACGCCGGTGTCTGTGTCATGACGGGGAGGCAAGCCCGCGGCTGTTGGAGCAACGCGGGTGTCGGGGCACTGCCCCGACGTTGCGACTTCCGCGGGCGCCCCGTCATGGCGCAGACGCCGGGAAGTTACGGCGCAGCCGGAACCGTGACCGTCTAGCCTAATCAGTCCCACCCGCCCCAGGCCGGTTTAGAACACGTAAAGCAGGTCAAAGCAGATAGGCCGTCAAGGCTTCCGAATCCGCGGCCGAGTCCCAATCTGAACTTCAATATCCCGCTTCTTCCCATCCCGGAGTATCGTCAACCTGGCCTCGCCTCGCGGCGGCAAAGGCGCGATCTGCGTTAAGAAACCTATCGAATCCACCACAGGCTCCCCATCCAGGGCCAAAATAATATCCCCGACCCGGATGCCGGCCCGCCAGGCTGGCCCGTTGCGTAGAACGCTGGCGATAATCACGCCGTCCGTCTGCTTCAGGTGAAACGCCCGGGCCAGATCTGGCGTGATGTCCTGGGGCTCTATGCCCAACCAACCGCGTGTCACCGTCCCGGTCTGGATAATCTGCTCCAGGATCTGGTGCGCCGCCTGCGCCGGGATCGCGAACCCTATGCCCAGCGAGCCGCCGGTTTCCGAATAAATTGCGGTATTGATGCCGACCAGCCGACCGCTGGTGTCTATCAATGCTCCGCCGGAGTTGCCCGGGTTGATTGCCGCATCCGTCTGGATGAAGTTTTCATAGATGTTGATGCCCAGACGATTGCGCCCCAGCGCCGAAACGATCCCCATCGTCGTGGTCTGCCCCACACCGAACGGATTGCCGATGGCAAGTACCACGTCTCCTACCTGCACCTTGTGCTCGCCATTGAAGGAAATCGGCTGCAGATCAGGCAGCGGAATCTTCAGTACCGCCAAGTCGCTTTCAGGGTCGGCACCGACCAGCTCAGCGGAAGTTTCCCGGCCATCACTCAAGGCCACCGCTATGGTGTCGGCCGCCTCGATCACATGGTAGTTGGTCAAGATGTAGCCATCGCCGCGTACGATCACGCCCGAGCCCAGGCTGGTCGATTCCTTGCGGCGACTGAATCCCGGGATGTCGCGAAACAACCTTTCCAGCTCCGGGTCTGGCGGCAGCGGAATCAGCGGTACATTGATATGCTTGCTGGTATAGATGTTCACCACGGAGGGCGTGGCCTGGGCCACAGCGGCGGCATACGACACCTGGCCCACCGGCGCCGTTGCGCCGGGTGCAGGTGCAGACGGTTTTGCAGGCGGCGTAGGCGCGGAACTCATCCAATCGGGGCGCAAGGTTGCCACGATAAACAGGACGCCCAGGCAAA
Organism: Pollutimonas thiosulfatoxidans; assembly: GCF_004022565.1. Taxonomy (NCBI): domain Bacteria; kingdom Pseudomonadati; phylum Pseudomonadota; class Betaproteobacteria; order Burkholderiales; family Alcaligenaceae; genus Pollutimonas; species Pollutimonas thiosulfatoxidans. The sequence continues at coordinate 2,813,844 of NZ_CP022987.1, forward strand.
CCGTTACCGTTTGGGCAAATAGCAACCACAATCGACGCATAAGGCAATAAGGGAAAAAACAAGCAATGAATCAAGTTTCTACACGAGAACTCGCGGGCTGGCTTAATGCGACCTTGCAAACGCAACGCTTCAAGGATTATTGCCCCAACGGACTGCAAGTTGAAGGCAAAGCCACGGTCAGCCACATTATTACCGGAGTTACTGCGTCGCAGGCGTTACTGGACGCCGCCGTACAGGCCAATGCCGACGCCATTCTGGTGCACCACGGCTGGTTTTGGAAGAACGAAAGCGCCGTGGTGCGCGGGCCAAAACGTAAGCGCCTGGCCACGGTGCTGGCCCATGATATCAACCTATTCGCCTACCACCTGCCGCTAGATGCACACCCAACACTCGGCAACAACGCGCAACTGGGCCGTTTGCTCGGTTTGGTACCCGACCTTGACGAGGCCGGGCAAGCTCGGACCTGCGGTCCGGACGGGCTGGTATGGCTGGGCCGCTGCCAGCCCGCCACGACGCTGGGCGAACTCAGTCACAGAATTTGCAATGCCTTACAACGCCAACCCTTGATTGTCGGGAATGCACAACAAAAAATCGAGACTATCGCTTGGTGTACCGGCGGCGCCCAGAGCATGCTGCAGGCTGCGATCGACGCCGGGGCGGACGCCTACATTACTGGCGAAGCGTCGGAACCGACCTTCCACATGGCGCAAGAAACCGGCACCGCCTTCCTGGGCGCGGGGCACCATGCCACCGAGCGCTACGGCGTACAGGCCTTGGGTCGGGCCATCGCTGACGAATTCGGCGTACGCGTAGACTTCGTCGATATCGACAACCCGATCTAAGCGCTTACTTCCTTTGCAGCAGGTCGCGAATCTCGGTCAATAGCGCAACATCAGCGGGTGGCGGAGCCTCCGCCTGCACCACTTCCTGTTGCCGGGCCACCCGCACACGTGCCGCATTAATGGCCTTGACCAGGCAAAACACCACGAAGGCCAGCAGTATGAAGTTGATCAGTACTGTAAGGAAGCTTCCCCACGACAGCACGACTGCCCCCGCCTTGGTCAAGGCGTCGTAGGTTTCGGGCCCGGCGTAGTCTGCCGGCGCGCGCAACACCCAGAATTGATTGGTGAAATCGACTTCGCCCCCAACAACAAAAGCAACGATGGGCATGATGATGTCTTTGACCAATGAGTCGATGATTTTGCTGAATGCGGCGCCGATAATAACGCCCACTGCCAGGTCTATCATGTTGCCTTTTACGGCGAACTCTTGAAATTCCTGGAGGAAACCTCGTGCTTTGCTCATGTTGTCTTTCCTTAGCGGTTACACCCGCAACCGGGCTAACGCTATAATACGCGGTTGAAAAGACACTACATAGCCAAAAACAGTAAATTGGTATGCCCTGCCCGGGCATGAAAAGGATACAAGAATGAGTCAGATTACGACACAGCTCGACGATTCCGGCGCGGTTGATCCCACGCTACCGCCCGATCCTTCGCGCCGTTTCTGGGTTGCTTCAGCCTGTGCAGTCGGTGGCGTCGCAGGTGTGGCCACCGCAGTTCCGTTTGTCAGTTCCTTTGCCCCCTCCGAGAAGGCGCGGGCAGCCGGCGCACCGGTCGAGGTTGATGTGTCCAATATTGCTCCGGGCCAGATGATCACCGTCGAATGGCGCGGCAAGCCCGTATGGATCATGCACCGTACGCCCGAACAGCTCGAACACCTGGGTGACAACGACGCTGAACTTGCCGACCCCGATTCGCAGCGCCCGGGCTACACCCCCGAATATGCAGTTAACGAATACCGGTCGCGCAAGCCCGAGCTCTTCGTCTGTGTAGGTATCTGCACACACTTGGGTTGCTCGCCTTCACCGGCATTCACGCCTGGGCCTCAGCCCGGGTTGCCCTCCGACTGGGAAGGTGGTTTTTTCTGCCCTTGCCACGGCTCCTACTTCGATTTGGCCGGCCGCGTTTTCAAGAACAAACCCGCGCCCGACAACCTCGAAGTTCCGCCTTATGTGTTCTCGGCCGATGGTACGCGCATCACCATTGGCGTCGACGAAAACAACAAGGCCTGATACGTTAAAAGGCGTCCGCGAACGCCTTGCGAACAGAATCCGTTATACGCCGTAAAGATAGATAAGGAGCCGTTTCATGGCTGGCGACAAAACCGTCGAGACGACAGGACTTTTAGGCTGGATAGATAGGCGTTTTCCGCTTACTACCATGTTCAAAGAGCACATGTCGGAATACTATGCCCCCAAGAATTTCAATTTTTGGTATTTCTTTGGGTCGTTGGCAATGCTGGTGTTGGTCATTCAGATCGTCACCGGCATTTTCCTGGTCATGAGCTATAAGCCCGACGCCAAGCTTGCATTCGAATCTGTCGAATACATCATGCGCGAAGTGCCATGGGGCTGGCTCATCCGCTACATGCACTCCACCGGCGCCTCCATGTTCTTCGTGGTCGTGTACCTGCACATGCTGCGCGGACTGTTCTACGGTTCGTACCGCAAGCCGCGCGAGCTGGTCTGGATCTTCGGCGTTGCCATCTTCCTGTGCCTGATGGCTGAAGCCTTCTTCGGCTACCTGCTGCCATGGGGCCAGATGTCGTACTGGGGCGCTCAGGTCATTGTCAATCTGTTCGCGGCCATCCCCTTCATCGGTCCAGAACTCGCTATCTGGATTCGCGGCGACTATGTCGTATCGGACGCCACACTAAACCGCTTCTTCGCTTTCCACGTCATTGCCATTCCGTTGGTGCTGATCGGCCTGGTGGTTGCACACATCATTGCCTTGCATGAAGTAGGCTCCAACAACCCGGACGGCGTTGAAATCAAGCAAGGCCCCAAAGACCGCTACGGTCGCCCCCTGGACGGCATCCCCTTCCACCCGTATTACTCGGTGCACGACATCGTGGGTGTGGCGGGCTTCCTGATCATCTTCGCGGCGATCATGTTCTTTGCCCCCGAAATGGGCGGGTACTTCCTGGAATACAACAACTTCATCCCGGCTGACGCCCTGAAGACACCACCGCACATTGCGCCGGTGTGGTACTTCACGCCGTTTTATTCCATGCTGCGTGCCACCACGGCCGACTTCACCTGGGTGCTGGTTGCCGGGGCCGTCATCGCCGCTGCCGCCTTGTTCCTGAAGGGCAACCTGAAGGGCATCATGCGCATCGCCGTACCGGTCGTCCTGTTGATCGTTGCCGTACTGTTCCGCGCCATCGACGCCAAGTTCTGGGGTGTGGTCGCCATGGGCGGCGCTGTGGTCATCCTGTTCTTCCTGCCATGGCTCGACTATTCGCCAGTCAAGTCCATCCGCTACCGCCCTACCTGGCACAAGTATCTGTACGGTATTTTCATCGTCAACTTCCTGGTGTTGGGCTACCTCGGTACGCAGGCACCCAACCCGACGTTCAACCTCATGAGCCAAATCGGTACCGTGATCTATCTGGGCTTCTTTTTCCTGATGCCCGTCTGGAGCCGTCTGGGCACGTTCAAGCAAGTGCCCGACCGCGTCACGTTTCAAGCTCATTAAGGCAACCAACACGTTACGGAATGATCATGATTAAAAAGTTGCTAGGTACCATTGCTCTATCACTGGTCTGCGCGGTTTCAGTCGCTGCAGAAGGTGGGTACAGGCTAGACCACGCACCCGACCGCATCAACGATATGTCTTCCCTGCAAAACGGGGCCAAGCTCTTCGTCAACTACTGTCTGGGCTGTCATAGCGCCAACTCGATGCGCTATAACAAGCTCACCGACATCGGCCTGACTGACGAGCAGATCAAGAAAAACCTGCTGTTCACGACAGACAAGATCGGCGACCTCATGCGTATCGCCATGACACCAGAAGATGCCAAGCGCTGGTTTGGCGCGCCGCCCCCCGATTTGTCGGTGATCGCTCGCGCCAAGTCCACCACCATGGGTCCATCGGGTGTCGACTACGTCTATACCTTCCTGCGCACCTTCTACCGCGACACCTCCAAGGTCACCGGTTGGGACAACCTGGTGTTCCCAAGCGTGGGCATGCCCCACGTAATGTGGGAGCTCCAGGGCCCGCGTTCGCTGCAAAAGGTCACCATCCATGAAGCCGCCCAGGCGGATGGCAGCATGCAATGGGAGCGCACAACCGCAAGCTACGACGCCCAAGGTTTCTCTGAGGTCAAGAGCGAAGTGCTCAAGGACTACACGGGCGCCGCCATCAGCGAGGCCGTGTTCACCGCCGAGAACCCGCGCCAGGCGGCTGCCTTCGACCAAGACGTCGCTGACATCAGCAACTTCCTGGGCTGGATGGCCGAACCCATGCAACGCGAACGACGCCAGTTGGGTGTCTGGGTTCTGCTGTTCCTGTCCATCTTCTTTGTCGTCGCCTGGCGCCTGAACGCTGCCTACTGGAAAAACGTCAAGTAAGCCCGCCAAACCGGTAGCGCGGGCATGCGCTGCATCAAGGACCCCCTACCGGTCACGAAATAGGCGTATGCTGATACGCCTATTTCCCTATTCGGAACCCCACTTCGGTGGGTGTTCTTGTTCTTCATTCTACGATTGGAATCCGCGACATGATGGTGCTCTATTCTGGAACGACCTGCCCGTTCTCCCAACGCTGCCGCTTTGTGCTGTTCGAAAAAGGCATGGACTTCGAGATCCGTGACATCGACCTGTACAACAAGCCAGAAGACATTGCTGTCATGAACCCCTATGGTCAAGTGCCCATTCTGGTTGAGCGTGACCTGGTGCTGTACGAGTCCAACATCATCAACGAATACATCGACGAGCGCTTTCCGCATCCCCAATTGATGCCGGCTGATCCCGTCATGCGCGCCCGCACCCGGCTGTTCTTGTACAACTTCGAGAAAGAACTGTTCGTCCACGTCTCGGTATTGGAAGACCGCAGCTCTACGGATACCAAAGCGCAAGATTTCGCGCGCCAAAATATCCGCGACCGTCTTGCACAACTTGCCCCGCTGCTGTTAAAAAACAAGTACATGCTCGGCGAAGAGTTCTCCATGCTGGACGTGGCGGTTGCACCGCTGCTATGGCGCCTGGATCACTACGGCATCGAGCTGCCCAAGAACGCTGCCCCGATCCAGAAATACGCCGAACGCATCTTTTCGCGCCCGGCTTACATCGAAGCGCTGACCCCGTCGGAAAAGGTGATGCGCCGCTAAGACTATGCAAGAGTCATCAACGAAGCCTTACCTCATCCGAGCGCTGCACGAGTGGTGCACGGATAACGGCTATACGCCGCATATCGTAGTCACTGTGGACGCCAACACCATCGTGCCGCCAGCGCATATACACGACGGGCAGATCACGCTGAATATCGGCACGCTGGCAACCAACCGGCTAACCCTGGGCAACGACTATATCGAATTCCAAACCCGCTTCGGCGGGGTTACCGAGCAGATTTTTGTTCCCGTGGGCGCAGTGTCGGCCATTTATGCGCGCGAAACCGGCGCCGGCATGGGCTTTGACGTTGCCGAATCGGCACCCCATCCCAGCGACGCTGCGGCGGGCGGTACAAGCACGGCAAGGGTTGTTGCCGACAATTCGGAAGCGGTCATGGCCGGAAGGCAGGACTCTCCCGACGACGACCCCAAACCGCCGCGGCTGAAGGTAGTGAAGTAAGTAGAGCAAGGCGCACTTCCAAGTGCGCCTTTTTATTGCTTGGCCGCAAGGCGGAATCGGTTTGCCAAAGCTTCGGTGGCCCGCGCCAGAATTGCCACGTCCATCCCGACCGCCGTAAACAAGCTGCCCAGGTCCATGTAGCGACGCGCCAGCGTTTCGTCGAACGTCAGGATGCCCGGGGCCTTGCCGCAAGCCCGCGTTCGGCCGATCGCGTCTTCTATCGCTTTCTGCACCTCTGGGTGCTGCAACTCGCCGGGATGACCCAGGCTTGCGGAAAGATCGGCGGGCCCAATGAATATGCCGTCCACGCCATCCACAGCGGCAATACTTTCCAAATTGTTCAGCCCCTCGAGCGTTTCGATCTGGACCAGCAGGCACAGTTGCTCCTGGCAGTGCCGGGCGTAATCGGTCATGCGGCCAAAACCACTGGCGCGCATGGTGCCACCCACTCCGCGAACTCCATGCGGCGGGTAGCGCATACCGGCAACAGCCTGTTCGGCCTCCTGGGCTGTCTGAACATAAGGAATCAATAGCGTCTGGGCGCCAATATCAAGATACCGCTTCTGCTGCACCTGATCGTTCCAGCTGGGCCGGACGATGCAGGACACTGGATAAGCCGCTGCTGCCTGCAATTGCCCCAGCACGGTGGGCACATCGTTGGGGGAGTGCTCCGTGTCGAATACCAGCCAGTCAAAACCGGCGCCGGCGACGACCTCGGCGCTATAGGCATGCGCCAGCGACACCCATAGCCCCAGTTGATGCTGACCCGAACCGATGGCTTGTTTGAAGCGATTCACAGGCAATGACATGGCGCGACTCTTTAAAAAAACATGAATCCGAAATTCTAGTAGAATTATGCGTTCGCCGGTTTAGCTCAGTTGGTAGAGCAGCGCACTTGTAATGCGAAGGTCAGGAGTTCGACTCTTCTAACCGGCACCAGATTCATGTAAAAGGCCAACCTCTCGGGGTTGGCCTTTTGCTTTTCCGTGTACCGCTGTATGCCTATTGGCACTCACTGAACAGCGATAGATTCGCCAGGTTGCAACGACACGGTCCGCTGCCCGCTTTATTTCCTGGCATCGACCAGCCGCTGGTAGAGCGCATCGGCAGCAACCGATAGCCCGCGATCGCGCCTTTTGATCAGGTAGATGGACCGACGCAGGCCGGGCCACCGCAGCAGACGTGTTTCGATATCGGGATGTTGAAAATGAAATAGCGTCAGTGCAGGCACTACGCTGATGCCGAGCCCGGCGCGCACCATGCCCATTACGGTCGCCAATTGATCAACTTCAATTAGCGTGCGCATTTGCAGCGGTAAAGTCGCCGCATCAAGATACTGTCGCACGCTGCTGTCCCGCGATAGATGAATAAAATCGAAGGGCAAGAGGTCTCGCGGCTTTAGTTTGGCCCGACCCAGCAAGGGATGCCCACGTCGGGCAACCAGAAAAAACTCATCTGTTTGAAACGGCTCGGCACCCAACTCCGGGGTATCTACCCGCGTGGCCGCGATCGCTATGTCCGCCCGCCCGGATCGAACGCTCTCAATACAATTTTCTGACAGCACATCGAACACATCGAGCTCAATATCGGGAAACTCCGCATGAAAGGCAGCCAGCACGTCCGGTAACCAGCCTGCAGCCAATGACGGTAGCAATGCAAGCGCAACCCGTCCACGCTTGAGTTCCACCCGCTCGCGCACGCTGGCCAATGCGGCCTCCATTTCGTTGAGCACGCGCTGAGCGCCGCCCAGGAACTCACGGCCCTCAATCGTTAGCGCCACGTAGCGGGTGCTGCGATCAAACAAGCGTGCTCCTACCTCTGCCTCAAGCGCACGGATCAAGGCGCTGAAGGCAGGTTGTGACAAGTGCGATGCCGCTGCTGCACGCGTGAAGCTTTTCAATTCCGCCAAATGAAGAAAGGCGCGTAACTGATGGGTATGTAGTCTGGCATTCATTTGTATTTTGGATAAACAGATCCAAATATTCGAATTTACAGCATACCCCACGTAACCTAAGCTGTTACCCAAGTTACTTACTCTTGACCGAAAGCATCCGCGCTTGCCAGGCGCTTTATTGGAGTTCCCCCCTTTGCCTCAACCCATCGCCTCCGGGCGTAGCGACGTCCTATATGTCGGTAGTGCCGCCGGGTTCTCGGGCGACCGCACCGATGCGACTGGACCCGTGGTCGATGCGCTCATCAAGACCGCCGGGCCGGCCGTCCTGATCTTCGAGACCTTGGCTGAACGCACCCTGGCGCTCGCGCAACTTGCCAGGCGCCAGGATCCCTCAGCGGGCTATGAGCCGCTGCTCGACGATCTGCTCGAGCCCATCCTGGGGCGCTGCCTCACGCACGGCATTCGGATCGTGAGCAACTTTGGCGCAGCCAATCCGAAAGGAGCGGCCCGACACATACTTGCGATGGCTGCGCGGCTCCATCTTCGAGCACCGCGCGTGGCGGTGGTTCTGGGCGATGATCTGCTCGAAGATGATGAATTGCAATGGCGGGCTCGCCTGCCCGGGCGCCGTGTGGTCAGCGCCAACGCCTACCTCGGAGCAGAGTCTATTGCCCAGGCCCTGCATGAAGGCGCCGACATCGTGGTCTGCGGTCGGGTAGCAGACCCGTCTCTGGTTTTGGGTCCCGCCTTGGCGCATTTTGGATGGACCATGAGCGACTGGGACAAGCTGGCCGGCGGCACAATGGCGGGCCACTTGCTGGAGTGCGGCGCGCAGGTTTGCGGCGGCTATTACGCCGATCCCGGGATCAAAGATGTGCCCGGCCTGGCCAACATCGGTTTCCCAGTGGCCGAAATCCATGCCGACGGCAGTTGCATTATCGGCAAGCCGGCGGGCACGGGCGGGCGCATTGATACGCATGGTGTAAAGGAACAACTGCTCTACGAAATACACGATCCAACGGCCTATATGACACCCGACGTCGTAGCTGACATCGGATCGGCCACCGTCACCGAAGTGGGGCCGGACCGAATCCGCCTTGCCGGGGTACGCGGACACCCCCGCCCCGCCGAGCTGAAAGTCAATATCTGCTATGAAAACGGCTGGTTGGCCGAGGGGGAAATCTCCTATGCCGGCGCAAGAGCCGAGGCAAGGGCCAGGCTGGCTGCTGATATCTTGCGCGAACGCCTGGCAGGGCTGGGAAAGTTGCGTGTAGACCTGATAGGCGTGCTGAGCATATTTGCTGATGATGGCGGGAAAAGCTATACGCAACAGAAGCCCGGCCATGGGCGCGACGTACGTCTGCGCGTGGCACTTAGCCATCAAGACCGCACAGCCGCAGAACGTCTGGCGCGCGAAGTTACGGCCTTGTACACCTGCGGGCCTGCCGGTGGTGGCGGCGTGCGCACCAGCATCCGGGCGCGTTTGGGCCTGGAAAGCCACACCGTGATGCGCGGCCATGTTCGCATGCGACATGTATTTATCGAGCACTGATCCTCATGACTACTGTACCTCTGTATCGCGCCGCCCATGGCCGCACTGGCGACAAAGGAGATCGCTCCAACATCAGCGTAATCGCCTGGAGGCCCGAGCTATGGGAATTGTTGGTGGAGCAGGTAACGGAAGCAGCCGTGGCCAAGCTGTTTGCCCATCGTTCTCCCACAACCATTCGACGCTACCTGCTTCCCCAACTACACGCAATGAACTTCGTGCTTGACGGTGTGTTGGACGGTGGTGTTAATAGTGCCTTAAACCTTGATGCACACGGCAAAAGCCTCTCGTACCTACTGCTGGATCTGCCGATCGACGTTCCAGAGCAATTGGCCTCGTTGCTGGTCGGCGAAAACGAGCCATTCTTATCTTGATGCAAGGCTTGAGCAAGCTTAAGCCAGCCTATTTCCATAACAGCCAAAAATGGCTGATAACCGCAAGGAGACAAACGATGAAACAAGCTCACTCCACATGGCGCCGGGCCATGCTGATGACCGCTGCCGTAACAACCTGCCTAAGCCTGCTTCCCCTGACTGCCCATGCGCAGGACAAAAAGCTGCTTATTGGCACAACGTCGTCGTCATCGAGCCACTACGGATACTTTGTCGCTGTCTCGCAAGTCGTTAATAAACAAGTGAAAGGCGTAGACACATCCGTGACCGAAACCGGTGCGACCATGGACAACCTGCGACGCATGGAGCGTAATCAGGTCGACTTTGCACTGGTGACCACCAATGTGATCCATCACGCCAATGCAGGCACCGGCGACTTTGCCGGCAAACCCAACAACAGCCGGTTACTGTGGATCTACACCATGGCGCCCCAGAACGCGATCGTCAGAAAGGACGCCAACATCGTCGATCTGCAAGCCCTGAACGGAAAATAGTTCAACACGGGTCTCAAAGGCTCCGCCACTGAAAAAACCACGGACGCCGTGTTCGAAGTGCTCGGCATCCAGCCGGATGTGGTACGGGGCTCAACCGGTGAAATCGTCGATGCCGTCAAAGACAACCGCTCGGTGGGTTACGTAAAGTCGGGGGCTGGCATGAAGCTGGACGCGTCCTCGCGCGAGATCGCCACTTTTACGCCTATTCAAATCCTGGGCTTGACCGACAGTCAGCGAGACAAAATCAAAGAGGCAATGCCTGAACTCTCCATGGTTGACGTGCCGGCAGACAGTTCCGTAGGAACCGCCGCCTACACAACCTGGGGCTTCGGTGTCGGTGCCGCTGCCTCTACGCAAATGGATGAGGAGACGGTCTACCAGATCGTCAAGGCGATCTGTGAAGACAAGACCGTGCAAGCTGCCGCGTTCGCAGATGTTGCTGACGTGGACATTGCCGAGATGACGTTAAAGTATGCCGCCTCCCCTCTGCACCCTGGCGCCATTCGTTACTTCAAGGAGCGCGGCCTGGACGTTCCTGACCGACTGATCGCTCGCTGAAGACGATAGCGAATACATGGCGATGCATCCTTTACGATCCCAAGCGGCAACTGCCCTGACCTTGGCCTTGAGTCTGTTTGTTCTAGGCACGGCGATCTTTGGCGCAAGGGACGCATTGGTTCAGCGGTCCATTTTCCTGGGTCTGGTCATTCTTGTGGCCTTGCTCAGATACCCATTGCTCAATGGCACACCGTGGTGGAGGCTGGGCGTTGCGATAGATGCAGCGCTTGGCCTGCTGGCCACCGCAAGCTGTGTGTGGGTCGTGCTTAACGCAGACACGATCATGAACAGTCTGCCCACTGCCGGCACGCTTCACATCGGCATGACCATTGTGCTAGTCGTAACCATACTCGATCTGTCACGACGAGCCATTGGTCTTATCTTTCCGGCCATGGTCGCCGTGGGACTGGCTTATGCGCTTCTGGGCCAGCATATTCCGGGGCCGCTGGGGCATCGCGGCTTTGACGTGTATTTCATTACCGAAACGCTGCTGCTTAGCGATATAGGCCTTTGGGGCTCATTGCTCGGGGTGGCGGCGACAATTATTGCGATCTTCTCTCTGTTCGGTGCATTTCTGCTGCATTCGGGTGGCGGCGCCACGTTTATGGATCTGGCCCTGCGTGTCAGCGGTCGGTCCACTGGGGGGGCGGCCAAGATCGCAACCATCGCTTCGGGGTTATTCGGCATGGTCAGTGGCAGCGCGGTCGGCAACGTCGCGACCACGGGCGCCTTTACGATTCCCTTGATGAAGCGGCTGGGCTATCCGGCGTCCCTTGCCGGCGCAGTCGAGGCGGTTGCCTCGACTGGCGGCCAACTGGCGCCTCCCATCATGGGCGCAGCTGCCTTCATCATGGCGGAAATCATCGGCAGCGACTACCTGTCAATCGCTGCGGCAGCCGCGCTACCGGCGGCACTGTTCTATTGGGGTGTCTTTGCCACCGTGCATGTCACGGCACAAGAAGAGAAGCTGGGGCAAGTGCCTGATGATCAGATTCCAGCATGGGCGACTATTCTGCGTGTCGACCGGCTGGCTTCTATCGTCTTGTCGATTGCTGGACTGACCATCGGTATTCTGCAAGGTATGTCACTGCAGACGGCGGCGTTTTATGGCATTGCGGGTGCAGTGGCCGGCATGTTCGTGGCAGCAGTCTCGCAACGACTGCAATCGACTTCTGCCAAGAAGTCACCCCCTACGGAAAAGCATCCGAACATGCTAGCGCCCATACTGCGCCAAGCTCGCAGCGCGTTGGACGAGGGGGCGACCGGACTGATCATCGTCGGTATTCTGCTTGCAGGCGCGCAAATTCTAGTGTCCATGATCAACCTCACCGGGGTCGGCGTAACGCTGTCATCGATGATTGTGGGCGACGGTAACGCACCTGTACTGATGATCGGTCTGGTTGTCGCGCTAGTATGCATGATTATGGGCATGGGCATTCCCACAACTGCTGCCTATGTGCTGGTCGCGGCAACACTCGCGCCCGCGCTCATTAAAATTGGCGTCAGTCCCATCGCGGCACACATGTTCGTCTTTTACTACGCGACTTTGTCTGTCATCACCCCGCCCGTTTGCGTGGGAGTCTTCGTGGCGGCGGGATTGGCGGGCGAGCGTTGGGTAGCCGTTGCACGCCGGGCAGTCACGCTAGGGGCTGTCACCTATGTCATCCCGTTTTTGTTCCTGTTGTACCCGCTTATGCTCACCCCCAGCTTCAGTGTGGGCTATTTCGAAGCTGCGCTTAGCGGCGCCATATTCGTGGCATCGTTTGCCTATCTCTTTGGTGGCGCACGCGTCAGCCGTTGGCGGTTTGTCGACATCGCCGCGTGGCTGTCCATTGCCGTCCTGGCCACCGTTCCAACGCAAGCAGGCCTTGTTCTTTCTGCAATGGGCCTGGCCTTGATGATCTGGCTGCGGCATCGACACCGGGTCACAAGCCTTTCTTGTCAGAAGGCTGTTTAACTAGCGCTCAAGCAAAAGGCCAGTCGTTCGCGACTGGCCTTGTTTGCCTGTTCTTGCGGCTTACGTATGCGTGATCTGGGTTCCCAGTACTTTCATGCATTCGCGCATGAAAGCGGCCAGACCCGTCCAGCCTTTGGCCGAGACCATGGTGCCGTCGACATAGGCCTCATGCGGCTTGACGTCGATATAGGTGCCGCCCGCCAGAATGACTTCCGGCTCGCAGGCGCCCAGGGCCGCCACTTTCTTGCCACGAATGACCCCGTCTACCGCGACGAGGATCTGAACACCATGGCATATCGTGAAGATGGGCTTTTTCTCTTCGTGGAAATGACGGACCATGGCTTGAATGCGCTTGTCGGTCCGGATGTATTCCGGCCCGCGCCCGCCGGCGCAATATACCGCGTCGTATTCGTCCAGGTTCACCTCGGAGAAGGTCTTGTTGATTTCGGCCAGATGCCCGAAGCGCTCGATATAGGTTTGGTGTCCCTCGAAGTCATGCAGCGATGTCTGGATCATCTCGCCCGCCTTTTTATCCGGGCAAATGACATGGACGGTATGGCCTACGGCCTCCATGCCTTGCTGGAAAACAAAGATCTCATATTCCTCGGTGAATTCACCGCAAAGCATGAGGATTTTCTTGCCGTTCATATAGTCCTCCTATGGGCAGTTAGAGCGGCCAGGCTTGGTGGCCCGGCCTGTTTGCATCAGAATGGGCTGTCAGGGAAATAGAACTGATCTGCGTTCTCTGGGGTGATCAGCGGCGCATCCAGCTTGAAGTTGCCGCGCATGGGTGCCTGACCGGTAAACTGGGCCGCCGTCATGTAGATGGCCGATTTGATCATCGATGGCGGATAAGGCGTCGAGATAGGCGTGATGGCGTTTTTGGCTTTTACCAGCTCGATGACGTCTTTCATGCCGTTACCACCCAGCGCATATTGGATCTCTTTGCGGCCAGATTGCTTCATCGCCTCAAGCACGCCCAACAGCATGTCGTCATCATTGGCCCAGACCGCATCGATATGCGGATACTTGGCCAGGTAGTCTTGCATCAGCTTGAAGGCCTCGTCTTGGTTCCAGTTGGCATACTGAATATCCAGGATCTCGATGTCAGTCTTGGACATCACATCGGTGAATCCCTTGATCCGCTCATCGTCAATGACGGTCGGGATGCCACGCAACACGACGATCTTGCCTTTGTTGCCCAGCTTGTCAGCCAGCCACTTCGCCGTGTTGGCTCCCACGGCGATATTGTCGCCGGCGACATATAGATCCTGTATGGTGGGGTCGGTCAGGCCGCGATCGACCACCGCAATAAAGGTACCGGCCGCCTTGACCTGTTCAACAGGGCCTGTCAGTTCTTCCGACGTAAAAGGCAAAATGACCAGCGCATCCAGCTTGCGGCTGGCCGCCAGGTCTTCCAGCGCCGATACCTGCGCCGTTGCCGAAGGCGACGTCTTCACCACCACGTCGATATTCGGAAATGCCGCCTTGATTTCTTTGGCGGCCTGTTCCGCGTGATACACAACGCCGCCGGTCCAGCCGTGCGTCGCAGCGGGGATGGACACGGCTATGGTTTTTTTCTCTTGTGCCAAGGCACCGGTGGTGGTTAGTGCCACGAGGCTGACTGCGGACAGCAGGCCAAGTGCCTTTTTGGTTATCGCTTTCATTTGTCTCTCCTGATTATGGTTGTCAATTCTTTCTCCTTGAAAGCCTCCACCCCTCCTCGTGGCGGCTACTTGATGAAGCGATGCGCAAGCATCGCGAGGATAATGATCACGCCTTGCACGGCGGCGACGAGGTATTCGGAAACCATGTTGGACAGCACCATCAGGTTCGCGATTACCTCCAGAATCAATGCACCGGCGACGGTTCCCCAGATTCGGGCTTTGCCACCGCGTAGCAGCGTGCCGCCGATCACCACGGCGGTGATCACCTGCAGTTCCCATAGCTGGCCGGTGGTGGGCGTCGCGGCGCCCAGACGCGGGATATAGCAGATCGCGGCGATGGCCACGCACAGCCCCTGTATGACAAAAGCCATGGTCCGAACCTTGGTAACCGACACGCCCGAGAAGCGGGCAACATCGGCACTGGATCCCACGGCCGTGCAACGGCGCCCGTATTTGGTGCGATACAGGATGAAGGCACCGACCAGCGCCACGGCCAAGGTAATGGCCACCGGTATCGGAATGCCCAATACGTCGCCGAAGTAAATCGGGCGGTAAGGATCGCGCAGCGCCCTATCCATGGGGATAGAGCCGCCGTCGGACATCCATGTGATCAGCGCGCGGAAGATCCCCATGGTGCCCAGCGTGGCAATAAAGGGTTCGATCTTGCCTACGGTGACGATCACCCCGTTCAGCAGCCCACAGGCGGCACCGACCACCAGACCTGCGCCCGCCCCCATGAAGATCGCATTGGCGCCCATCGAGGGTTCAAACCGATTCATGATCAGTATCATGATGCCGGTTACGAAGGCCATCATGGAGCCCACCGACAGATCCAGGCAGCCCGACGAGATCACGAAGGTCGCGCCAATGGCGATAATGGCGATGAACGCCGAACGTGTCACCACGTTGGCAATGTTGGTCCCGGTAGCGAAGTTGGTGTTCAGCATGACGCCGACCAACAGCACTATTGCCAAGGCAATGAATGGGCCCAAGGCGGCCCAGGGGATGCGGCCAGAAGGCCTAGCCACTGGGATATTCGATGTTGTGCTTGTCATTTTGGTCTCCTGCGCCGTTTCTGTTTAAACGGTCTTGTGGGCTTGCCTCGTGTGCATCGCCGCTGGTGGCTGCGTAGACGACGTTCTGTTCGGTAATGTGATCGCCGGTCAGTTCGGCCACGACGCGGCCTGCACGCATGACCAGAACCCGGTCGGCAAGGCCGACCAGTTCGGGGAGTTCCGACGAAATCACAATGCAGGCTTTGCCTGATCGAACCAGTTGGTCGATGAAGTCGTAAATTTGACTCTTGTTGCCGATATCGATGCCGCGGGTAGGCTCGTCGATGATGACGACCGAGGGGTCGGTCATCATTACCTTTGCCAGCAGCAGTTTTTGCTGATTTCCACCGGACAGCTGACCGGCATTCAGATGAAGCGATCCCACGCGTATGTCGTAGTCGCCCACTGCCTTTTGCAGTGCTCGGGTCTCTTTGCTTCGATCCAGCGCAAGGCGCGTGTGGACACGATCCAGTGCCTGGAGTGTCAGGTTGGGTGCGAGCGGCTCTTCCAGCAACAGGCCCTTGCCCTTGCGGTCTTCGGTCAGGTAAACCAGGCCGTGTTCCCGCCAATCCTTGACGGAGCGGTGCTGGACGGGGAGGTCCGCCATGTCGATCCGGACGGCATGAGCTGTCCGAAGACCCAACAGCCCCTCGAATAGCTCGGTGCGGCCGGAGCCTATCATGCCGCCGATACCCAGGACTTCGCCGCGTCGAACTGCGAAGCTGGCTTCTACCGCGCCATGATCGACAGACAATTGGTCCACCGACAGCAGTGGACTGCCCGACGGCTGGGGACGTTTTGCCGGATACAGCACGTCCAGTTCGCGGCCGACCATCAATTCAGCCATCTTGCGCTGCGTCAGGTCGGACGCGGGCCAGGTGCCTATCATTTTTCCGTCGCGCAACACTGTTATTCGATCAGCCAGCGCCTCGACCTCGTCCAGGCGATGTGAAATATAAAGGACCGCAACGCCGTTTGCCCTGAGTCCGCGAACGACATCCAACAGCGCCGCCACTTCGTCGTTGGCCAGCACGGCGGTGGGTTCATCAAATATCACTACCTTGCGCGGTTCCAGCAGCGCCCGGGCAATTTGTGCCAGTTGCCGTTGCGCCAGCGGGAGATTACCCACGCGGTCGCGAGGGCGGCAGTGCGCGCCGATGGAAGCAAGGACTTCGGCAGTACGCTGGTTCATGGCGCGGTCGTCGACCATGGCACCACGCGACAGCTCACGACCAAGGAAAAGATTCTCTGCAACGGTCAGGTCTGGCGCCAGCAGGATTTCCTGGTGCACCAGCACCACGCCTGCAGCCTCCGCAACCGCAGCATCTGCGAAGTCAACAGGCTGCCCGGCCATAAGCAGGCGGCCTTCCGTGGGCGGCACATAGCCGGACAGCAGCTTCATGAGCGTGGATTTGCCCGCACCATTCTCGCCGATGATGGCGTGGACCTCGCCCGCGTGGATATCCAAGGTGGCATTGGAGAGCACGGTGATGGCGCCATAGGTCTTGGTCAGACCCGCAGCAGCAAGCGCCGGCGGATCGGTAGACGTGTCTGCCATTTGGGCCGTGGCGGTTATGGGAAGCGTGGCAGCCATGGCTTATTCGAAGGCCAGCATTAACCGGTCGCGCGAACGCTCTATGTGTACGCGCATCGCCGCTTCTGCAGCCGCGGCATTGCGCGCACGAAAGGCTGCCAACAGGTTCTCGTGTTCTTCGAGTGCCTCTTGGGTGACCCGGCTATGGAACATCAGGCGGAACAAATGCAGGTGGACGTGCTGGTTGAATAGCGTTGAGCGGATGACTTCATTTCCGGCGATGCGCAGAATTTCGTCATGAAAATGCGCATCGGTACGGGCAAAGCGCGAGTAGCGACTGGTTCGGTCGACTGGCGCATCGCCATGCGCCATGTCGGCGGCAATCTCTTCAATGTGGTTAAGCGCAACGGGGGTCATGTTGAGGGCAGCCAATCGGGCGCCCTCGGGCTCTACCAGCAGACGGAAGTTGAATAAATCCTCGAATTGCTTGCGCCCCAGTTGTGGGGCGGCGCTGTAGCCAATCAGGTGCGCCTTGTGAACCAGGCCCTCGCGCTCTAGCCGCGAGAGCGCCTCGCGAACCGGCGTCTGGGACACGTTCAGCTCGCGCGCGATGACGTCGATTGGCATGCGCGCACCGGGAGCGATCTCCAGTGACATAAGGCGTTCGTAGATGCTGTCGTAGACACCGTCCACCACACTTGGCGGGCGTACCAATGCCCCAGCCTGCTTTTCTCGTAGCGCTACCATGGTCGTTCGCAGCCTCGTTCAGTTGTTCTTGACATGTAAAAATGTTGGCATATAAGATATCGGATGTCAAATAAAATATCCTATACGATATGATAATGGAAGCGCGGGCACGGCAGTGCGCAGCGCGGCTGCTTGAAGATCGCGGCACACCGCCCGACGCTGCATGCCTGCAAGCCGACGTCCTGATCGAAGCGGAGCTGCGAGGCCTGCCCTCGCATGGGCTCTTGCGTTTACCGCGCCTGCTCGCGCGCATCGATAAGGGGCTGGCTGTCCCGGCTGCAGTCGGCCTGCATCATTGGCGGACCACGGCCGTGCTGGAAGTTGATGGGCAACGCGCACTTGGCCCTATCGCCATGATGGCGGCGCTGGAAGCCATGATGCCCCGATTGCAAGTTGCAGGTATTGCACTCGCCGCCATCCGCAATGCCAATCACATCGGGATGCTCGCGTACTACGCGGAACAAGCCGCCGCACGCGGCGTCATTGGCATTGTGCTTTCCACCAGTGAAGCACTCGTCCACCCTTATGGCGGCACCCAGGCCATGTTGGGCACCAACCCGATTGCCATCGGCATTCCCACGGCGGATGAGCCGTTTGTTCTCGATCTGGCAACCAGCCTTGTCTCCATGGGCAAGATCCACAGCCACGCCTTGCGTGGCGAGCCGCTGTCCGATGGCTGGGCCGTCGACAGCTCGGGCCGCCCTACGACCGATGCCCTGGCCGCCAAGCATGGCGCTATCGCACCGTTCGGCCAGGCCAAGGGCTACGGACTTGGATTGGCCTTTGAACTGTTGGTGGCGGCACTTGCAGGATCAGACCTCGCCCCGGCGATACGCGGCACGCTGGACGCGTCCGAACCGGCGAACAAGGGCGACCTGCTGATCCTGATTGACCCGGGTACGCGTGATGGCCTTGCCGCGGGGTTGACGGAATATCTGAACGCCATACGCGCTTCGCGCCCGCTACACCCTGACCGGCCTGTGGCCGTGCCCGGAGATGGCGCGCGCCACCGCCGTATAGCGGCCTTACGCGATGGGATCGATATTCCCGCCGCGCTTCTGGATGAACTGCAACGTGTGGGCGGCGACTGCAAATGGACATAAAAAGGAGAGAGACCATGGAAAATTTTGGCACGATCAGATCGCCGCGCGAACTGATATTTGGAGCCGGGCAGCGCCGGGCGCTGGGCCTGGTAGCCAAAGGCTTGGGCCGTCGGGCGCTGGTGGTCACTGATGAGCGCTTGGCGTCGGATGCAGACTTTCTCGCGATGATTACCGATCTGGAAGGCAAGGGCCTGATGCTGCGCATCGAAAGCGGCACCCTGCCCGACGTGCCGGCGGAAACCACTGTTCTGATCGCCGACGCAGCCCGCGACTTCGCGCCGGACCTCGTCATCGGCGTGGGCGGCGGCTCTTGCCTGGACATGGCCAAATGCGTGGCGCTATTGCTGACCCACGGTGGGCGCCCACAAGATTACTACGGTGAGCTGAAAGTCCCGGGGCCGATCTTGCCACTGATCGCAATTCCGACAACGGCCGGCACCGGCTCTGAAGTCACACCGGTTGCCGTCCTGTCCGACAGCGAGCGCAGTCTGAAGGTGGGTATTTCCAGCCCGCATTTGATCCCCACTGCGGCGATTTGCGATCCAGAGCTAACGCTGACCTGCCCGTCCGGACTGACCGCCATCGCGGGTGCCGATGCCATGACCCATGCCATCGAGGCATTTACCGCCACCCGCCGCCCCGTCACCCCACAGCTGACACAGGAACGCGTGTTCATTGGCAAAAACGTCTTATCGGACCAATTCGCGCTTAGGGCGATCTCGCTGCTGTGGCAAGGCCTGGAAGCCGCTTATCGTGACGGGAGCAATGTGGCGGCACGCGGGCAAGTTATGCAGGGCGCAACCTTTGCCGGCCTGGCTTTTGGCGTCGCCGGCACGGCAGCCGCTCATGCAATACAGTACCCGGCCGGCGCCCTTACTCACACCGCCCATGGCGCGGGCGTGGCTTGCCTGATGCCTTGGGTCATGGAGTGGAATCGCCCGGCGATAGGTGAAGAATTGCAGCAGATGGCCGCTGTAATGAATCTACCCGACGGGGCGGCTGTCATCCCAGCCATCTCGGCGCTGTTCGGACGGATAGGGATTCCCTCGACGCTGGCCCAGCTTGGCCTGGCGGAAGACCAACTGGACTGGGTAGCAGAGCAATCTTGCGGCATCGAAAGGCTGATTCAGAATAACCCCCGTCAGCTTGATCGCCGTGACATGCGTCAGCTTCTGGACGCCGCCTTTTCGGGCGACGCCAACCTCATTCAGCAAGACAGGAACCTTCAATAATGGCACCAGACACCCTACACGGCCAGGACTACGCCGACCCGGCCCTTCATGCACAAGGCCTTTATATAGCGGGCGAATGGTTGCCCGGCACCGGCATCCCTGTTGTGGATCCCGCCACCGGCGATCTGCTGGCCGAGGTTCCAGACGCTTGCACCGAGCAGGCAATGCGCGCCATCGATGCTGCCGAGGCCGCGGCTGCGAACTGGCGTTCGACACCAGCCCGCCAGCGAGCGGAGATTCTGCGCCGGTGGTTCCAACTGATGACCGAGCACGCTGACGAGCTGGCCAGACTTATCTCCCTGGAAAATGGCAAGGCACTGTCGGACGCACGTGGCGAGGTCGCCTATGCCGCCGAATTCTTCCGCTGGTATGCCGAAGAAGCAGTGCGGATTCCTGGCGAGTTTCGTCATGCGCCCTCAGGCGCGCATCATATCCTGGTCGATCACCAACCGATCGGCATCGCGGTGCTGATCACACCCTGGAATTTTCCTGCCGCGATGGCCACCCGCAAGATCGGTCCGGCGCTGGCCGCCGGCTGCACGGTGATCTTGAAGCCCGCCTCTGAAACCCCGCTGACGGCCTACGCGATGGCACGGCTAGGCGCCCAGGCGGGTGTGCCGCCGGGCGTGGTCAACGTGCTGACAAGCACACAACCGGCCGCCATCACGAACGCCATGCTGGCTGACCCGCGCGTGCGCAAGCTGTCGTTCACCGGGTCCACCGGGGTCGGCAGAGTGCTGTTGGCTGAAGCAGCAAAGACAGTGGTTTCGTGCTCGATGGAGTTGGGCGGCAACGCGCCATTCCTGGTTTTCGACGATGCCGATCTGGAAGCGGCGCTGGACGGCGCCATGGTGGCCAAGATGCGCAATGCGGGTGAGGCCTGTACCGCTGCCAACCGGTTCTATGTGCAATCAGGCATCCATGACGCCTTTGTTGCTGGTCTGACCAAGCGCATGGCCGCCCTACGGGTCGGTGCTGGTACCGATAAAGCCACTGAAGTGGGACCGATGATCACGACCGCTGCCGTGGCCAAGCTGGACCGCCTGGTTTCGGCTGCCGTGGCACAAGGCGCGCGTGTGCATACTGGCGGCAAACCGCTACCGGGTAACGGTTATTTCTATCCACCTACCGTTCTGGACAAGGTGCCCCTGGACGCGGAGATCGCGCATGCGGAGATATTCGGTCCGGTCGCCTGTGTCTATCGATTCGAGGACGAAGCAGAGGCCATCGCCTTGGCGAATGATACCGAGTATGGTCTGGCCGCTTATGTCTATTCGGCCGATCTGTCCCGTGCACTACGGGTGGGCAAGGGCATCGAAAGCGGGATGATCGCGATCAACCGTGGCTTGATGTCGGACCCTGCCGCCCCCTTTGGCGGTGTCAAGCAAAGTGGGCTGGGGCGCGAAGGCGGCGTAACCGGCATCCTGGAGTTCATGGAACCAAAATACTTTGCGGTAGACTTTTGAACATGGCTCAGGACCTCTACCGCAATCGCGACTTCATCCCGGACTTTGACGACATCGTCGCCGAAACGGCAGCGCGATCGCGCGAGCTGGCCGCGCGGGTCGATATTCGGCACGACGTGCCTTATGGCCCCGGGCTGCGTGAACGAATGGACATCATCTTGCCGCCACGCCTTGCCAAAGGCGCGCCGCTACATATGTTCATCCACGGGGGTTACTGGCGCTCGGGCAGCAAGGAAGATCACCGATTGATCGCGGCGCCGGTGCTGGCGGCAGGCGGAATTGCCGCCATGGTTACCTACGACTTGATGCCGGCCACCCGGCTGGGCGCCATTGTTGGCCAAGTTCGCGCAGCCGCCCGGCAATTGGCAGCGATGGCGTCGGAGCTCGGCGCAGACGCGGCCAGGATGACAGCCAGCGGCCACTCGGCCGGCGCCCATCTGGCCAGCTATCTTGCCGCTATCGGCCCACAGGAAAGCACATCCGTTAATTTGCCTGAGCTGCGAGGGCTGCTTCTGGTTAGCGGCATCTATGATCTGACGGACATTCCCGGCAGCTTTCTGAAAGACGAGGCCAAGATGACCACAGCTGAAGCCTCAGCGTGGTCGCCGTTAACATCGCAGCAATTGCCTGGGCCACGTCGCATCGTGATGCTCGCGCAAATGGACACCCCGCCGTATCACGACCAGGGCAAGCGCTTTGCGTCTTTGTTGCAGCACGATGTTCCAGAGGCGGAATTTATCGCCCAGCCCGGCCTGAACCATATGACCATTGTCCTCGCCCTGGGGGACCCCAAGAGCCCTGCGGGGCTTTGTCTCTCCGGTTTGGTCGGCGACTGAAGCCCCCTGGCCGTCACCTGTAAATCAAGTCAATAACGATCGTCTTGCCGGGCTCGGGTAGCTCGAACTGCGCCTCGGTAAATCGCGCTGCCCGCATTGAAGGATTAACGTTCTGCGAGAAGCCATAGCCCTTGAGCGGGATGCCGAACAGATTGGTCTCCAGCTTGCCCGTATCGTTGTGGTCATGAAAAACGGACACCGCATAGCGGCCTGGTGCCAGGCGCGGAAACACCGCGCTTGCCTTCTTCGCCTGGGGATCGACAGGAACCATCATCCGGGCTAGCGCCAGGCTGTCGTCTTTGGGGAAACCCTCGGCTTGCGCGAACAACGCTACGGCCACCCTGCCTTGTGGCGTATTGACCCCCTGCACCACGACGGTAAGCTCGGCCGCCACCGCGGCCACTGCCAATAGTAGCCCTCCAACAAGAAAGGCCACCGCAAGGCATACCCTACGCAAACTAAGCATGCCCTTGCCCCTTCCACCAGCCATGAAAGCTAAGCGGCGTGGGATGACGCAGACGCAATACGGCAATCGGACCATCCGCGATGCGGTCCGCCCGCAGGATCGCCAGAAACGAGCGGCCCGTCGCGCCGTCCAGGCCGACGGATAACAGCCAACCTTGTTCGGCATCCTGGGCCTTCGGGTCGGGAACAAATATGGGTTCGCCCAGGTGCGCCTTGTCGCCCATGTGGAAGACTTCGCGGGCGCCTGTGTTCATGTCTACGCGGGCGAGGCCATTATGAAAAACGGTGGGCCCGCGCGCGGTGGTGAAATAGCCGTAGCGATGCGGGGTGCATCCGCGCTCTGGTGCGATCATGGGAAATTCATGATTCTCGCTGCTGACGATTTCCTCTACTGCGCTACGCTGCGATAGGTTGATGATGTAGCGTCGAAGGGTGCCGGAGTAATTCTGGTCGCCGCCCCGCCCGTCCATAATGGCGCGGAAGGCGGCGTGTTCGCCCAGGAAATGATCGGGCGCGTCATAGCCGACAAAGTCCGCCACGATGCTATTGCCGATTTCATAGGCGTTCAGGGCATGCCACATGAAGGTGGGCGGAGCAGGGATGATGACAGGCGGCTGTACCGCATTGCGGTCGATCACCATCAGTAAGTTGCCTTTGTCGGGCCGCCAACGCATGCTGTCCGTAAAGCTGTCCAGACCGGTAAGGAAACGAGCGAAAGAAGGCTGCACCGGCTGCAGGGACACCACGATGTAATGCTGGGTGGCAAACCAGTCATGGAAATAGGCCGAGCGCGGCGCCGGCACGCGTTGACTGAAGCGCAATGAACCTAGCGCATTATGTTCGGCGATGTGCAGATGCATGCTGCGGCCGTAAGTTACGCCCAGCAGTATCCATCCGCCGGTATGGCCATCCGTCTTGGTGTGTGCCTTGTAGTCGACCCGGGCGGTGGGCTCGCCCACCGCTTGCTGGCCCAGCGTCTGAAGGGTGTCTGGATCCAGCCCGTAAGGAAGTCCGACTTCATCAAAGGCGTAAAGCATGTTGTTCTTGACGACCGCGGTCACCCCTGCCTGCGACTTGATCCTGTTGCCAACGTTGCTTAGCAAGCCTCTGGGCGAGCGCGTGGTCCAGGTAGGAAAAATCAGTTTTCCAGCGGCTTCTTCGGCGATGTATTTTTCGGTACGAACATAACGGTTGCGATACCGGACATGGCTTGCATCCAGGTCGAACGCCTGTATCATGCCGTCGCCATCCAGCAAGTGCTTCTTGCGCACGCCCCCCAGTTCGAAGCGGCCGGGGCCGTTGCGGAACAGCGTGCCCGTCAGCCCGGGCGGAATTGCGCCTTCTACTTGCGGCGCGTAATCATGCTCGTCCTGCATGG
The DNA here is from genome assembly GCF_004022565.1 of Pollutimonas thiosulfatoxidans. Classification (NCBI taxonomy): domain Bacteria; kingdom Pseudomonadati; phylum Pseudomonadota; class Betaproteobacteria; order Burkholderiales; family Alcaligenaceae; genus Pollutimonas; species Pollutimonas thiosulfatoxidans. The sequence goes on from NZ_CP022987.1 coordinate 2,837,803, forward strand.
ACGTGGCCAAGCCCGAAAGCCAATGCGCTTCGGTGGATGCTGCATTCACGTTCGTCATAGCTGCTCCTGTCTCAAGGATGCGTGTCGCCTCAGGGGCATGTTACAGGATCAGCAAAGCCAGATACTGATGTTCGCCCCTATTGACGAAGCCTGATTGTGTCTATTACCATGACTTTATGTCTATAGAACCTAACGTCTTCCATAAAAGCCGGATGCCCCTGTATTTGCAGGTCGCCAAGCTCATGCGGCAAAAAATCGAAAGCCAGGAATGGGCTTACGGTGCGCAAATTCCGACGCTGGAGAAGCTGGCCGACGAGTACGAGGTTTCGCGCATAACGCTGCGGGCAGCGCTTACGCAGCTGGAAAACCAGGGCATCGTGCGGCGTACGCGCGGCGTTGGCACTTTCGTGGCCAAGGATCTGTCCGCCCAGCGCTGGTTCAAGCTGCCCAACAACTTCGACGAGCTTGTCGATACCGTTGGCAACTTGAAGATCCGTTTACTTTCCATAGACCACGAAGCATCCAAGCTGGAGCCCGCGCTGGACTTCGGCACCGTTGGACCAGCTTACGAACATATGCGGCGCGTCCACTACTACAACGACGAGCCCTACTGCCTGATCGACATCTACGTGGCAAAAGACATTTTTGAAGCGGACCCAAAAGGCTTCCAGCTTAAGCCGGCAGTACAACAATTGGTCTCGATGCCCGGTGTCGACGTCGTTCATGGTCGCCAGATTATGCGTATTACCGTGTGCGATGAAGAGACCGCCCCGCATCTGGACATCGGCGTTGGCGATCCCATCGCCGACGTATGCCGCAGCTTGCTGGACGAGCAAGAACGCATCATTTATTACGCGCACATTCAATACCCCGCGCAGATGATCCAAATCGATGTCGACCTCATGCAGGGCCGCAAGCGCACGGCCAATAAAGAAACCGTCGCTAAAACAGCCATAAAGTAATTTCTCCGGAGACATCCATGAATAAAAGCAGTAACGCCCTGGCCAATTTTGGTTGGGCGGCTCTTCCCTTCATTTTTTTACTGGTGTTCTGGTCGCTGCTGCGCATGACCGGACTGATCAACCCCACGCTCCTGCCTTCACCGACCGAGGTGGCCCAAACGCTATGGATCCACCTGAACGAAGGCGACTACCTCATTAATGTATGGATGTCCGTGCAGCGCGTGGTGCTCGGCCTGGTGATGGGTATGCTGCTGGCGGTACCCGTGGGATTCCTGATCGGCTGGTATAAGCCTGTGCGCCGCTTTGTCGATCCATTGATCAACTTCTTCCGTGCCCTGCCACCGATCGCCTTGATCCCTCTGGCGATTGTGTATCTTGGAATCGGCGAGGTGGCCAAGGTCGCCATCCTGTTCTATGCCTCTTTCTTTGCGGCAGTCATCGTGATGTATGAGGGCATGATTCAGATCAGCCCGGTCTACATCCGCGTCGCCCGCACGCTAGGCGCCACCGACCTGGAAATCTTCCGAAAAGTGATGCTGCCCATGACGGTGCCGCACATGCTTACTGCCCTGCGCGTGGCGCTGGGAGTTGCCTGGGCCACGCTGGTCGCCTCCGAACTGGTGGCAGCCCAACAGGGGCTGGGCGCAATGATCCAGAACGCGTCGGCCTTCTTCGATTTGCGCACGATCTACCTGGGCATTATCAGCATCGGCGCACTGGCGCTGCTTATGGACATCGCGCTGCGTCGGATCTCGAACCGACTCGTAAGCTGGCAAGACAAGGCGGAGCATTAAACATGGAACAGCAAATAGAACGCATCGGTTTCGACAATGTGTCGATGGACTTTCAAACAGCCAACGGCCCCCTTGCGGTCGTGCGCGACATGTCTTTCAGCATCCGGCAGGGCGATTTCATTTCTCTTGTGGGGCCATCAGGCTGCGGCAAGACGACGCTGATGAACATGGCTGCCGGATTCCTCAAGCCGACCCGCGGCACCGTCACACTGGACGGCAAGGAAATCGAAGGCCCCGGGCCTGACCGCGGCGTCATGTTTCAGGAATATGGGGTGTTTCCCTGGCTTACCGTCGAGCAGAACATCGCTTTCGGGCTCGAGCTGAAAGCCAACAGCGTAAAAGTGTCGGCAGCAGAAAAGCGGGAAATCGTGGAACGCTACCTGAACCTGATGGGCCTGGCGGATTTCCGCAAAGCTTTCCCAAAGACGCTTTCAGGCGGGATGCGCCAGCGTCTGGCGCTTGCCCGCACCTATGCGGTCCAGCCCGAATTCGTACTGATGGACGAGCCTTTTGGCGCGCTTGATGCGCAAACCCGTAGCGCCATGCACGATCTTCTGCTGGAGATTCTGCATGCCGAGGGCAAGACCGTCATGCTGATCACGCACTCGGTTGAAGAAGCCGTCTATCTCTCGAACAAGGTGCTGGTCATTTCGGCCCGCCCCTCACAGATAAGGGAGGTGGTTGATATCCCCTTCCCCTACCCCCGGAATCGTTCCTTACAGGAAACACCGGAATTCAACGCGTTGCGCTCACACATACACGATTCGGTGATGCGCGAGTACGCGGCGCAAGAAGCACAAGGCAAGCCCAAGGCCACCGCCTGACTAAACGGACTCGTTCCGATAATAAACGGAGATACCCCATGAAACGTCGTAGCTTTCTTGAACTAAGCGCAGCATCCGCCGTGGCGATTGCCGCTCCCTCCATCGTTCGCGCGCAAGCGCCCAGCAAACTGAAAGTGGGCTATTTGCACACCCTGGCAGTCGATGGGCAGCTATGGCTGGCCGATTCGATGGGCCTATGGGAAAAGAATGGTTTGAACCCGGAATTCATTCAGTTTCAAACCGGTCTGGAGCTCTTCCAGGCTATGAGCGGCGGCTCGATCGATGTGCTGTCCACGGGCGCCGTGCTGTCGAACTTCCCCGCTCGCGGTCAGGGCAAAGCGTTTCTGATCAACAACGTCGAGTTCGCCACGGCTCAGCTATGGGTACACCCGGACATGGGCATCAATAGCTTCGCCGACTTGAAAGGCAAGAAGATCTCGACGACGGCCGGCACTACCGCCCACGTGTTCCTGGACAAGGCCTTGCGCGCCAACGGCGTAGACCCCAAGAACGACGTGCAGATCGTCAATCAACGTATGCAAGATGCGGTGACCGCCTTTATTTCTAAGGCGGTTCCGGCTGTCGCACTGTGGGTTCCGTTCAATATCTCGGTACGCAGCCGCGTGCCAGACGCAAAAATGCTGGTCGATGCTTCGGCCTACTATCCTGAAGCGGCGATCACGGGTGGCTGGGCCGCCGGCAACGGTTTCTTCGAGAAAAACCAGGACACGCTCAAGCGGATCATTTCTACCTGGACAGTGGCCAACGACCATCTGATCAATAACACCGACGAATCCCTGGCGCTGATCCAGGAAAAATACTATCCCCGTGTTCCGCTGTCGGACATCAAGGAACAATACCAGGCGCAGAAGATGTTCACTTCGCAGGAATGGGCCAAGATGTACAAGGACGGCACGGTCACCCAGTGGCTGCAGCAGGTAACCGACTTTTTTGTCGACTTCGCCAACATCCCGAACGCCGTGCCTGCTTCAACCTACTTCGATCCTAGCCTTTACCTCGACATCGTCAAAGCATGAACAACACGCACACCCGGCAGGACTCTACAGCCGGCGCCTACGATTACATTATCGTGGGCGCCGGCTCGGCAGGCTGCGTCCTGGCCAACCGTCTTTCAAAAGATCCGTCGGTAAAGGTGCTTTTGCTTGAGGCGGGCAAGGCCAACAAGAATTTCTGGCTGCATCTACCGGTCGGCTATTTCCGCACCATTTACGATCCGCGGTTCTCGCGTCAGTTCGACACCGAGGCGTGCGAAGGCACCGCGGGGCGGAACATCGTGTGGCCGCGTGGTCGAGTATTGGGCGGCTCAAGCTCAATAAACGGCCTGCTGTATATCCGCGGGCAACACGCCGATTACGACGGCTGGAGCCAAATGGGCGCACGCGGCTGGGATTACCGATCCGTGCTGCCCTTCTTCAAGCGCTCGGAAGGCTATGAAGGTGGCGAAAGCGAGTACCACGGCGGCAGCGGCGAGCTGGGCGTCTCGGGACTGAAGAACGATCACGTCTATTGCCAGGCATGGGTCGAAGCCGGCCAGCAATTCGGCCTGCCGTTTAATCCGGACTTCAATGGCGCCACCGAGTATGGCGTGGGCCCGTATCAGTTGACACTGAAAAATGGTTGGCGCTCCAGTGCCGCCGTGGCCTTCCTGCGCCCGGTCCAAAGCCGGACCAACCTTACTGTGCTGACCGAGTCGCACACGACGCGCGTGCTTTTTGAAGGCACCAAGGCCGTGGGCGTCGAATGGCTGCACAAGGGCCAGGTTCAGCAGGCGCGTGCCGACCGTGAAGTGATCCTGGCCGCGGGTGCCATTCAGTCGCCGCAGTTGCTCCAGTTATCGGGCATTGGTCCCGCCAACCTGCTAGAGCAACTAGACATACCCGTACGGGTCGACGCTGCTGAAGTGGGCGAGAACCTGAAAGACCACTATCAGGCGCGCACCATCGTACGCCTGAAGAAAAAACTGTCGCTTAACAATGACGTGCGCAATCCGGTCAAGCTGGCCGCTATGGGGCTGGAGTGGTACTTCAAGCGCAGTGGCCCCCTGACGGTCGGAGCCGGACAAGTCGGCGGGTTCGCACGGACCGAATTTGCCAGCGACGCGCGCAGCGACATGCAGTTCAATGTCATGCCATTGTCGGTAGACAAGCCCGGCACGCCGCTGCACAACTACCCCGGCTTTACCGCGTCGGCCAGCCAATGCAGGCCCGCTTCACGCGGACGCCTGCAGATCCAAAGCACCGACCCGTTTGCTTCACCGCGCATCGAGACCCGCTACCTCAGTGAAGAGATCGATCGCAATACCTTGGCCGCAGGCATAGAAACGCTGCGCGAAATCTATAACCAGCCTGCGTTCCGCGACTTGATCGATGGCGAAGTCCTGCCAGGATCCCATCGAAAAACACGCGAGCAAATTACTGCCTTTGCACGAGAAGGCGGGGGTACGGTTTTCCACGCCGTCGGGACCTGCCGCATGGGCTCGGACGAACGCGCTGTGGTGGACCCGACACTGAAGGTTAACGGAGTGACGCAACTACGTGTCATCGACGCTTCAGTGATGCCGGAAATGGTGTCCGCCAACACCAATGCAGCCGCCATCCTGATCGGTGAAAAGGGTGCACACCACGTGCTGAACGACCCATTCTGATACCAGCGCAACAAGACAGGAATGACAAATGTTTGAATACGGTAACCTGATCGACGGTCAGTGGCGTCGCGGCTTGGCTGCGGCTTTTACTACACACAACCCGGCACGTCCGGCCGAAGTCGTCGGCAGCTATACAGCCGCCACAGCCGCACAGGTGGACGAGGCGGTACGCGCTGCCCGGACCGCACAAGCGCATTGGCGCAGCCTGCCGCCTACAGAGCGCGGCGTCATCGTCGAGAAGTTTGTCGCTGCCATCGAGGCCAAGAAAGACGAACTGGCGCAAGCGATTTCGCTTGAACAAGGCAAGCCGCTGGTCGAGTCGCGCGGCGAGACTGATAAGTCCTGCGCCGAAGCACGCTTCATGATCGGAGAAGCGGCACGCAGTCACAGCCCAGCCATGCCATCTTCGCGGGCGGGTTTCCGAAATTCCGTCATACGCCGCCCCCGTGGCATTATCGCTGCGCTTACGCCCTGGAACTTCCCCATCATGGCGCCGATGCGCAAGATCGTACCGGCGCTGGTCTTCGGTAACGCCGTAATACTGAAGCCCTCCGAGTACACGCCCGCGACGGCCTGCATCGTGGCTACCGCCGCGCAAGGCATCTTGCCGGATGGTCTGCTGCAGGTCGTGCTAGGCATGGCGGAAACCGGACAGGCGCTGGCCTCGCATCCGGGCATAGACGGGGTGGCCTTTACCGGCTCGGTGCCGGTAGGGAAAAAAGTCTATGCTGCAGCAGCCGAGAACCTCGCAGAGGTGGCGCTGGAGCTGGGCGGCAAGAACGCCGCCATCGTTCATGACGCGGATGACCTGGACGCCTGCCTCGATCAGATCATTGGCGCGGCCTATCAGTGCGCCGGCCAACGCTGCACGAGTATCAGTCGCGTGCTGGTTCACGCGCCGCTATTGCAGGCTGTGCAAGACGGCCTGGTGGCGCGGGCGCGCAAGCAGGTGTTGGGCAGCAGCACGCAAGCTGGGGTAACGATGGGGCCTATGAACAACGCCCAACAGTTGGGCAAGGTTGTGGCAATGGTCGAAGCCGGCGTGGCCGAAGGCGCCCGGGTGCTGACCGGCGGAAAGGCGGCCAAGGTGCCCGGTTGCGACGGCGGCTACTTTTATGAGCCCACCATACTTGGCGAGGTAAGGCCGCAGATGTCGGTGGCACGCGAAGAGATTTTCGGCCCGGTAATCTCCGTCCTGTCTTATGACACCATAGACGAAGCGTTTGCCATACTTAACGGCGTCGAGTTTGGACTGACTTCGGCCCTATTTACCAACGACCTTGCATTGGTCCAGCGGTTTATCGCTGAAAGCGAACACGGCATGCTGCATGTGAATCACGGCACCATACCCGAGAACCACATGCCGTTTGGCGGCATCAAGCATTCTGGCGTGGGCGCCTATTCGGTCGGATCGAGCGCGGTTAATTTCTACACGACCGAGCACGCCGTCTACATCAAAGCATGAATAAAGGCAGGTTGATTCGATGATTTCCCTCTCCGAGCTTGGCCCCATCCGCGTCGCAAAAATCGACACGCTGGTCTACAGGGCGCCGATCACCGATCCGGTGCAAACGTCGTTCGGGATTATGCACGACCGGCCGGCGGTGTTGATTCGCATCGAAGACGACGCAGGCGCCGTCGGATGGGGCGAGGTCTGGTGCAACTTTCCGGGTGTGGGCGCAGAGCATCGCGCGCGGGTGGTCGACTCGTGCATTGCGCCCATACTGCAAGAGCGCAGCTGGTCGCATCCCACGCAGGCGTTCGAAGAACTGACAAGACGCTTGCATGTATTGGGCCTGCAGAGCGGCGAGCCCGGCACCATGGCACAAGCCATCGCCGGAACCGATATTGCCATGTGGGATCTGGCCGCCAAACGCCTGGATCAGCCCTTATGGAAGCTGCTGGGCGGAAGCCGGCAGATCCAGGTCTACGCCTCGGGGCTCAGCCCCACTGCGCCAGAGCAACTGGCCGCGCAGAAAAGGGATGAGGGTTATCGGGCATTCAAGTTGAAGGTGGGCTTCGGCGCTGAGCGGGATCTGGCCAATTTGCGCGCGCTGCGCAGCATGTTCGGTCCTGACACCGCGCTGATGATAGACGCCAATCAGGGCTGGGACCCAGACACCGCCATCGAAATGAGTGGCCTGCTGGCCGAGTGCAATCCGCTGTGGCTGGAAGAGCCCATACAGGTGGACCACACCTTTGCGCAATGGCGGAAGCTGGCCACCGCCTCCAAAATCCCACTTGCAGCGGGCGAAAATATGCGCGGCGAGGCAGAGTTTACGTCGGCCATTGCCTCTGGCGCCTTCGCCGTCCTGCAGCCCGATCTGGGAAAATGGGGCGGCTTCAGTGGCTGCCTTGCAGTGGGCAAGCAGGCACTGGCCAGCGACCATCTGTTTTGCCCTCACTGGCTGGGCGGCGGGGTTGGCCTGGTCGCATCCATGCAACTGAAGGCTGCCATAGGCGGTGCCGGATTCGTCGAAGTCGACTCCAACCCCAACCCTTTGCGCGACCTGTTTGCCGGCGAGCTCGTGCGACCGGTGGACGGTGCCGTCACCTTGTCCGAGCTACCCGGCCTGGGCATTACACCAGACTTGCAGGCCGTCAGCAGTTTCCTGGTGCCACACGCTTACGCCTGACCTGAGCCCCCACAGTTGGCCTATGCTTACGCCTGTGCTACGCCGCTTTTTTCCTTTCCTTAATTGGCCCAGACCCAATCGCCAGACCTTGGGCCGCGATTGTTGGGCGGGTATCACGGTGGGACTGGTGCTGATTCCGCAGGCGCTGGCTTACGCCACGCTGGCCGGCATGCCTGCCCATACCGGTCTGTACGCGGCGCTCCTGCCCAGCGTCGTCGGCGTGCTCTGGGGTTCGTCGGCCTTGCTGGCTGTTGGGCCGGTCGCCCTGACCAGCCTGCTGGTGTACGGCGCCTTGTCCCCCATCGCCCAGCCGGGCAGCCCACAATGGGTAGCACTGGCAATCTGGCTGGCGCTGTATGCCGGCATCATGCAGTTTTTGCTGGGCGCCTTCCGTGGTGGCCGTATCGCCAGCCTGGTATCAACGCCAGTCATGGTGGGCTTCATCAACGCGGCAGCGGTCATCATCATCTTCAGTCAATTGCCGGCTCTATTGGGTATGGAGCTATCGCCAGGCGGATCTGCCGGCATCATGGAGCGCCTGCGCAACGCAGCCGCCATACCGATAGTGCCAGTGTTCGGTTGCACCGCTATCGCCTTGCTGCTGGCCCTCAGGCGCTTTCTGCCGCGACTGCCGGGCATATTGATCGTAACGATAGGCAGCATCGCGGTCAGCACGATGGTTGGCTATTCGTCAGCCGGCGGCAATGTGGTTGGCGATGTGCCATCCGGCCTGCCGCCGCTGGCCATACCGCCGGCGATCTCTCTGGACAGCCATCGCCATCTGCTGCCGGCAGCCCTGATCATCGCACTGATCAGCTTCACAGAGGCCATGTCCAGCTGTCGGGTCCTGGCTCGAAAAACCAATGAACAATGGGACGAAAACCAAGAACTTCTGGGCCAGGGGCTGGCAAAAGTCACCGCTGCATTCTCGGGCACCTTTGCCGTCAGCGGCTCGTTTTCGCGCTCTGCCCTGAATCTGTACAGCGGCGCTGTCAGTGCATGGTCGACTTTATTCGCGGCTGCTACGGTGCTGGCCTTTCTATTGTTTTTAACCGAGTATTTGTTCCACCTGCCCAAATCGGTACTGGCCGCGATCATTATCGTACCGGTACTGACGCTGCTGGACCTGAACGCATTCCGACAGCTGTTTGCTGCCAAAGCGTCCGATGGCGTGATCGCCGTCGTCACCTTCCTGGTTACCTTGCTGGCACTGCCCCACCTATATTGGGGTGTCGTCGCCGGCGTCTGCCTTAGCGTGGCGGCCCACTTTTACCGGAAATGCCGCAGCCGCTAAACAGAAGCTCAATCAGGACCTGACGCAGGCCGGCTCCACGTAAATTTCAGGTCTGTGGTCTTGCCTGCCACGATGGTGACATCCTTGCTTTGCGATTTGCCCTCGTAGGTGACGACCAACTGATAGGCACCCGGCTTTACATCAGCCAGGAAATAAGGCCCCGTAGACAACGTATCGAGCACGACCTTGCCATCGGCTTCGCTGAGGCGCACCTGGACGTTGCCCGCATAGGGTGACGATGCGCTGCCCGACGCGGCGACGGCAAAGGTCAGGGCCAGCGTATAGTCCGACCGCGCCTGCTTGAGCGCATTGGACTCGTCCTGGCCGAAGCCGCCCGTGACATACTGCACGCCGTTTGCGGTCTGTACCGGCGGCAGTTGCGCTTGCGCCGCCGTTGCCAGGATTGCGCCAGTCGCAAGCACGGCCGCCAGACTGCTGCGCTTAACCACCGTTACGCTCCGGATCAGGCGGCGTATACGCAAGGCCGGCATTATCTTCGGACACGATCTTGTCGGGCTCCACGTCGTCTTCCAAGGGTTCTTCGCCCGTATTTTCGACCTGCGGTCGCTCCCCCGTATTGTGCCGATCACTATCGGTGTCAGGCGAACTGGCCGGCATATCGCTACCGGAATCAGAGGAATCACTTGGCCCGAGGTTGGGCTCCGTCAGGCCGGTCCCGGTCAGGCTGACTTCTTCCTCGAAGTCTTTGTCCTGTCGGGCCCGTTCCAGGTCTTTGTCTGTCACCATGGTAAATCTCCATAACGTTATTTATTGCGTATCCAGGCCCAGGCGCTCGTGCCAGTCGGCAATCGATTCTTCCGGATAGCCCCTGAACATCTTGTCGGCGGGACGCGCTGCCACTTCTACCCAGGAAGCCTTGTCGTCCAGGAAAAGATGGGTGTGTTCAGGCGGAACAGGCAAATTGGTGTCTATGGCCGACGCAAAAGGATGAATAAGGTCGGGCCACTCTGGGCTGAACAGCCACAGGGCGCTGCCGCAGCGATTACAGAAGTGACGCTCGGCCGTGCTTTTGCGGCGCTCTTCGTGATCGGGTTGCGCGATCAAGGCGTGGTAAATCGAGATATGCTCGCCGCCAGTCAGCTTCATGCTGCGCGCATCCGCACTGAGGTTAATGGAAAACCCGCCCCCACCTTGCGTTTTGCGGCAGATGGAACAATAGCAACGCTGATAAGGGTAGGGATTGATGCTTTGGACGGCGAACTGCACCGCGGCGCAATGGCATGATCCTTCCAGTTGCATGATGGTCCTCCTTCAGTCCGGCGTTTTCTTGCCCGGAATCACTCCCTTTTCGTCCTGTCCGCTAAGCTTGCCGTCGTCCTCGGGTGACGGGTCCTGCAATAGGTCTCCAAGCAGCTCGTCCTCCCGACGTGGGCTGTCGTCCGTCGGCACAGGAGTCGGCTTCTTGTTGGACTCTGCGCCTTGTCCACCTTGCGTATTCGAGTTTGCCATGTCTGCCCCTTTGCGGCTTGCGGATGTAGGATGGCTGACCAGCAAGAGCCATACCCGCCGGGGCAGTTCAGTCTTGCAGGCCCGCCAACGGCATGGCCGCCAACACCTGATACTGAGAGCCGCCCGGCGATGGGGTCGATGCCACCAGCACACAGCGCTGGGGACGCCACAACAGCGGGGGGCGGCCTAACTGGTCCAGGGCGCAGGGCCCGGCCTTGCGCAGCAGCGACACATGCGGACGAAATGTGGACGCGGGCTTTTGCCAGCCCAGCGCAGCCAAGCGCCCCCAAAGCTCGTCATAAAGGCTGTCCAGCCAGGGGACACGATCAGCGTCCGAGCGCCCCGGACCAGCCCAGACGATACGCGGGCCCGTGAAGCGTCCGTAGCGTTGCAATATCAGATCATCCACCACAGCCGGCCACGTTGGCACCTCGCGCATTAATTGCTCTGCCCGCTCAGGCGATGTGGAGCCCAGGAAGGCCAAGGTGATGTGCAAGGTGTCCGGGCGCATTACCCGCCCGCCGCAAAGCGCATGGGCGTCTTCGGCCCATTTCGACATTTCGGCCGCGGCCTCTGGTGACGGCCATAAACCAAAAAACAGCCGCAAGGCCGGCGCCGAGTCCGGTCGATGTGGACTTCGTTCTTCGCTGCTCATAAAACCTGCTCCTTTCGAGGACACGATGGCGTCAGTTGAACCAGCGGCGCCACGGCGGTCAAGTGCCGTTTGACCGCTGGTCTGCTCAAGGGCATACCCCTATCCCGAATCATTGACGTTCAAGCATCCGCTTGACTAAGATCGAACCGCTATACATCCCTGCCAACTTTCAAGACTATGGAGCCACTCTGTGAAGTCTCAGTCGCTGGACATGATCACCCGGTTAGTCGGTTTTGATACCGTCTCGCGCAACTCCAATCTGGCGCTTATCCATTACGTTCGCGACTACCTGGCCAGCCATGGTGTCCAAAGCCACCTGGTGGGCAATGCAGAGGGCTCCAAGGCCAACCTTTATGCCACTGTGGGGCCAAACGAAGAAGGCGGGATCGTGTTGTCCGGCCATACCGATGTCGTACCCGTTGACGGCCAGCCCTGGGACACCGACCCTTTCACTATCGTGCAGAAAGACGGGCGGCTGTATGGACGTGGCACCTGCGACATGAAGGCCTTTTCCGCCATCGCCCTGGCCATGGTGCCCGACATGCTGCGCAAGGGCCTGAAGCGGCCCGTGCACTTCGCGCTTAGCTACGACGAGGAAATCGGCTGTTTCGGCGCGCCGTCCATGATAGACAAGCTGGTTACCGACATCGCCAAGCCGCATGCCGTCATTGTGGGCGAGCCCACCAGCATGCGGCCCATCGTGGCCCATAAGGGAATAGCAGCACTGCGCACCACCGTTATCGGGCACGAGGCGCATTCCAGCCAGGTGCAACGCGGTGTCAGCGCCGTCATGACGGCGGCCAAGCTCATTACCTTCATCGACGGCATGATGGCCGAGAACAAGGCGGCCGCCGACCCGGCCAACCGGTTCGAACCCCCTTACACCACTCTGCACGTGGGTGTGGTCAATGGCGGCACGGCACTGAACATCATCTCGCGCGAGTGCAGTTTTGTCTGGGACATACGCAGCCTGCCCGGCGACGATTGGCGCGCCTACCTGAAGCGCTTCGAGGCGTATGCCAACAGTCTGCTGCCCGCGATGCAAGCGATCGCCCCGGCCGCGGCCATCAGCACCGAGATACTGGCCGACGCGCCACCATTGAAAGATCAGGGCGGCCCCGCCCAAGAACTTGTTTTTAATCTTTGCGGCCACGCGCACGGCGATGTCGTGCCTTATGCGGCCGAAGCCGGACAATTCCAGGAACGGGGCTTTTCTGTGGTGCTGTGCGGCCCTGGTTCCATCGACCAGGCGCATCAGCCCAACGAATACATCGACATCTCGCAGGTCACGGCTTGCGAAGCATTTCTGGAGGAGTTGACCGACCAGCTTGCACGCTAGATTCCGCCGATTAACGGTGCATACCAACACACCACTACCTAATACGAAAGGCAGGAGACAACCCATGAAACTAAACAAACTGTTCACGCACACCGCCGTCGCGGCCACGCTGGCATTAAGCCTGGGCCTGGGCCCAGCCGCCGACGTGCAGGCTAAGACCTTGAAATGGGCCTACCAGGGCGACATGATGTCGCTGGACCCCATGTCGCTGAACGAAACCTTCACCCTGGGCTTTCAGGGCTGGTTCTATGAAACGCTTACCGGCTACGACAAGGACTTGAAGCTGGTGCCCATGCTGGCCGAACGATGGGAAAACCCCGAGCCCACCAAATGGGTGTTCCATTTGCGCAAGGGCGTGAAGTTTCATGACGGCAGCGATTTCACCGCTGACGATGTCATTTTCTCGTGGAAGCGCAGCCTGACGCAGGGCTCCGACATGAAGGGCTACGGCGCCAAGGCGGCCGAGATCAACAAGATCGACGATCACACTGTTGAAGTCATCACGCCTACCCCCAACCCCATCCTGCCGCGCGACTGGACCTTCCTGTACATCATGAGCAAGGGCTGGGCTGAAAAGAACAACACCACCGAAGCAACCAACGTGAAAGGCGGGGAAAGCAACTACGCCAACCTACACGAGAACGGCACCGGACCCTTCATGGTGGTGGACCGCCAGCCAGACGTCAAGACCACGCTCAAGCGCTTTGACGGCTACTGGAACAAGCAGATGCCCACCAATGTCAGCGAGATTGTCTTCCAGCCGATTTCACAGGAATCCACCCGCGTGGCGGCGCTGATCTCGGGCGAAATGGACCTGGTCATGCCCGTACCGGTGCAAGACTGGCCGCGCCTGGAAAGCGAGCCCAATGTCGACGTCCTGAACGAACCCGAGGCCCGCGCCATCTTCATCGGCATGGACCAACACCGTGACGAACTGCTGTTCTCGAACGTCAAGGGCAAGAACCCCTTCAAGGACAAGCGCGTGCGCCAGGCGATCGACCTGACGGTGGACACCAAGATCATCAACGAGAAGATCATGCGTGGCGCGGCCAAACCGCTGGGCACACTGATCGCGGACAAAATCAACGGCTACGATGAATCGTTCGGCGCGCCTTATAAAACCGACATCGAACAAGCCAAGAAGCTCTTGGCCGACGCCGGCTACCCGGACGGTTTCAGTGTGCAGCTGGATTGCCCCAACGACCGCTATGTGAACGACGAGAAAGTGTGCCAGGCGGTGGCCAGCATGCTGGCGCGTATCGGCATCAAGATCGACCTGCTGTCCCAGACCAAGTCCAAGTACTTTGCCAAGGTGCTGCTGCAGGCCGGCAACAACACCAGCATGTACCTGCTGGGCTGGACGCCAAGCTCGATTGATGCCGCCAACGCACTGACCAACCTGGTGGCTTGCCGCGATACCAAGGCGGGCGCCGGCCAGTTCAACCTGGGCGGTTACTGCAACAAGGAAATCGACGCCCTGACTGCCAAGATCGACGTCGAAACCGATCAGGCCAAGCGCAACAACATGATCAAGGAAGCCTTCACCATGTTGCATAACGACTACGGCTATCTGCCGCTGCACCAGCAGCCGATGTCGTGGGGCGTGCGCAAGGGCATTACAGTGGCTCAACGCGCCGACGATGTGCTCGACATCCGCAACGTGGTCATGCCTTAGGCCAGTATGTTCGGTTTCGTAGCACGCAGGGTCGTTCAGTCTGTTTTCGTCATGCTGACTGTGGGGTTGATCGCGTTTTCCATGTTTCGCTACGTGGGCGACCCGATCAACAACATGGTGGGTCAGGACACAACGATGGAGCAGCGGGCCGAGATGCGCAAGCAGCTTGGCCTGGACGACCCCTTCCTGGTGCAGTACTTTCGCTTCGTCAAGAATGCGATCCAGGGAGATTTCGGCATGTCGTACCGCCAGCGCAGGCCGGTCAGCGAGCTTATCCAAAGCCGTATGCCGGCCACGCTGGAATTGTCGTTCGTATCTGCACTGATGGCGCTGTTCTGCGGCATACCCATGGGCATCTATACCGCGCTCAGGCGCAAGGGCTTCTTGTCGCGCAGCTTCATGACGCTGTCGCTGATCGGCATATCGCTACCGACCTTCCTGATCGGTATTTTGATGATTCTTTTCTTTGGCGTGATGCTGCGATGGCTGCCCAGCTTTGGCCGGGGCGAGGTCGTGCAACTGGGCTGGTGGTCTACCGGCTTTCTGACCAAAAGCGGATGGCAGTCGCTAATTATGCCGGCCTTTACCCTGGCGCTGTTCCAGATGACGCTGATCATGCGGCTGGTGCGGGCCGAGATGCTGGAAGTGATGCAAACAGACTTCATCAAGTTTGCCCGCGCGCGCGGCCTGCCCGAACGCATGATCAATTTTCGCCATGCGCTGAAAAATACGCTGGTGCCGGTTATTACGATTACCGGCCTGCAGCTGGGGTCCATCATCGCCTTTTCCATCATTACCGAGACTGTGTTCCAGTGGCCGGGCATGGGCTTGCTGTTCATCCAGTCCATCAGCGCCGTCGACATCCCTGTCATGGCTGCCTATCTGCTGCTTATCGCCTTCTTCTTTGTCATCATCAACCTGATCGTCGACCTGCTTTATTTTGCCGTCGATCCGCGCCTGCGCGTGCAGAAAAACTAGAAGGCCCCGCGAAACACTATGGCCACCACGCTACTGTCCCGCCTGTCCAACAGCGACATCTTTTACAGCTTCCGTCATTCGCCCACGGCCATGATTTCCGCCGCTGTAGCGCTCATACTGTGCCTGGGCGCGGTGTTTGCGCCGCTGGTGGCACCCCACAACCCTTTTGACCTGGCCACCCTGGACCTGCTGGATGCCAACTTGCCGCCGGTCTGGAATGCGGAAGGCGACGCGCGCTACTGGCTGGGTACCGACGATCAGGGCCGCGACATGCTATCGGCCATTTTGTACGGCGCCCGCATTTCGCTGCTGGTGGGTGTGGCGTCCGTATTGTTCTCGCTGGTGCTGGGCGTGTCGCTCGGCCTGATCAGCGGTTATGCCGGCGGGCGCATCGACAGCGTCATCATGCGTATTGCCGATGTGCAGCTGTCTTTTCCCGCCATCCTGATCGCCCTGCTGGTGGACGGCATTGCCCGCGGCCTGCTGCCGCGCGATGCGCAAGACAGCCTGTCGCTATACGTGCTGATTTTTGCGATCGGCATCTCGGGCTGGGTACAGTATGCGCGCACGGTGCGCGGCGCCACCATGGTCGAACGCAACAAGGAATATGTGCAGGCAGCCCGCTTGATCGGCATGCGCCCCTTCCCCATACTGCGACGCCACATCTTGCCCAACGTCATGGGGCCGGTGCTGGTGATCGCCACCATACATCTGGCGGTGGCCATCATTACCGAAGCGACGCTGTCCTTCCTGGGCGTGGGCATTCCGCCCACCACGCCGTCGCTGGGCACCCTGATCCGTATCGGCAACAGTTACTTGTTCTCGGGCGACTGGTGGATTTCCATCTTCCCCGGCATTGCGCTGGTGCTGCTTGCCTTGTCGGTCAATTTGCTGGGCGATTGGCTGCGCGACGCGCTCAATCCCCGCTTGGGTTAAGTGGCGCACATGGCATTACTGGACATCAACAATCTGCACATCGAGTTCTCCAGCCGCCGCGGCAACGTGGTGGCTATCCAGGACGTCAGCCTGTCGCTGGAGAAAGGCGAGATCCTCGGCGTGGTGGGCGAGTCGGGCGCAGGCAAATCGACCATAGGCAACGCCGTCATTGGCCTGCTGGAGCATCCGGGCAAAATGACGGGCGGCACGGTGCTGCTGAATGGCGAACGCATCGATGCGCTGCCTCGGCAGGCGTTTCGCAAGGTGCGAGGCCGACGCATAGGCATGATCTTCCAGGATCCGCTCACGTCGCTGGACCCCTTGCAGACGATAGAAAGCCAGCTGGTCGAAACCATGCAAGTGCACCTGCATCTGGACCACCAACAAGCGCGCGCCCGGGCCGTCGCCCTGATGGAAAGCGTGGGCATCGAAGAGCCCGACATCCGCCTGAACCACTACCCGCACCAGTTCTCGGGCGGCATGCGGCAACGGGTGGTGATCGCGCTGGCCTTGTGCTGCGAGCCAGAGGTCATCATCGCCGACGAGCCGACCACAGCGCTGGACGTGTCCATACAGGCGCAGATACTGGATCTGCTGCGCAAGCTATGCAAAGAAAAGCAGATGGGCATGATCCTGATCACGCACGATATGGGCGTGATTGCGGAAACCACCGACCGGGTCGCGGTGTTGTACCGTGGCCGGCTGGTGGAGGAAGGGCCCACCCGACAAATACTCGGAACGCCGCAACACCTGTATACCAAAAGCCTGATCTCGGCCGTGCCGCGCTCCGACATCAAGCTGCGCCGCTTTCCCATGGTTACCTATATCGAAGATGTGCAGACGGCAAGCGACGGCAGCAATCTGGCGATCGCCACCCGCTGGATGGGTCAGCAACGCGACTTCGGAAAATCGTCGGGCGCGCCGCTGGTGAAGGTCGAGAACCTGGGCATGCGCTTCGTGCTCAAGCAATCCTTTTTTAAACGCAAGCGCGTCATGCTGCAGGCCGTCAAGGATGTCAACCTGACCATCAAGGAAGGTGAAGTGTTCGGCCTGGTGGGCGAGTCAGGCTCGGGCAAGTCGACCATAGCTCGGCTGATAGCGGGGCTATATGAAAGCAGCGGCGGTTCGGTGACCTTCAATGACGTCAATATCACCGAGTTGAACGATGGCAAGCAGATGAATGCGTTTCGCCGCCAGATACAGATGGTGTTCCAGGATCCGTTCTCGTCCTTGAATCCGCGCATGCGCATCCTGGACATCGTGGCCGAACCCATACGCTTTCACAAGCTGGCCAGCACCGAGAAGATCACGCGACAAATCGTCAGCGGGTTGCTCGACTATGTGGGCCTGGGAGACAAGGCCTTGATGCGCTATCCGCACGAGTTCTCGGGGGGCCAGCGTCAACGCATCTGTATCGCCCGCGCATTGGCTACACGCCCACGTTTTCTTATTTGCGACGAACCGACCTCTGCGCTGGATGTATCGATACAGGCTCAAATCCTTAACCTGCTGAAAGACCTGCAGGAGTCGCTGGGCCTGACCATATTGTTCATCAGCCACGACCTGCCCGTCATACGCCAGATGTGTGACCGCGTTGGTGTGATGCGGCACGGCGAACTGCTTGAAGTGGCAGACACCGAGACCTTGTTCTCGGCCCCCAAGCACGACTACACCCGCCATCTGCTGTCACTGATGCCTACCCTGGACTATCTGTCTCGGGAAGGCCTGGAAGCCGCAGAAGAAGTCGGCTGACCTGGCCGGTGTTGCGCCAACCCCTACGCTTTAACGTTTGGATACCAAATACAGAAGCGCCTGCTGGACGGTCGCTAGCGCCGTCCCTATGATACCCACTAGTTCTTGCTGTACCGCTAAGCTTTCCACAACCACCAAAAAAGGACAAAACACCATGGGTATCATCAGCATGATCATAGTGGGCTTTATTGTCGGTTTGCTTGCACGGGCCTTGATGCCGGGCGATCAAAAGCTGGGCATCATCATGACCATCATCCTCGGTATTGTCGGCTCCATCGTCGCGGGCTATCTCGGCGGCGCGATGGGCTTGTACGAGCCGGGAGAAGGCGCCGGCTGGATCGGATCCATCATAGGCGCCATTATCGTCCTCTTCATCTATGGCCTGATCGTCCGCAAGCGTTAGTATTGAGGGCATGATCATCAACACACTGGCCCCCATGGTCGCCGCCTATACCAATGCCTGAGGGCCGCAGCATGCAGGACGTGCAAGCACACTGGCTTGCCGAAACCCTGCGTCTGCGCGAAGCGCTATGGGGGCCAGTGGAAGACGCCGCTGAAGTGCGGCGCGTGCGCGCCGATGGCGGCGAGCTCACTCGCAAAATTCTGCTGCGCGCCCACTATCTTGGCCAACGCGAGCAACATCACGAACTACTCATACGCTGGAGACGCGGCGCCCGGATTGCGCTGCTGCTTCTGGCCCTTGTTGCAATGGTTGCGGGCGGTGCTGCGGCGCTCGGCGCTCTTGGGGACGGCACCCGCCCGGTAAACCTGGTGCTGGCGCTGGTCGGCACGCTGGGTCTTAACCTGCTGGCCCTGCTATTTTGGCTGATGAGCTTTCTGATTGGCGACAGCGCCGGAGGCTCGTGGCTGGGCGAATCTTGGTTGTGGCTGACCCGCAAATTGGCACGCGGACCCGACGCCGCCCTGGTGCCGCGGGCACTGGTGGGCTTGTTGGCCCGCAATCGCAGCTTGCGATGGCTGCTGGGCGCCGTCAGTCATGGATGGTGGAGTCTGGCAACCGGCAGCCTGCTGCTGACGCTGCTCGCCATGCTGTCCGCACGTCGCTACCAATTCAACTGGGAAACCACCGTTCTGTCGCCCGACGCCTTTGTATGGCTGACCTCGGCGCTGGGCTGGTTGCCGGCCAGGCTGGGCTTTCCCATGCCCACGGAGGCGATGATACGCGCCAGCGACGGCTTGCAACAGGTGCCCGACGCCACTCAAGCCTTGTGGTCGGGCTGGTTGCTGGGCTGCATCGTCGTCTATGGCTTGCTGCCGCGACTGATCTGCCTGGCACTCAGCGCCTGGCGGACCAAAGCGCGCCTGGCGAACCTCGAGCTGGACGTCGGCCTGCCGGGCTACGCGGAACTGCGCGAGCGGCTGGCCCCCTCCAGCGAGAGATCCGGTATCGATGCGCCCGAGCAGCCCGGCTATCAATCACGCGTAGCGCCGCATCGGCATGCCGCGTCAATCACGGGCGAGCATGTGGCGATTGGTATCGAGCTACCTGCCGATATGCCGCCACCCTTGGCGCCCTTCCCTGCCGGCGCCATCGACCTGGGCGTGCTGGACAGTCGCTCCGAACGCAAAGCCATGCTGGAGCGCCTGCAAACACAACGCCCGCAGCGCCTGCTGATGGTCTGCGACGCCCGGCAAACTCCGGATCGTGGCGTCATTGCGCTATTGGTAGAGCTTACCGGCCTGGCTGCGGAAGCGGCGGTGGCATTTGCCGGCTCCGATGCCCGGGATGGCACTCGCAGCTCCGCATGGCGAGAGCGCTTGCTGGCCGCCGGCTTCACCATCGAGCAGATTCATACCGATATCACCGAGGCGGCGCAGTGGCTGACCTCCGGCAAACCAGCCCTGGCTGCAAATCGAGGTCCCCATGACGCAGCTTGATCGTCCTTTGCGACTCGCTGTCGTCGGCCACACCAACACCGGCAAGACGTCTTTGCTGCGTACGCTTACCCGCGATCCGCAGTTTGGCAAAGTCGAAGACCATCCGGGGACGACACGCCATGTGGAAGGCGCCAGGCTGCTTGTCGAAGGCACGGCGGTGGTCGAACTGTTCGACACCCCGGGCATGGAAGATGGCATGGCCTTGCTGGACTACCTGGAGCAACTGGCCCCGGCATCCGAACGCATTGACGGGCCGGAACGCATACGGCGCTTTCTGGACAGCCCCGAAAGCCAACGGCGCTTCGAACAAGAGGCGCGAGTGCTGCGCAAGCTGCTGGACTGCGATGCCGGCTTATACGTGGTCGATGTCCGAGACCCCGTATTGGGCAAGCACAAGGACGAACTGGCCGTTCTTGCCAGTTGCGGCCACCCGCTATTGCCCGTGCTGAACTTCACCCATAGCCCTGAACAGCGTCTGGCCTCGTGGCGCGACGCATTGGCCAGGCTGGGCCTGCACGCCACGGTGGAATTTGACACGGTGGCGCCGGCCCTGGATGGCGAAGCGCAATTGTGCGACAAGCTCGCGCTGTTGATGGACCGTTATGCGCCCGCACTGCAACGACTGAAGCAAGACGTGGCAGAGCAACGCCAATTGCGCCATGACGACGCCATGCGCCTGGTCGCTGAACTGCTGATCGACGCTGCGGCGTTCAGGCTTAGCTGCCAGCCCGAGCAGGATGCCATCAAGACGGCTACGCAGGAACTGCGTAAACGCGTGCGGGCTCGCGAAGAGGCTTGCGTACGCGCCTTGTTGAAACGCTATAACTTCAGCCGCCGCGACTTTCCCACTCATAGCCTGCCCCTGGAAGGCGAGCGCTGGGGCATGGACCTGTTCCACCCCCAGGCCCTGAAAGAGGTGGGCATCCATGTCGGCAAGGGCATGGCGGCCGGCGCCATGGCGGGCGCAACCGTGGATGTCTTCATGGCGGGTATCAGCCTGGGGGCGGCGACCGTCGTGGGGGCTGCCGCTGGCGGTCTTTGGCAGAGCGTCGACAAATTGGGCAAGCGCATCCTGGGCCGACTGCAGGGCTATCAGGAAATCAGCGTCGACGACAATGTATTGCGGCTGCTTGCGCTGCGCCAGCTGGTATTGGTCAGGGCGCTGGAACAACGCGGCCATGCCGCGCAAACGCCTATTGCGCTACAGGCAGACCTGGGCAAACAGGATAAGGGCTGGGGACGGCGGAATTTGCCGGAAGTACTGATCGAAGCGCGCAGCCAACCGCAGTGGTCGGCCCTGGCTGACGACCACCAGGCGACTGCCAGACGCCAGGAAGCCCTACGCCTGTTGGCGCGTGAGTTGGCTCAGGACGAAGCCGTCTTGCAGTAAGCCCTGAGGAAGCGTTTCCTTAAAGCATCACCGGGGCATCGGGAAGGTTGTTGGCCTGATCCCCGTCCAGCGGCAAGGGCGGACAATGGCTGGAAAGGATTTCCTCGATGTCCTCGATTGCGGCAAGCAGGCCAGGGCCGTAGTCCTTGCGCTTCAGGCGCTCTTGCAGCCGCTCGCACACGGCCTGCCATAGGTCGTCGGATGCCGTGACCCCTCGGTCGGCAACAATGTGAATGTGGTGCTTGTCCAGCGCCAGATAAAGCAGTACCCCGGTATCCAGCGGCGTGTCCCACACGCGTAGACGGCCAAAAACTTCCAGTGCCCGCAAGCGGCTGTCGGGTTCGTGACGCGGGCTGACCGCCTCGATCGCCAACATCAGCTCACCGCTGTGCCCCGCCTCGCTTTGACCTATGTGTTCGGCCACTTGTGCCAGCAACTGCGGGGTAAAGTGCTTGCGGCGCAGCCAATGCCCTTCGATACCTGCCAGACCGGTAACTTGCTTCCAGCTTGCCTTACGATGTTGCACGGCGCCTCCTTGCCCGATTCACCAACTGCCGGAAGCGCCACCGCCCCCGCTACCACCACCGCCGCCCCCGCCTCCTCCGCCGAAGCCGCCGCCGCCAAACCCGCCACCACCGCCGAAACCCCCGCCGCCAAAGCCGCCTCCGAAGCCGCCACCCAGGCCTCCCACTACGCCGCCGCGGCGTGATACCCGACTGGCGCTACCGCGCCCTCCGGCACCAAAGCGGCGTCCGATCAAGCTAAGCAACAAGGCCACCACCGCCGCGATGACACCGGCCACAACGCTGTTGAACATCAGGAAAACAAATATGCCCACCGCAAAGGCGGCGAAGCCGGCCGGCATGAAGACACTCATTGCAGCCAGTGGCGCCAACATGATCAGCGGCGATTCGTCCTCATCCACCCCGGCCTCGGCACCCGGCGCAGGAGCCGGCAGCGGTTCACCATCAATGAGCTTTACCAGGCTGTTGACGCCCGCCATGATGCCGCCGCCGTAATCATCCTGCTTGAAATGCGGAGTGATCTGCTCACGGATGATGCGGCCGGCCAGCAAATCGGGCACGGCGCCTTCCAGGCCATATCCGACTTCGATCCGCAAGCGCCTGTCTTCCTTGGCCACGACAAGCAGGATGCCGTCGTCGACTTTCTCGCGGCCGATACGCCAACTGTCGAAAACTCGTCTGGCGTAGCTTTCTATGGTGTCTTCACCTGTCGTCGGGACGATAAGCACAGCCACCTGCGCGCCCTTGCGCTGTTCAAGGTCTGACAGCAGCGCGTCCAGTTGCGACCGGGTACTGGCATCCAGGGTGGCCGTTTGGTCGGTCACCCAGCCACTGATCTCGGGTACGGGCACTGCTTGCGCAAGTGCCGATCGAGCCGGCAAGGCGCCCATCAACAAAACCAGCACCATGGCACACCACCCTGCCAGGCAGCTACGGGCATGCAAATAGCGCATCATGGCCGGGCCGGCTCGGGCAGGCTGAACTTGACCTCGGGATCGCGGGTGATCTCGTCCTGCCTGGACACGCCATAGTTCTCGATGGTGTCATAGCCGAAAATCTTGGCGGTGATCAGCGTGGGAAATTGACGTATGGCCAGGTTGTACTGCTGCACCGCCTCCACGTAGCGGCCGCGCTCTGTGGCAATACGGTTTTCGGTGCCTTCAAGTTGCGTCATCAAGTCCCTGAACAGGCCGTCGCTCTTGAGTTGCGGATAGTTCTCGGAGACAGCAATCAGCCGCGACAGCGCCGACGACAGTTGTCCCTGCGCCTCGTTGAACCGCGCCATGACCGCCGGGTTGTCCAGGTCTTGCGCATTAATTTGTATGCTGCCCACTTTGGCTCGGGCCTCGGTTACCTGTGTAAGCACCGCGCGCTCGTTGACCATGTAGGCATTGACCGAGTTGACCAGCTTGGGCACCAGCTCGGCCCGGCGCTCGTACTGATTCAGCGTTTGCGACCAGGCCGCCTTGACCTGCTCGTCCAACCGCTGGATCTCGTTGTAGCCACAGCCCGACAGCAGTAAGGACAGGCAAGGCAGAAGGACAAACAAAAGGATGCGTTTCATGGATAGGCTCAGCGAAAGACGTTATCCCGGAAACTTACCCTAATTTGCCCCCGCCATGCAGGGCCGTCACGAAAAATTTCTGTATGCGCCATATGTACGCTACAATACCGCCTTGTGTGCCGCACCAGTCAGCATACTGTCTGCAAGCCATTCTGGCCTTGCCTTTAGCTTTTTTGCTAATCAACTACTTTTATCGTCTGCCTAGATTGGTATCTCTCAACTCGAGCGATAGGCTGTCGCTGGAGTTTTTCTTGAATACCCAAACACCTTTTTCCTCCCTCGGGCTGGCGGAACCTCTTTTGCGTGCCGTTACCGAAACCGGTTACGAACACCCTACGCCTATCCAGGCGCAAGCCATACCTCAAGTACTGAAAGGCGGCGATCTGCTGGCCGCAGCGCAAACGGGCACCGGCAAGACGGCTGGCTTTACCCTGCCCATCCTGCACCGCTTGCTGACGAACCCGCTGCAAACACGCAAGCCCGGCCAGCCCCGTGTGCTGATCCTGACCCCCACCCGCGAGCTTACTGCCCAGGTGGAAGAGTCCGTGCGCACCTACGGCAAGCACACCACCATCCGGTCGATGGTGATGTTTGGCGGCGTCAACATCAATCCGCAAATCAATGCCCTGCGCAAGCCGCTGGACATCCTCGTTGCCACGCCCGGCCGCCTGCTAGATCACGCACAACAGAAAACCGTGGATTTGTCTGCCGTTGAAATTCTGGTGCTGGACGAAGCCGATCGCATGCTGGACATGGGCTTCATCCGCGACATCCGCCGCATACTGGCCCTGTTGCCCAAGCAGCGGCAGAACTTGCTGTTCTCGGCCACCTTCTCGGATGAAATCCGTCAGTTGTCCAAGGGCGTGTTGAACAACCCGATAGAAATTTCTGTTGCGCGTCGCAATACGGCTTCCGAACTTGTTTCGCAAAGCATGGTGCTGACCGAACAATCCCATAAGCGTGACCTGCTCAGCTACATCATCCGCGAAAGCGGCTGGCATCAAGTGCTGGTGTTCACACGCACCAAGCATGGCGCTAACCGCCTGGCTGAAAAGCTGGTCAAGGATGGGCTGGCGGCCGCTGCCATCCACGGCAACAAGAGCCAGGCAGCACGTACCCGCGCACTGGCCGGCTTCAAGGACGGCAAGGTCGCCGTGCTGGTTGCCACCGACATCGCCGCACGCGGTATCGATATCGACCAGCTACCGCATGTGGTCAATTTTGAGCTGCCCAACGTTCCGGAAGACTATGTGCACCGTATCGGGCGCACCGGCCGCGCGGGCACGGAGGGCTCGGCCATGTCGTTGGTGGACAAGTCCGAGATCAAGCTGCTCACTGCCATCGAAAAGCTCATCAACCGCCCCATCGAGCGCACCACCATCAAGGGATGGTCCGTCGATATGGTCAAGGCCGAACCCGCACACGTGCGAGCCGATGAGGACCGCCCCCGCCGCAATAATGCGCCCCGTGGCGGCGCCGGCAACGGTGGTCGCGGCAATGGCCGCCCTGGCGGTCAACGCTCCGGCGATGCACGACGCAGCGACGGCACCGGCACACGTTCTGCTGCGGCGCCGCGTGGCGACGGCTCGGCGCCTCGCCAAGCGGCCCGCCGGCCTGCCGGCAACCATGCTGCCACCCCGCGTCCGGCTGCCGATGGCGGCCGTGGCAACACGGGTTTGCGCGCCGCGCTGCTGGGTAAGTAACACGCCAGGTCTTCCATGGCTTTCTCCACCTGGCTTGCCTTCTTTGCTGCCTCCTGGGCGATCTCGTTTTCGCCCGGGCCAGGTGCGATCTCGGCGATGGCGTCCGGCCTGAAGTATGGCTTTCGTCGCGGTTACTGGACTACCGTCGGGTTAATCCTGGGCATCTTGATTCAGTTCCTGATCGTGGCGGTGGGCCTGGGCGCCTTGTTGGCCGCGTCCGAATTCGCCTTTGGCATCGTCAAATGGCTGGGCGTGGCCTATCTGATTTACCTTGGGTGGAAGCAGTTCCGCACGGATGCCGCGCCGGTTGCGGTTCAGACCCATGATCCGGCGCCTTTCAAGCGTCGGGAGCTGATACTGCGGGGATGCCTGATCAATATCACCAACCCCAAGGGCACGGTATTCCTGCTGGCCGTGGTGCCGCAGTTCCTGAACCTGCAGGCGCCCCTACCCATGCAGTATGCCGCCCTGGCGGCCACGCTATGCCTGACGGACCTGGTGGCCATGGGCTGCTACACAACGCTGGCCGCGCGCATCCTTAAGCTGCTGCGCAGTCCGCGCCATATCCGCTGGCTTAATCGCGGTTTCGGCGCCATGTTCATTTTGGCCGGTACCGTGCTGGCCTCGTTCAGTCACCATAAATAGAACCAAACGCAATCCGGCAGTCCTCGGCCGGGATCGGTCGGGGGTCGCGCTAAAATCAAATTATGAGCATCAGCCAAGAAGTCGCACGACGACGTACATTTGCCATTATTTCTCACCCCGACGCGGGTAAAACAACGCTTACCGAGAAGCTGCTGCTGTTCGCGGGCGCGATCCAGATCGCAGGCAGCGTAAAGGCCCGCAAGGCCAGCCGCCATGCGTCGTCCGACTGGATGGAAATCGAAAAGCAGCGCGGCATCTCCGTCGCTTCGTCGGTCATGCAAATGGAATACCGCGATTGCGTCATCAACCTGCTCGATACTCCGGGTCACCAGGACTTCTCTGAAGATACCTATCGGGTACTGACGGCAGTCGATGCTGCCCTGATGGTGATCGATGCGGCCAACGGCGTCGAGCCTCAAACCATCCGCTTGCTGCAAGTTTGCCGTGCGCGCAACACGCCCATCATTACTTTCATCAACAAGCTGGACCGCGAGGTGCAAGAGCCGCTTAACCTGCTGTCCGAGATTGAATCGCACCTGGGCATGGACGCCGTGCCTTTCTCGTGGCCCGTGGGTATGGGCCGCTCGTTCGGCGGTGTGTTCGACATACGGCGCAATCGCATGCGGGTCTTCCGTGCCGGGCAAGAGAAGCGTGGCGCGCAGGACGAAATGATAGACGGCCTGGATAATCCCGAGATCGCCAGTCGTTTTGGCGATGCCTACGCCAAAGCCAATGAAGAGATCGAACTGATACAGGCCGCCGCGCCTGAATTCGACCACGACGCTTTCCTGGCCGGCAAGCAGACACCCGTGTTTTTCGGTTCGGCCATCAATAACTTCGGCGTACAGGAGGTGCTGGATGCCTTGGTGGATCTGGCGCCCACGCCCGGTCCGCGTACCGCCATACAGCGCGAAGTGCAGCCCGATGAGCCAAAATTCAGCGGCGTGGTGTTCAAGGTACAGGCCAATATGGATCCGGCCCACCGCGATCGCGTCGCTTTCGTGCGGGTCAGCTCGGGCCGCTTCGAGCGCGGCATGCGCCTGAAGATCGCTCGCAACGGTAAAGAAATGCGCCCCAATAACGTCGTGTCCTTCCTGTCGCAGCGTCGCGAACTTCTGGACGTGGCTTACGCTGGTGACGTGATCGGCATCCCCAACCATGGCGTGCTGCAGCTTGGCGACGTATTGACGGAAGGCGAAACCCTGCAGTTCACCGGCTTGCCCTTTTTTGCGCCCGAACTGTTCCAGGCAGTCGAAGTCAAAGATCCCTTACGCATCAAACAATTGCGCATCGGGCTTACTCAACTGGGCGAAGAAGGTGCAATCCAGGTGTTCAGGCCCGAGGCCTCGGGCGGCGCCCTGTTGCTCGGCGCAGTCGGACAACTGCAGTTTGAAGTCGTGGCCCATAGGCTCAAGACCGAATACAAAGTGGACGCCCGCATGATGCCTTCGCGTTACAACATGGCACGTTGGTTTACAGCCGAGGACCCTGCTGTCTTGCGAAAATTCATGAATGCCAATGCTGCCAACATCGCCTATGATGTCGTCGATGCTGCCGCTTTCCTGGCCAGCTCCCCCGCTCAGCTTCGCGTCGCGCAAGAACTCTACCCCGGCGTGGAATTTCACGCCATGCGCGAGCACGGTGGACGCGTCTTCGGGCAAAATGCTTAACCAGCAACGCTGTCTGCGATTTTTTGCTTTGGCGCCCAGCCCGTATACTGGGCGTCGTTTTCCAGACAGAGGGTAATCATGTCCTGGCGAGTTATTTTTGCAGTATTGGTCATTGCCGCAGGGGCTTCAGCCTGGGGTGGAATACGTCTGGGCGACTGGCTCGTGGCGCATGGACCAGTCGCGCCGCCAGTTCCAGAGTTCCCCGAGCTGTCGGAGGTTCCCGTACTGGATGCGGATGGCCGGCCCTACGTGGCGCAACCGCCGCAGCCGCTGACCAACGGTCAGTTGGGCGTGCCTGAGCCACCCGAGCAATTCGCTTGGCAGATCCCACCGACGTCGCTGGAAGAAACCAAAGCCACCACCAATATCGAGCTGGCGACCACCATGATCAGCATGGAAGAAGCCCAAATGATTGCCGACCATGGCGCCGGTCAGACACTGCAAGGTATTGCCGATGTCGGCGGACTGGGTCTGGGAGGCAATAGCGCCCATGGCGAGCACGCGCTGCAGCCGATAGAAGTGGCGCCGCCACCACCGCCGCCCCCGGCGGTCGTCACGCCAAGCAATCAATCGTGGCAGGCCAGCCTTAGACAAGATTTACAGGCGTGCAGCGCCCTGGGCTTTTTTGATCGGCCCAGTTGTGCCTGGGCCGCTCGCAATAAATACTGCCAACCGAACAATGCCTGGGGTCGTGTAGCCGACTGCCCAAGCAAGTCGTTCTAGTCAGCAGTTAAAGAGGCTATTCGCCCATTTGCGACTGCAGATAATTCTGCAAGCCTACCTTCTCGACCAATTCCATCTGGGTTTCCAGCCAGTCGATATGCTCTTCAGTGTCGTTCAGGATGTCCTGGAACAGATCGCGAGAGACGAAATCGCGCACCGACTCGCAATAGGCCATGGCCTCTTTGACGGTGGCCTGCGCAGCCGATTCCAGCTTGTGGTCGCAGGACAGGATTTCAGGCACGTCCTCGCCGATCATGAGCTTGTGCAGATCTTGCAGATTGGGCAAGCCATCCAACATGAAAATACGCTCTATCAGTCGATCTGCGTGTTTCATTTCCCCGATGGATTCGTCGTACTCGTGCTTGCCAAGCTTGGTCAGACCCCAGTGATCCAGCATGCGTGCATGCAGGAAGTACTGGTTAATGGCGGTAAGCTCGTTCTTGAGCTGCGCATTCAAATGTTGAATTACGGTTGTGTCGCCTTTCATGGCCATACTCCTGAAGCAAAGTCAGTCGTAAGGCTACCATGGCGGCACCGGAAATGGTTGGGGAATTCAGAGGGCACAGCCCGACCCGCGGCCATTGCGACCGCGGAAAATCGTTACCAGAAACTTCAGGCGCGACGGACGGCCACTTCGACCATGGATGTTGCCACGATACGTGCGTCGTTGGCGGCATCGCACACCAATGCGCCGGCATCGTGCTGGTGCATGACCTGGCCAGCGTAGCGACCACCCGGCAGGTATTCTGCCGCCGTCTCGGCGCAGCAGCCGCAGCAGGCCGCAACGCCAAGCTGGCCTTGCAGGTCTGACATCGTGGTGGCGCCCTGCGCGACCGCAGTCTGAACCTGGCGTTCGGTGATGGCGTTACAGATACAAATGAACATGAGAACAATTATCATCCAGATTGCGCGAAAGATCAATCTGAAAAATCATCCTGTGGCACAAAACACTACACCGGATCCAGCGCGGCTCGGGCCTTGCGCAAGATAGCCGGTTCGATGCCTGCCGCTTCCCGGTACTTGGCCACGGTACGGCGGGCAATCACGACGCCTTGGTCGGCCAGCCGCAAGGCTATCTGACTGTCCGAAAGCGGCTTGCCAGGGGGTTCATTGCTTACCAACTTGCGGATCAGTTCGCGCACCGCTGTGGCGGACGTGGCCTCGCCATCGTCGGTCTGCAAGGCCACGCCAAAGAAACGCTTCAGTTCTATGACGCCCCAAGGGGTCTGTGCGTATTTCTGCTTGGTCGAGCGAGATACGGTGGATTCGTGCATTTGCAGCTCCTGGGCAATATCGCGCAGACCCAGTGGCCGCATGGCAGCGGTGCCATGTTCGAAAAAATCGCGTTGCCGTTCAACCACGGCCTGCGCCACACGCAATATCGTCACATAGCGCTGCTGCACACTCTTGATCAAGCCGTGCGCCTGCTGCAATTGGCTGTGCAGGCCGGTGGTCGCGGTAGATGTGGCGAGCATGCCTTCGTACAGTGCATTAACGCGTAAGCGCGGCATGACTGCGGGGTTTATTCTGGCGATCCAGCGATCCCCCACGCGTTGCACCAATACATCCGGGACGATGTAGTCGGCCGTCGAGCTCGCCCAGTCGCGTGCCGGCTTGGGCTCAAGCTGCAGCAACAAAGCATGTGCGGCGCGCAAGAGGGGCAGCGGACAATCCAGCGCTTCACGCAGCCTGGTCATATTGCCGGTGGCCAACAGGGCCAGGTGTTCTCGCGCTATACGCTGGGCACACTCGACAACATCCCCGGGAATGCCGGTATCCGACCCTCCCGCCAATTGGCGCAATTGCAGGCACAGGCAGTCGCCAAGAGAAGTAGCGCCCACCCCTGGAGGGTCGAAAGACTGAAGCAGGTTCAAAGCGGCCTGCAATTCGCTGGCTCTCACGCCTAGCGCCTTGGGCAGGCAATCCAGAATCTCTTCCAGTGGTGTAGGCAGGTAGCCGTTTTCATCGAGTTCATCGATCAACAGGGACACCAGGGCGGTATCGCGGGCCTGGGCACGCGTCAGCCGCAATTGCTCGTGCAGGTGCTCCTGCAAGCTTACAGCCAAGGCCGTTTCTGGACGTGTGGGAGCGT
Organism: Pollutimonas thiosulfatoxidans; assembly: GCF_004022565.1. Taxonomy (NCBI): domain Bacteria; kingdom Pseudomonadati; phylum Pseudomonadota; class Betaproteobacteria; order Burkholderiales; family Alcaligenaceae; genus Pollutimonas; species Pollutimonas thiosulfatoxidans. The sequence continues at coordinate 2,867,993 of NZ_CP022987.1, forward strand.
CGGACGATCCCGCGCCGTCACTGCCGCTGGAGGCGCCAGGGGTATCCCATCGGTCTTCCTGCGCGTGGGCATCGTCCGCTACCGTATCGGGCGTAACGGTGTCATACTCTTCGTCACGTTCGAGTAGCGGGTTTTCGAGCAGGGCCTGGGCCACTTCCAGCTCCAGTTCGTGCGCCGACAACTGCAGGAATCGTATCGATTGCTGCAGCTGAGGGGTCAGCGCCAACTGCTGATGTTGACGAAGTTCCAGAGACTGACGCGATTGCATAGTTAAAATACGCCGTATGACATCAACCAATCTACCACCGCAGCCCACCAGCCAGGATCGCGCACTGCTGCGTACGACCTTGCTGAAACTAACCGCAGGTCAAAAGATCTTGTGTGCCGTAGTCATCGCCGTCGTGGCGCTGGTCTGGTATGACCTGCTTAACCGGCTAGTGGAATTTGGCCGCGGTATCAACTACGAGGGCCTGCATGCACTAGGGGCCCGGGTGGTAACCCTGCTAAAAGAATACAACCCCTTCTTCTGGTGGGCGGTGGTCGCCTTGTGTACGCTTATTATTGCCTATTTTTTGTACGGTTTTGTACGGGCGGCGTTAAACCGTGCTCGCGCCAGGCACCTTCGCGAGGAAACCGTACAGATGTTGGCGACCCGCCTGTCCGAGCCCGCGCGCGAGGTCCTGCGCTGGTCCTGGCGCGACCCGCGCGAGCCACTGACCGTGGGCGATCTGCAACGCACCGCCGCCGAGCTGCGCAATGGTCGATACGCCAAGATCACCCTGGCACGACGACAGGCAGCGCTTTTAGCCGATGCGCCGAGCGCCCCGGCAGGCGCTAAAGACTTGCCAAGCGTCTAAAAATATGATCGACTATAGGGCATGAGTTCGCAACACGCCTCCTCTTTTAACGTCGCCGCCAGCAGTTTTTCTGCCGACGGCGCGTTGCGTGTTCCCTGCGCAGCCCTGCGTAGCCTCATTGGCGTTCCCGCCCTATCGCTTTCGCTGCTACTACCGATCGGTTGCCGAGCCTAGCGACGCGTGGCAGTTCGGCAGCCCTTTCCGGCCACATCTTTTTCCACCTCTACCGTAATTGATCTTAAAGAGCGTGTTGCACGAAGCTCCGGTGGTGGCGACAAACAAATATCCAGTTCCAACGAGGCTTTCCATGATTTCGAACCCGTCCGATAAATATCGTCCGTTCGTCCCCTTTACTCGCGACTTTTCCGAGCGCACCTGGCCCAGCAAGCGCATTACGAAACCGCCCATCTGGATGAGCACTGATCTGCGCGATGGCAACCAGTCTCTGATCGAGCCCATGAGCGTCGAGCGCAAGCTGCGGTTTTTCGAGCAGCTTCTGAAGATAGGCTTCAAGGAAATCGAAGTGGGTTTTCCGTCTGCATCGCAAACCGACTTCGATTTCGTGCGCAAACTGGTCGACGAAGACCGCATACCCGACGACGTCAGCATCATCGTATTGACGCAATCTCGTGAGGACCTCATCCGACGCACGGTCGAGTCTGCCGCAGGCGCCCGCAACGCCATCGTGCACCTGTACAACGCCTGCGCCCCGGCCTTTCGCAAGATTGTCTTTAGCATGAGCAAAGACGAAGTCAAGGAAGTCGCACTGACAGGCACCCGCCTGATCAAGGAACTGACCCGTCAGCATCCCGAAACCAACTGGCGTTACGAGTATTCCCCCGAAGTCTTCAGCACCACCGAACCCGAGTTCGCGCTGGAAGTTTGCAATGCGGTGACGCAGGCATGGCAGCCCACGCCGGAATCAAAGATTATTTTCAATCTGCCTGCCACCATCGAAGCCACGACGCCCAATATGTATGCAGACCAGATCGAATGGATGCATAAGAACCTGGCTCAGCGCGACTGCATTGTCCTTAGTGTGCACCCACATAATGACCGCGGTACGGCGGTAGCCGCTGCCGAACTGTCCGTCATGGCGGGCGCCGATCGCATCGAAGGCTGCCTGTTCGGCAACGGCGAGCGCACCGGCAACGTCGACCTGGTCACCTTGGCGCTTAACCTCTATACCCAAGGCATACATCCGGGTCTGGATTTTTCCGACATCGACGAAGTGCGCCGCTGCGTCGAGTACTGCAACCAACTGCCTGTCCATCCTCGCCACCCCTATGCGGGCGACCTGGTCTTCACGGCGTTTTCGGGCTCGCACCAGGACGCCATCAAGAAGGGGTTTGCCCGGCAGGAAGCGGACGCTCCATGGGAAGTGCCCTATTTGCCGATCGACCCGGCCGACCTGGGCCGCAGCTACGATGCCGTCATCCGGGTCAATAGCCAATCAGGCAAGGGCGGGGTGTCGTACCTGCTGGAGCAAGAGCACGGGCTGGTCTTGCCGCGCCGCTTGCAAATTGAGTTCAGCCGTGCCATTCAGCGCGTCACAGACGAAACAGGCGCTGAAGTGACGGCGGCAAAGGTGTTTGACATCTTCAATGAAGAATACCTGCAGCGCAATCAGCCCTGGCAGTTGGTGCGTCACCGCATCACGGGCGATCCCAAGGCGGGCAGCGGCAAACAGTTTGCCATCGAGGTTGAACTCGAGCACAACGGCGAGGTTCGTCAGTTGGAAGGGCAAGGCGACGGCGCGATTTCTGCCTTCGTCAACGCCCTGGGCGCGGGCGTGCGCATCATGGACTATCACGAGCACGCCATCGGCACCGGCACGGATACGCGGGCGGCCAGCTATGTAGAACTGCGCGTAGGCGATTCCCCCACAGGATTCGGCGTGGGCATACATGAAGACATTGTCACCGCCTCATTCATGGCCATTCTTAGCGCTGTGAACCGGCATGTGGTCGCCGAAGGGGTGGACGCCCTGGCGGCATAGCCCTGCATAACTAGCCGCCGCAGCAGCGTTTGGGCACCTCTTATCCAACCAGCCTCTCGAGGCTGGTTTTTTTATGTCTGCCGCTGTGGCCGCAGCATGAGTCGAATGGCATGGCACTTGCCCGCAGTTGTACCGATGACGATGAGCCGAAGGCTCGTCCGGAACGACTTTTAAAGGAGAATGCTATGCGTAACGACGATCAGCGCCGTCGCGGCGATTTTAGTGGCCGTGAGTTCGGCCAAGGTAGCGCCAGAGACTATGATGAACGCGACTTCGGCGAGCCCGATTGGCAAGGCGGCGGGTACCGTGAGCGGGGACAGCACCGAGCAGAGTCGTCGCTATTTCAAAGCGGCCAAGAGCGACGTAACCAGTTCGAGCGCAGCAACTACGGCAATATGGACGACGACGGAGCGGGTGGACGGCGAAGCTCCCAATACGGCATACATGAACGGTCTGGCCCGGAAACCGGCTACGGCGGATACGACGGAGAATACGGCGACTATGGTGCGCGCGGTAGCCGTGGCGGCAGAGGAACTGGCGCCGGTCAAGGTGGCGAGCTGGGCGGCTTTCAACGCGGCGACGACTATGGCAGTTCGGGATACGGCGGTGGCGGCGGCTACGGCGGTCGTGGCGGGCGCCACGGCGGGCGCGATCTGCCTTATCCAGGCGGCGAAGAATCAGAAGGCAATTACCGTGGCGGCCAACGGTTTCAGTCGCCCGGCGGTGGAGCAGCCAACTGGGAGGGCGGCTCTTACCGCGGATTCGACCGGTTCGGCGGCGACGCCTCCGAAAGTCAAGGCGGTCGTTCACAGCGTTATATGCCCAAGGGTTATCAGCGTTCGGACGAGCGCATACGGGAAGACGTCTGCGAGCGCCTGGCCCATAGCGGCATTGATGTCAGCGAGGTGTCGGTCGATGTAGCACAGGGACATGTGACGCTGTCAGGCACGGTGCCTGAGCGGTATATGAAACATGCCATTGAAGATTGTGCTGATGATTGCGCAGGCGTACAGGATGTAGATAACCGCATACGGGTGCAGCGCGGCGGCACCGGCGGATCGACGCCGGGTGGACGGGCCCAGGGCATCAGCGGCGCGGGCGGCACATCGCCAAGTGGTGGCGCCACCAGCGGTGGCAGCGAATCAGGCGGCGCCGGGGCGGTCAGCCCCAGCGCGCAGTCCAGCGACAAGGCCGGCAGTTAGCCCTTAAGCAAACTACCACGTGGGAGCGGGCTCCCACGTGACGTCCACATTGCGCTCATGCGAGACACGCAACATGGACAGCAGGGGGAAGGCACGCCGACGAAAACTGACTGGCTGCGATATGGGATGCTCTTTCGAGTCGTTATCGTCGTTGTCGTCGGTTTCGTCCGACGACGTGTCGATCGCCATGGCCTGCTCAATACCTTTGATGGCTGATTCCAACTGGTCGCGGATAATAACCCCGCGCTCGGGGAGCGTGTCGGTATAGGGCTTGCCGGCGGCTTGCAGGATAGGTAAGGCATCCTTGGCAAACATGAGCACTTCAGCGGCAGCTTTAGAGTGAAAGACAACTAGCATATTCGGTTTCCCTCAATAGACACATGCCTACACTACAGCATCTTCAAGAGGCTGCCAAGCCAGAAAATATCCGCATAATTTGCCGTGCGAGATATCTTCATGAAACCTGCGATCCGGCTCTTGCTGCTGGCCTGGGCGTGCGCACCAAGTTGGGCGCCGGCCCAGGGAACTTGCGGCCCGTCGCCCCTGGGGGAACCCTGCGCGCAGGGCGGGGTGGCCAGCGCCGGTAATACCGAGCCATCGCTGCAGTTAGGCATCGGTAACCCCATACACCTGGCCACCGGCAACAAGTACCAGAAGGAAACCGACCTCCCTGCCGGGCCTTGGGCGCCGGGCATCGAAATCGTGCGGCACTACAACGCACAAGATCGCCGCCCGTCATGGCTGGGCGCCGGCTGGCAGCTGTCTTACGACACGCGTTTGCGGCGCGTGGGGCGGCGCTGGCAAATCGAACAGGCCGATGGCAGCCGTGTTGTCTTCCTCAACAGCCACGCTACCAGCGCCATTGGGCACCACGGCAGCCTGTCAAGCCAGGGTGGTTTATGGGTATGGGCCTGGCCCAACGGACGACGCCTTACTTTCAACGCACAAGGCTACCTGGTGGGCATACATCACGATGGCCAGCTGCATGTGGACATACAGCGCGAACCCCCTGGCAGTCCGCTGGAGCACGCCATAACGCGCATCAGCAACCGAAGAGGGATAGCGCTGACTTTCGCCTACGACATCGCGGACGGCCAGCGCCGCTTGCGTCATATCGACACACCCATAGGCCGGTTTAGTTACCAGCACCAGCCCGGGCAACACGCGTTGCGGCTGGCAGCAGTGCTGCGCCCCGATGGCATGGAGCGGCGATATCTTTACGAGGCCCAGCGCCAGGCCGGCAACGACCACGCACTGACAGGCATCAAGATCGTCTCGGCCGACCAACAACACCAACGCCGCCTTAATACCTGGGCATACGATGCCCAAGGCAGAGCCATACTGTCCATCGCGGGGCCGCCAGACAGCACGGCGCAGAAGCTAAGCCTTCAGTATCTACGGTCACCAGAAACGCCGTCCGGGCTCACTGCGGTGCATGGCGCCCAAGGGCGAGAAACACGTTTCATCACGGCCGCGCATGGCCAACGCCTGCGGCTGACTGAAATCAGCAGCAGGGCCTGCCCGGCCTGCCCGTTGTCCCGCAGCGGCGTTCGATACGACCAGGCAGGCCGCCTGACCGAACTGGACGGCACCTTGTTGCAGCGCGATCAGCATGGCGTGATACGCAGCTTGCAGATCGCGGATTCGGGCTGGCCCGGGCTGGTCTTGAACTATCAGGCCGGCGGCGCCATGCACTCGTGGCAATCCACGCTCACGGGCATGGAGACCACGGCGTACAACCGCGCGCACCGGCCTGTCCGCCGCGACTATGCAAACGGCGACCATGTCATGTATTTCCACGATGGCGCGCAGCGGCCTCATCGCGTGCTTGAACGCAACCATGGCGGGCAGGCGGTCGTCAGTTCGCTAAGCTGGCGCGGCGGGCAATTGATGCGCGTCGAGCACCCGCAAGAAGCCGAATTGCGCCGCTACGACGACCATCAACGCCTGCAACAGCGTCGGGTCAAGCGGCCCGCCACCGCCCACAGTGCCGCAATACGCTATACGGAATCATTCGACTACGACACCGCAGACCGGCTCGTCAGACACCACCTGCCGGAAGGCGGTTCGCTAGGCTACGAATGGCACGCCGACGGCAGGCTCACCAATATCCACTGGCATGATGTTGGCGGGAAAAGCCATGTGGTAATCGCCACAAACGCCGGCAAGGCGGGATACCAGTACGGCAATGCACTACGCCTGGTCACCCTGCTGGACCGCGACGGCCGGGCTGGCCAACTGCGCTTATTGCGTGGCGATCAGCCCGTATGGACTACAAGCACGCAGTACGATGGGCAAGGGCGGCTGGCGCTCGAGCACCATGCCGTTCCGGATGCCAAGCACGACGAAACCTGGTCCTACGGCTACGATACCCAGGGGCGCCTGGCCGTCGCAACGCGCACAAGGCAGGACGACAACGAGGCGGCGCGAGACCCGCCTGAGCCTTATTGGTATGCCTGGCATAGTGATGGCAGCCTGGCCGCAAAGCGGGTGCAGGGCATAAGCATGAAGCCGGCCATCAAGCGCGATGTCTCCGGCCTGCCCACGTCCATCGGTAGTCGCACATTGCGCTTTGGGGCCAACCGGCGCCTACAGCAGGTGGACGAAGGCAATACAGTAATTGCCCAGTACCACCACAACGCCTATGGGCACCGTATCGTCAGCCATGGCCCCACGGGCAGCCAGCATTTTCTTTATCTGGATAACCGAGTGGTCGCTCAACTGCCCGGCCATACCAGGCAGGCGCCCGATGCAGTCCTTGGCAAGACGGAAGCCGACGACCAAACGCCACGCCTGCCGGTCGGCCGGCGCTACATCTATGCGCATCACACGCCAGTCGGCTTCATTGACTATATCGACGGCGACAGCAGGCAAGCCACCTTGAACTTTGTACACGCCGACCTTATCGGCGCGCCGCGACTGATCACCGATCATCAGGGCAAGCTACGGTGGCTGGCCAGCTATACCCCCATGGGCCAAGCGCAACGCCTGGCGGGCGACCTTGATATCGACCTACGATTGCCCGGGCAAATTTTTGACGCCGCTACCGGTTGGCACGACAACGTGCTGCGCACCTATTTGCCCGAATGGGGCCACTATCTCGAGCCCGACCCCCTGGGGCCGATACCGGGCAGCCAGGCGCTCGGGTATGCCGACCAGCAACCACGCCGCCATGTCGACCCCCTGGGCTTGCTGCTGTTTGCTTTCGACGGCACCCGGCATAGCCCTCAAACACAAAGCAACGTCTGGAAGCTAAGCCAGGCGTACCGCGATGGGCCCGTCTACTACCACGCCGGCCCGGGTAATTCGACCTCCATCGATTGGGATGCCGCCACGGCCTCGAGCGCGCCGCAGATCATCGAGAACCAGTGGCAATCCCTGCTGGATGTCTTGCATCAGTCCAGCAACACGGGCGAGCACATCCCGATAGACATCATCGGCTACTCGCGCGGCGCTGCCCTGGCCCGCCACTTCGGCAATCTGATCAATCAGCACATGACCGGCACGCTATTCGCGTTTCAGGACACGCTGCGTGGCGTAATCAGCGCCTGTGTAGACCTGCGTTTCATGGGCTTGTTCGATACCGTGGCCCAGTTCGGACTGGGCGGCTTGAACAACGCCCAATACGATTTGTCGATTTCTCCGGCCTGGGAATGGGTGGCCCATGCTGTAGCCCTGCACGAGCGACGCTGGCTATTGCCTTTGACCAGCGCCGGCGACGCCCATGGGCATAACGTTATCGAGGCCCCCTTCATCGGCGCCCATGCTGATATCGGCGGCGGTGTGCTGCGCGGCATGTCTTCCGGCATCCACCATCAGGCGGACCTGTCTGACGTGGCCCTTAACTGGATGCTGTGGCAAGCCCGTGCCGCAGCGCTGATGTTCGATCTGTCCGACCCGGCAGATCGGCAAATTACCCATCCCGTGTTGCACGACGACCGCTCTGTCGCCGCGCGCAGTGTGCAAGACGGCGATCGCAGCGTGGCCTTTGCAAGCGGCGAACGGCAACACGCCTATCAGGACGACCACGCCCGCTTGGGCCGCGAACAGCGCGCACAAACCGAAGCCTTGATCCAGCGACTGGAAGACTGGCGCAGGCAGGCCGGCGCTGCAGTCGGGATGGTCGACATGGCGGGCTATGCACGGTGGCTGCACGATGAACTGGGCTGGGGTCCCATAAGCCCCTAGCGGCAATTCACGTTATCATTTAGGCCTTCCCGGCGCCCAGGATAATCAGGCGGCCGGCACCGTGCGCGACTGGCCTTCCAGCAGCGCCGCCTTTCGTTACCAATACAGAACCGGTCTTATGCTTGCAGGGCAACAACAACACTTAATCTCCTTGATCCAGGATGCCGTGCGCAGCATACTGCCCGACGCCACAGCCAAGGTGCTCCTGGAGCGGCCCAAGGTTGCCGCGCACGGCGATGTGGCCAGCAATGTGGCCATGCAACTGGCCAAGCCAGCCGCACGCAACCCGCGCGAACTGGCGCAGCAAATCGTCGACATCTTGCTGGCCCAGCCGGCAAGCGCGCAGCTTATAGATAGCGCCGAAATTGCCGGCCCGGGCTTTATCAACTTCCGGCTTTCGACGGCAGCGCGGCACGAAGTACTGAATGCCATTGCTGCCGACGGCCCCCGATTTGGGCATCGCCCGCCGTCGCCAGACAAGATCATGGTGGAGTTTGTCTCGGCCAATCCTACCGGGCCGCTGCATGTCGGTCACGCACGGCAAGCAGCACTGGGCGATGCCCTATGTCGCCTGTTTACCTCGCAGGGCCTGGACGTCACGCGCGAGTTCTATTACAACGACGCGGGCAACCAGATCGATAACCTGGCAGTCAGCGTGCAAGCGCGCGCCAAGGGCATTGCGCCCGACGCCGACGATTTTCCCGCGGATGGCTATAAGGGCGACTATATCGCCGACATCGCCAGGGATTTCCAGGCAGGGGCTGTGGTCCAGGCCAGCGACGGCCAGGCCGTCACGGCCAGCGGCAACGTAGACGAGCTGGACGATATCCGCGCGTTCGCCGTGGCTTATCTGCGTCGCGAACAAGATTTGGACCTGCAAGCGTTTGGCCTGCAGTTCGACAACTACTATCTGGAAAGCTCGCTCTACACCAGTGGCCGCGTCGACAAAATCGTGCAAGAGCTCATCGCCAGCGGCCATACCTATGAAAGCGAAGGCGCCTTGTGGCTGCGCAGCACCGAGCTGGGCACGGGCGACGACAAAGATCGTGTCATGCGCAAGTCCGAGGGCGGCTATACCTATTTTGTGCCCGACGTGGCCTACCACGTGGCCAAATGGGAGCGGGGTTTTCACCGGGCCATCAACATCCAGGGCACCGACCATCATGGCACGATCGCCCGCGTGCGCGCCGGCCTGCAAGCCCTGGACATAGGCATACCCAAGGACTTCCCCGCCTACATCCTTCACAAGATGGTGAAAGTGGTGCGCGAGGGCGCTGAAGTCAAGATCTCCAAGCGCGCGGGTAGCTACGTCACGATGCGCGACCTTATCGACTGGGTGGGACGCGACGCCGTGCGCTACTTCCTGAGCCAGCGTCGGGCTGACTCGGAATTCGTCTTCGATATCGATCTGGCTTTGTCCAAAAGTGAAGAGAACCCGGTGTACTATATTCAGTATGCCCATGCCCGCATCTGCTCGATGCTGGCGCAATCGGCCCAACTGCACGACAGCATTCCGACGGCAGCGGTAGACAAGCTGGTGGCTCCCACCGAGTTCGCCTTGTTGCAGCGCCTGGCCGAATACCCGGCCACCCTGGCACTGGCAACACAAGAACTCGCGCCGCATCACCTGGCATTCTGGCTGCGCGACTGCGCCGCCGATTTCCATGCCTGGTATAACGCCGAGCGCGTGCTGGTGGACGACACGGAACTGAAGTTGGCACGCTTGCGTTTGGCACGCGCTACCGGCCAGGTCATCGCCAATGGCCTCGAATTGCTTGGGGTGTCCGCCCCCGAAAGGATGTAAACCCGCTTATGGCACGCAACAGTCGCAAGACCACCTCCAAATCCGGCGGCAGCACGCTTTTTGGCATCATGATCGGCCTGATCTTCGGCTTGGCGGCCGCTGTGGCAGTCGCGCTGTTTGTTACCCAGGTGCCCATGCCTTTCGTCGACAAAGCCAGCCGCGACCCGGCTAAAACGCTGCTGCCCGATGTGCGTAACGCGCCCGACCCCAACATTGGCCTGTACGGCAAGGACGGCGCGGCCGGTGTAGCGCCTACCGGCCCTACCGCCACACCTCCCTTGCCGCTGCCCGGTGTCGCCGGCGCGAACCGCAGCGGGGACAACCTGGGCGATCTCATCGCCAGCCTGGCCAGCGGCGATGCGCCGCCTGCCCCGGCCCGCTCGGCACCCACGACTACACCGGTACCCGGCACCGAGGCGCCTGCGACCCCGGCGCCAGCAGCGGCTGCCAAAACCCAAACGACTTACTTCCTGCAGGCCGGCGCATTCCGATCCGAGAAAGACGCCGAGGCCATGAAAGCCCGTATCTTATTGATGGGACTGCCCGCCGAAGTGCAACAAGCACAATCCAATGGGGCTACCATCAATCGTGTGCGCGTCGGGCCTTTCAAGGGTATAGACGAAATGAATCGCTCTCGCGCCCGACTGGGCGCCGAAAAAATCGAGTCTTCGGTGGTGCGCCCTTGACCGGCCACCACCCGATGAACTTGTCAGTATGTTTTGAGTCTTAATGGCTTTGATTCACCAGGAAAATCCATATGTCGCTAAAGAACCTGTTAGTCCGCTCGCTTGCCATTGCCGCCGTCAGCGCCGGCGCGCTGTTTGCGCCGCTGGGCGTGGCCCAGGCCGCTGAAAATTACGTAACGGTAGAGCCGCCACAGCCGTCCGACACCACCGGCAAGATCGAAGTGCTGGAGTTCTTTGCGTATACCTGCCCGCACTGCAACACCATAGAACCCATGGTGCAGAAGTGGGCCAAAACGCTACCCGACAACGTCGTGCTGAAGCCCGTTCCGGTAGCCTTCAATGCCAGCATGGCAGACCTGCAGCGGCTTTACTACTCGCTGGAAGCCCTCGATCGCCTTGACCTGCACGCCGAGGTCTTCACCGCCATACACAAAGAGCGCAAGCGCATCTACGAAGCCGACGCGATCGCCGACTGGGCCGCCAGCAAGGGCGTGGACAAGCAAGCGTTCATCGATGTCTTTAACTCGTTCGGGATCACATCCAAAGTGTCGCGCGCCAACGAGCTGGCAAAACTGTACAAGATAGAAGGCACGCCCAGCATTGCCGTGGGCGGCAAGTATGTAACGTCCCCCACCATGACCAACAGCTACGAGGCGACCATAGAAGAGGCGCAACGGCTGGTTGAGGAAGTCAGCCGCAGCTAAGCGGTGGAAACCGTCCACGAGCTCGACACCCAGTTGATGCTCGTTATTTATCTGGTCGCCATTACCGCCGAGGCCATGTCCGGAGCGCTGGCGGCCGGACGTCGCCATATGGACATCTTTGGTGTGGCCGTCATTGCGTTCGTTACCGCCCTGGGCGGCGGCACCATCCGCGACGTCATTCTTGGCCACTACCCCATAGGCTGGACCCAGCACCCCGAGTACGTCTACCTGGTGCTGGGCGCCGGGCTATTGACTACGGTGATAGCGCGCTACATGCATCGCCTGCATCGCATTTTTCTTGCGCTGGATGCCATGGGCTTGATCGCGTTCTCGCTGATAGGCAGCAATATTGCGCTGGCATTGGGTTACCCGACTGTCGTGGTGATCATGTCCGGCATGATCACCGGCATCAGCGGGGGCATCTTGCGCGATGTGCTTTGCAACCAAGTGCCGGTCGTATTCCGGCGCGAGCTATATGCCAGCGTTTCGCTGGCCGTCTGTGCGCTTTTCCTGATACTGAAAGCGCAGGGCGTAGGCATGAACCTTAATACGGCAATTTGCTTCACCAGCGGCCTGAGCTTGCGTCTGCTGGCCATCCATTTTCATTGGCGGCTGCCTACCTTTACGTATCGCCAACGCTGGGATTGATTTCTCCGGTAGCAGCATGCAAGGCCTGCGCGATATCGGCAATCAGGTCTTCCGGCGACTCCAGGCCAATATGCAGGCGGACTACGGCGTTTCCACTCTGCCGCCAGTAGCCGTGGCCCTGCAGAAGCGAGGTATCCACCAATTGGACGAGGCTTTCAAAGCCGCCCCATGAAAAGCCAATGCCAAACAAGGCCAGGCCATCCACAAAACGCCGGGCCTGATCGTTGGACAGCTTCAGTTCTACGGCAAGCATGCCGTTGGAACCGGTGCAGTCCCGCTTCCAGAGCGCATGCCCGGGATCTCCCGGCAGAGCCGGATGATAAATGCGTTCGACTTCGGTACGACTTGCCAGGAAGGCGCACACGCGCAACGCGTTGTCGGCGCTTTGCCGCATCCGGATAGGCAGTGTGCGCGCGCCGCGTAAGGCCAGCCAGGCGTCGTCCGCACTGATCGAATACCCCATCGCATAATGGGTTTCGCCCAGGCGCTTGATCAGACCGGCGTCCTTGGCCATGACGGCGCCCAGCATCAGGTCGGAGTGCCCGCCCACATATTTCGTGCCTGCCACGATAGATACGTCCGCGCCCAGATCCAGCGGGCGGTATATATAGCCGGAGCCCCAGGTATTGTCGACAGCCAGTATCAGCCCATGCTCGTGCGCAAAGCTGGCCAGCGCAGGGATGTCCAGCATCTCGAACAGCAAGGAGCCCGGCGACTCCACGTAAAGCATGCGCGTGTTGGGCCGCAGTTGCCCCTGCAATTGCGCGACGGTGGCATGGCAGTAGCTAACTTCGATATCCATGCGCGACAGCACCGTCTTGTCCAGATAGCGAACAGGGCCATAGGCGCAGTCTGCCACCAGCACGTGATCTTTAGCATCAAGCAGGCTGAACATGGCCAGCGTGATCGCGGCGAGGCCGGACGACGCCAGGAAGGCGCGGTCCGCCCCCTCGAGCTCGCAGAACACGTCCTCGAGCGCGGCATGGGTATCCATGCCCATGCGCCCATAGGTTACGCGGCGCTCGCCCCTGGCTTTGGCCGCCTGCGCCTTGTCCAGCGCCGCCAGATTCTCGAAACGTACTGTACTGGTGCGCATGGAAGGCAAAGCTACCGGGGCAGCGCCCGTTACGGGATCGAAGCTGGCCATGCCAGTATGTTGCAGCAGGGTGTCCAGGCGGGCAGAGGTGGGTTTGGCCATGGTGTGTGGTAAAAGAATTCCAGATAATCCAACCCCGATGATAATGGATACCGCTACGGCGCATCATGCTGACTTTCGACATCGCCCTATCGTTCTTTGGCATCGCCGTGCTGCTCGCGCTGGCGCCCGGACCCGACAACGTCTTTGTCGTGATGCAGTCGGCCATGTGGGGTCGCCGCTCGGGCATGTTGGTGGTGCTGGGGCTGTGCACCGGCCTTATCGGTCACACTGCTGCAGTCGCCATCGGGCTGGCCGCCATTTTTGCGACATCCGCAACCGCCTTTAATTTTTTGAAGCTTGCCGGCGCCGCCTACCTGGTTTATTTGGCGTGGGGGGCCTTGACCGCCAACGGTCGCCCGACCACAGATGACAAGCCCTTGCATAGCAGCGGCCTTGCGCTGTATCGGCGCGGGATAGTCATGAATCTGACCAATCCCAAGGTGTCGATCTTTTTTCTTGCCTTTCTGCCGCAGTTCACCACGCCTGCGCGGGGTTCGGTGGCGCTGCAAACCTTATTGCTTGGTGCGCTCTTCATGCTGGCAACGCTACTGGTATTTGGCGTGCTGGCCTGGTTCGCAGGTGCCCTGGGCGAGAAGATGCAGTCTTCCGCGAGATGGCAGAAACTGCTTAACCGGGCGGCGGGCGTGGTGTTCCTGGGACTGGCCGTGAAGCTGGCGATGTCTCATCGGTAGCCCGGCGCGGCTACACCACCAAGGCGGTCAAACCGATAGCCAACAACATGAACAGCGACACCCGTCTCACTCGTTCTTGATGCTGGCCCATAGACCACCGATGCAAGAGGGCCCCCAACAAGCTGGCCAGAACAGCAGCCGGCAACAAGAGCAGAATATAGACGCCCTGCTGGGCCGTAAGTAAGCCACCGACAGCTAATGGCACCAGGGTTGCGACTTGCGCCATACTGAAATAGACCAAGCTTACTGCCCGCAGCACGGCCATTGGCAAAGAGCGATCCGATAACATATATAGAATGACCGGCGGCCCGCCTATGCCAGCGATGGCCGTCATAACGCCGCTTAAGGCACCGGCTGCTGTGTCCTGAACCAGGCCACGCCGACCACGATAATGCCACCCGGCCAACATCAGAAGCGCGACCAGAATCACAATGACAGCGATCGTCTTGCGCATGACGGCAGGGTCCACCATATGCAGCATGGCAAGACCGATAGGCAAGCCCAGCAATGAGGGAACGAACAGGCGCGCAACCAGCCGCCAGTCGACATTACGCAAAGCGTCTGGCAGCATCTGAAAGGTGGTCAGAAGATTCAGACTTAGCACCAGCACCACGACATCGGTGGGTGACATCAGCAAACTGAACACCGGCGCCATCAGCAAGCCGGCGCCAAATCCCGAGAAGCCCCTCATGGCGCTACCGACAAAGGTAGCGCCGGCCAGTACAGCAAATATGGGCAGCGAGGGCAGGTGCTGCAACGCCCAGTCGGGGATCACTTTGCTCTATTTAGCTTTGCATGCCCCAGCGCCGAATCGTGCACTTTTCCAGAGAGTTGAATATGACGTTCTCGACAAACAGGCCGATGAGTATCACCATGAACAATCCTGCAAAGACACTGGGTATTTCAAGCATGTTCTTGTTCTGATAGATAAACCAGCCCAGGCCCCCCGAGCCGGAACTGACTCCAAAAACGAGCTCCGCGGCAATCAGGGTTCGCCAGGCAAATGCCCAACCGATCTTCAGTCCGGACAAGATGCTTGCAAAGGCCGCCGGAATAAGTATGCGCCACACGTAGCGGAATCCGCCCAGGCCGTAGTTGCGCCCCACCATCCGCAGCGTAGGCGAGACCGACAGAAAGCCCGAATGGGTATTTAACGCGACCGCCCACAGCACCGAGTGCACCAGTACAAAGACCAAGCTGCCCTCGCCCAGTCCAAACCAGATCAGGGCCAAGGGCAACAAGGCAATGGCTGGCAGAGGGTTGAACATTGCCGTCAGTGTTTCGAGGATGTCCGTACCGATGCGTGTGGTAATGGCCAATACCGTCAGCAAAGCAGCCAACGCGATTCCCACTGCGTAGCCGACGAGCAGTACGCGTATGGATGTCCAGGCCTTAAGCAGCAGTCCGCCCGACGCAATACCCTCGAACAGCGCCCTCACCGTGTCCACGAACGTGGGGAATATCAAGGGGTTGTTCAGGTTATTTGCGTAGACCTGCCAGATCACGGCAAGGACCACAAGAATAAAAAGCTTGCGTATGCCACCGATGTTGGACACACGCTCCCATGCAGACAATGGCTTCTCGACGATTCCGAAAGACTCCGAGGCGATGGGCTCGTAGTGGACTTCGGGGCGTGGCCGCCTCATCTCGATAGAATCAGGCATGATGCACCTCCCGTTCATCTTCGACCTTGTCGGCGAACAGCATGTGGTTGATCTTGTCTTCCAACGCCTGATGCAGGGCCGGATCGTGCTCGTCCCGCGCGAGGCTGTTCAGTTCGGCCTTCACCTGCCCGGGGTGCGGTGTCAGCAACAATATGCGGCTACCGATTCGTATGGCTTCGGGAATGGAGTGCGTCACGAACAGAACCGTGAATTTGGTGTCGTCCCATAACTGCAGTAGCTCGTCCTGCATCTTGCGGCGGGTCAAGGCGTCCAGCGCGGCAAACGGCTCGTCCATCAAAAGAATGGCCGGCTCCATTGCCATGCCGCGCGCGATGGCTACACGTTGCTTCATCCCGCCGGACAACATATGCGGGTGGCTGTCAGCAAACTTGGTCAAATTGACCTTGGCGATATATTCCAAGGCTTTCTCGCGCGCTTCTCGCTTGTTCAGCTTTCCGCTGGCATGCAAAGGAAAAGCGACATTCTCGGCTATGGTCTTCCAGGGCAGCAGCTGATCGAATTCCTGGAAAACCATCATGCGGTCCGGGCCGGGGCGTTGCACTTCGCGGCCTTGCAGCCGGATGGTGCCCTCAATAGGCGTCAGGTAACCGCCCACAGCCTTCAACAAGGAAGACTTGCCGCAGCCGGAAGGTCCCAGCAGCACGAATCGATCGCCCGATTCCACACTGAAACTGACTTTGTAGGTTGCCGTAATTAAATGCTCTACGGTCTTGTATTGCAGCGTCACGCCCTGAACTTCAAGTAGCGACCCTTGCACATCATGCTGATTCATTTGCAACCTCTATCCTAAGTGGCGCGCCAGCAAAAATCCTGGCGCGCCGGAGCGACTTAGCTTCCCTTCAGATCATGGATTTCGGGAAAGAACAGATCGGTCCAGGCTTCCGGACGATTCTTGAGCGTACCCACGTCATTCATGAACTGGGCGTATGGCAAGACGCGCTCGGGCGCCAGCGTGTAGTGGATCTCGGGGTCGCGAATCATCTTCTCGATGAATTCGACAGCTTCCTTGCCCCCCGTATCCTTCACGTAAAGCTCTGCCGCCTCACGCGGATTCGCATTGATCCAGTCTGTCGCCTCTTTGAGTGCGTCCAGAACGGCCTTGAAGGTCTTAGGGTTCTCGGTGCGGAACTTGTCGGTGCCCCATACCATCAAGAACGTGTTGGCCCCGCCCATGATGTCGTAGGAATTCAATACGACATGCACCCCTTCCTTATCCAGCGCCATATATTGGAACGGTGGCGTCGTGAAGGTGGATCGGATGCCTGCCGAACCAGACAGCATTGCATTCAGCCCCTCTGGATGCGGTAGATTCACCATTAGGGAATTGAGCTTCTTGTAGTTCTCTTTTCCCCATTCCTTGGCAGCAGCCATTTGCAGATATACCGTTTGCACCGATGAGCCCGCGCCCGCCATGGCGATCTTGTCTTTCTCGGTAAAGTCCTTAATGGTCTTGATCTCGGGCGCAATGCTGACCAGCAGGTTCGGCATGGAACTTAGGGCGGCCACGCCGTGTACCTTCACGTTTGTGCGCGTTTTGTCCCAAAGAATAATCGCCGGGCCCGTGCCGCCCGCGGCGAAATTCAGCTGCCCGGACAGCAGGGCGTCATTGGCGGCAGAGCCGGATCCAAACCGTGACCAGGTCACTTTGGTGTCGGCCAAGCCTGCTGCCTTAAGCTGCTTTTCGACCAACTGGTTGTTGTTCATTACCGTCAAGGGCAAATAGCCGATGCCGAACTGGCGCGCCAGCGTGACTTCGCTGGTTTCAGCGTGCGCTGCGCCGGCCATCATAAGGGCGCATAAGGTGCCGGCCGCCAATTGTAGGTATGGTTTTGTCTTCATTTTGTTCTCCTTTGGATCAATGTTCCGCTGTTTGTCCCGCGGTGTTGTTTCACTACTCGTGGCGCTCTTCTGGCGTAGCGCTCGCCCTTTTACAGGACGTACTTGATATAACGCGCAAGAAACTTCTTCGCGTTGCGTATGTTGGCCCGACGCAGTTGCTCGGCGGCGTCGCAGTCCCCACGGCGCATAGCCTCCAGCACCGCGCGGTGTTCCCGCACGCCGATCTCACCGCGCCCCGGCAAGATGATGATGCGGCGGATGAGTACCTGCGTTTTTTCGTAAATGTTGTCCAGCGCTTGCGCGAGGACCGGGTTGGCCGCGGCTTCGATGCAGCGGCGACGGAAGCTATCGTAAATTTCGGTATACGCCTCGAAGTCGCCATTCTTGACTGCGACCTCGACCGGTCCAGAGAACTGGTCAAGCAGATCTTGCCACGACGCCGGGTCGGCATTCTGGCAGGCCAGCCGCGCGCATAAGCCTTCCAGCACTTCGCGCATATCGTAAATGTGGAACACCTGCTGCGGCTCTAGCCGCGCCACCATGGCGCCGCGATTGGGTATGCGCTCGATCAGGCCACGTTGTTCCAGCGCTGTGAAAACATCACGTATGCGTGTACGCGGCACATCGAACTCCTTGGCCAGTTCGTACTCGTTAAGCTTTGAACCGGGCGGCAGTTCGTAACGCGCAATGCGTTCTCGCAATATTGCGAGAACGTCCGGGCGGTCCGTGCTCTTTACCGCGACCTTGCGCAAGGGCGTAACAGCCGGTGTTGCCGATGTAGCTCTGGAACTGGACGCCATAAGTGACTCCGCGTTGGTCCGTGCTTCAACAGACGATATAAGTTGATGCCAATATTGTCAACTATTTTGTAGCTTTAATTATCTCGATCTTGTAAACCAGACCACTTCTGCTTGGTAGCTTGGCCATAAAACACTATCCCGCCTTCCTGCTTCTCTGCTTCTGCACCTCGAGAAAGTGGCCGACATAGGCCGTGGTGACTCCACCTGCAGAAAAATCAGCATCAGACAGAACCCGGTGCAGGAACTCGGCATTCGTTGACAGTCCCTCTACGGTCAAGCCCTCCAAGGCCAGCCGCAAGCGCGCAATGGCCTCGCTGCGGTCGATGCCATGCGCAATGAGCTTTGCAACCAAGGGGTCGTAGTAGGGCGTCACGCGATCGCCCGCACGCACGCCGGTGTCAACCCGCAAGCCTTCCTGCTTCATAGGCCAAGCCAGTGTCTCTATCAGCCCCGGTGAGGGTAGAAAATTTTTCTCTGGCCGCTCGGCATAGAGGCGACACTCGACGGCGTGGCCATTCAGCGCAATGGCGTCCTGGCTGACTGGGGCGAGTTCGCCCAATGCTTGAAGTATTTGCCATGCGACCAGGTCGACCCCCGTGACCATCTCGGTGGTGGGATGCTCGACCTGTATGCGCGTGTTCATTTCAAGAAAGTAGGCTTGCTGGCGTTCGCTATCGTAGATGAACTCGACCGTCCCGGCACCGCTGTAACGCTGCTGAGCGACCAGGGCCAATGCAGCGCCATAAAGCTGCGCACGCACTGCCTCTGGAACACCAGGCGCCGGCGCCTCTTCAATAATTTTCTGGAAACGCCGTTGCACGGAGCAATCGCGATCGTAAAGATGCACGCCTTGGCCGTCCCCAAAGCCAAACACCTGCACTTCGATGTGCCGTGCGGCGGCAACATAGCGCTCGAGGTACACACTGGAATCGCCGAAAGCCTTGCCTGCCATAGACTGAGTGGCCTCAACCACCGACAGCAACTGGGTCGCCTCGTCCACACGACGCATGCCTATCCCGCCGCCGCCTGCGGCCGCCTTGACGAGCAAGGGATAGCCGACTTGCTGGGCCGCGTCCATCACGGCCTCAGTCTGGCCCAAGGCAAAGCGTTGACTGCCGGGCAGTATCGGTACACCGGCAAGGCGCGCGATCTCGCGGGCGCGTTCTTTGTCGCCCATATCAATAATTGAAGCGGGAGACGGGCCCACCCACCCCAAGCCGGCATCCATGACGGCCTGGGCGAAATCTGCGTTTTCCGCGAGGAAGCCATAACCTGGATGTACAAGGTCCGCACCGGTGCGGCGCGCAGCGTCGAGAATCGCGTCGACCCGCAAGTAGCTTTCACGAGCAGGCGGCGGGCCGACCAGCACCGCCTCATCCGCCAGCTCGACGTGCATGGCATGGGCATCAGCTTCGGAATAGACAGCCACCGTTTGCAGGCCCAGCTTCTTGCAACTGGAAATGATGCGGCAGGCGATCTCGCCACGATTGGCAATCAGCAGTTTCTTGGCCATGGTTTCAGCACGTCCTATTTATATATGCATTAACTAGGGTTGCACGCCGCTGCGGGCTTTCGGTCCGAGGTCGCCGCGCAGACGCATTTCTGCAAGGGCAATCCACTCGCAGAGCACTGGTCGCGTTTCACGGGGATCGATAATTTCCTCGACCGCGAAGGCTTCGGCAGTGCGAAAGGGCGAGGCATAGGGCTTCAGTTCGGCCTCCATCTCCCTTTCCTTGGCGACGGGGTCGGGCGCGGCCATGATCTCGCGACGGAATGCAGCCGCCACGCCACCTTCCACCGGCAGCGAACCCCATTCTGCAGAAGGCCAAGCAAGCTTCATGTCCACGTCGTTCTTGTTGCAGGTTGCCATGCCGGCCATGCCGTAGCATTTACGAATAACCAACGTGATGGTGGGCACACGCAGATTTCCCGCAATATAGACGGCGCGCATTCCTTCGCGCAGCGTGCCTTCCTCTTCGGCTTTCAATCCCACCATGAAACCCGGCACATCCACAAAAAACACCAGAGGGATGTGGAAGGTATCGCACAGCTCCATGAAGTGAATTTGCTTGCGGGCCGAGTGCACGTCCATGGCACCGCCATAGACCATGGGGTTATTGGCAATAATCCCCACTGGGCGCCCGTCCAGCCGCGCAAGCATCGTAATGACGGACTTGCCGTAAGTGGGCTGGATTTCGAAGTCCGAATCCTGATCGACCACCATACGCAGCAGGCGATGCATGTTGTAGGCCTGCGTGCGTTTCTCTGGAACGATGCTGGCCAGACGTTCGTCGCAACGATCCTGAGGGTCGGCGCTTTGCACAACGGGCGGCAGCTCCCAGACATTGGAGGGCATGAAGCTTAGAAAGCGGCGTATCTGCTCGAACGCCTCTGCCTCGCTCGCGGCGGCGTTGTGTATGGTGCCCGCCTTGTCGACGGCAACCTTGGCGCCACCTAGCGCGTCCTTGTCGATAACCTGGCCCAGCGAGCGCTTCACCACAGGAGGCCCTGCAGCGAACACCTGGCTGATGCCGCGCACCATGACCGAGAAATGCGACAAAATCGCGCGGCCGGCAGGACCACCCGCTGCGGTTCCCAGCACAGCCGAAACAACCGGCACGGTACCCAGCAGGCCAACAGAACGCTCGAACCCGTGAACGCCCGGAAAGACACTGTGGCCACGCCGCTTCAGCGAGGTGACACTACCGCCCGCGCCATCGATCAAGTTGACCAGCGGAATACGATAGTGATGGGCCAGATCTTCGACAAAGCCGCCCTGTCCGCCTTTGCGACGGGCGCTGCCAAATGTCGTACCACCGCGAACGGTGAAGTCTTCCCCGCCCAGCGCCACCGGGCGGCCGTCTATCTTTGCCAACCCACCAACATAGGGCGCGGGCGTTACAGACACCAGCTGGTTGTGTTCGTCGTACTTTCCGGTGCCTGCCAGGCTGCCCACTTCTCGGAAGCTATCTGCATCAATCAGCGCGGCGATGCGCTCACGCACTGTCATCCGGCCCGCGGCGTGCTGACGTTCGATAGCGGCCGGGCCACCCATCAGTTGCCCTTGCTGTCGGCGAAACTGCAGTTCAGCAATCAGCTCGTTGTCCGTTTGCTCGGCTGACGAATTGGAACTGACTGCCGCCGTCATGATTCGAGCACGCACAGGATCTGGTCCTCGTCTACCGAGGCCCCCGGCTCGACAGTAAGCTCGGCGATAACGCCCGCACATGTGGCCTCGAGCGGGATCTCCATCTTCATGGACTCCAGGATCATGATGACATCGCCATCTTCCACTTTGTCGCCCACCGCTCGTTCCACTTTCCAAACTGTGCCAGTCACGGGTGAGCCTATTTCTGTTCTTGCCATGTGTATTCTCCTTTGCTGTACGGTGCCATGCATTAATAAGTCGTTGGCCAGGCGGCCATATGATGTTTGCCTATGCCGCCGGTGCGACGAAGCTCGTGCACTTCCAGCATGCGCACCAGGTAGTCACGGGTTTCTTGCGGTTCAATGACCGCCTGGACGGCATACATCTCGGCAATGCCCCATACGTCGCTGTCACGCTCCATCTCGGCGCGCAGCTGTTCCTGAGTAGCCTCATCGACCTCCCGCCCCCAGGTCACAACCTGGACTGAATAGGTCGGGTCCATGAAGCTGACCTCGGCTGTGGGCCATGCCACGACGTCGTCCGAGTTGCGCCCGCCGCCCATATTCAGATAGGCCTGGCCGTAACTCTTGCGCATAATGACCGAGAGCTTGGGCACGCTGCACATTTGCAATGCGGTCATGAAGTTCATGATCTTGCCGGGGGCCTTCATGCGCTCGCCCTCTACGCCGATGACGAATCCCGGGGTGTCGACAAGCATGATGATGGGGATGTTGAACGAGTCGCACATCACCAGGAAACGGGTAATCTTTTCGCAGCCAGGGACGTCCATGGCGCCCGCCTTGCCCATCGGGTTGTTGGCAACAATGCCGACCGTGCGGCCATCCAGGCGAGCCAGTGCGGTAACAGCGGTGCGGCCGAATCGCGGCTTCAATTCGAAGAAGCTGTCCTTGTCGACGATGGCATTGATGACCTTGCGTACCTCATAAACCCGTCGACGGTTCTCGGGGACAATTTCGGGCAGCTTGGCCGCCGCTTCGTTCGAGCCCTCGGGTACGGGGACGCGCGGCGGCGACTCCTGATTATGAGAAGGCAGATACGATAGAAATCGCTTGATCAGGTCGATGGCTTCTTCGTCGGTGTCCGTTACTGCGTCCACCAACCCTGTTACTTCGCTATGCAGCTTCCAGCCGCCCAGCTCTTCGGGCTCAACAGTCTGGCCTATGGCCAGTGACGCGAGCACGGGGCTGGCGACCGCCAGGGTCGAGCCCTTGCGCATGACCGTGAAATCCGACAGGCAGGCATACCAGGCCGACGAACCGTAGCATTGACCGAGGATGGCGGATGCCCAGGGTGTCTCGCGGTGGCGTACATATTGCTGAGGGTCATTGCCCAGCAAGGAGCCCATGCCTTTGGATCCCATATTGTCTGGCATGCGTGCGCCGGACGACTCGCCAAAGAACACCAGCGGAAAACCACGCTCTGTTGCCACGCGCTTCACGTGGCCCATCTTTTTCATGTTGGTCAGGCTGCTGGACGAGCCCTTGACGGTAAAGTCGTTGGACACCACGCCAACCGGCCGGCCATCCACACGAGCGAAGCCCGCAACCTTGGCATCAGCCGGCGTGGTCTCCCTGTCTGCGGGCACAACCGACGACACACCCAGCATGCCGGTTTCTATATAGCTGCCGTCGTCCACGAAGTAGTCTATGCGTTCGCGGGCATTCAGCAGGCCGGCTGCTTTACGGCGAGCCAGCTTGGCTTCGCCGCCCATCCCCAGCGCAAGCGCCTTGCGCCGTTGCAGCTCTGCGACTGCCGCGCTGACTTCATCGGCCAGGTTCTCTTGTTTCAACTCGTTTGCACCCATGGATCAAGCCTCTACCGCTCTGGTTGGTGTGAATGCGCCGGCACTGTATATGACCTGCGCTTCGGATAATTCGGTGATTTGCTCGGGACTAAGGCCAAGCTCATCGGCAAGGACCTGGACGGTATCCTGCCCGATGTCGCGGCCGGACCAGCGCACCGCGCCGGGTGTACGCGACATACGGGGTACGACATTGGCCATGGCTACCGGCCCAAGCTCCCGGTCTTCCGGCTCGACCAGCATGTTCCGAGCGCGATAATGCGGATCCGCGAAGATGTCTTCAAGATTGAAGATGCGTGATGCTGGGACACCGGCCCCGTCCAGCAAGCGTTCCAGCTCCGTCATGGGCAGCGATCTAGTCCACTCATCGACCAAGGCGTCCATTTCGTCGTCATTGTCCGACCTGGCCACGGGCGTGGCGAAACGCGGATCAGCCAGCAATTCCGGCTTGCCCATTACCTGGGCGAGGCGCTGGAACACCGACTGCGACCCCGCCGTAATGTGGATATGGCGACCCTCGGCGCTGGTATAGAGCGAGTTGGGCGTATGACCGGGTAAGCGCGAACCGGCGCGGGAAGCAATGTGGCCCAGCTGTTGAAAGGCAGGAATATGAGGCTCCATGAAACTGAAGGCGGCTTCGTACAATGCAGAGTCAATCACTTGGCCTTGGCCGGTGCGATTTCGCTCCAGCATCGCCATCGTCGCCCCGAATGCGCCATAGAGCCCCGTGATGTAGTCCGTCATGGATACAGCGACTCGAGCCGGGGGGCGGTCCGGGTCGCCCGTCACTTCGCGTATGCCGCTAAAAGCCTCACACACGACGCCATAGCCGGGACGTTGGCTGTACGGGCCGTCCTGGCCGTATCCGCTGATGCGTACCAGAATCAGGCCAGGGTTGACGGCGCTGAGCTCATCGTAGCCAAGGCCCCACCGTTCCAAGGTTCCCGGGCGGAAGTTTTCGATGACAATGTCGGCCTTTTCACATAGACGTTTGGCCAAGGCCCGACCTTCAGGGAGGCGCAGGTCGATAGAGACAATACGCTTGTTGCGCAGTATGGAGGCGCCGTAAAGGGATCGTCCGTTCTTTACCTTACCCATCGAGCGGACGGCATCGCCCTCCTTCTGCTCGATCTTGATCACATCCGCGCCGAAGTCGGCGAGCAAGCGGGCGCAGAAGGGCCCGGCCACGGTTGATCCCAGCTCGACGACGCGGCACCCCTTTAGTGGGCCTGACGCGGCGGCGCCATCGTTGACGCCATTGTCCTGATCGATCACCTTCAACCTCCTTCAAACACTGCCGCCCATTTACAGCAGATATTTCTGATAGTGCGAGAAGCTATCCCTTGAGCTACGGATGTTGGCGCGCTTCAAGCGCTCTGCCAGTTCTGCATCACCCGCAGCCATCGCCTTTAATATTTCCTGGTGTTGTCGCAGACCGTCTGCGGCGCGACCCGGCACCAGCACCAAACGCCTGATCAATACTTTTGTTCGGTCATACAGGCTTTCCATCTGCGACGCCAAAATGGTGTTCTGTGCCGCCGCGATCGCCCTTTCGCGAAACAGATTCACGGAGTCGACGTAAAAGTCCAAATCGCCCCGCGCCAAAGCCTCTTCTCCTGCTTTTCCAAAGCGCTCGATGATGTCGGACCAGGAAGCGGGGTCTGACTTCTCGGTAGCCAACCGAATGGCAAGCGCCTCCAAAACTTCGCGTACCTCGAACAAGGCAAACACTTCATCGGCTTCCAGCCGGGTGACGACAGCACCGCGATTGGGAATCCGCTCGATTAGCCCGCGGTCTTCCAGTACACCAAACGCTTCGCGGATGCGTGGCCGGGAGACATTGAACTCATCCGTCAACACCGCCTCACGCAGTTTCGAACCCGGCGGAAGATCGTGATTCACAATGCGCGAGCGCAGAATCTCAACGATTTCTTCCATGCTGGGCCCTGATCCGCCTGAACTCTGGGTGCTAGTACGCGGTTTGCTTCGAGTTGCTTCAGCCATGCTGCTCTCCTTGAGCGTGAGATGAAATATACAGCCGACGATACAAAATTGTCAACAACTTTACCGACTATTTTGTACAGACTATCGACCGCTTGAGTATCCAATGGTAATCGTTGAATGCCCGACTTGGCGCCTAACGCCAAAAACAACGACGCCGCCCGAAAGGGCGGCGTGCGTGTAATGCTGACAAAAAAGAAGGCGATTTGTCGCTTGCTGCGTTTACTACACAGCCTTGAATCGTATGATCCCGTCGTCGCCTGTTAGGCGCCCCAACTTGCCGTCGTAATACAAGGCATGCAGGTGAGCCAGGGCCTCGCCCATGGCGAAGGTCAACTGGTGCACATCCAGCTTGCGCTTGAACATCACGGGCAGGATGTCCATGGTGCTCATCGGGGTGACACATGCTTGCACAACTTCAGCCAGCCGATCCGCATGGTGCTCATGTTGTTGCTTGATCCGCTCATGCAGGCCGCGAAATGGCCGGCCGTGCGAAGGCAATACCAGCGTTGCTTCGGGCAGATCGTCGTAAGCGCTCAGCGAATTCAAATACAAGGGCAGCGGGTTGCTGTCGGGCTCGAAATCGAAAACGCTGATATTGGTCGATATGCGCGGCAGCACCATGTCGCCCGAAATAAGCGTCTGCAAGGTGTCACAATACAGCGAGGCATGTTCCGGCGCATGGCCGTAACCGACGATGACCCGCCACTGCCGGCCGCCGATCGCGATGTCGTCGCCATCCATGATGCGGGTAAAGCGCTTGGGCACATCCGGGACCAGGCTGGGATAATAATTGGCACGTTCGCGAATCTTGGCTTGGGCTTCGGGATCGGCCAGGCCGTGCCGGGTGAAGTGCTCGACCGCCGACTGACCGTTAGGCCCGCCCGCGCTGATGTTGGGACTGGACCATAGCCGGGCCAGCGCATAATCGGTCATGGTCATCCATAAGGGCGCATTCCAGCGTTCGCAAATCCAGTGCGCCAGGCCAACGTGGTCCGGATGCATATGGGTGACGATTACCCGCAGTATCGGCAGACCTTCCAGCTGATCTTCGTACACCTGCTCCCACAATGTCTTGAGCTCGTCGCGCGAAACGCCGCAATCGACCACCGTCCAGCCATCGCGCCCGTCCAGTTGGTCCCGCAATAGCCACAAGTTGATGTGATCGAGCGCGAAGGGCAGCGGCATGCGTATCCAGCGGACGCCGTCAGCCACGGTCTGCGCCTTGCCGGGTGGTGGCAGCTCGTCGCCCCAGGGGTAATCCAGTTTCTGTTCGTTAGGGTTCATCGTGTCTCCGTGTTCATGCGGGTAGGCCGGAACGGCATATTATGGCATCATAGTTTACGTTAACGTAAACTGCCATTTACCATGCCTGATCTCACCTGGACCATCTCCGAACTTGCTCAAGAGTTCGCGGTAACACCGCGGACCTTGCGCTTTTACGAAGATCACGGCATTGTCAGTCCCATGCGCCAGGGGCGCAATCGGGTCTATCAGGCGCGCGACCGAACCCGCCTGAAGCTCGCGTTGCGAGGCAAAAGGCTGGGTCTGCAGTTAAGCGAGATCGTCAGCCTGATCGACATGTATGACGGGCCTGGCGACAGCACCATACAGTTGCGCCATTACCTGGGTGTATTGCAAAAGCACCGTAGCGTGCTGGAGCAGCAACAACGCGACATCGAAGACACACTGAAGGAAATCCGCAGGCAACAAAAGGATTGCGAGGCCCTCCTGGCCACGCGTACCGGCAACACCGTTGCGGACCAAGCATAACGGCCTCATCCGAGACCGCTGGCAAATCGACTCTGGAGACCATGATGAATCTTCCCGGCTTGAATTTCGACCTGGGTTCCGACCTGGACATGTTGCGCGATGCCGTCCGCAATTTTGCGCAGGCGGAGATCGCGCCTCGTGCCGCCGAAATCGACAGAACCGATCAGTTCCCCATGGACTTGTGGCGCAAGCTGGGCGACCTCGGCGTGCTGGGCATGACGGTTGACGAGTCATACGGGGGCGCCAACATGGGCTATCTGGCGCACATGATCGCCATGGAGGAAATCTCGCGCGCCAGCGCATCGGTGGGGCTGTCTTACGGCGCCCACTCCAACTTGTGTGTCAACCAGATTCATCGCAACGGCACAGACGCCCAGAAACAGAAGTACCTGCCCAAGCTGGTGTCGGGCGAGCATGTGGGCGCGCTGGCCATGAGCGAGGCGGGCTCGGGGTCGGACGTCATCAGCATGAAGCTGCGCGCCGAGAAAAAAGGCGACCGCTATATATTGAACGGCACCAAAATGTGGATCACCAACGGCCCCGACGCCGACACGCTGGTGGTTTACGCCAAAACAGATCCCGAGGCGCAGCAGCGCGGCATTACCGCCTTCATCGTCGAAAAGGGCTTCAAGGGTTTCTCGGTAGCGCAAAAGCTGGACAAGCTGGGCATGCGGGGCAGCCACACGGGCGAACTGGTGTTCCAGGATTGCGAGGTACCCGAAGAAAACATCCTGGGCCAGCTAAATGGCGGCACACGCGTGCTCATGAGCGGGTTGGACTACGAGCGCGCTGTCCTGGCGGGCGGTCCGCTGGGCATTATGCAGGCCGTCATGGACAACGTCGTGCCTTACATCCACGATCGCAAACAATTCGGCCAAGCCATCGGCGAGTTCCAGCTTATCCAGGGCAAGGTGGCAGACCTGTACACCACCTTGCAGGCCAGTCGCGCCTTCTGCTATGCGGTCGGCAAGAACCTGGACCGGCTGGGCACCGGCCATGTGCGCGAAGTGCGCAAAGACTGTGCGGCCGTCATTTTGTATTGCGCCGAGAAAGCCACGTGGATGGCCGGCGAGGGCGTACAAATACTGGGCGGCAACGGCTACATCAACGAATACCCCACCGGCCGGCTATGGCGCGACGCCAAGCTGTACGAAATCGGCGCAGGCACGAGCGAGATCCGGCGTATGCTGATCGGACGAGAACTGTTCAACGAAACCGCCTAACCTGCCATGACCCGCCATCGTTGCCAACTGCTGGGCCCCACACTGGCATTGCCCATGAGCATGCCATGACCTATACCGGAGACCACCAGTTCGTCGAACAACTTGCGCGGCCGGGCCTGTCGCCGCAGGCGGTCGCCCAGACGATACTGGATGGGTTCAATCGTCACTATTCCTTGTTTCGTTATGGCGCGCAACGGGCCAAGGCGTTGTTTGAATCGGGCAACTGGCGTGGCATACAGCAGCTATCACAAGAGCGCATCGAGTACTACGACACGCGGGTGCATGAGTGCACCGCCAAACTGACGCTCGCCCTGAAGGGCAGCGACGCCAGTCCGCGCGGGGCGTCGGCCGAGCAAAGCCTGACGTCGGCGCAACTGGTCTTCTGGCAGGCGGTCAAGGCAGATTTCGTGGGCTTGCTGTCCGGACACCGCCAGCCAGAATGCGCCGAAACCTTCTTTAATTCGGTGTCGTGCCGCATCTTGCATCGCGACTATTTCCATAACGATTTCCTGTTCGTACGGCCCGCTGTGGCGACTGAATACCTGGACAGCAAGTTGCCCTCTTACCGGGTGTACTACCCGACCACCGAAGGGCTGGAGCCAGCCATCATCAAGATGATGGCCGACTTCGGGCTGGCCGCGCCCTTTGCCGACCTGCCCGCCGATGCCCGCCGACTGGCACGCAAGGCCATCGGCGAGCTGCGCCGTCAGCTTCCCAAGGGAGCCGGACAACGCATCGCCCCCGACTGCCAGGTGCACGTGCTTAATTCGCTGTTCTTTCGCAACAAGGGTGCCTATGCCGTAGGTCGACTGATCAACCAGGGCACGACCTATCCGTTTGCCATCGCATTGCTGCATACGCCGGCCGGACACATCCAGCTTGATGCGCTGCTGTACAGCGCAGATGACCTGAGCACCTTGTTCAGCTTCACACGCGCTTATTTTCTGGTCGACATGGAAACGCCCGCCGCCTATGTGCATTTCCTGACAACGCTGCTGCCGCGCAAGCCCAAGGCCGAAATCTACACCACGATCGGGCTGCAAAAGCAGGGCAAGACGTTGTTCTATCGTGACTTCCTGCACCACCTCGCGCACTCGCGCGATGCCTTCGATGTCGCGCCAGGCATCAAGGGCATGGTCATGACCGTGTTCACACTGCCTTCCTACCCCTATGTATTCAAGCTGATCCGCGATCGTATTGCCAAGGATGGCATGGATCACGCCACCGTCAGGCGCAAATACCAGATGGTCAAGAAGCATGATCGCGTGGGCCGCATGGCCGACACCTGGGAATATTCGCAGGTGGCGCTGCCGCGCGCCCGCTTCTCCGAGCGCCTGCTGGCCGAGCTGCGCGACCAGGTGCCCAGCCTTATCGAAGAAACCGACGAGGCCATCGTACTGCGGCATGTGTATATTGAAAGACGCATGACGCCGCTTAATATTTTCCTGGGGCGGGCCGCGGATCCAGTCCTGGAGAAAGCAGTCAAGGGCTATGGGGATGCCATACGCGAACTGGCCGCCGCCAATATCTTCCCGGGCGACATGCTGTTCAAGAACTTTGGCGTTACGCGCCTGGGCCGCGTTGTGTTTTATGATTACGACGAGATCCAACGCATGACGGAAATGAACTTCAGGCGCATACCGCCCGCCCCCCATCCCGAAGCGGAAATGTCCGGAGAGATCTGGTACCCGGTCGGCCCCAATGATGTCTTTCCCGAAGAGTTTCGTCCTTTTTTGCTTGGCGACCCGCGCGTACACGCCGCCTTCATGAAGTACCACGCGCCGCTGCTGGACGCACAGTGGTGGCAAGCCTGCCGCGACCGCGCCGCACAAGGCCGTATCGAAGATATATTCCCTTATGACAGCGACCGACGCCTGCATGCTTATGCGACAGCGCCGGTTGCACAGACCACTTATCAATCCATGCACTCAGGAGACCTTCATGTCTGATCCTATCGTTTTAGTTTCCGTTGCCCGTACCCCCATGGGCGGTATGATGGGCAGCCTTTCCGGCCTGGCCGCCCACGAACTTGGCTCCGTCGTCATCAAGGCCGCCATGGAGCGCGCCGGCATTTCGGGCGACGACGTCGATGAAGTCATCATGGGCAACGTGCTGCAGGCGGGCCAGGGCCAGGCGCCTGCGCGTCAGGCGGCTCTGGGCGCCGGCCTGCCACTGGGCGTGGGCTGCACCACCATCCACAAGGTCTGCGGCTCGGGCCTGAAAGCCGCCATGTTTGGCCACGACATCATCGTCGCGGGCAGTGCCGATGTGGTGGTTGCAGGCGGCCAGGAAAGCATGAGCAACGCGCCCTACTTGTTACTGCGCGGCCGCCAAGGCTATCGCTATGGCCACTCCACCGTCTACGATCACATGGCGCTGGACGGCCTGGAAGACGCTTACCAACGCGGCACAGCCATGGGCGTGTTTGCCGAAGATTGCGCCGACAAATACTCCTTTACGCGCGAGCAGCAGGATGCTTTCTCGTTGGAGTCGCTGCGACGCGCACGTGCCGCCAGTGAAGACGGCAGCTTCAAATGGGAGATCGCCCCGGTAACCGTGGCTGGCCGCAAGGGCGACACCATCATCGATACCGACGAAGCGCCTACCAAAGCCATGCCCGAAAAAGTCCCCACGCTGAAGCCGGCTTTCAAAAAGGACGGCACCGTTACTGCCGCCAACTCGTCATCCATCTCGGACGGCGCAGCGGCCATGGTACTGATGCGCGAATCGACCGCCACCCGCTTGGGAGCCACCCCATTGGCACGCATCGTCGGGCATACCCAGCACTCGCAAGAGCCCGGCTGGTTCACCACCGCACCGGTGGGCGCCATCCAGAAGCTGCTGGATCGCACCGGCTGGAAGGCCGACGACGTGGACCTGTACGAAATCAACGAAGCCTTTGCCGTCGTCACCATGGCGGCCATGGTGGATCTGAAGCTGTCCCACGACAAGGTGAACATTCATGGCGGCGCTACGGCATTGGGGCATCCCATCGGTGCTTCGGGCGCACGCCTGCTGACCACGCTGGTGGGCGCGCTGCGTAAAACCGGCGGCAAGCGCGGCATTGCCAGCCTGTGCATCGGCGGCGGCGAAGCGGTGGCGCTGGCCATCGAAATGGCCTGAGGGAAACGCCATGCCCGTGATCGAATCGCGCATCAATCCGCGCTCGCAAGCCTTCATGGATAACGCCCGCGCCATGCAGGTGCAGGTGGATGACTTGCGGCAAAAACTGCTGCAAACTGCGCGAGGCGGCAGCGATGCGTCGCGCGCCAGGCATGTGGGGCGTGGCAAGCTCTTGCCGCGCGACCGCGTCGAGCGCCTGCTGGATCCGGGCACCCCTTTTCTGGAACTGTCCCCGTTGGCCGCACTGGACGTCTACAACAACGACGCCCCCGGTGCCGGCCTGATCACTGGCATAGGGCGGGTGGCCGGCGTGGAATGCGTCGTGGTCTGCAACGACGCCACCGTCAAGGGTGGCACCTACTACCCCCTGACGGTTAAAAAACACCTGCGGGCGCAGGAAATTGCCCAGCAGAACCGCCTGCCATGCATCTATCTGGTGGACTCGGGCGGCGCCAACCTGCCCAATCAGGACGAGGTCTTCCCCGACCGCGACCACTTCGGACGCATCTTCTATAACCAGGCCAATATGTCGGCGCAGGGCATTGCCCAGATCGCCGTGGTCATGGGCTCTTGCACGGCTGGGGGCGCCTATGTGCCGGCCATGAGCGATGAGTCCATCATCGTCAAGGACCAGGGCACGATCTTCCTGGGTGGTCCGCCGCTGGTCAAGGCCGCCACGGGCGAAGTCGTTACCGCTGAAGATCTGGGCGGCGGCGACGTACACACCCGCTTGTCGGGCGTGGCCGACCACCTGGCCAATAACGACCTGCATGCCCTGAACCTGGCGCGTAATGCCATAGCGCGGCTCAACCATCGCAAGCCCGACCAGCTGCAGCGCAAACCCTATGCCGAGCCACTATTCGATCCGCAAGAGCTCAATGGCATCATCCCGCAGGATACGCGCAAGCCTTATGACGTGCGCGAGGTCATCGCCCGCATTGTGGACGGCTCGGTATTCGACGAGTTCAAGGCCCGTTTTGGCACCACATTGATCACCGGCTTTGCCCATATTCACGGCATGCCGGTGGGCATCATCGCCAACAACGGCATCTTGTTCTCGGAAGCGGCGCAAAAGGGCACGCACTTTATCGAGCTATGCTGCCAGCGCAAGATCCCGCTGGTGTTCCTGCAGAACATCAGCGGTTTCATGGTGGGCCGCAAGTACGAGAACGAAGGCATCGCCCGCCATGGCGCAAAAATGGTGACGGCGGTTTCGACGGCATCGGTGCCCAAGTTCACCATACTGATCGGCGGTTCGTTTGGTGCGGGCAATTACGGCATGTGCGGCCGCGCCTTCGGCCCCCGGCTACTCTTTCTGTGGCCTAACGCCCGTATATCGGTCATGGGCGGCGAGCAGGCGGCCAGCGTACTGGCCACCGTGCGGCGCGACGGCATCGAAGGCAAGGGCGGCACCTGGAGCACGGAAGACGAAGAAGCCTTCAAGGCGCCCATACGCGATCAATACGAAAAGGAAGGGCATCCTTATTACGCCACCGCCAGACTGTGGGACGACGGCATCATCATGCCCTCGGATACCCGACGTGTGCTGGCGCTGGGCCTATCGGCGGCGCTCAATGCCCCTATCGAGGACACCCGCTTCGGCGTGTTCCGCATGTAATCTAAGGAGCCGCAAGTGTTCACCACTTTACTGATCGCCAATCGCGGAGAAATCGCCTGCCGCGTAGCCGCTACCGCGCGCCGCATGGGGCTGCGCACAGTGGCCGTGTATTCCGATGCCGATGCCACGGCCCGCCATGTGGCGGCCTGCGATAGCGCGGTCCATATCGGCGGGCCCGAACCGCGCGAGAGCTACCTGCGCGGCGACGCCATCCTGGCCGCGGCACGGCAGATGGGGGCCCAGGCCATACATCCCGGCTATGGATTTTTGTCCGAGAACGAAGGCTTTGCGCAGGCCTGCGCCGACGCCGGCATCGTGTTCGTGGGTCCGCCCAATAGCGCCATCGCCGCCATGGGCAGCAAATCCGCCGCCAAAACATTGATGGACAAGGCCGGTGTGCCACTGGTGCCCGGCTACCACGGCGACAACCAGGACCCGCAGTTCCTGCAGGACCAGGCCGACGCCATGGGCTACCCCGTCCTCATCAAGGCCAGCGCCGGCGGGGGTGGCAAAGGCATGCGCATCGTCGAGTCCAGCGCCGACTTCGCGGCAGCGCTGGCCTCGTGTCAGCGGGAAGCCGCCAGCAGTTTCGGCGACGACAAGGTCTTGATCGAGCGCTATCTGCAAAAGCCGCGTCATATCGAAATACAGGTCTTTGCCGACACCCATGGCAATGCGGTTTACCTGTTCGAGCGCGACTGCTCAGTGCAGCGTCGCCATCAAAAAGTCATCGAAGAAGCGCCCGCGCCGGGCATGACCGAAGCACGCCGCCGGGCCATGGGCGAAGCGGCGGTCGCAGCGGCCCGGGCCGTCAACTATGTTGGTGCCGGCACCGTCGAATTCATTGTCGAGCCGGACGGCCGCTTTTATTTCATGGAAATGAATACCCGCCTGCAAGTGGAACACCCGGTAACGGAGATGATCACCGGCCACGACCTGGTCGAATGGCAGCTACGGGTTGCAGCAGGCGAAGCCCTGCCGGTTACACAGGCAGAGCTTGCTATCACCGGCCACGCCATCGAGGCACGCATCTATGCCGAGAACCCCGACAACGGCTTCCTGCCGTCCATCGGCACGCTGACCGCCTTGAACTTCCCGCCACACAGCGCCTTTCGCAACGCCGACATCCGCGTGGACGGCGGCGTGCAGGCAGGCGACAGCATCAGCCCCTATTACGATCCGATGATCGCCAAACTGATCGTGCATGGGGCCGATCGAGAACAAGCGCGCGCCCGCATGGTGCAGGCGCTGGGACAGGTGCAAGCGGTGGGCGTACAGACCAATATCGCCTTCCTGCGTCGGCTGATGCTTGATAGCGCCTTCGCCAGCGCTGACCTGGACACCGGCCTGATCGCACGGCGACATGACAGCTTGTTTCCGCCTGTCGAGCCGGCCCCCGGCCGCATCCTCGCGTTGGCGCTGGCGGGGCTGCAGGCCCAGCGGGGCTTGCGTCATTCGCGGCTACTGCAGAATGCCGCTGCGGCCGATCCCTGGGCGCAACGCGATGGCTGGCGTATCGCCGGGGCCTATGAACAAACCACTACGCTGCTGGATGGCGAATTCGCTCACGATGTGTCCGTCAAGCGTCACGGCGCGACGTGGGCGCTGGCCCACGGCGATAGTACGCAAACGCTGGAATGGGATGCGCAGGCCGTCGATGCAGCTCAGTATCAGCTACGCATCCGGCTGGACGGCGCCGATGCGTCGGGCACCATCATCTTCCGCGGTGAAGACATCCACGTTTTCGCCGACGGTATCGTGCGCGTGCTGAAGGTACACGACCCGGTCGAACATGCCCAGGACGCGGCCGGCGCGCATGGCGGCGGGTTGACTGCCCCCATGCCGGGCAAAATCATTGCCATCGCCGTAAAGCCGGGCGACGCCGTCAAAAGCGGTCAGACCCTGCTGGTGATGGAGGCCATGAAAATGGAACACGCCATCATGGCGCCCACGGACGGAACGGTAGAGGAAATTTTCTTCGAGGTAGGCGATCAGGTGGCCGACGGGGCCGAGCTGGCATCGCTGACCGACTAGCCGGCCATCAGCTAGCGGCTAAGGCCGCGCGCCGAGATGGGCCATACGCCCTCGACCTTGTCGCCGCGGATGGCCACCAGGCTGTCATGCAGGTTGAAGGTGGGGTCGCAATGCGAGGGCACCAGACGTAGCTTTTGGCCCAGCGCCGGGCGATCCGATGGCGAGGCGGCATGCAAGATGCAGTGCTCATCGTGCACGGCCACACAGCGCAAGCCATCGTGGCCCAGCAGTTCGGGCGCGCCGCTTTCCGTGCTGGTTGATTTCAACCCGAAGTCAAGCACGGCGCGGTCAGCAGTCGGCGTGCTCATCACCGTGCCCAGCAAAAACAGGCTGTGCCGGAAGGCCAGGGCCTCGCCCCAATCGATGCTGCCGTAATCGGTATCCATAAAGGCATAGCTGCCTGCCTGAATTTCGGTGTAGACGCCGCTGGCCACGTCGAACACGGCGGTCCCGGTTCCGCCCCCCGTAACGATGGAGCAAGGGATGCCGGCCAGCTTCAGCGCATCAAGGTGACGGCGCACTAGACGAGCGGCCTTATCGCAGGCCTTCTGGCGCTGGTCCAGCGACCGCTTGTGCTGCAATCCGCCGTGGTAGGCCTGAACGCCCAGGAAGGACAAGCCGGGCAAAGACTGCAGCATGCTGGCAAGTTCCACCGTAGCCTCCGGCGTCTGTACGCCGCAACGCTTCTGGCCCACATCGATCTCGATCAGGACGCCGATGCTCGCCTTATGCTCCAGCATGGCCTCGGACAGCGCCTGCGCCGCCTGCGCATCGTCGACGCAGACCGTCAGGCGCGCGCGCCGGGCCAGCTCGGCCAGCAAGCGCAATTTGGCCGCTCCGACCACCTCGTTGCTGATGTGGATGTCGCGCAGGCCGGCAGCCACAAAGGGCAAGGCCTCGGATACCTTCTGGCAGCAAATGCCCACGGCACCCAATGCCACCTGGCGCAGCGCGACCTCGGGGCAGCGATGCGCCTTGGCATGCGGACGCAAGGCAACGCCGTGGCGCTCGGCAAGCACTTGCATCGTGCGCAGGTTGTCTTCAAATGCATCCAGATCCAGCAGCAATGCAGGCGTGTCTACCAAGGAGCACGCATCGCCCGGATGCGCGGCAGGCGGCAAAAGCGTTGTAGTGGCGGCTTCGGGCTCGTGCGCCTGCGCCTGCTTGACCTCAACCATAGCTAGCCCCCTAAAGTGCGTTTACAAGCTGTCGCCGGACGTATGCCTGCCGCAACAGGGCTATTTGCCCAGCATTGCAAATCAGCGTACAGTCACCCATAACTTTCGGTTAACTTCATATCTACTGACTTTCATAAAACGGCAACCGGAAATCGTATCCCTATGTTCGATATATTGGTTTATTTGTTCGAAACCTACTATACACCGCAGGCCTGTCCGGAAGCGGATGTCCTGGCCCATAAGCTTGC
This sequence comes from Pollutimonas thiosulfatoxidans, assembly GCF_004022565.1. Lineage (NCBI taxonomy): Bacteria > Pseudomonadati > Pseudomonadota > Betaproteobacteria > Burkholderiales > Alcaligenaceae > Pollutimonas > Pollutimonas thiosulfatoxidans. The sequence continues at coordinate 2,904,463 of NZ_CP022987.1, forward strand.
CGCGGTGGGCTTCGAGGACGAAGACATCCACGACGCACTGGGCTGGCTGCATGGGCTGGCTGAAAGCACCGAGCAGGGCGCCCAGCTTGCCCGCGAACCACAATCCGACAGCCGCCGCGTATTCACCGAGCACGAGTACCAAACACTCGGCTCCCAGGCCATCGGCTTCATCTCCTTTCTCGAAAACTCGGGGGTTCTGCCAGCCGGCCTGCGCGAGATCCTGATTGAACGCGCACAAGCCACCCACGAATCGCCTATCTCGCTGGCCAAGATCAAGATCATCGCGCTGATGGTCCTTTGGAGCCAGGAAGCCGAGGTCGACCACCTGGTGTTCGAAGAATTGCTGGCGGACGACCACACGCGCCTGTCGCACTAAGCAAGGTCGGCTGCATGGCGTCATGGGCAGAACCGGGGGCGCGTCCGTATCGCGGACGCTTTGCCCCCAGCCCCAGCGGTCCGCTCCATAATGGTTCGCTACTGGCCGCCATGGCGAGCTTTCTGGACGCCCGCGTCCACCAGGGGCAATGGCTCTTGCGCATGGAAGACATCGACACGCCGCGCGTGGTGCCGGGCGCAGACCGCGTCATCATGAACCAGCTGACGAAACTGGGCATGCACTGGGACGAGGAAATTGTTTGGCAATCACAGCGCCTGGCGCTATACCAGGCCGCTTTCGTTTCGCTGGCCGATCGCGACCTGGTCTATGGCTGCGCGTGCACGCGTCAGGAGTTGCCGGCCGAGGGACCGTACCCCGGTACCTGCAGCCGGGGGCTGCCTCCGGGGCGCCGGGCACGCGCCTGGCGCTTTCGCGTGCAGCCGGGCATTGAACACTTCCATGATCGGTGGCAGGGCCCGCAACAACAGGACGTCACAGCGCAGACGGGCGACTTCATCATCAAGCGCGCCGATGGCCTGTGGGCTTATCAGATGGTAGTCGTGGTCGACGATGGCGAGCAGGGCATCACCCACATTGTGCGCGGACACGATCTGTTGGACTCAACGGCGCGCCAACGTATGCTGGCGCGGCAATTGGGTATAGCTTACCCGGAGGTCATGCATGTGCCGTTGCTGCGCGACAGCGCCGGGCGCAAGCTTTCCAAACAGAATCATGCCGCCGCCATGGATCTGAGCCATCCCCTGCTCACATTGGGCCGTGCGTGGCAGGCCCTGGGCTTTGACACGCTACAAGCTGGCAGTGTGGAAGCGTTCTGGACCAGGGCGCAGGAGCAGTGGGCCCACCGCTACGGCTTGCGCTAAGGCAACGGGCGCTGCGCCTCATCCAGCAGGCGCAGCAACAAGCCGCGCCCATCGGACCCCACGCGAAATTCACCAAAGCGCGCCTGAGCATAGAGCCCGGCCTGGCCTTCTGCAAAAAACCAGGCGTCTGTCACGATGCGGATCCGCTCGCCGCGTAGGTCGAAGGCCAGTATTGCCGTGTCCGGGGTGGGTACATCGGCGCTTGCGTTCCCATCCGTAGGCGGCTGCGTCACAAGGGACTGCAACGTAAATATGCCATCCGCGCCCGCGCGCAGCACCAGGTAGCCGCCCCCTTGCTTTCTTATGCTGGCCGCTACAGCCGGCGGCGCGTCGCCCAAGGCCTGCCTGACTTGCGCGGCCACATCAAAGCGTAAAGCCATATAGTCGCCTTGAACCAGCGAGCGCGGGTCGACCGGTCCCAGCGCCAGCACAACCCGCTGTCCATTTGCCAGCAGGCTTTCTGCCTGATACACCCGCAAGTTGACCAGCAGCAGGACCAACACCAGCCCAGCGGGCAACAGCGCAAGCCCCAACGCGCGCTGCAAGCGCCTCCGACCGGGAAGATAGGCCGGCGCCAACAAGGCGCTGACCCCGGCGGTAGGCTCGGCTGGGGCAGTGGCGTTACTGGCCGGGCCACGCCGCCGCGCCAGCAAGTACCAGCAAGCCAACAGCCAGCAACCCGTCAAGGCCAGCACCATTGCCTTATGCAGCAAGGTGGCGTCCAGCTGGTAATAGAAGACGGCCAAATACCCTATCAGGCAAACCACGCCGAACCCAAGCAAGGCTCGTCGGCGAAGGGCATGGCCAAGCAGCAGCCAAAGCATGGCCAGGGCGATCCCCGGCGCACCCATCCAGCCTACGGTGGCCACGGCCAATGCGGCGGGTGCGGCCGCGCGCAGAGGTGCCTCGGCAGGCCCGGCACGCAACAGCAAGGTAGCCAGGACCACCACCGGCAACAGCGCGCTGGCAGCCCAGATGATGAACAGGGCCGGCGCAAGGCTTTGCCCGTGGACCAAGCCATAAACCGTAGGTGCCGGCGCCAGCAGCGCCAGCAATTGAGACAAGGCAACCAGGGCCCAACCCACCGGCAGCCATAGCTGCGGATCCTTGCGCTGATGCCCCACGACCAGCGCCACGACCGCAGCAGCCATTAACCACCACATACGCAGATAAACCGGCACGGCCTCCACCAGATCATGCGCGGCTGCGCCGTCCAACAGGCCATAGCGGCCGCTGTCCGGCCAGGTGAGCATCGAGGCCAACCCGAGCACAACAAAGGCCACCAGCAGGCGTAACGCCGCATTGTCCACGGCTCTATATATGAGCAGGCCGAAAAGCAGCAAGCCGGCAAGGCGGCCCCAAAGCCAGACCTCGTGCATCTCGTACACGCCCCAGCCGGTCATGAGCACGCCACTGGCCGCCAGTGTCATGCCGGCCTCGCGCGGCAAGGTGTGGCGGCTGGTCAACAGCAGCCCTGCTCCGACTATGGCCAGGATCAGGCCTGTGATCCATAGCGACGGTACTTCCGGCGCGAGCAGCGCAATCAGCAACACGGCGGTCACGATCATGGCGGCTATGCGAAACAGGCTGACAAACCATGGGGTGGCTTGCTCGGGCAGCAGCAAGGCCAGGCTACGCAAACCGAAGCCGGACACCACCAGCAGTACGAGGATGACCACCGCCAGCGAGGCCGAGCCGTCAGCCCACTCAATAAGAGGGATGGCAAGCAACACGAAAGCACCCAGCATGGCCAGGGCCACCATGGCGGGGTCCGCGCGGCGACCGCTATACACCCGGTGCATCAGCGCCATCAACATCAGGCCCGGCACCACTGCGCCCAGGGTGCCATGCGGGGCATCGAAACCGGCCAGCGTCGCTACCCACAGCCACCCGATGATGGCCATGGCGATCAAGCGGGGGCCCACGCGCCAACGATCTCCCAAACGCTGCTGCGCAGCTTCCCACAACGCCAGCGCCCCGACATTCAGGAGGGCCAGCAGCAACCCCATGCCCAGCGTATCCGGCACTGCCGTCAGCCATCGTCCGGCGATCATGTCGAAATACAAACCGGCGCCGACATTAAGCAGCGCCACGCCCAGCAGTCCCAGAAACACCGTACGCATCGCCAACAGCCAGGGCAACGAAAACAGCAACCACAAGAGGAACAATTGCCAGGTATCGGCCCCGGTCTGATAGATCTGCCCCACCAGGGCCAGCAGACCGCCCACAAGGACCGCGGCCAGGCCCACCATGTGCCCTGCCAGGGTCAGGTTGTGGTCGCGTGTACCGCGTTGCACGTACACTAGGCACCAGCTAGTTACAATCAGGGCAGCCAATAATAGCTGGATGCCGGCCAACTTCTGGCCGGCGCTTGCGTGGGGCCAATTGGCGGCGATCCAGCAAATGACAGCGCTGGCAAGCAATGCCGAGCCCAAGCCCAAGGCGGTTTTGCGCAGGAATTCTTCCCAGCGCAGGCCGCCCAAGGCGGTTTTGCGCCGGAATTCTTCCCAGCGCAGGCCCGGTGCGCGGCTGGTTTTGTGACCCTCGACTTGCATAGTGCGATTCTCACCTCGTATGATCCGCGCTACTGCTGCTGAAACGCAGTGAATGGAAACAGATGACTAAAACGCTCATTATTGCCGAGAAACCTTCGGTCGCCCTTGATATCTCCCGCGCCCTCGGTGGCTTTACACGGGAAGGCGACTATTTTGAAAGCGAGCAGTACGTTCTTGCATCCAGCATAGGACACCTGCTGAGCCTGGTTGCGCCCAACGATCCCGTGCGCGGCAAATGGAGCTTTGCGCATCTGCCGGTCATTCCACCCCAGTTCGAGCTTGGCCCCACCGACAAGCGCTCGGCCGAGCGGCTCAAGCTGCTGATCAAACTGCTCAAGCGCAAGGACGTCGATGCCATCATCAATGCCTGCGACGCGGGACGCGAAGGCGAGCTGATCTTCCGTTATATCGTGCAGTTCTCGGGCGTCAAGAAGCCGGTCCAGCGCCTGTGGCTGCGGTCGATGACCCAGGCAGCCATACGGGAAGCCTTTGCCAATTTGCGCGATGACGACACCATGAAGCCGCTGGAAGCTGCGGCGCGCTCGCGGGCCGAAGCCGACTGGCTGGTGGGCATCAATGGCACACGCGCCATGACGGCCTTCAACAGCAAGGACGGCGGCTTCTTCAAGACGCCGGTAGGGCGGGTGCAAACCCCTACGCTGGCCATTGTTGCCGAAAGAGAAGAGCGCATACGCAAGTTCGTATCGCGCGACTACTGGGAAGTGCACGCCACCTTTGTGGCGGCTGCAGGCTTCTATACCGGTCGATGGTTCGACCCCAAGTTCACGCGCGACGAACGTGATCCCGAGCAGCGCGATTCGCGTCTGTGGTCGCAAACGGCGGCGCAAACCATAGTCATGGCCTGCCGCGACCAGCCCGGTCATGTCAACGAAGAGTCCAAGCCGTCCACGCAGATGTCTCCCGCGCTGTTCGACCTGACCTCGTTGCAGCGCGAGGCCAACTCGCGCTTCGGCTTCTCGGCCAAGACCACCCTGTCGCTGGCGCAGACGCTGTACGAGCGCCACAAGGCGCTGACCTACCCGCGTACCGATTCACGCTATCTGCCCGAAGACTACCTGCAGACCGTCCAGCAAACCATGGAAGCTCTGTCCGACGGCGGTTCCAGCGCCGCGGCTGCGGTACAGCCTTTTGCCGAAACGGTGTGCAAACAGAAGTGGGTCAAGCCCAACCGACGTATTTTCGACAACAAGAAAGTGTCGGATCACTTTGCCATCATCCCCACCATGCAGATCCCGCGCGAACTGAGCGACGCGGAAAGCAAGATCTACGACATGATCACCCGGCGCTTCCTGGCGGTGTTCTTTCCGGCCGCCGAGTTTCGCCTGACGACACGCATTACCGAAGTATCGGGCCACCACTTCAAGACAGAAGGCAAGGTGCTGGTTTCGCCTGGCTGGCTCGCCATCTATGGGCGCGAGGTGCAGGGGGACGACACCAACCTGGTGGCCGTATCGGACAACGAAAAGGTCAAGACCGACGAAATCGAGGCCAAGGCGCTGGTCACCAAGCCGCCGGCACACTTTACGGAAGCCACGCTGCTGTCGGCCATGGAAGGCGCGGGCAAGCTGGTTGACGACGAGGCCCTGCGCGAAGCCATGTCCGAGCGCGGGCTGGGCACACCGGCCACCCGGGCGGCCATTATTGAAGGCCTGCTGAATGAAGGCTATTTGCGCCGTGAAGGCCGCGACCTGATCCCCAGCGCCAAGGCACGCCAGTTGATGACCCTGCTATCAGGCCTGGGTGTCAACGAGCTCACTTCGCCCGAGCTGACCGGAGAATGGGAACACCGCCTCAAGCAAATCGAACAACGCGAACTCGATCGTGACGAGTTCATGCGCGAAATCGCGCAAATGACGCAAGTGATCGTCAAGCGGGCCAAAGAGTACGAACGCGACACGGTGCCCGGCGACTATGCAACGCTGGCAACACCTTGCCCCAAGTGTGGCAGTGTAGTTAAGGAAAACTATCGCCGCTACGCCTGCACCAGTTGCGACTTTTCTATCGGCAAGCACCCGGGCGGGCGCACCTTCGAGATCCCCGAGGTCGAAGAGCTGCTTACCCGACGCGAACTCGGCCCCCTTCCTGGCTTTATCAGCAAGATGGGCCGGCCCTTTGCCGCACTACTGCGCATCACGGATGAATACAAGCTTGAGTTCGACTTCGGCCAGAAAGACGACGAAGACACCGAGCCGGTCGACTTTTCCGGACGCGAGCCCCTAGGAGCGTGCCCCAAGTGCAGCGGCAAGGTCTATGAGCACGGCATGAATTATGTATGCGAGCGCTCGGTGGGCCCTGAAAAGTCCTGCGACTTCCGTACCGGCAAAATGATATTGCAGCAGGAAATCACCGCCGACCAGGTCCGCAAGCTTCTCACGGAAGGAAAAACCGATCTGCTCGATGGATTTGTGTCCAGCCGCACCAACCGCAAGTTCAAGGCTTTCCTGGTCAAGCAAGAGAGCGGCAAGATCGGCTTCGAATTCGAGCCGCGGCCCGTCAAGCCCGGGGCGAAAACTGCGGCCAAGAAGGCGACGAGCAAAACGGCTACGAAAACAGCCTCCAAGACTGCCGCCAAGAAGGCCACCAAGAAGACGGCCGCGAAAAAGACAGCGGCAAAGAAAGCAAGCAAAACGGCAAGCAAGGCAGTAAAGAAAGCCGCTCCGGCCACCACCACGGCCGGTGATGACGACCCGCCGTTTTAACGCCCCGCGCCACCCGCCTGAACGCCCATGGATGCGCCCGCCGCCCTGAACGCCGCCACGAACCCCGTTGCTTCTCCAGCCGCTGCGGTGGTCGTCATGGGCGTGTCGGGCTGCGGCAAAACCACCATCGGCCAGTTGCTGGCGGACCACCTGAACTGGCAATTCATCGAAGGCGATGTCTTCCACAGTGATGGCAATCGAGCCAAGATGCAGGCCGGCATACCGCTGACGGATGCGGACAGGCATACTTGGCTGAACGTACTGGGACGCGAGCTGGCTGCCGGCAAAGACGCTGGCGTGGTGCTCAGCTGCTCGGCCCTGAAGCGCGCCTATCGGCAGCAACTGCGCGACTTTGTGCCCGATTTGCGCTTTATCTGGCTGGACGTCGCACGCGAGGCCGCCCAGACCCGCGTAGCAAGCCGAGGCAATGCGCATTTTTTTCCCACCACGCTGATAGACAACCAATTCCAGACACTGGAGCCACCCGACCAGGAGGGCGGGCTACTGCGTGTGGACGGACAAGATCCGCCCATCAACATCGTCCAGTCGGCCGCCTCATGGCTCGCACTAGCGGCCTAACCGTATACCAGTTGCTTAAAGAACAGGCTTAGTTGCGGCACGTAGGTTATGCATATCAGGCAAGCTATTACGACCGCCACGAAAGGCAGCAATGGCCGCACCAGCCGCTCCAGTGGAATGTTGGCCACCGTGCACGCCGCGAATAAATTCACCCCGAACGGCGGCGTGATCATGCCCAACGCCAGGTTGACCACCATGATGACGCCAAAGTGTGCCGGGTCGACACCGAACTGCATCGCCACCGGCAGCAGCAATGGGGCCAGCACCACGATGGACGCGGACGTTTCGATGAACATGCCTATGGTGAACAGGGCGATGTTTATGCCCAGCAAGAAGGTGTATTTGTCACTGAACACCATGCCCAGCCACTCGCCCAGCGCTGCCGGTATGCCGGCCCGGTTCAGCAAGAAGCCGAATACGCCGGCGTTCGCAATAATGAACATGATGACCGCAGTCGACACCACCGAACGATGCAAGGTCTTGCGCAGCACGGTGAAGCTCAGACGACGATAAACAAAGATACCGACGAATAATGCGTACACCACCGCCACCGCTGAAGCCTCGGTGGGTGTGAAGATGCCGCCATAGATACCGCCCAAAATAATGCCAGGCATCAGCAAGGCCAGCCAGGCCCGCTTCAGCGCCGCCCACAGCCCCAGCCGCCCGTCTCCGTCATGTTTGCCAAAGCCGTGCCGACGAGCATATATCCAGACATAGACCATGAGCGACCCGCTGATCAAAAGCCCCGGACCAATGCCGGCGATGAAGAGCTCGCCTACCGAGGTGTCGGTCGCCACCGCAAACAGGATCATGGGTATGGACGGCGGAATGATGACGCCCAGTTCTGCGGCCGAGGCCTGTAGCGACGCGGCAAACGGGCGCGGGTAACCATGCTTGACCATGGCTGGAATAAGGATGGCGCCCACCGCGAAGGTCGTCGCCACACTGGAGCCCGCAACGGCTGCAAAGATCATGCACGTCAGCACGCAAGTGACGGCCAGACCGCCCTGCAGGCCGCCCACCACGCTTTTGGCAAAGTCCACCATGCGCTCGGAGATGCCGCCAGCCTCCATCAGGTTGCCGGCCAGGATGAAAAAGGGCACGGCCACCAGGGGATACTTGTCCAGCGAGGCGTAAATCTGTTGGGCCACAACCAGCCAGGTCATCTGCCCGTCGTAGGCCACGCCCACCATACTGGCCAGGCCGATCGAAACCGCCACAGGTACAGACAGCACAAAGAACAACAACATCGAAACGACCATCAACTGCGACATGGCTGCACCTGGTGTAAGTGGGTATCGGGGGTAGAGAACTGCATGGCCGGCTTAAATCGTGGTCTCGTCGACCACCGCCTTGTGGGGCCCTTCCGCCCAATGGGCCAGGACGGCCACGATGGCCAGGGCCGTACCGATGGGGATCGCGATATATACCCAGGAGATGGAGACCTCCAGGCTGGGCATGGTTTGAAAGCGCACCCGCCAGGTCATCTGGGCACCCACCCACGCCATGAAGCCCAGGAAGCTTACGCAGATGGCGAGGATGACGTGTTCCAGCCAGCGCGCGCCACGTGGACCCAGCGCGCTGTGCAGCATCTCGACACTTAGCATGGCGCCTTGCCGGAAGGCTAGCGAAATACCCAGCATGACGGTCCAGATCAGCGACGCTCGCGTCCAGGCTTCGCTCCAGTCGGCCGGCGACTCCAGTATGAAGCGCGCGATCACTTGATAAAAACCGGCGGCCACGGACGATACGATCAGCACCTGTGTGATCCCCGAAACCAGCCGAAACAGCGTGCGATCGAGTATGCCGATAAATGCCACGGTGTCTCCTGACAAACGATAAGGGGCCGGCGTCGGCGCCAGCCCCTACGAAGCTACCCTGCTGCCGCAGGAATTATTGAGTATTGCGGATGGACTCGACCAAGTCCTTGCCGAACTGCTTGTAGTACTGGGGGTATACCGGCTGAACGGCCTTCACGAAAGCGGCATGGTCGACCGTATTGACTTGCATGCCCTGTTTCTTGACCTCTTCGATACCGCTTTTTTCGATATCGTCGACATAGGCGCGCATGGCAAGCGCGGCATCGTGGCCGGCCTTCTTGAAGCTGGCCTTATCTTCGTCCGACAAGCCGTTGTAGACATTGGGCGACATCAATACCAGGGCCGGCCCATACACGTGCGCGGTGAGCGACAGATACTTTTGCAGTTGAGGAAGCTTGGCCGACACGATCACGGACATCGGGTTCTCCTGGCCGTCGATAGTGCCTTGCTGCAGCGCCGTGGCGACTTCAGGCCAGGCCATGGGCGTAGCCAGGATGCCCAGCTCGCGGAATGCCGCGATGTGGATGGGGTTTTCGGTGGTACGCACCTTCAGGCCCTTGGCGTCGTCAGGCGTGACCACGGGGCGCACGTTGTTGGTAAGTTGACGGAAACCTTGTTCGCCCCAAGCCAAGGCTACCAGGCCGCGCTTGGGAAACGCTTCGAGCATTTCCTGGCCGATCTGGCCGTCCAGCACCTTGCGCGCATGTGTCAGATCGCGAAACAGGAAGGGGATGTCGAACACGCCCGTATTGGGCACGAAGTTAAGCGTTGCGCCGGTGGAGACGATGGCCAGGTCGATCGTGCCCAACTGCAGGCCTTCGATGACTTCGCGCTCGCCGCCCAGCGCACTATTAGGGAAATGCTCCAGCTTGAATTCGCCGCCGGTTTCACCCTCGATGGTCTTGGCCAAGGCATCCGCCCCGGCCCCATAATGGGAGTTGGTAGAGAGCGCGTACGCCAGCTTCAGGTTCGTTGCCGCCAGGGCAGGTGCCGCAGCAAAAACACCTGCCACGGACGCAGCGAGCATCAATTTCGAAAACCAGGACTTACGCATATTTTTTTCCACCAAAAAAGTAATAAAACACTGTGCGAAGGTTGTACCCGAATATGGGCTCGAAAAACATTGGGGTTTTCTATCGTGCCTGGCGCTAGTCTTCTACATACCAAGTGTCTTCGGACAACATCACTTGCTGGTGTCCGTAGCCGGCGGGCATCATGGGAAAGCAATTCTCTTGTGCCAGCACGGCCACATCCAGGAAGAAGGGGCCGGCATACGCCATGCATTCGGCCAAAGCGGCATCCAGCTCGGCCGGGTTCTCAACCCGGGCGGCACCCCAGCCAAAGGCGCGTGCCAATGCTACGAAATCAGGCAGCGAAGCGTTATAGCTATGGCTGTAGCGCCCTTCGTGTATCAGCTCTTGCCATTGCCGCACCATGCCCATGTGGCCGTTGTTGCACAGGACGACCTTGACGGGGGTCTGGTGCTGTACCGCAGTGCCCAGTTCCTGAATGTTCATCAGGATGGAGGCGTCGCCACTGACGCAGGCAACGATTTTGTCGGGGTGTGCAATTTGGGCTCCTATGGCCGCCGGCAAGCCGTAACCCATGGTTCCCGCCCCCCCGGAAGTCAACCAGCGGTTGGGGCGATTAAAGCGCAGGTATTGCGCGGCCCACATCTGATGCTGGCCCACATCGGTAGAGACAATGGCGTCCGTACCCGTCAAGACGCGGTCCAGACGCTGCATCAGGTCTTGCGGAAGGATGTGATCGGCTGCCGTTGGCACCTTAAGGCATTCCTGGGCGCGCCACACGGCTATGCGCTGCCACCAGGCGTCCAGTCTGTCGGGCGCCAGCACGGCTTGCGACAGCTCTTTGCGCAGGGCCCGGAGCAGGGGATAGCAGTCGCCCACCATGGCGACATCGGCCCGCACCACCTTGTTGATCGAGGCCGGATCGATATCCAGATGAATCTTGCTGGCATGCGGGCAAAAGTCCGACAGGCGACCGGTAATGCGATCGTCGAAGCGCGCGCCCACGCAAACGATGAGATCGGCATGATGCATGGCCAGGTTGGCCTCGAGCGTGCCGTGCATGCCCAGCATGCCCAAAAACTGTTTGTCGTCCGCCGGGTAGGCGCCCAAGCCCATCAACGTCAGTGTGCAAGGCGCGCCGGTGTCCTGCACCAGGGCGGCGAAGGCCTGACAGGCATCAACGCCGGAATTGATCAAGCCGCCACCGCCATAGAAGACCGGACGCTTGGCATTGGCGATCAGCGCCGCAGCGCGCTTGACGGCCGCCTCGGACGCCGGGCTGGTGGTCTCCACGCCCACCGGCGTCTCTACCAGCTCGGCGCTCAAGGCCGATTCGGGCACGAGGCCAATCTGTATGTCTTTGGGGAAATCCAGCAACACGGGCCCAGGGCGCCCGGAGGTCGTCAATTTGAATGCCTTGGCCGCCAGGCTGACGACATCTTCGGTACGCCTGATCTGCGCGTTCCATTTGGTGACCGGACGCGAGATGCCGATAGCGTCGCATTCTTGAAAAGCATCGGTACCGATAGCGCCGGTGGCAACCTGACCACTGATGCACAAGACGGGAATCGAATCGCACAGGGCATCCAGCAAACCCGATGTGGTGTTCGCCATGCCGGGGCCCGACGTCACCACCACGACACCCGGGCGGCCCGTCGAGCGCGCGTAACCTTCGGCAGCGTGCACGGCTCCTTGCTCGTGACGAACAAGTACGTGGCGTATGCGCGGCTCCGAGTAAAGCGCATCGTACAGCGGCAGCACGGCCCCGCCGGGGTAGCCGAAAATGGTGTCGACACCAAGACTGATCAAGGTGTCGAGTAAGGCCTGAGCGCCATTGCGGCCGGCTGTTTCAGTAGAAGAATTCACGTTACGCCTGGATATTGCATAAGATAATAGACTCTGTCAGTTTATTCCCTTTTCGCTGGCCCACTCTCCGCAGGACTATGACGCAAAAAACCCCACCCTGGCACACGGTAAAAAAGTCCACTTTGCACGGCAAGGGCGTGTTCGCCGCCAGGGACATCCCGGCCGGCACACAAATCCTGGAGTACCGCGGCCAACGCATCACCTCGGAAGAAGCCGACGAGATGCATCCGGTCAACCCGGACGATCCCTTCCACACCTTTTTCTTCTCGTTAAGCAGCGGCAAGATCATCAACGGCGGCAAGCGCGGCAATGACGCCAAATGGATCAACCACTCTTGCGGACCCAACTGCGAGGCGCAGGAAGACGATAGCGGCAAACGCGTATACGTCGTCGCCCTGGAAGACATTGCGGCCGGGTCAGAGCTGTTCTACGACTACGGCCTGATCATGGACGGTCGCATTACCAAGAAGCTGCGCGAGCAATACCGTTGCCTGTGCGGCACGGCGAACTGTCGGGGCACCATGCTGGCACTGCGCAAGCGCTAAGTATCACGGCAAGCGCGGGAAACCCCGAAGTACTAAAACCCACGCGGCAAGTTAGCATGTCGGCTATTGCAAATTCTTACGCCGCTGGTCGTTGCACCCATGTCTTCACAACAAGAACCTGTCGACGAGATCGTTGAGCCCATCCTTCCCGAGATCGTCGACCCCCCTGTACGCGTACCGCTAAAGGTCGAAGACTGGATCTCGGTATTGGTATTGGCAGGCTTGGCGCTGATCACCTTCATCAATGTGATCGTGCGCTACATGACTGATGGCTCTTTTGCCTGGACCGAGGAAATCTCTGTTTTCCTGCTGATCATCCTGACCATGACGGCAGGTGCCACCGCGTTTGTCCGCAACCAACACATCCGCATTGAAGTCTATGCCGACGGCGGACCGCCGCAGCGCCGGCGCCGGCTTGCCATCATCGGCAACTCCATCGTGTTGCTCTTTTTCGTGTTGCTGACCATCTTGTCCGGCCGCATGGTTTTCGACGACTACACCTGGGGCGACACCTCGCCTGCCATAGGGGTGCCCAACTGGTGGTATACGGTCTGGATGCCCGTCCTGGCCGGCGCCATCACCTTGCGCGTGGCGGGCATACTGCGCCGCCTGTTGCGGGACGGCAAATGATAGTTACGACGCTGTTCATCGTATTTGCCGTGTTGATGGTCATCGGCCTGCCGGTCGGCGTGGCGCTGGGTGTGGCCGGTGCGCTGGCCATCGTGATGTCCAACCTGGACACCCAATGGTTCGGATTGATGGCAGTGCCGCAAAGCTTCTACGCCGGGCTGGCCAAGTATCCGCTGCTGGCCATCCCCATGTTCGTGCTGGTCGGGTCCATCTTTGATCGCTCAGGCGTGGCCAGCCGCCTGGTCAACTTCGCCATCGCCATCGTGGGACGCGGGCCAGGCATGCTGCCCCTGGTGGCCATTGCCGTTGCCATGTTCCTGGGCGGTATTTCGGGGTCGGGGCCGGCCTGCGCCGCCGCCGTCGGAGCGGTGATGATAGGCGCCATGAACCGGGCCGGCTACCCGCGCCCGTTTTCAGCCAGTATCGTCGCTGCGGGTGCTTCCACCGACATCCTGATACCGCCGTCCATTGCCTTCATCGTGTATTCGGTCCTGGTTCCACAAGCCTCGGTGCCGGCGCTGTTTGCGGCCGGGATGGTGCCCGGCATCATCGCCGGTATCACCCTGATCATTCCTGCCGTATGGCTGTCCCGGCGGCACAACATGGGAACACTGGAAGCCAGCCTGCCGCGCCCGCCGTTCTGGCCCAGCCTGTTTGGCGCAGCGTGGGGCCTGATCGCCCCCGTCCTGATCCTGGGCGGCATGCGCATGGGTTACTTCACGCCCACCGAAGCTGCCGTCGTCGCCGTTTTTTATGGCCTGTTTGTGGGCATGGTGGTGCACCGTACCATCAAGGTGCGCGACCTGTTCCTGATTTTCCGCGAAGCCGCCGAACTGTCCGCCGTCATCATGATGGTGGTCACCCTGGCCGGTATTTTTGCCTGGGCCTTGTCCACCTTGAGCGTCATCGATCCCATTGCCCGCGCCATCGTCGGTTCAGGCCTGGGCGAATACGGCATCATGGCACTGCTGGTGGTACTGCTGATGGTATTGGGAATGTTCCTGGACGGGATCTCGATCTTCCTGATCTTCGTGCCGCTGTTGATGCCCATCGCCCAGGCGTTCTCGTGGGATCCGGTCTGGTTCGGCGTGCTGCTGACGCTTATGGTCGCCCTGGGCCAATTTACGCCGCCCGTGGCCGTCAACCTGATGGTATCGTGCCGCATCGCGCAAGTGCCCATGGAAAGCACCGTGCGCTGGGTGGTGTGGCTACTCGGTTCCATGAGCCTGACGCTGATCCTGGTCATTGCCTTCCCCGAATTGGCCTTATGGCTGCCCCGTTATCTGGGATACTGATTTCTTGCCGCCTCATCGCAGTCGGCATTTTTGCTGTTGACACCACTGATTTGATTTCACCCCATAGAGGAGACACCATGAAAATCCGTACCTTGCTTGGCGCCATCGCTTGTTCGGTGGCGGCGCTTACAGCGACGTCCACCGCCAGCGCGGCCGACTATAAATCCGAATACAAGATGTCCCTGGTGGTCGGCACCACCTTCCCGTGGGGGCAGGGCGGCCAGATCTGGGCAGACCTGGTGCGTGAGCGCACCGATGGCCGTATCAATATCAAACTGTATCCGGGCGTCTCGCTGGTGCAAGGCGACCAGACGCGCGAGTTCACGGCCATCCGTCAGGGCCTGATCGACATGGCCATCGGGTCGACCATCAACTGGTCACCGCAAGTCAAGCAACTGAATCTGTTCTCTTTGCCTTTCCTGATGCCCGATTACGCCGCCATCGACGCGCTCATCCATGGCCAGGTCGGCAAGGATCTGTTCGACATCGTGGAAAAAGCCGGCGTCGTGCCACTGGCATGGGGCGAGAACGGTTATCGGCAGCTCAGCAACTCCAAGCGTGAAGTCAAGGCGCCGGACGACCTGAAAGGCATGAAGCTGCGTGTGGTCGGTTCGCCGCTCTACATCGACACGTTCACAGCTATGGGTGCCAATCCTACGCAAATGAGCTGGGCTGATGCACAGCCGGCACTGGCAACCGGTGCGGTGGACGGGCAAGAAAACCCGCTGTCCATTTACGCCGGCGCCAAGCTGTATGACGTCGCGCAAAAATACCTGACGCTCTGGAACTACGTTGCCGACCCGCTGATATTTGTCGTGAACAAGCAGGTGTGGGAGTCCTGGACCGAGGAAGACCGCAAAATTGTTCGCGAAGCTGCAGTTGAAGCCGGCAAGCAGCAAATCGTTATCGCGCGCAAAGGCGTTACCCAAGACGACGCTTCCATGCTGAAAGACATCGAAAGCCACGGCGTTACCGTCACCCACCTGACGCCCGAGCAACACGATGCTTTCGTGAAGGCTACCCAACCCGTGTTCGACAAATGGAAAAAGACTGTCGGTGAAGACCTGGTCTCCCAGGCACAAAAAGACATCGCTGCCCGCAAGAAATAAGCAGCCGCTGTAGCCGGCCCCGGGCATACGCCCAGGGCCGGGGCAGCAATCAGGCGTGCCCGGCCATCTCGGCCAGGGCGTCTTCAGCCGTACCGATCACAATTTCCGTACTGCACGCCAACATCAGGTTCAGGTTAAGGCCAAAGTCTTCTATGGTGTAGCCATGCGTGTCGGTGTAGGTGGCTCCGCCCGGCTGGCGTATGGCGGGCAATTGCTTGACCAGAGGCCGCGCCTCGTCGGTATAAGCCCACACTGGCTTGTCCAGCGCCACGGCGTAGCCAATTTCGAAAGCTGTACCCGAATCGGGCTCCGCGCCGCGAAAGGCATTTACATTGGCCAGCAGCATGTCGGCCTGCTGTATCAGCGCAATATTGGCGCGATAAATCCACAAGGCCAGGTCAGCGCCGGCAAGTGTCCTGGGCGCGTTATTGTCCAGCGGGTAAAGCCCTTCGAAACCATACTTGTTGCACAGTTCTTTTAGTGTCGCGCCCCACTCGCGGGCGTCCGGTCGGAAGACATCAAAGCCGGCAAGATAGATGCTTTTCATTTGAATGCAGTCTCGATGAAGCTGCGCAGTTTGCGCGAATGCAGACGTTCTTTGGGCATGTCGCGCAGCAGTTCCAGCGCGCGTATGCCGATATGCAGGTGCTGCCCGACCTGGGTGCGATAAAAGTCGCTGGCCATGCCGGGCAGCTTCAACTCGCCATGCAGCGGTTTGTCGGATACGCAAAGCAGCGTGCCGTAGGGCACCCGAAACCGAAAGCCATTGGCCGCAATAGTGGCCGACTCCATATCGAGTGCGATCGCCCGCGATTGCGACAGTCGCTGTACCGGCTCGTGGTGATCGCGCAGCTCCCAGTTGCGGTTGTCGATAGAGGCGACGGTACCGGTACGCATGATCCTCTTCAGCTCCCACCCTTCCAGCCCGGAAACATCGGCCACCGCTTGCTCCAGGGCAATCTGAATTTCGGCCAGTGGCGGCACCGGCACCCAGGTGGGCAAGTCGTCGTCCAGCACGTGATCCTGACGCACATAGCCATGGGCCAACACATAGTCGCCCAGGCGCTGCGTGGTGCGCAGTCCGGCGCAATGGCCCAGCATCAGCCAGGCCGAGGGGCGCAGCACGGCAACGTGGTCGGTAATGGTCTTGGCATTGGACGGGCCAACGCCGATGTTGATCAACGTAATGCCCATGTGTTTGTCGCGCACCAGGTGGTAGGACGGCATCTGCGGCCCGCGCATCAGCGGCGTGCCGACTCGCTGCGCGTCTGCACCCGCCAGCGTAACGACGTTACCCGGTTCGACCAGGGCGGTGTAACCACCTTCACCCTGCGCGAGGGACTCTTTCGCCCACTGGCAAAACTCGTCCACATAGAACTGGTAGTTGGTAAACAGGACGAAGTTCTGGAAGTGCTCTGGCGCCGTCGCCGTATAGTGCTGCAGGCGATGCAAGGAGTAGTCCACGCGAGGGGCCGTAAAGGGCGCCAGTGGCTGCGGCTGGCCGGCTGCGCCTATCCAGGTGCCGTTGACGATGGCATCGTCCGTAACGGCCAACTCGGGAACGTCGAAATGGTCGCGCAAGGATTCGCCCAGCAATTTGTCCGAGTACACGGCCTCTACGTACTCGCCATCGCCGAAGGAAAAGTGCAGGGGGATGGGCATGCTGGATTCGCCGATCTCTACCGGTACGCCGTGATTCTTGAGCAGCAAGCCGATCTGCTCGAGCAGGTAATCGAAGTACAGCGCGGGCTGCGTCACGGTGGTCATATAAGACCCCGGCTCGACCACGTGGCCATACGACAAGCGGCTATCCACTTCCTGGTAAGTATTGACCTGTATGCGTATGGCGGGGTAGTAGGCGCGCACTCGCTGCGGCTCGGTGAACTCTCCCTTGGCATAGCGGCTGAAGCCGTCGCGAATGAAGGCCGTGTTGCGCGCGTAAATCTGAACCAGCCGCTCGACTGCCGCTCGGGCGTCGGTAAAGCTGGCATACGGGATTACGGGGGGCAAAACCGTGTTGCCCAAAACATCCGTGGAATCAAACATGATTATGCTACCGGTGAAAATGTCAGTATATAAACCTTTCATGACACTATATGGCCATTAAGGTACCCGCAGCCGTGTGCAACGAATTTTTGCTTTAATACACTGCCTGCCTAAACGACTGTACTGATCCATGAGCGTCATCCTCAATGCTGTATTCCCGCTGTTCGCGCTCATATTGCTGGGCTATGTCGCCGCCAAGAAGCGATTGATGGGCCCTGGCGCCGTCGACAGCCTGAACAAGTTTGTGGTGTGGATGGCGCTGCCGGCGCTGCTATTCCAGGCCATGGCGGAAATCAGCTGGCAGGAGATCAATCAGCCGGGCTACCTGGCCGGATCCTTGCTCGCCATTGCAGTGGTGTTCGGGGCCTCGTGCCTGCTGGATCGTCGACGCAACGGCCGCCTGGCCGATGTCAGCATCGAAGCACTGGCCGCCTCGTACTCGAATGCCGGTTTCATGGGCATACCGCTATGCCTTATTGTTTTCGGCCCTGAAAGCCTGCCGGCCGTCGTCCTGGCTATTTTGCTGACCGCTTGCGTGCTGTTCGCCTTTTCCATCATGTTGATTGAAATCGATCTGCTGCAAACGCGCAGCGTATGGCGCACGGCAGGCAAGGTGGGACGTTCGCTGCTGCGTAACCCATTGGTCGCCGCGCCGCTGCTGGGCTTGCTCGTCGCCCTGGTGGGCCAGCCCTTGCCCTATGCCGTCACGCAGTTCACCACGCTGCTGGGAGCGGCAGCCAGCCCCTGTGCCTTGGTAACCATAGGCCTGTTCCTGGCGCAGGGCAGTCCAAACGAACGACACGGTGCCGTATGGCGCATCGTCGGCCTGAAGCTGCTGCTGCATCCTCTGGTGACCTTCGTGCTGGTGTATTGGGTATTCCAGATGCCGCCCATGTGGGCCGCCGTAGCCGTGCTGCTGGCCGCCCTGCCGGTGGGCACCGGCCCCTTCATGCTGGCCAAGCTTTACGAGCGCGAACCGGGCGTGACCTCACGCGCCATCCTGATCTCGACGGTACTGTCCTTGATTACGGTGTCGGCGCTGGTGGCCTTGATAGACGCGCAGATACTCTAGGCCAGCTGATCCATGAACAACGCCAGGGCCACATCGCGTTCGGTTACGCCTTTGGCATCGTGCGTCGTCAAGGTGACAGCGACCCGCTTGTAGACGTTAGTCCACTCGGGATGGTGATCGAGCTTTTCAGCCTGCATCGCTACTTGCGTCATGAAGCCAAAGGCTTCATTGAAGTTCTTGAAAATAAAGGTTTTGTGTATGGCGTCGCGGCCCTCCACCGCCGCCCAGCCCTCCAGCAACAACAATGCAGAGGGCGCGCCGATAAGTTTTAGTTGGCTCATGGTGAGCTCCTTCCAGGTACGAGTATCGCAATCTGACGCATGCCTGCGCCAATTCGATTACATAACTTTTTGTATAAAGTCCTGTGACTTTGCGTGGTGTTGAGTACTTTTAAGCAACAGTCCATAATAGGACAGCGCCCGCCTCATCGCGACGACACGGCACCCACCTGCTTCCATCCGCGTCCTGACGACAGTCTACTCGCTCCAGATTACAAAGCCTATACAGACAGGCTGCCTGGATCCGCCGACTCGTGTGCGCCCGAATTTTTGAACCTTACAAGGAAATGCCATGACTGAAAGAACGTCCTGCGAACGCCTGCAAGTCGCCTCCGAACTCCACCAATTCATCGAACAGGAAGCCTTGCCCGGCACCGGCCTGACGCCCGCAGCCTTTTGGACCGGCCTGGATGCACTCGTACACGAGCTGGCGCCCAAGAACCGCGAACTGCTTGCCGAACGTGATCGCCTGCAGGCCGAGCTGGACAAGTGGTATCGCCAGCACCCCGGCCCCATCCAGGATCAAAGCGCCTATCAGGCCTTTCTGCGCGAGATCGGATACCTGCAAGATGCCCCTGCCGATGTCAGCATCAAGACCGATCGCGTCGACATTGAAATCACCCAACAAGCCGGTCCGCAGCTGGTGGTGCCCATCACCAATGCCCGCTATGCTCTGAATGCGGCCAATGCCCGCTGGGGCAGCCTGTACGATGCACTGTACGGCACCGATGCCATCTCGGAAGCCGACGGGGCGACCCGCGCCGGCGCCTACAACCCCGTGCGCGGCGGCAAAGTCATCGCGTTTGCGCGACAGTTCCTGGACGAGTCCATCCCGCTGGCTGAAGGCTCGCACGCCGACGCCACCAGCTATTCCGTGGTGGACGGCCGCTTGCGCGTGACACTGGGCAACGAAACCGAAACCACCCTGGCATCGCCCGCGGCACTACTGGGTTATCGCGGACGGCCTACACAGCCCGAAGCACTGGTGTTCCGCCACAACGGACTGCACTTCGAAATACAAATCGATCCCACGCATCCCATTGGCAAGCAAGATGCCGCAGGCGTCAAGGATGTCCTGATGGAAGCGGCCTTGACCACCATCATGGATTGCGAAGACTCCATCGCCGCCGTCGACGCTCAGGACAAGGTATTGGCGTACCGCAACTGGCTGGGCCTGATGAAGGGAGATCTGGCCGAAGAAGTCGCCAAGGGCGGCAAGTCGTTTACCCGCGTCTTGAATCCCGATCGCGAGTACACCGATCTGGACGGCAAGTCACAGTCGCTGCATGGCCGCTCGCTGATGTTCATACGCAATGTGGGCCACCTGATGACCAATCCGGCCATCCTGGACGAGCAAGGCCGCGAGATACCCGAAGGCATCATGGACGCCGTCTTCACCTCGCTGATTGCCATGCACGATCTCAAGGCACGCGGCAACTCGCGCGCGGGCTCGATTTACATCGTCAAGCCCAAGATGCACGGCCCGGCCGAAGTTGCGTTCGCCGACGAGCTGTTCGCGCGCACAGAAGCGCTGCTGGGCCTGGCGCCCAATACCATCAAGATGGGCATCATGGACGAAGAGCGCCGTACCAGTGCCAACCTGAAGTCCTGCATCGCTGCCGCGCGTGAACGCGTGGCTTTTATCAACACGGGCTTCCTGGACCGCACCGGCGACGAAATGCATACCTCCATGGAGGCCGGCCCCATGGTGCGCAAGGGCGACATGAAGCGCAGCGTCTGGATAGACGCCTACGAAAAGAACAACGTACAAACCGGCTTGGCTTGCGGCTTGCGCGGTCACGCTCAGATCGGCAAGGGCATGTGGGCCATGCCCGACCTCATGGCCGACATGCTGGAACAAAAAATCGGCCACCTGAAGGCCGGCGGCAACACCGCCTGGGTGCCTTCACCGACCGCTGCCACGCTGCATGCGCTGCATTACCATCAAGCCGATGTGCAAGAAATACAGCGCAATATGGAAGGCAAGTCGGAAGCCCTGCTGGACAAGCTGCTGACTATTCCGGTTGCGACCGACACCAATTGGTCCGCAGAAGAAATCCAGCAAGAACTGGACAATAACTCGCAAGGCATCCTGGGTTATGTCGTTCGATGGATAGACCAGGGCATCGGCTGCTCCAAGGTGCCCGACATCCATGATGTGGGCTTGATGGAAGACCGCGCCACCTTGCGCATTTCCAGCCAGCACATGGCCAACTGGCTACGCCACGGCGTCGTCGACAAAGCACAAATCGAAGAAACCATGCAGCGCATGGCGGCAGTGGTCGATGCGCAAAATGCGGGCGACCCGCTGTACAGCCCCATGGCAGGCAACTTCGAGACTTCGGCTGCCTACAAGGCTGCCTGCGACCTGGTCTTCAAGGGTCTGGAGCAGCCCAACGGCTACACCGAACCCTTGTTGCACCAATGGCGCCAGGTCGTCAAGGCGCAGTAAGCACGGCTCCGGCGCGGATCTTGTCGATAACTTCGTCAAGCCGCGCCAGCATCGCGTCGATCTCGTCGGCGCTTACGTTCAGGGCCGGCATGAAGCGCAGCAGGTTGGGCCGCGGCGCATTCAACAGCAGGCCCTCGGGCGCCCAGTCGCGAGCGGCTTCGACTATGGCGCCCCCGTCGTCGCGATCCAGCATCAGCGCCCGCAGCAAGCCCATGCCACGCTCACCTTTCATGCCCCACTTGTCCGACAAGGCTTGCAAGCCTTGGGACAACTGCGTGGCCCGCGCATTGACGGACGCCATGAACCCTGGCGCCGTCAAGGCATCGAATACCGCCACGCCGGCCGCTGTCATCAGCGGGTTGCCGTTGTAAGTACCGCCCTGATCGCCATGGGCAAACACGGACACCGCCTCGCGCGCGCACAGCGCTGCCAGCGGTACACCGCCGCCTATCCCTTTACCCAGCGTCATGATGTCTGGTGTGATGCCGGAATGCTCGTAGGCGAACAGCTTGCCCGTGCGTCCGAAACCCGTCTGGACCTCGTCCACAATAAGCAGTAGGCCTTGCTCGTCGGCCAACTTGCGCAAGCCCTGCATGAACTCGGTCGTTGCCGGCACCACACCGGCCTCGCCTTGAACAGGCTCCAGCATGATGGCAACCGTTTGCTCGTCGACCAGCGCGCGGACTGAAGCCAGGTCGTTCAGGCGCGCTTTCGGAAAGCCATCGACCTGAGGTGCGAAGATGGTGTCCCAACCAGGCTTGCCCGACGCCGACATGGTCGCCAGTGTGCGCCCGTGGAAGCTGTGCTCGAAAGTGATGATCTTATAGGCGCCGCCACGATGCAATTGCCCCCACTTGCGCGCCAGCTTGATGGCGCCTTCGTTGGCTTCGGCACCACTGTTGGCAAAGAAAATACGGTCAAACACCGACGCAGCAGTCAGCCGCGTGGCCAGGGCCATGGAAGGCGCGTTGTAAAACGCCGGCGAGGGGTTGAGCAACTGCTCGGCCTGCTGGCTCAAGGCCTTGACCACTTGTGGGGGGCAATGCCCCAGGCTGTTGACCGCCCAACCCTGCATGAAGTCGAGATATCGCTTGCCGGTGTGATCTTCTAGCCACGAGCCCTGCCCGCGCACAAAAACCAGCTCGGGGCGCTTGGTGATATCCATAAGCGCGTCTACGCCCGACCGATCAAATTCCATGTGGCATCCTGTATTCGAAAGAAGTGAAAAGAAGCGTATGTGCAAGCTTGATTTTAGCCCAGCGAGGCACAAGCGCCGTGAGCCAACATCAGGGCCTGGATGCCGAACGCATAAGGGCCAGGGCCCTGGCGCCGAATACATTGATGACCAGACCGGCCATGACGATCAGCCCACCAACCCACTGCACAGCGGCCAGCCGTTCGTCCAGCAGCACGGCCGAGGACACCAGCCCAATGATGGGAACCAGCAGGCTTAGCGGCGCCACCTTGCTGGCCGGATGATGCGTCAGCAGCCGCCCCCACAACACATAGCCAACGATCGTAGCCACCAGCGCCAGGTAAATGACAGCACCGACCCCCACGTAGCTGATGCCTGCCAGGCTGGCCAGCATCAAGTCCGGGCCTTCAAGGAACCACGACAAGACAAGAAAGGGAATGGGCGGAATCAAAGCGCCCCATATCACCAGGCCCACCATGTCGATCTGGCGGCCGGCCGTCTTGGCCACGATATTGCCCATCGCCCAGCTCAGCGCAGCGAACAAGGTCAGCACAAAACCCAACATCGACATCGTACGGACGTCAGCCCCCTGATGTATCAATACCAAACCTGCAACAGCCACCAGCATGCCCAGCACATTATGGCGACGCACGCCCTCGCCCAGCAAAAGCGCCGCTATCAGTACCGTAAAAAATGCCTGTGATTGCAGCACCAGCGACGCCAGGCCCGCCGGCATGCCGACCGACATGGCGGTGAAAAGGAACACGAACTGTCCAAGACTGATCGTAAGCCCATACAGGACAATGATGCGCCACGGCAAGGCGGGCCGCTTGATGAAAAAAACCGCGGGAAAGGCGACCAATGTAAAGCGCAGCGCACCCAACAACAAAGGCGGGATTTCGTCCAGCCCCACCTTGATGACAACGAAGTTCATTCCCCACGCCGTAATGACCACCAGCGCGGCCAACCAATCCTTCAAGGGCATAGAGTTCCTTCGCAGCGTGCTTCATGAAAACGGTATTATGCTTCAGGCAAGCACCATCACAAGTCCGTTTTTTACTGCGATCCGATTATGACTGTCTCCATCCTTAGTCTATACACCTATCCCGTCAAATCATGCGCCGGCATCGCACACTCTGAAGTGGGGCTCAGCCAGGGCGGACTGCATCGCGACCGGCAATGGGTCATTGTCGATGGGCACGGCATTTTCATGACGCAGCGGCAGTACCCCAGGATGGCCCTCATACGCCCACACCTTTCTTCCGCCGGCGACCTTACCCTGCATGCGCAGGGCATGCCGGTGCTGACGGTGCCCTGGCTTACGGACACTTCCGAACCCACCCAGATTCCCGTCACCATCTGGCGCAGTCACACACTGGGGTTCGACGAAGGTGATGCCGCTGCGAAGTGGCTGAGCGACTTTCTCGAGCTGCCCTGCCGCCTGCTGCGAGTACATCCTGAAGCAGAACGCTGTGCCAGCCCTGATCACGTCAATGCGTGGCGCGCACGCCACGAAGATGGAGCCCCTGGTTTTCCCGCAAAACATCGCTTTGGCTTTGCCGATGGCTTCCCCTTGCTGGTCACCAACCAGGGCTCGCTGGACGAGCTGAACCAACGCTTGCAGGCCAAGGGCCACGAACCCGTACCGATGAACCGCTTTCGGCCCAACGTTGTCCTGTCCGGCCTGCCCGCTTACGAAGAGGACTACTTGGCCGGCATGCGCGCGGGTGTCCTGACTTTTGCTTTCGTCAAGCGTTGCGGCCGTTGTCCTGTGCCCAACATTGATCACCTCACAGCCAAGGTCGGTACGGAACCGGGCATCACCCTGGCCGAGCATCGCCAGTTTCCAGAAGGCGTGCTGTTTGGCGTCAACGCGGTCGTGGCAGGGGTCAGCCCGGGAACCCGGCTGGGCATAGGCGACAGCGTCGAGCTCATGTACGACGTCTGACAGCGTCAGTACAGACTCAATTGCCTGGGCTCTTGCGCCTGCCGGTCACGCTCCAGTTCGGTAATGGACCGCAACCCGCTGACACGTACGCCGAGCAAGCGGATCTTGCGATCCAGAGGAATCCGCTTCAGGCATAAGCCCGCTGCCCTGTGGATGGCGGCTCCGTCAACAATGGCAGACGGCAAGGTAATGTCGCGGGTCACTGTGCGGAAGTCGTCGAAGCGCAGCTTGATACCGACGCTGCGGCAGGCGTAGCCCTTGCGCGACAGGTCCGACTCCAGCCGCGTGCATAGTTCCAGGAAGACCTGCGAAAGCAGGGCACGATCGTGGCGCACATGCAGGTCGCGCTCGAAGGTGGTTTCTCGACTGATCGACTTGGGCTCGGAATGCGTGACGACCGGCCTGTCATCAATGCCGTGTGCAACGCTCAATAACCAGCGTGCGTAGCTCAGCCCAAAATGCTGCTGCAGCAAATCGGGCGCAGCCTGCGCCAATTGTGCAATGGTTTCGATGCCGATAGCAGCCAGACGCGCATTGGCCTTGGGGCCTATGCCATTCACCTTGCCCACCGGCAAGGGCCAGATCCGGCCCAACAAGTTGTCTTCAGAAATAATTGTGATGCCGTCAGGCTTATCGAGGTCGGAGGCGATCTTGGACAACAGCTTGTTGGGAGAGATGCCGATGGAACAGGTCAGGCCGGTGGCCTCGCGCACCGCCGTCTTGATGCGCCGGGCCAGCGTCAGCGTGTCGTCCGGCAGCAAGGTCAGGTCAACATAGATTTCGTCAATACCGCGGTCTTCGATATGCGGCGCAACGGTTGCCACGGCGTTCTTGAACAGGCCGGAGTAACGGCGGTAGGCGGCAAAGTCAGTGGGCAACAGCACGGCCTCGGGTGCCAATTGGGCCGCCTTCATCATGCCCATGGCCGAAAACACGCCCAGCGCGCGCGCCTCGTAAGTTGAGGTGGTCACGACGCCGCGACCGACATAGCCGCGCAGATAGGAGAACTCCCGGCTGCCATCGGCCAGCACGCGCGGCTGCGCGGCCGACCCTGCACCTATGACCACCGGCCGCCCCCGCAGTTCGGGGTAGCGGAGCAGCTCTACCGAGGCATAAAACGCGTCCATATCGACATGGGCGATACGGCGCGGGGCAAGAGTCGGGGTGGGCTCGGGTTCCATAATGACCGCTGGATGAATACACAGCGGATTATAGGTGAATGCCCGCGGATCATGCCCGTTGCGTGGTCACCATCCCGGCCAGCATCTGGGCAGTCACGGCTGATAGCGTCCAGCCAAGATGTCCATGCCCGGTGTTATAGAAGACACCGGACCGCTTGCCAGCGCGCACACGGGGCATCATGTCGGGCATCATGGGGCGCAGGCCCGTCCACGGCACCACGCGCGAGGTGTCGACATTGGGGAAGCTGCGCCGGACCCAGTCGGTTAGCGGTTGTATGCGGTCAGCGCGTATGTCCTTGTTGTAGCCATTGAACTCCGCCGTACCGGCAACCCGAAAGCGGTTCCGGCCCAAGCGGCTGGTCACGATCTTTGCCTCTTCGTCCAACAGGCTGATCCATGGCGCGGCCTGGGCACTTCTTTCGTCATCCAGATTGACCGTAATGGAGTAGCCTTTTACCGGATAGATATTGATGCGATCGCCCAGCATCGCGCCAAAGCGCCGACTTGCTGTCCCGGCACAAATGACGACGGCGTCCACACTAAGCTGTTCTTGCTCGGTACCGCCGGCTTGCTTCAGCAAGACACGATGCCCACGGCCCTGAGGCGTAATGGATGTCACCTCGGAATCCATACGAAACTGCACCCCCATACGCTCACAGGCTTGGGCCAGGCCGCAGGTGAACTTGTGAATATCACCCGTGGCGTCAGAAGGCGTATAAAAGCCGCCATAACAATCGCGCTGTACAGCCGGCTCAAGACGCTGGGCTTCCTGCGGATCGACTTCGTGTCGTTCCAGGCCACCCTCACGCAGCAAGGCATTGACCCGGCGCCCCGCCTCAAAGCTTTTGCGGTCGTAATAAAGGTGCAGTATGCCCCGCTGCTCCAGGTCAAAGTCGATGTCTGCTTCTTCAGCCATCTGATACAGGTGTTGCCGGGCCGCGATGGCCAGCCGGGTCGTCTCGACCGTGTTCTGGCGATAGTTGGACACATTGCGCATGAACTCCGCCATCCACGAGTACTTGTGCCAGCTGAACGAGGGGTTCACCAACAAGGGGGCGTCGCGCCGAAACATCCAGCGTATGCCTTTGATCAGGGTGGAGGTGTTGTTCCAGACTTCTGCGTTGCTGGCCGAGAGCTGGCCGCCGTTGGCGTAAGAGGTCTCCATGGCGCAATAGCGTTGGCGATCAATAACGGTAACTTCGCAGCCCAATTTGCGCAGGGCATAGGCTGAGGTAACGCCGGTAATACCGGCGCCAATAACGGCTACATGGTGCATGAGAGCGCTCCAATGGAATGGTGGCTGCCGCCTTATGACGGCAACGCCCCATCTGTCTTGGTACCTGAGAGTTTCACTGCCGTATCGGCCAGTTCCCCTTCGGTGGGCCACTTTGGGCCGCTCTCCAGATTGTCAGTAGGCATGCAGTCCTGTTGCCTGAGAGTTTCCGGGGCGGTTGCTCCGTCGGCGCCGGCGTGGAGCCGGTCTCTTCTGCATGCTTGTTGTACGACGCGACAGATGATACCCGGGCGCCTCGATATCCGCAACGCTGCGTGGCGGCATGCACCCAAGCAGCGATCCATACCCACTTTGCGCGTCAGGAGAAGCTTGCCAGAACATAAGGCGATACCTACGATGCATCTTCAATACACCTCCAAGGAATGGATATGCAGATAGGTATGCTTAAGCTTGCTGGCATGCAAGACGAACACTGTGCCGCCAAACTTGCCCAGGCGCTTAAAGCGGTCAAAGGCGTCGAAGACGCCAAGGTTTCATTCGACCAAAACCGGGCCACGGTGTCGTTCGACGAATTCCTGGTGTCGACCCAGCGCTTGCAAGTGGCTGTCGAAGATGCCGGCTTTCAGATTGCCAAGCCGGTGCATGGCGAAGATGGCGAATGTTGCGGAGGCTGCGGCGGCTAAAGACGCATTACAATTCCCGCATGCAACGTTGCCGCTGGTGTTCCGACGATCCCATCTACCAAGCCTATCACGATACCGAATGGGGCGTGCCGTCCCACGACGCCCGGCACCTATTCGAAAAACTGCTGCTGGAAGGCTTTCAGGCGGGTCTGTCGTGGATTACCGTGCTGAAAAAGCGGCCGCATTACCGCGATGTCATGTTCAACTTCGATGCCCAGGCGCTGGCAACCATGAGCGACGACTACATCGAGACCCTGATGCAAGACGCCGGCATCATCCGCAACCGCTTGAAATTGAATGCGGCACGCAGCAATGCACGCGCCTGGCTGGAGCTATCCGACCCCGTCGACTACTTATGGTCTTTTGTCGGCGGCAAGCCCGTTATCCATCACTACGCTGCTCATCAAGACATTCCGGTAATTTCGCCGGAGGCGCAAACCATGAGCCGGGCGCTTAAAAAGGCCGGGTTCACTTTCGTGGGCCCGACCATTTGTCATTCCTACCTGCAAGCGGTCGGCGGGTTCATGGACCACACGACCGACTGCTTCAGGCACGCGGCGCTGTCAACTACACAACGGTAAGCGTCACATCCACATTGCCACGCGTGGCATTGGAATAGGGGCATACGATGTGGGCCTTATCGACCAGAGCCTGCGCTTGATCGCGCGCCATGCCAGGCACCGAAATTTTCAGCTCCACTTCGATGCCAAAGCCATCGGGAATGGGGCCAATACCCACCGTGCCCTGGATGTTGGTGTCATCGGGCAAAGAGACTTTCTCGCGCGAGGCGACAAGTTTCAGCGCTCCGAGAAAGCACGCGGAATAGCCGGCAGCGAACAACTGCTCGGGATTAGTGCCTTCGCCACCCGCACCGCCCAGCTCTTTGGGGGTCACGAGCTTCACGTCAAGAATGCCGTCGGATGACACAGCCCGACCATCACGACCGCCGGTGGCTGTGGCCTGTGCACGATAAAGGACTTTTTCTACGGACATGGGTATCTCCTGAAGGTTAAGGGGCTGTCGCCCCGAAGAACTACTTTACGCGAGAACACGGCGTGCAGTACGAATAACAGCGTTCACGTATCGCGGTTGCCATCATCCCGCCCGAGGAGGCTTTGCAGCACCCGCAGTCCCTTGTCGTCCTCTACCAGCGACACCGCTACGCGAAAATGGGTCGAGGGCGTTTGGGTCGGTGAGAACAGCACGCCGGGTCCGATCAGCAAGCCCCGCGCCGCGGCCCGCCGCGCAAGCACTTCAGTATCCATGCCGCAATCCGCCCACACAAACATGCCGGCATGAGGTTCATGCGGAATGGTGCAGCCCATGGCGAGCAGACGGCGTAGGCATTCGTCCCGGGCGTCATTGACGCGGACACGCAATCGCTCAAGATGGCGGCGGTACTGGCCTTCCACGAGTATGCGATATACCACCTGCTCGCCCAGCTGTGGCGTGGTCAAGCCACCCAGCAGCTTCGTATCCGTCAGTCGATCGATAAGATCCCGCTTGCCCGCTATGTAGCCTACACGCAGGCTTGCCGCCAAGGTTTTGGAATAACCTCCCACCAGCAAGACCCGGTTCAGCCTGTCCAATGCGGCCAATCGCATGGGTTCGCCCGGATGGAGATCGGCATAGGTGTCATCCTCTACCAGCAGAAAGTCGAACTGCTCGGCAATGCGCAACACTTCGTACGCCACCCCGGCCGACAAGGTATGACCTGTAGGATTGTGCACCGCTGAATTAACAATGAACAGCACGGGCTTATGCAATTGCGCCAGTTGCGCAAGCGCCCTGACGTCCGGACCATCGGGCAGGCGCGGTACGCCGACCACACGCGCGCCCAACGCCGTCAGACGACCGAAAATCATGAACCACCCAGGGTCCTCCACGAGCACGGTGTCGCCCGGGCGAATAAACGTACGCGAGATCAAGTCCAGCCCGTGGGTAACGCCGGCCACTGTCATCAGATGATGGTCCGGATGCGCCGGCACGTCTTGCGCCTGCAGGCCTGAAGCCACTTGTTGACGCAGCGCCAGCAAGCCTTTGGGCACCCCGTAGCCCAGCAGGCTGCGCCCACCGCTGCGGCCCACATTGCGCACCGCCGCAGATACCATCTCGTGGTTAAGCCACGCCGGCGGCAGCAGACCCGCCGTGCTGGGCACGGGCATGCCTGCGACTTCGCGAAACATGCTGCGCAGCAGGAAGAGGGTATCGAAGGCAGCCTCTGGGTCGGGCGGCAGGCCAGCGGCTTCAGCGGAAGCAGCCATCGCCGGTGTCGGCGCCAGCACATAAAAACCCGCCCCGCGCCGCGATCTTATCAGGCCCTGCGCGGCGAGCTTCTCGTAGGCTTGCACCACCGTAAAGCGACTAAGTCCCGCTTCCTGAGCCATCGTGCGCACCGAAGACAGGCGAGTGCCGGCCCGCAGGCCATGGTTACGAATACGCTCGGCCAGATGTGTAGCCAGCTGGTCTGCCAGCGATACACCGGACCGACGCATGGGAGTCCAGGTCAGCATCGGGATACCCGTAGAAAGTGTCATGCAAAATGAACCAAGCCAGTTGCAATAGTGAACCGCAAAACTGTACCGGTACTGTACTGCGATTATCGCTTAGCATGACACCTTCCCAGCCATTTTTCCAGCCGTTTCCATGACGTCCAATGTCTTATTGTCGCTAGCACTTTTTGCCTTCGTGAACTCCATCACTCCCGGGCCGAACAACGTCATGTTGACCGCGTCAGGCGCAAGCTTCGGTTATCGCCGCAGCCTGCCCCATATGCTGGGCATCACTTTAGGCGTCGCCATCATGCTATTGCTGGTGGGGGCGGGACTGGGCACCGTTTTTGAAGCCATGCCTGGCCTATATGTCGCCCTGAAGTACATCGGCGCGGTCTACTTGTTGTACCTGGCCTGGCGGATAGCGCGCGCCGGCGCGGTCGAAGCAGGAGAAACCGCCGGCAAGCCGTTCACCTTCCTGCAAGCGGCTGCCTTTCAGTGGGTAAACCCCAAGGCATGGATCATGGCCGTGGGCATCATCGCCACCTACATGCCGCGCGAGCCATTTCTAAGCAACCTGATCACTGCGGTGATCGTCCTGTCGCTCATCAATTTCCCCAGCATCAGCCTGTGGACTTTGTGCGGCAGCGCGGTGCGCCGCGCCCTGCGCAAGCCTGCGGCGATCCAGTGGTTCAACCGTTGCATGGCTTTGTTACTAGTGGCCTCGCTATACCCCATCGTATTGCCGCTTTTCGCTGCCTAAGCCAGCGGCCCAGCGGCAAGCCGCAATCAGGCAGCAGGTTTACGCCGATTTGCCCGCTCGCCGGAATAGTAGTCGCGCTTGGCCTCGTACATGGCCATGTCGGCGCGCCGCAAGGCGGCATCCAGGCGTTCGCCCGGCTGACACGTTGCAATCCCCATGGAAAAACTCAATGAGGGACCACCGTAAAACTGGTTGTTCAGGTCGATCAACTTTTGAATGCTGTCCAGCGTCAGCTGGCCTGTCTGTTCATCTGTCGCCGGCATCAGGATGGCGAACTCGTCGCCACCGATGCGAGCCGCCTGCCATGGCTTGTCTATCGCTTTGGTCAGCACCTCGCCAGTGCGGCGCAGCAGCGCATCGCCGACAGAGTGTCCCAAGCTGTCGTTGGTATCCTTCAAATCGTTCAAGTCGATGATGATTACCGTAACGGGCATCGGCCCAATCCGCTCAAGCCGTGCCAGTTCTTCCACGTAGAAAGAGCGGTTCTTCAACTTGGTCAGTACATCGTGTTTGCCCAGGTATTCCAGATAGGCCTCTGCCTTCTTGCGCGCCGTAATGTCGGTCAGGGCCAACAGCACCAGGCCCCAATCGTGCTCGCGGCCGGGAAAGACCGAGAACTGCATATGTATGTGTAGTGCATTGCCATCCAGCGAGTAATTCACCACCTCTCGTTGCTGAAACAAAGTCCCCTGCCATAAATCGACTAATTGCTCTCTGAAGTGCGGCCGCATTTCGTCGCGGAACACTTCAGGCAAACGTGCCAGCAAGTCGGCCTTATCGGGCGCGTGATACATGTAAAGCGTATAGCGATTTACGTCCAGAACCTTTATTTCTGCCAGACAGCGATCGACGAACTCTGGATGGACATCGGTAAAGGTCCGGAAGTCTGTAATGCCTTGCTCGCGGATTTCTTCCAGCAAGCCCTTCACCCCCGAGAAATCTTCCACCCATAGCGACACGGGCGCTTGCTGAAAGACGCCTTCCGCATATTGCTGGCTGGCCAACACCCGCTGATGCGCTTGCTCCAGCTCGGTGATGTCGTCCACCGTTAGCAGCACCCGGCTCCAGGTAGCTTCGTGCCCAGGCAACACGACGCCTTTTAGCTGGATGTCCAGGCGTCGCCCATCAAGCGCATAGTTGACGGTCTTGCTCTCGAACGAGCCGTTACCCGACCACAACTGGACCAGCTCGTCCATAAAGGAGCCACCCGTGATGTCAGACAGCACGTAGTCAAGGCGATCTGCCAATTCCTCGAACGACGCTGCACCATAAAGGGTCAGCGTGCGCTGATTGACGCGCAATACGCTTATGCTTGCGGCGCACTCCTGCAGCCGCGCGGCATCCCCGTCCAAATGGGCACGCAAGTCCGTAATGCCTTGAGACTTCCAGGTTTCGAACAAGCTACGCAAGCGGCTGTAGTCTTCCAGCCACAAGGACGTCGGGGCCACGTCGAAAAGATCCGGCACAGTCGCATCCGGCACGAGGTTTTTATTCTTTGTTTGCATTAGGCTACGCCGGTGTATGGGCGATAAAGATAATATTGCTTACGGAAAGCCAAACAGTATATGTGCTTGCTCCGTGAAACGCCATTAAATGCCTGTCCACCGGGCGGCATGAGGCTTGCTAGCCGGACTGACCAAGTTCAAACGGGGGATAGCAAATGACCACCAAGCAAAACGAAGACACCGTCAAGAAACAGCCGAAGCCAGAGCCAGACGTAACGACGGACAAGGACGAGCCCATCAACATATCGTCGGCGGATGACGTTGATGTCGACGAAGACAATGACGTCAGCGATCTCGGTACGACCGAGCCGCCGCCGACCAAACCAGACTAAACCCGCTTCCAATATCGATTTGTCTCTTGATTGGTTCGCACTTATACCTAGTGCTTGATTTGCTCGGCCCGCCGCACTAGGCTTGCCATTGCACTCAAACCAATAAAGAGAACTCCATGCAACTTACCAAGCCCAAGATCGGCCTGGCGCTGGGCAGCGGATCGGCACGGGGCTGGTCGCACATCGGCATCATCAGAGTACTTGAAGAAGCGGGCATCGTTCCAGACATCGTCTGCGGCACCTCTATCGGCTCGCTGGTAGGGGCTGCCTACGCGGATGGACAACTGGAGTCCCTGGAGAAGTGGGTCCGCAGCCTGACCTGGCAAGGGGTCATGGGACTGCTCGATTTCACGATCAACGGCGGCCTGATCCATGGCGAAAGGCTTTTCGCTTTTCTTCGCACCCACCTCAGCAACAAAGACATTGCCTCATTTCCGAAAGCCTTTGGCGCCGTTGCCACCGAGCTCGTCACCGGGCGTGAGGTCTGGTTGCGGGAGGGTTCTGTTATTGATGCGCTGCGCGCTTCGACCGCCTTGCCCGGCCTGTTTAAGCCGCATCAGATAGATGGCCGCCTGCTGGTTGACGGCGCGCTGGTCAACCCCGTGCCGGTATCGCTATGTCGCGCCATGGGCGCCGACCTGGTCATCGCCGTCGATTTGAACTCCGACCTGATAGGCCGACATTTCGACCTTAGTGACCCGCCGGAACAGCCCAAGGCGGCCGAGCCATCCAGTACGTTTTCAACGGTATTGGACAAGCTTCCCATGAAGCTGGGACGCCTGCGTAGCGGGCCGCCCGCCTCCCCCCAAATGCCCTCCATCCTCGATGTGCTGAGCATCAGCCTGAACATCATGCAAGTACGCATTACCCGCAGCCGTCTGGCCGGCGAACCTGCCGACGTACTCATCCGCCCCCGGCTGGCCAACTTTGCGCTGATGGACTACCACCGCGCAGCGCAAGCAATAGAGGAAGGCGAGCATGCTGCCCACCGTGCCTTGCACGAGATAAAGGAACTGACGGGGCGGCGTTGAGCACAGACCCAGCATGTACACTTCACGGCATGCTACGCATCGACAACCTCAGCAAACGCTACGGCGACCATCAACTATTCCAGGGGCTCACCTATAGCTTCCCGCCGGGATGCGTCGCGCTGTGCGAAGAAGAGAGCACCGGTAAATCGACCTTGCTTGGCATTATCGCGGGCGTTATTGCACCGGACGACGGGGACGTTTGGATAGACGGGCATTCGCTGATCCAGGCGCCGCTGCAAGCGCAGGCCCGCCTGGCCTACGTGCCGGACGATTGCCTGGCTTCTTCATCCCAGACAGGGCGCGGGTTGCTCGAGCAAGTCGCCTCGGAAAAAAACACAACGCTCAATCATGCCGTGCTGGACCTGGCATACCGCTTGGGACTGGAGCCGCATCTGGACAAGCGTTTCGAGCAGATGTCGACGGGTACGCGGCGGAAGGTCTTCCTGACTGCCGCAGCCATGGGAAATCCGGTCGTCATCATCGCAGACGGGCCCAGCAACGGCTTGGACAAGCAGGCTCGCAGCGTGCTGGCTGAACAGTTCAGCACCTGGGGCCGGGATCGCGTCGTACTGTTCGCCAGTCATGACCCCGAGTTTGTACAAGCCTGCGGGGCGGTCGCGGTGAAGGTCGCAGCGCTGCGCTAGGCGTGCCGCCACGATCTTGCTTACTGCACCGCCTTGGGAAAGACACTCCCCCCGTCTCGAACCAAGGCTTTCACCTCATCGCTGACTTCCATCGGGCTGCGCTTCAAACGGGCCAGTAGCTCTTTGGGTGGCCGTACGGATGACGTCGTATCGTGCTCTGCGCTCCACATGATGATGCTAAGCAGGATAGGAATAAGGTCCAGACCTCTTTCAGTCAGCGTGTAGAAATCCTTGCGCCGGTCGCTAGGGCTGGGAGCCCTCGACAGTATCCCTTGCTGCTCAAGAAAAGCCAGCCTTGAGGCCAGGACGTTGGTCGCGATGCCCTCTGCCGACTTCATGAATTCGCCATAGGTCTTCTTGCCGGAAAAAACGATGTCTCGAATGATCAGGAGCGACCATCTGTCGCCGAAGACCTCCACACCGTAGTTCACCGGGCAAGTCGACCTAAGGCTTTCCTTGCACGCTGTTTTCATAGGTGGATTATAACCTTGCTTGCCTTTTACAAGTTAATTTGCGTATATCACTTGTTTTTTGCAAGTGATGGGTCTAGCATGTTTATTCGTCGAACCTGACGCAAATTTAATCAAAGGACAAACCATGAACTACGCAATTATTGGCTTCGGCCAGATCGGCCAGGCTCTTGCCAAGGCATTCGCCCGTAGCGGCATCGAGGTATCTGTTGCAACCACCCGCGACCCGCAAAGCTTTGCATCCACCGCAGCCGCGATAGGAGCCAAGGTCATTCCAACAACCTTGGCGGAAGCCGTCAAGGCGGACATCGTATTTCTGGCCGTCCGTTACGAGGCGCACCGGGATGTCGCGAAGGCGCTGCCGACCTGGAAGGGAAAGATCATCATTGACGTGACCAATACCTACGGCGTGTCTCCTGAGGATTTAGGAGGACAGCCCTCTTCCAAGGCCGTCGCGCAAGCTTTCACCGGTGGAAAATTGGTTAAGGGGTTCAATCATTTAGCCGCAGCCACACTGGACCAGGATCCGGCGGTACAAGGTGGCAGAAGAGTCGTGTTTCTAAGCGGCGACGATGAAGGCGCAATAGCGACGGTTGCGGCCCTCGCCGAGCAGCTTGGCTTCGCACCTGTCAATCTTGGGAAGCTCGAAGAGGGCGGCAAGCTTGTGCACGCTCGCGACAAGACTTGGGGCCCACTGATCTTCCAGGACTTGTTCATGAAAAGGGCGTGACGCTACCCCGGGGCTGCTTTCAGGATGATCGTCCCAGCCCCACTTAGCCCTGGCCAGCCGGCTTAGGGCACATCATCTTGCGGCCAGAATCTCCGAACCCAGCCGCTCGTTCGCGACCGACTCGCTTAGATCGAATCTCCCGCGCCAAGATTGAACGCCCAAGAAAACACATTAAAAAACCGTTCGATTTAAGCCTAATAGCCTAGTGCTTACCCCGGCCATTGACTGGGGCTTACACCCATTGGCCCCCTCCATCTGTCCCTCTCGACGCGCGGACTCGAGCACAGTTAAGCTGCCCGCTCAGTCGTTACGGAAACATTAAGACATACAAGTCGTTGTTCCGCGCGTCTGCTTTCTTTTTGCTTCACTTTTTTATCCACGTGTAACTGTGGAGTGTCGTAGGTAGGCTTTCTAAAGATCAACAAAAGTGCGCTGAATGCGCTACTACCCGAGGAGATAATGTCATGGTTACACTGGTCAAACACGATCTAGAGTTCATTCTCAAACAAATCCGTATTGCCGAGGCCCATGCCAACGGCGGGGACCTTGCACAGCTCGTTGCGCAGGCCGGGCAAGCGGCCGGTGCAGTGGGGGCCGCCCCGTTACAGCCTCACCTGCAACCGTATGGATTGCGCACGGTCGACGGTACCTATAATAATCTGATCGCGGGGCGTGAAACCTGGGGTGCAGCCGACCAGCCTTTCATCCCGCTCACAGAGCGCGTCTTCCGTAACGAGGGCGACGACAGCCTGGCCCCCATCACGAACAATAACGATTACGGCGAAACCGGCAACGTTGTCGACGCCGATCCCCGTCTGATTTCCAACCTCATCGTCGACCAGACCAGCAATAATCCCGCGGCAGTTATCGTTGCGCAGCAATGGCGCGACGCAGGCTACGAAGTCCAACAGACGCCGGTATTCAATAATGGAGTGCCGCTGCTGGATGGCAACGGCGTGCAAGTTGTCACCTACCAGTTCCCGAATATTTCGCCGGATATCGGCGACTCTGCGCCATTCAACGGCCTGTTTACCCTTTTTGGCCAGTTCTTCGATCACGGTCTTGATCTGGTCCCAAAAGCCGGGAACGGCACGATCTTTATTCCGCTACAGGCGGATGACCCGCTATACGTACCAGGTTCTCCCGCCAACTTCATGGCGATGTCCCGAGCCACGCTGGAGCCGGACAACATCACGACACCGTGGGTCGATCAAAATCAGACCTATACATCCGATCCATCGCATCAGGTGTTTCTGCGCGAGTATGCCCTGCTCGATGGCAGGCCGGTAGCAACGGGGCATCTGCTGGAAGGCGCGCGTGGCCTGGCGACGTGGGCTGACATAAAAGCGCAGGCGCGCGATATTTTGGGTATTGAGCTGACGGACGCCGATATCGGCAATATCCCTATGCTACGGGTCGACCCTTACGGAAATTTCATTCCCGACAGCGACGGGTATCCGCAGATCGTTGTGGGTCTGGGACCTGACGGCATTCCCAATACTGATGATGACGAGGTAGTTTCCGGGACACCCGGGGCGCCTGCCAGCACGGCGATGGCAGTGCGTGTGGACCATGCCTTCCTGGATGATATCGCGCATGCTGCCGTACCCATTTTTGATCTGAATGGCGTGCTTCAAACCGATGCCGACGATCTGGTCGGCTACGCCGGCGCCTACGGCGCTGGGGGCCGGCAACTGGCCTACGATAACGAAATGCTCGACGCCCACTACATTACCGGCGACGGACGGGGCAACGAAAATATCGGCCTTAGCACCATTCACCATGTCTTCCATGCCGAACACAATCGGCTGGTCGAGCATACGAAAGACGTCATTCTCGAGTCCAACGACTTGGCCTTTCTGAACGAATGGCTGCTGCAAGCCGTAACGGAAGTGCCGACGAACCAGGCCGATATCGACGCCCTGGTCTGGAACGGCGAACGGCTGTTCCAGGCCGGCCGGTTCACCAATGAAATGGAATACCAACATCTTGTCTTTGAAGAGTACGCCCGCAAGATGCAGCCGGACATCGATGCGTTCGTATTTGAACCTTCGGCCGACATCAATCCGGCGATCTTTGCCGAGTTTGCGCATGCTGTGTACCGCTTCGGCCATTCGATGCTAAATGAAAACATCGATCGGATCGAGAGCGACGGTACGTTCAACCCCATCCCTCTGTTCAACGGCTTCCTTAATCCGCTGGAGCTGGGCGCTGTGGACGAGGCCGGCAACGTGATTGTCGACCACGACACCGCAGCGGGTGCCATCATTCGCGGCATGTCGCGCCAGGCCGGCAACGAGATCGACGAATTCGTGACGAACGCGCTGCGTAATCAGTTGCTGGGCATACCGCTGGATCTTCCTGCAATAAATATTGCGCGAGGCCGGGACACTGGCCTGCCGTCGCTGAACGAGGCGCGTGCCCAGTTTTACCAGATGGCGAACCAGGATACGCAACTTAAACCTTACGAGAGCTGGGCCGATTTTGCGCTGAATCTGAAGAATCCCGCTTCTATCGTGAACTTCATCGCCGCCTATGGCACGCACTCCAGCATCATTGCGCAGACCGGCATAGAAGGCAAACGAATCGCGGCAAGCGATCTAGTGCTGGGAGGGGCCAATGCGCCCCTGGACCGCCTGGACTTCCTGAATTCGACCGGCGCGTGGAGCGTGGCCGAGACGGGTCTTAACGATATCGATCTCTGGGTGGGCGGCCTGGCAGAAAAGCACATGGACTTCGGCGGCATGCTGGGATCCACCTTTAGTTTTGTCTTCGAACTGCAGTTGGAAAACCTGCAGGATGGGGATCGCTTCTATTACCTGTCCCGCGTGCAAGGTCTGAACTTATTGAACGAGCTGGAAAACAACTCGTTTGGCAAGATGATGATGCGTGCCACCGACCTGGGCGATGAGAACGCCACCGCGTTGCCAGGCGATATCTTCTCGACGCCGGACCATACGATCGAGATGGATCAGTCGCGGCAGATCGGCGCTGATCCTCTGTTCGACGATCCGATTCTCAATGCGATCAGCCCGAAGGTGGTGCGCAAGGATCTGGATGGCGATGGCGACAATGACGTTCTTATCTATCATGGCGGCGAGCATGTTGTGCTGGGCGGCACTGAAGAGGACGATGTGCTGCAGGCCGGCGACGGCGATGACAGCATTTGGGGGCGTGGCGGCAACGATACGATTGAGGCCGGCTATGGCGTGGACCACGTACACGGTGGCGACGGCGATGACGTTATCACGAACTCCGGCACTGATATCGGGATGGCCGACTTTCTGCACGGAGAAAAGGGCAACGACGCCATACACGGCGGCAGCGGCATGGCCCTTATTTTCGGGAACGAAGGGCAAGACTTCATCATTGCCGGGCCCGACGGCAAGCATGTACTGGGTGGCCGAGACAACGACTTCATTCTGGGAGGAGACGGCGTCGACTTTCTGATGGGCAACGAGGGCGACGACTGGATAGAGGGTGGCGGCCGCTTCGACACGCTGGCGGGCGACAACTCCGAACTATTCTTCAATTCGTCCATCATCGGCCATGATGTACTGAATGGTAATGGCAACGACACCGACTACGATGCCGAGTCGGGTGATGACATCATGTTCCAGAACGACGGCATACAACGCAGCAACGGCATGGCGGGATTTGACTGGGCGATACATAAGGGGGACGAAAGCGCCGCCAACTCGGATCTGGGCATTCCCTTATTCAGCACACAAGAGGCCTTCATTCTCCGTGATCGCTTCGACCTGGTCGAAGGCCTGTCAGGATGGGTTCATGACGATACCCTTACTGGCCGCGTATTGCCCACGAATGCGCGAGCCGAGCTAGACAACACCGCCGCCATTCCCGCCGAGAACAGCACCCTCGATTCCTATTCGAACGCGTTGCTCGAGAAGAACGTCTCTCTCATCTCCGGCCTTTCGGAACTTGTTGCCCACAAGGAGCGCACGACTGTCACAGTCGCCGGTGTGGAAGAGACCATCGTGATGGACACAGCCGACGCCTCGGACATTCTGCTCGGTGGTGGCGGCAGCGATGTCATCAAGGGTCTAGCTGGCGACGACGTCATCGACGGCGACCGTTGGCTGAACGTCCGGATCGCAGTCCATGATGCGAATGGCAGCGAAATAGGTTCTGCGGAGGGCATGGGGCACCCCGTGTATGACGCCGACGGCAATGTACTTTTCGACGGGCGTACCCTTGATGCCCTGGTGTTCGATCGCACGATCAACCCTGGAAATCTCGGTATTGTGCGGGAGATTCTCGACGGAAATGTCGCCTCCGATATCGACACCGCCGTCTATACCGATGTAGTGGAAAACTACTCCTTCACTCGCAATGCCGATGGAAGCATTACGGTTGATCATAGCGGCTTCGATGAAGACGCGGGCCCGGATGGCGACGAGGGAAACATCGTCAACGCCGTATCCGACGGAGTAGATCGGCTCTTCAATATAGAGGTATTGCGCTTCTCGGATGGCAATGGCGGCACGGTGGATTACCAGGTTGACCAGCTTTTCAACATTCCTGCCACCGGCGCGCCCGTTATCAGCGATGCAACACCCACCGAAGGTCAGCCGCTTACGGTTGATACCACGGGCATCGTCGACGAAAACGGGCTGGGCACCGGCGGCTTTGACTACCAATGGCAGGTATCTACCGACGGCGGCGCGACGTGGAGCGATATCGTTGGTGCAATCGACGCGACGTTTACGCCGGCAGACGGCGTGGCCGGCCAGGTCGGTGCCAGCTTGCGGGTCTCTGCGACGTTCACCGATGGCAAGGGAAACATCGAAACCCTGTTCTCGTCACCCACCGGCATCGTGGGCGACAACTGGACAGGTACAAGCGCAGCCGATCTGTTCGTGGGCACACAGGGCGATGATATCGCCAACGGGGCCAACGGCAACGACTTTCTGCTCGGCGGTGCCGGAAACGACACGCTGACCGGCGCCGGCGGAGACGACGCGCTCGATGGCGGCGCAGGTAACGATAGCCTGCATGGCGGCCTAGGCCTTGATACCTTGAACGGCGGAGCGGGCGACGACACAATGGACGGAGGCGCTGGCAGCAGCGATACGGCAGTGTACGTGGGCGCGGCGCACAACTTTTCGATGGAACGCACGGGCGGCACGATCACGGTAACCGACAATACCGGTGCCGAAGGCGTCGACACGCTGACCAATGTCGAAGCCCTCCAATTCAATGGCGTCAGCTACACCGTGGTCAATGGTACCAACGCCGGCAACCCCGCCCTGAACGGGCTCAACGGAACCGCCGGTTCACAGGTCGTTTTCGGCATGAACGGAGCCGACGCCATCAATGGCGGTGCCGGAAACGACATGATTCACGGGGGCAACGGCAACGATACGATTACGCAAACCGGCGGCACAGGCGGGCGTGATCTTGTCAACGGCGGAGAGGGCGTCGACACCTACCAACTGAATGGCGTGGCGGGCCCCGAAATCTTCACGATCTACACTCGTACCGCCGCAACCGCGGCCATAGCGGGTCTCGTCCTTGCGACGAATACCGAGATTGTGGTTGCACGCAACGGCCTGGTGATCGCCGAGCTGGACAACATCGAAGAAATTCGCGTCAACACGCTACACGTAACGGCGCCCGGCGGCAACGGTGGCGGCCTGAACGCCGGCGACCTCATACAGGTTGTGGGCGATTTCACTGAAACCAGCCTGGACTTCAACACGATTACGATCGATGGGAGCGCCGCCGACGATTCGGTCGATATCAACTCGTTGCTTTCGGCGCACCGGATCGTGTTCCGCTCCAACGGCGGCAACGATATGATCATCGGCGCGCTGCGTGCGCAGGATGTCATTGAGCTTCCGGCGGGTATGACTCAGGAAGGCTCGACGGTTATCAGCACAAACGGCTTGACCACAATCAGCAGCGCCGACCATAGCGTTACGTTCGCCAGCGACAGCATGCCGACCATCCGCCTCGCTAGCGGTGATCAGTTCATTTCCGATCAAAATCAGAACGATCAAGCCGATCAAGATGAGGATGTCGGGGACGATGACGATGATCAGGAAGGCGATGATGCCCTCAGCGACAACGACGACCACGATGATGACCGTACTGAGGGGATCGGAAGCGACGGCGGTCGGCAGAATGGAGGATCAGGTGACGACCGGATGAGCGGCAAGTCTGGCGACGACGTTCTGAGCGGCGGTTCGGGAAATGATCGTCTGACCGGAGGATCTGGCGACGATGTTCTTAACGGCGGGTCAGGCAACGACGTCCTGGATGGCGGTGCCGGCGACGATGTGCTCAATGGCGGCTCCGGCGACGATGCGCTTAAAGGCGGTTCGGGCGACGACATTCTGAACGGTGGGTCGGGGAACGATATTCTGCACGGCGGGCTGGGTGACGATATCCTCATCGGCGGTTCCGGCGATGATATCTTCGTCTTCGGTGGCGACGACCGGATCTCCGACTTTTCGATCGGCGATGACAGAATCGATCTGCGCGAGTTGGGTATCACCGCTAACACGTTCAGTTCCAAGGTGATGGTCACGGCCTCAGGGGACGATATGTTGTTGACGATCCTGGGCGACACCATGATGGTTTCGGATATCAATCCCCAAGATATCGGCATCGATTCCTTCATTCTGGCAACGGAGGGCGACGCGGGCGGTGCGCTGGTCAATACTGTTCCGCCCATCGAGGATTACTTCCTTTGCTAAAGCAGCAATCGGACCGGAGAAATCCGGTCCGTGCGGGCTGATGGCCGGCGCAGACAGCCACAGCCCGCAGGCCTTGCCGGGATAAAAACAATATGCTCACGAGCACAATACCCACTGGAACGCGACGCTGTCGT
Organism: Pollutimonas thiosulfatoxidans; assembly: GCF_004022565.1. Lineage (NCBI taxonomy): Bacteria > Pseudomonadati > Pseudomonadota > Betaproteobacteria > Burkholderiales > Alcaligenaceae > Pollutimonas > Pollutimonas thiosulfatoxidans. The sequence goes on from NZ_CP022987.1 coordinate 2,946,782, forward strand.
TGGGTTGGCATTACGATGCTCTTCCTGACGTGTAGCGGTGCATGGGCGCAAGGCGCAGACGCCGAAGCGCGGAGCGCGCCAGTTGCCACTGCGCAACGCGATGTGCTGGACCTGTCCAGGGCTTGGCGCGCCGCTCTTGAGTACGATCACGCTTATCGGGCAGCCATCAGTGAACAGGCTGCTACGCAGACCGAGCGGGCTCAAGGGCGGGCCGGCCTGCTGCCCCAGGTTCAGGCCGGCTACCAGCGCAGCCGGGTAACAGGAAGCCTTACTCGTCTTGATTTTCTGGACGGGCAGTCGGGCTCCAGACTCGACTACGACTCATACAACGCATACATCCAATTGCAGCAATCCTTATTGAGTCCTGGTCGTTACGCCGATTATCAGCGCGGCAACGCGCGGGCCGACATGGGCGCTGCTGTATTCGAGGTCAAACGCCAGGACGCAGGCATGCGACTGGCGATCGCTTATTTCAACACCCTGCTTGCCTACGAGGGTCTGGCGCTACAGCGCTCGTTGACGACGTCGTTGCAAAGCCAAGCCGCCGCGATCGAGTCCCTGTATCGCCAGCACGAAGCTACACGGATCGATGTACAGGAAACCGAGGCACGCCTGGCCGTGGCACGCGCGGATCTGATCGTAGCGGCTGACCAATCGACTGTAGCCTTGCGAGAGCTCGAGACCTTGCTGAGTATCGTGCCCACTCACCTGGCCACGCTGGGCGACGACTTCCCGCTGCCGCCGCTCAGGCCGGCCAAATTACATGAATGGCTCGATAAGGCACGCAGCGACAACGCCGATGTGCAGGCCGCACAGCTGGCCATCAGGGTGGCCAGTACCGAAGTCGATGTGGCCGCCAGCAGGTATATGCCGACCACAGACCTGGTGGTCGCCTATGGCAGGTCGAACAGCGAGGATCTGTCCGCATTAAACCAAAGAACCAACACCTTTTCCATCGGCATTCAAATCAGCATCCCACTATTTGCCGGCGGCTATAGCAAGGCGAATGTGGCGCGGGCCCGCTCCGAACGGAGCCGCCTGCAGCATGAGCTTCGAGCCACGCTGGAGAGAACCGACGCAGAGGTTACACGCCAGTACACGAATGTGCAGGCGGGAGCTGATCATATCGAGGCGCTACGCGCTGCGGTGGCATCTGGCGAGCTTAGTCTGCATTCGGCCCAGAAAGGATTCATGGTTGGCATCACCGGCAATCTCGAGGTGCTGAAGGTGCAAGACCGACTTTATCGGACGCGGTACGAGCTGGCCAAGGCCCAACTGGAATACCTGCTGGCACGTCTCAGCCTGGCCGCGGCGGTGGGAGACCTGCATAGCAACACGTTTGACGAACTCAACGATACCTATCTGAACAAGGTCGTATCGCTGATCGACAACACCCCTCGCGGCAGTGTGCTGGTAGCACGCTCAGAACAATAAACAAGGAGCATCGATGATGAAACCATCCCGCCGCACGGAGCTGAACGAGGCGCTACACGGGTTTCGCAAGACGTTTTACTGTCTGGCCGCCTTTAGCTGTGTCATCAATGTCCTGGCCCTAACGCCAGCGCTTTATATGCTCCAGGTGTACGACCGGGTGCTGGCCAGCGCCAACGAAACCACTTTGCAGATGCTGACCTTGTTGGTGCTGGGATTGTTCCTGCTGTCAGGCTTTCTGGAGTTTTCACGCTCTTCGGTGCTGATCCGCGTTGGCAACCGTTTCGACATGATGCTCAATACCCGAGTATTTACCGCAGCGTTCGAACGTAGCCTTATTGGCGCCGGAGGCAGTCCGTCGCAGGCCGTGCAGGACTTGGGCAACTTGCGACAGTTCCTGGCTGGCAATGCACTGTTCGCATTCTTCGATGCGCCCTGGACGCCGATCTATATCGCAGTGACGTATATGGTCCACCCTATGCTGGGCTATTTAACCCTGGGAGGCTCTCTCATTCTGTTCGTGCTGGCCTACATCACGAACGCCTCAACGCAAAAGCCGTTGGCCGACGCTAACCGCGCTTCCATAGCGGCCGGGCTGTTTGCCAATAATCATTTGCGCAACGCTGAAGTCATCGAGTCGATGGGCATGCTGCCCGGCTTACAGTCTCGCTGGTTCGGTCAGCACAAGCGCGTGCTCTCTCTTCAAACACTGGCGTCCGACCGCAGTGCACGCATCAACTCCTTTACCCGCTTCGTCCGTATTTCCCTGCAGTCGCTGAGCCTGGGCGCAGGCGCAATGTTGGTGATCGAAGGGACCATCACGGCCGGCATGATGATCGCTTGTTCGATCCTGATGGGCAAGGCCTTGGGGCCGGTCGAGGCTGTCATCGGTTCATGGAAACAGTTGCTGAGTGCACGAGTCGCTTATCAGCGGCTCGATGAAATGCTGAAGGCGGCTCCAGCACGGGGCGATAGCACTAGTCTGCCAGCACCGACCGGGCGCCTGGAACTTGACAACGTGTTTGCAACCGCCCCGGGTGGCCAAGACTTGATTCTGAAAGGCCTGGGCTTTAGCGTTGATGCCGGTGAAGTCGTAGGCGTTATCGGGCCCTCGGCCTCGGGAAAATCGACCCTGGCGCGTCTTCTGGTAGGGGTATGGCAGGCCAATCGAGGTCATGTGCGTCTGGACGGGGCGGACGTCTTCCGATGGAATAAAGACCAACTCGGGCCCTGCTTGGGCTATTTGCCGCAAGATATCGAACTGTTCGAAGGCACCGTGGCGGAGAATATCGCCCGCTTCGGTGCAGGCGTTGACGCGGACATCGTCCTGGCCGCGCAGCGCGCAGGGGTTCATGACATGATTTTGCGCCTTCCCAAGGGCTATGACACGAGGCTGGGCGCCAATGGCGCCTCATTGTCAGGTGGACAGAAGCAGCGTGTAGCGTTGGCTCGGGCCATTTATGGCGATCCGGCCCTCGTCGTACTGGATGAGCCGAACTCTAACCTCGATGACTCGGGTGAGACGGCCCTGGTACAGGCGGTTAACGATCTGAAGCGCCGCGCGGCAACCGTTATCGTCGTCACACACCGGATGAATGTCCTGAAAGCAGTCGACAAGTTGCTGGTGATGCGTGATGGCGCGATGGCAATGTATGGTCCGCGCGAAGAAGTGCTCAATGCGCTGCGCCAGCAGCAGGCACCGTCTGCGGCAGCCAATGCGCCAGCCCCAACGCATGCCTCCCTCCATGTTGTTGCCAGCGCGTAGGATGATCATGAACCAATACACGAAAAACGATATCGACGGATCAGACCTCGAAGTGGATACCAATACGCATGCACCGCTGCGCTGGGGCCTGGCTGTGCTGCTGATAGGCTTTGGGGGTTTCATTTACTGGTCCGCGTTTGCACCCCTGGATGCCGGCGTACCCGCCGACGCAACGGTGCACGTGGCGGGCAATCGCAAAACCATACAGCACCTTGAAGGCGGCACGATCGAGGAAATTTTGATCCGCGAGGGGGACAAAGTCAGTGCCGGCCAAGTATTGCTGCGCCTGAACCGTACCCGCGCCCTCGCCGAGCAGGGTGTGGTCAGCTCGCAATACATCATCGCAAAGGCGATCGAAGCCAGGCTCCTTGCCGAGGGTGACGGCTCGTCTTCCATTGCCAATGATGCGGAGCTGGTGGCGCGTTTCAAGGACGATCCGCGTTTTATCGAAGCCACGAGCGCCCAGGCGCGCCTGTTCCATACTCGCCGCAAAGCCTTCCATGGCGAAATCGCGATTCTTGTAGAAAGTCAGCGAGGCGCTGAAGCACAGCTTAAGGGGCTGACCCAGGTGCACGCCAATCGTGGGGCCCAAGTAGGCTTCATCAATCGCGAGTTGAAGGGCGTGCGCGAGCTGGCCAAGGAAGGCTATCTACCCCGTAACCGCATGCTGGAACTGGAGCGGGACGCCTCGCATCTACGGGCCGCCCTGTCAGGCGACGTAGTTGAAGTCGGGCGTGCGCGCAATCAGATCGCAGAGCTGAAGCTTCGTATCTTGCAACGAGGCCAGGAGTATCAAAAAGAAGTGCAATCACAGCTATCGGACGTGCAAAAAGAGGCCGCCGCACTGGGCGACCGGATGGCTTCTTTGGATTACACAGTGCGCGAAACCGACATTCGGGCGCCCATCGACGGATACGTACAGAACCTAAGCGTGCATACCGTCGGTGGGGTAATAGGGCCGGACACTGTGTTGATGGAACTGGTTCCGAACGCACACGCTTTTCTGGTTCATGCGAAGGTGCCCGTGCAAGCAATCGACAAGGTCGCGCCCGGCCTGGGCGTAGAAATCACCTTTCCGGCGTTCAATCATGCAAAGACACCTAACATTCCCGGAAATGTACTGACCGTGTCGGCCGATCGGTTGACGGATCCTGAAAGCAAAATGCCTTACTACCTGGCTCAGGTCGAAGTCACGCCCGAGGGCGTGACTATGCTGGGACCTAATGACATTCGTCCAGGCATGCCGGCTTCTGTGCTGATTCGCACCGGCGAACGCACCATGCTCAGCTACCTTCTCAAGCCCTTCCTGGAAAGGCTCGATAAGTCCTTCAAGGAACAGTAGAATGCGCCGGGCTCTGACCATTACAGGACTCGTTTGTCAATTGGCATGGTGTCTGACTGCTGTGGCGGCTTCCGCAGCGGCTGTGCCGCCCGCGCCGGAGCAAACGACACTGACGCTGTCGCAAGCTTGGCGGATGGCTATGCAAAACGACCCCACGCATCATGCAGCCATCAGTGAACGGGAAGCGGGTCAAACCAACAGGACAATAGGCCGGGCCGGTTTGCTGCCGCAGGTCACCGCTACGCTGGGGCGCCATAAAATTCGCGGCACACTGGAAACGCCCGGAGCGTGCGGGCCCACCTGTACCGACTTGGACTACACGAGTCGTACCAACGAGATCAAAGCCACTCAAACAGTATTCAACTGGAGCCGGATTGCCGAGTATCGTCAAGGCCACGCACGTGCGGACTACAGCTTGGCCATTTTCGAAACCAAAGCAAAAGACAGCTCGATACGCCTGATCAACCGATATTTCCAGACCTTGCTGTCCTACGAAAACGTAGCGTTGGCCAAAGAAAAGTGGCAAGCCAACGAGAAACAATTACAGGCCGCACAGCGGCGTTTTGAAGGTGGCGAGGGCACCATACCCGACGTGCGCGAGACCCGGTCCCGGCGTGATCTGGCTCGCGCCGACCTGATCAAGGCCGAAGATGGGCTCATCGTGGCGCAGCGCGAGCTGCAAGAAATGCTGGGCTATCTCCCGGTACAGCTTAGCGCGCTCAAGCGCAATTTCACTCCGCAGCCCCTTGTCCCCGCCACAGAGGACGACTGGCTGGCGTTGGCTATCCAGAATAATGCGGAGATCCGTTCAGGCCAAGAAAACCTGCGTATTTCAAATCAGGAAATCGATCGTACATTCGGTGGGCATTTGCCTACGCTGGATATCGTAGCGGCACGACGAAAAGTCGCTGCCGAAACCATATCGACGCGCGACCAATCGAGCATAAGCACGTCCATCGGCATTCAACTGGCCCTGCCCATTTTCTCGGGTGGGCTGGTCAGCGCCCAAGTCAAGCAGGCGCGGCATAATCATGAGCGCGCTGCGCAGGAACTTGCGGCCACCCGCGAGCGCGTGGCCGTAGAAGTCACCCGGCAATACCAGGCGGTGGTTACCGGCGCCCACCGTATCGAAGCGCTGGAGCTTGCGGTGAAGTCTGGCGCCGAAGCTCTAAAGGCAACAAAGATGGGCTATCAAGTGGGTACGCGCAGCATAATCGACGTTCTGGATGCCGAAGAACAAATCTACCGCTCGCAGCTCGATCTCACCCAAGCCCGTCTGGAGTATGCCCTTGCCCGTCTCAGCCTGGCCGGCGCGGCTGGGCGCCTGGATGCCGCGGTAATCGAAGCGGTGGACAACACGCATTTTGGACCAGAGAAGATCGTGCTGCGCTAAATGAAAGCACGGAAAGCCTCTTTAGAATCAGTATTGGCGTTGATCAACTTTTCCCAAAACCAGCACACCCCTACACATCAATATTCGCCGCCTGCAGAGCATGCGTCTCAATAAACGCGCGACGCGGCTCCACGTTGTCGCCCATCAGAGTCGTAAAGATTTCATCCGCAGCGATCGCGTCTTCCACCTGCACGCGCAACAAACGGCGAGCTGCCGGATTCATGGTGGTTTCCCATAGCTGCGCGGGGTTCATTTCGCCCAGGCCCTTGTAGCGTTGCTTGGTAATGCTGCGATCCGCCTCGGCCCGCAGCCACTGCATCGCCTCGCGGAAGTCAGACACGTATTTTTCCTTGCGCCGTTCGCCTTCGCCGCGCGCGACCAGGGCGCCATCGCCCATCAGGCCAAGGAAGGTTTGGGCAGCCTTGGACAGCGTGGCGTAATCAGCGCCGCGTACAAACATGCGGTCGAAAACGCTGACGCGTACGTTGCCATGGTGCATGCGTCGCAAGATCAAACGCCAGGAGTCGCCCTCTTCGTTCTCATCGACGCTAACGGTTACGCTGCCCGGCAGCGCAGGGTCGTCGATAGCATCGAAAAGTCGGGCAGCCGACGCCGCAGCCTGCTCGGCGCTGTCAAGGTTGATCTCGACGCCTTCGGCCATGGCCGACAGCGCTGGCATGTCTGTGTGGCGTGCCAGGCGGTTGATGACGGAGTCGGCCATGATGTACTGGCGCGCGAGCTCAGCCAGGGCATCGCCGGTGATGGGCTCGGCGCCTTCTCTCACGATAAGCGCAGCATCCTTCAGGGCAACCTGCAGCATGAACTGCGCCTCTTCGGCGTCGTCTTTCAGATAGCGCTCTTCGCGGCCGACCTTCACTTTGTATAGCGGCGGCTGTGCAATATAAATGTGGCCGCGCTCGACCAGTTCGGGCATTTGCCGATACAGCAGCGTCAACAACAAAGTGCGAATATGCGCGCCATCGACGTCGGCGTCAGTCATGATGATGATGCGGTGGTAGCGCAGCTTGTCGATATTGAAGTCGGGGCCTATGCTGGTTCCCAGGGCGGTGATCAGCGTGGTGATTTGTTCGCTGGCTATCAGCCGGTCGAAGCGAGCTTTTTCTACGTTAAGCACCTTGCCGCGCAGCGGCAGGATGGCCTGGAATTTACGGTCGCGACCTTGCTTGGCCGAGCCCCCGGCAGAGTCACCCTCGACGATGTAAATTTCGCACAGGGCGGGGTCTTTCTCTTGGCAGTCGGCCAGCTTGCCCGGCAAGCCGGCACCTTCCAGCACGCTTTTACGGCGTGTCATTTCACGCGCGCGGCGGGCGGCGTCACGGGCGCGGGCGGCTTCGATAATCTTGTTGCACAGCGCCTTGGCGTCGTTGGGGTTCTCCAACAGCCAGGTTTCCAGCGTACGGGCAACGGCCTCTTCGACTGCGGGGCGCACTTCGCTGGACACCAGTTTGTCTTTGGTCTGGCTGCTGAACTTCGGCTCGGGCACCTTCACCGACAAGACGCAGGCCAGGCCTTCGCGCATGTCGTCGCCGCTGGTGTCGACCTTGGCCTTCTTGGCCATGTCGTTGTCAGCGATGTATTTGTTCAAGACCCGTGTCATGGCGGCGCGCAGGCCGGTAAGGTGGGTACCGCCGTCACGCTGGGGGATGTTGTTGGTGAAACACAAGACGGTTTCGGTATAGCTGTCGTTCCATTGCATGGCGACGTCCACACCAATTGGCGTCTCGCCTCCTTGCGATTCGGTGCTGACCGAAAAAACGTTGCTGTGCAGTACTGTCTTGCTGCGGTTGATGTATTCAACAAAGCCTTTTACCCCGCCCAGGAAGGCGAAGTTTTCTTCCTTGCCGTTGCGCTCGTCCAGCAGGCGGATCTTCACGCCGTTGTTCAGGAACGAGAGTTCGCGCAAGCGCTTGGCCAGGATGTCGTAGTGGTACTCCATGTTCTCGAAGATCTGGCTATCAGCCAGAAATTGCACACGCGTACCCGTGGTATCGGAATCGCCAATGACAGCCAATGGCGCTACCCGCTCGCCACGACGAAACTCCATCTCGTGGGTATGGCCATTGCGCGAGATGGTCAGGCGCAACCATTCGGACAGTGCGTTCACGCAAGAGACGCCCACGCCATGCAGGCCGCCCGAAACCTTATACGAGTTATGGTCAAACTTGCCGCCCGCATGCAACTCGGTCATGACGATTTCAGCGGCGCTGCGATGAAATTCGTCGTCCTTGTGTATGTCGGTGGGAATGCCTCGGCCGTTATCGCTGACCGAAATGCTGTTGTCAGCATGGATGGTGACGACGATGTCGTCGCAGTATCCGGCCAGCGCTTCGTCAATGGCGTTGTCGACGACTTCAAAAACCATGTGGTGCAAGCCTGTGCCGTCGGATGTGTCGCCGATGTACATGCCGGGCCGCTTGCGCACAGCCTCGAGCCCTTTGAGCATCTTGATGGAGTCGGCGCCGTACCCGGGTACGGCAGCAGTCATGGTTTGGTCTGACATAGTTTTGAACCTTATATAAGCCTTGCGGCTATCGAAGCGCGCCGAACCGGCGGTTCGGTACGCTTCCCAGCGTGCATAACGGAGAGTCGCTTAAATGCGCATGGGCATGACGACATACTTGAACTGGTCGTCGTCGGGCGATGTGATAAGCGCCGATGCATTGACATCGGGCTGGACCGACCAAGTGATGGCGTCGGTCTTCACATTGGCCAGGACGTCCAGCAAGTAACTGACGTTGAAGCCCACATCCAGCGGCTCGTGGGCGTAATCGATGTCCAGTTCTTCCAAAGCCTCTTCCTGCTCGGCATTGGTCGACGAGATGCGCAGTTGGTTATCGGATAACTGCAGCCGCACGCCCTTGAGCTTATCGGTGGTAAGAATGGCAGCCCGCTGCAGGCTGCCTTGCAGCGCTTCGCGATTGATGGAAAAGTGGCGCGTATAGTTGTTGGGTATGACGCGGGTAAAGTCGGGGAACTTGCCTTCGACCAGCTTGGAGACAAGCTCGACATCGCCGAAGCGAAAGCGGATCTGGCCGGCCGCCACGTCGATGGAGACTTCGTCGTCGGTTTCAGACAACAGCCGCTGCATCTCGAGTACGGTTTTACGGGGCACGATGACATCGTGCCGGCTGCTGATGCCTTCGACCGCCGTACCGCTGTGGGCAAGCCGGTGGCCGTCTGTGGCAACGGCGCGTACAAAGCCGGGCTCGAACACAAACAACAGGCCATTCAGGTAGTAGCGTATGTCTTGTTGGGCCATGGCAAAGTGCACCATGTTGAACAAGTGCTTCAATGTTTTTTGCGGCAGCGAGAACGAGACATCCCATTGCTCGGGCTGAGCCAGCGTGGGGAACTCGGCGGCGCCCATGGTCTGTAGCGCGAAGCGGCTTTTGCCGGCCTGCACCGACAGCTTGGCGCTGGCCAGGCCCAGCTTGATGTCGCCGGTATCGGGCAAGGCGCGCAAGATGTCCAGCAACTTGCGCGCGGCAACTGTGGTCGACTCGTTGTCATCGCCGATGCCGAACTGGGCATGGGTGGTGATCTGCACTTCCAGGTCGGTCGCGATGAAGGCCACGTTGGCGCCTTCTTTGCGCAGCAGGATGTTGGCCAGGATGGGAAGCGTGTTCCGTCTTTCAACAATGCCGGCTACTGTCGATAACGGCTTGAGCAATGCATCACGAGTCGCTTGTACAAGTTGCATGGTTATCCTTTTAAGGTTTGTTCTAATACGTGTAGTGCATGGTTAAGCTCGGTCTGCTTGGACCTCGCGTCGGCGATTTTACGTACTGCGTGCAGCACGGTGGTGTGATCCCGCCCCCCGAACAGATCGCCAATTTCAGGCAGGCTTTTCTGCGTGAGCTCTTTGGCCAAATACATGGCAACCTGGCGCGGCATGGCGATATTGGCGGGGCGACGCTTGGAATACATGTCGGCCACCTTGATCTTGTAGAAGTCGGCCACCGTTTTCTGGATGTTCTCGACAGTGATCTGGCCGTTGGATACCGACAGCAAGTCTTTCAGGGCGTCCTTGCATACGTCCACGGTCAACACTTCCCGACCATGAAAACGCGCATACGCGGACACCTTGCGCAACGCGCCTTCAAGCTCGCGCACGTTGCTGCGCAGATGCTTGGCAATAAAGAAGGCGACCTCTTCCGGCATGGTCACGCCTTCGGTTTCTGCCTTGTGCAGCAGTATTGCCACGCGCATTTCCAGCTCGGGCGGCTCGATGGCCACCGTCAGGCCAGAGTCGAAGCGGGAAATCAGGCGGCTATCGATGTTGGACAGTTCTTTGGGGTAGGTATCGGAGGTAATGATGATTTGCTTGCGCTGCGCCACCATGGCTTCAAAAGCATAGAAGAACTCTTCCTGGGTACGGTTCTTGCCCGCGAAAAACTGGATGTCGTCGATCAGTAGCAAGTCCAGCGAATGGTAATAGCGCTTGAACTCGTCAAAGGCCTTGCGTTGGTAGGCCTTGACCACGTCCGAGACGTACTGATCGGCATGCACATACCGAACGCGTGTGCCATTGCCGTTGGCCAGCAAAGCATTACCGATGGCATGGATAAGATGGGTTTTACCCAGGCCCACGCCACCATATAGAAAGAGGGGGTTGTACGAAACGCCGGGATTTTCAGCCACCTGCAAGGCGGCAGCGCGCGCCAGTTGATTGGCCTTCCCGGTTACGAAGTTGCCAAAGGTCAGGTCGGTATTAAGCCGCGACCGATCGTGGGCGAGTTCAGCCGCTACAGAGCTGGCTGCCAAGGGTGGTGCCGGCGCTTTCGCCGACGCATCGGGCTGCGCTCCGTTGCCTGCCTTTGGGGGCAAGGGCAGGCGACCCGCAGGCGCGGTGCGCGTGGCGGTACCGCTGGCCAATTCAAAGGCCACTTGCACCGGACGCTCGAACCACTCGGTTGCCAGGACTTCGATTTGATGGGAAAAGTTCTTGCGCACCCAGTCGAGCTTGAAACGATTGGGCGCAGACACCCGCAGTACCGCTTGCGCTTCGTCGAAGGCAAGTGGAACCAGGGGTCGTATCCATGCACTGATTTGTTGCGGAGGAAGGTCTTGCTCCAGGCGTTGGACGCAAGTCTGCCAAAATTCTTTCATGTCCACCACTTTGGTAAACCTCGATTCTACCCTGTCGGGCCCATAGTTATCCACAAGGCAGGCTACAACATACCGCTAGTATTAGCGCTAAGCATTTGACTAAGCACCCAAAATTTGATGAAATGGCGGGCTGACCCCTTAAAAAATTGAATAACCCCCAACGTCGAATGCTGCTTCTAGGGGCCACGCACCGTTTAAAACGCGAGCCGTAGCCACGGGGGCATAGACGAAGCTCTTTATTTTGGATTTTCCATGAAACGCACTTTCCAGCCTTCAGTTACCCGACGCAAGCGCACCCATGGCTTTCGCGTACGCATGAAAACGCGTGGTGGCCGTGCTGTCATCAATGCGCGCCGCGCCAAGGGCCGCAAGCAACTGGCCGTTTAAGCCAGCGCTTGCTGGCACTGGCTGGCAGCAACATGGCTAGTGCAACCGCTGCTGCCGCGCCGGCTACGTTTCCCGCAACGGCTCGCCTGCACCGCCCCTCCGAATACGCCTCTGCCTTAAAGGGTAAGCGGATTGCAAGAGGGGCGTTGTTCGTTGTAAGCACGCCACGCATCTCTGCCTTATCGCAACAACCCGACCAGGCGCGGCTTGGCCTTATTATTGCCAAGCGCTTTGCGGCCGATTCGGTCACGCGCAACGCCATAAAGCGGGTCATACGCGAAGCCTTTCGCCATAAGCGGCATCTATTGCCTCCAGCCGACCTGGTGTTCCGGCTACATAGTAAAGTGGCGCCAACGTCGCTGACGCAATTAAAAAAACAGGTACGCGCCGAAGCGGACCTGTTGCTGGATCGAGCAGCATCATGATCAAAAAAATCCTGATCGCACCCATACGTTGCTATCAGTATTTTCTTAGTCCCTGGGTGGGCCGCAGTTGCCGTTTTACGCCGACATGTTCGGATTACGCCATCGAAGCCATCGAAACTCACGGAGCGGTAAAGGGCCTGTGGCTGGGAGCGAAGCGCATTGCGCGCTGCCAGCCATGGTGTGCGGGCGGATACGATCCCGTCCCGACGCCCACCCACAAGCACCGATAGGGCAGGCCCTCCCGCCCCCGGTTTGTTGCATTTTTCCGGCTTATCCTGCAAGGGACCGAGCTACGTTAAACTGTTGGGCTTTTGCCCCGCTTTAACTCAAATACAGGCGCTATGGATATCCGACGCACCGTCCTCTGGATGATTTTCTCCCTCTCGCTCTTGCTGTTGTGGAACAACTGGCAAGTGCATAACGGCAAGCCCTCGCTATTTGGCGGCCCAACAGCGACGGAACCGGCAGAGCCAGCTACGTCTACGGCCGCGCCAGCCGACGCCACCGTTCCAACGGCTAGCGCCCCGGCCACCACCCCCAGCGCGCCCGCTGCCGATGGCAATGTTCCCGAGACCGGAACAGCCGCTGCGCCGACAACATCAGAGAAAATCAACGTCGCCACCGACGTCTACAAACTGACCTTCGATACGCTGGGGGCACAACTGGTGAAGGCCGAGCTGGTGAACTACACCGCACCGGGCTCGGACACCGAACCCATGGTGTTGCTGGACAACTCCAACAGCTCGTTCTATGTGGCTCAAACAGGCATCATCGGTGCGCCCGCAGGGCTAAGCTTTCCCACGCATCTGACGCCTTATCGCCTGGTGGCTTCCACTAGCGAAGCCGATGGCTCGCGCAAAATTTCCTTCGAAGCGCAGTCGGGCGACGTCAAGGTCGTCAAGACCTATACCGTGCACGAGGGCCGCTACGACATCGACGTTGACCACCAGATCACCAACATGGGTAGCGAGCCAGTATCGCCATCGGTATACCTGCAACTGGTGCGCGATGGCAACGATCCGTCCGACTCCTCGTTTTTCTACAATACCTTTACCGGCCCGGCACTGTATTCAACAGAAGAAAACTTCCAGAAGATTTCCTTTTCGGATATCGACAAGGGCAAGGCCTCTTACGTGAAGCAAGCCGATAATGGTTGGGTCGGCATCGTGCAACACTACTTTGCGGCCGCGTGGGTCCCGCCGGCAGGCAAGCCGCGGACAAACGAAGTCTTGCGCGTGTCGAACAACGTATACGCCATACGCACTATCGAAGCGATTGGCGCCATACCCCCGGGCGAGAGCACCACGATCCACGCCGATCTGTGGGTGGGCCCGCAAGACCAGCAAGCCATGAGCGACCTGGCACCTGGGCTGGACCTGGTCGTCGACTATGGCTTCCTGACCATCATCTCCAAGCCCTTGTTCAAGCTGATGACCTGGCTGCATGCGGCGCTGGGCAACTGGGGCTGGACCATCGTGGCGCTTACGCTGCTGATCAAGTTGGTGTTCTATCCGCTATCGGCTGCCAGCTACCGTTCGATGGCCAAAATGAAACAGGTCACGCCTCGCCTGCAGGCCCTGCGCGAGAAGTTCGGCGGCGATAAAGCCAAGTTGAACGCCGCCATGATGGAAATGTACCGCACCGAAAAAATCAATCCGTTGGGAGGCTGCTTGCCCATGGTGGTACAGATTCCCGTCTTCATTGCGCTGTATTGGGTGCTGCTGGGCAGCGTGGAGATGCGCGGCGCGCCCTGGATACTCTGGATCCACGACTTGTCAGTGCGCGATCCGTGGTTCATTTTGCCCGCCTTCATGATGGCCACGATGTTCCTGCAGATCAAGCTGAACCCCACGCCACCCGATCCCACCCAGGCCAAGATCATGATGGTGATGCCGCTGGTATTCGGCGGGATGATGTTCTTCTTCCCGGCTGGCCTGGTCTTGTACTGGTGCGTCAATAACGCGGTCTCCATCGCACAACAGCGCTACATCATGTATCGCCTGGACAAGGAAACCGTAGCGGCTCGCCGCTAAGGACCAAGCACCACGGCTTGATGCAAACGCCCCCTCGTGGGGCGTTTTTTATGCGCCACTGGGTAATTCCTGATGGCAAAAGGTTTAAGCCTAATGTAACTTCATAAACCCTGGCACGATTTGCCAAGGAGCCAATATTGAATAACTTTGAATTCCGCACTGTCCCCTGCGTAGTGATGGAGGCCGGCATCACCAACCGGCTGGGCCAGGTGCTGCGCGACCGCTATACCGGGACGCAAGTTTGCCTGGTCACCGACCACTACCTACATACCTGCGGTGTACTGGATCAAGCCCTGGCCAGCATGGCGGCAGCCGGCTGGCAGGTACAGGTAATCGATGACGTTGTGGCCGACCCGCCCGAACACGTGGTGCTAGAGGCCGCCCGACAAGCTCGGGCCGTTGGGGCCGACCTGGTGGTTGGCCTGGGCGGCGGCTCGTCCATGGACGTTGCCAAGCTCCTGGCGGTCTTGCTGGGCAGCGACCAGCCACTGACCGACATGTATGGCATCGGCAAGGTCACCGGTGGGCGCCTGCCCCTGGTTCAAATACCCACCACCGCCGGTACCGGCTCGGAAGTCACTCCGGTTTCCATCGTCACCACCGGGGAGACCACGAAATCCGGGGTGGTATCGCCCACGCTGTACGCCGATTTGGCCATCCTGGATGCCACGCTGACCCTCGGGCTACCCAGCCGATCCACCGCGGCAACAGGCATCGACGCCATGGTCCATGCCATCGAAGCCTACACCAGCAAGAAACTCAAGAATCCCATTTCCGACATGCTGGCCATCAAGGCATTGCAACTGCTGTCGACCAACATATTGACTGCCTGCCGCGACGGCCAGAACCTCGCTGCCCGCGAGGCCATGCTGTTGGGCGCAATGCTCGCTGGCCAGGCTTTCGCCAACGCACCGGTGGCCGCCGTCCATGCGCTGGCCTACCCCATAGGCGGCATCTTCCATGTGCCCCACGGCCTGTCCAACGCCTTGGTGTTGCCTCATGTATTGCGCTTCAACGCAGCAGCAGCCGCGCCGCTGTATGCGCAGCTTGCCGAGGTAATGGTTCCCGGGTGCGCCGGTAGCGACGAAGCCCGTACGATCACCCTGATATCAACACTGGAAGACATTGCCGAAGCAACAGGCATCGAACGACAACTGCGCCAGGTCGGGGTACAAGAATCTGACCTGCGCCGCATGGCTCAAGACGCCATGAAGCAAACACGCTTGTTGGGCAATAACCCGCGCGAAGTCCACGAAGACGACGCCTACGACATTTACGCTGCGGCGCTCTAAGGCCACAAAGCGCGATCACCGGGCAGGCGCTTGGTAAACTGCGTGCAACCTTCATCCACGCTGTTTATCAACGCCCCAGCCTCATGACATTGCGCTCCCACGACCCGATCATCGCCATTGCCACTGCCCCGGGCCGCGGCGGTATCGGCATCGTCAGAATTTCAGGCAATAGCCTCCAGCCTTTGTTGGCAAGGTTGTTTTCCATGGAACTGAAAGCACGCCATGCCCATTACCTGCCTTTTGAAGATAATGAGGGCAAGGTCATCGATGCCGGCATAGCACTGTACTTTCCCGGCCCCAATTCCTATACGGGCGAAGATGTGCTCGAGCTGCAAGGGCATGGCGGACCCGCGGTCCTGCGGCGTTTACTGGCGCATTGCCTGCAAACGGGTCGCGATCTCGGCCTGCGCCATGCCGAGCCTGGCGAGTTCACGCAACGCGCCTTTCTTAACGAGCGGCTAGACCTCGCCCAAGCCGAAGCGGTGGCTGATCTGATCGACGCCTCATCCGAAGCGGCCGCGCGTAGCGCCATGGCGTCCTTGAGCGGTGACTTTTCCAACCGCATCAATGCCCTGGCTGAACGCATTATCCGCTTGCGCATGCTGGTAGAAGCGACACTGGACTTTCCTGAAGAAGAGATCGACTTCCTCGAGAAGTACCAGGCCCGGGAAGGCTTGGCGGCCATTCGCCACGATGTGCAAGCCTTGTGCGCGCAAGCGCGCCAAGGCATGATTCTGCGCGACGGCTTGCACGTCGTACTTGCCGGCCAACCCAATGTCGGAAAATCCAGCCTGCTTAATGCGCTGGCCGGCGACGATATCGCCATCGTCACACCTATAGCCGGCACCACCCGCGACAAAGTCATACAGCAGATCCATATCGAAGGCGTACCCCTGCACATCGTCGACACCGCCGGTCTGCGCGAAACCGAAGATGCAGTAGAAAGCATCGGCATCGCGCGCACATGGGGCGAAATCGAGAAAGCCGACCTGATTGCCCATCTGCACGATGCCCGCCTGCCTAATGATGCGCTGGACAGCGCCATAACCGGTCGGCTGCCAGCGCGTACACCCATCCTGCAGGTGTTCAACAAGATCGACTTGCTCGAAGATGCTGCGCGCGCCCAGCTACTGTCGTCAGCGGCCGAATCCATCGGTATCTCGGCCAAGACCGGCGAAGGGCTGGATGTACTGCGGGCACGCTTGTTGGCTATTGCGGGTTGGAACCCCGGCGCCGAATCACCCTGGCTGGCAAGAGCTCGCCATCTGGACGCTCTGACCAATACAGAGTCGCACCTGCAGGCCGCTGACGAACATGCCAGCCGTAACGATCAAGTATTGGATCTGTTTGCAGAAGAGCTGCGCCTGGCACATGAACAGCTCAGTGCCATTACCGGCCAGTTCACCAGCGACGATTTACTGGGCGAAATCTTTTCCAGCTTTTGTATTGGCAAATAGCTTGTTATTCCGCATTGGCAGCCTGCATCAGGCACATGGACAGCTTGTCGAAATGCTTTAGTGCCGCCGGCGTAAGCGCTATTTGCTTGCGCCGCGCATCTTCAGTGTCGGCCAAGCGGATCCAGCCCTTCTCCCGCATGGACTTCAACCTTCCATGTATGGTCGCCGGCGAACCAAGCGCCTCCATGGCCATGACATCCCGAACCGATAAGCGACTGGGTTGCTGCGCCTTGCGCGCCACCAATGCCAATATGCGCTCTTCCAAAGGGTCCAAAGTAGGCAAGGCGGGCAACCCTCTTACAGCCTCCACCAAATTCAAGAACCGAAGATAAACATCCGCCGGGCGCGTCTTGTCAGTCATAAGGTTATGATCCCGCTGGTACACGTGAGTGCGTCGTTTCTCATAGGACGATAGGCATGAAGCCCCAGTTTGGATTGCAATTGGCCATGACGGCAACCACTGTCGTCACCTTTTTGTTCATGCTGATCTTGAACGAGTGGATATTTACGCGCTCTGAATTCGTGCGCGGCATCAATTGGATCTACCTGCCGGCGGGCGCAAGGTTGCTATGCACACTGCTCTTTGGTGGGGCCGGTGCCATTGGCATATTGATTGCATCATGGCTGACATGCGTGTTCTATTTTTTCCCGGATGATTTTATCAGGTCGGCCGTAGGTAGCGTCATTTCCGCCGGAGCCCCTTACCTGACTTATCTCTTTGCGCGACGCTACCTGGGCCTGCGAGGCTCGCTTAGCAATTTGACCACCGGGCCGCTGCTGATATGTGTCTTTGCCTTTGCCATCGCTAACTCGGGTATGCATCATTTGTGGTTCTTGATGGAGGGCAGGCCTGCAAACTGGAGCGGAGCCCTGGTGATGTTGATTGGTGACCTCAATGGCAGTTTGCTGGTCTTGTATGCCATAAAGCTTGCGCTGTATTGCAAGGCGGCCCGTAAGCCTGCCTAGGCTGACTTTTGCAGGGCGGCGGGAAAATCGTCGTATACATCCAGCGCATCCTGTAAGCGCTTGCGCAGCAAAAGCACTTGCTCGCCACGGTGTGGTCCCACTGACATAGCCAGCTCTTGCATGTGCTGTCCCATGATCTTCAGTTGCTCTCGTTCTTCGGTCGAGTAAGACACCATTGCGCTAGTGCCCAACACCTGATTATTTGATTCTATTACTTTGATCATGGCCAGCCAGAACCCCAGTTGCACTTCTATGTGCTGCCGCAGTTCGGGGCTCCAGGAGTCTTCCAGTGAATCGCCTGCGACCGGCGTAGTCTTGTGTCCCATCGCTAACCTTCTTTATAAATGCTTGTTTGTTATAGATTGTATAACGGATGTGCCTGTGGATAAGCACGGGGCTAGCGGCGGGGGATAAGCTGTGGAAGGAACGAGAACAACAGCGGCCCGGCAAGCAGGCCGAAATGTTATCCAGATTAGATCCACAGGAATAAGCTTGGCTATGCACAAGGTCATAATTCTGCGTAGCCTTAGCCAGCAAGGGCTACAAGACTTATCCCTGTTATCCACAGACACCCATTATCAGTAGTCTTTATATATATAAAAGAATGAACAACAACTGATAGCGAAGCAGCGACGGTCCTTCCACAGTAGGAAAAGCAGATGCTCTGCGGTACAATTGCATTTGTGTCTGAAGCAAACCACTCAATGAAAACATCCACCGCAGGTGCTGCCCAAGCGCTTATACAAACTCGCATCATTCGTGCGGTAGCAAGCTCGACGGCAATCGAAACAGGGCAGCCTGTCAAAGACCTGGAAGCGCTGCTCAAGATGCAGTCCAGCAAGTTCCAGCAACTTAGCCTGGCCCCTGTTACTCCGTAACAAGCCCTTGGTACGGACGCAGCGCTTGCTGCACCCATAGTTTCATCGATTCGTAATTGCGGCCCAGACCTTGCTGTATGGCCAACACGTAGCCCTTCCTGCCCGACTCCCAACTACTGTAGTCCAGCGGCCCATGGCCAGCCTGAGTGGCCATCACGTCTGCCAGCAATCGGCTTATTCTTCCGTTGCCTTCCCGAAAAGGGTGCATGAGAATAAATTCCACATGCGTCACCGCAATAGCTTCTATCAACTGGCCGGCATCGAAGCCCGTACACGGCGTCAGACCCTGCAAACACGTTCGGTCGAACTCTTCCATCAGGCGAGGCAACTGCGTGGCAGGCGCGAACGGAAAACCGTCCTTGGCCATGTTCACCGTCCGAACATGCCCTGCCCAGGCGTAGACGTTACCCAGCCAGCGCCGATGCCATTGTTGCAAGATGCCCGCCGAGATTCTTCCTTGGGGCAAATCGTGTTGCAGCACCGCGTCGTAAAGCTTTCTTAGCAACACAAGTTCTGCTTCGTCCATGTCTGCGGGCTCGACGATGCCTAGCTTGTTGGCCAGCACTCTGCCTCCAGAACCTGGCTGTAGCTGTCCTTGCGACCCGTAGACCTCGTAGCGAGTACTCATACCGCCATCCTGTACAAATTATTACAAAATTTCGGGCTACTTCAGGTTTGCCGCTCGCCGCAGTCAGCCTGTGGATAAGCTCTATGAGAGCTGGATGTGTATAGGGTGTGGACGGTGCATGCACAAGTAGCCGATAACGATCGCGCCAAGAAGTTGTCCCGATTCCACCCACTGACACAAGCTGTGTTATCCACTGGTCGAAATCCTATGCAAGTTATTGATTCTAAACATTAATATCAGGTTATTCTATTTATCCACAGACACCCATTATTAGTCATCTTCATAAATATAAAGAACATGTATAACTGCAATGATCACCGGCCAGCTAAGCCCTCATCACAAAAAAAATACAGGGCTATACTGCGTTTGGTTCCTCAGCAAGCAAGAAAAAGGCCCGAGTCAGCGGGCCTGGGTCTTAGTCTAGATTTTTGCTAACCGAGCAATAGCGGTGTCCAGAGTGTCGTCTCGTTTGGCAAAGCAGAATCGAATCAGCTGATGGTTGGATCGATCTGCCGCAGCGTCTTGGTAGAAAGCCGAAACGGGGATGACCCCTACCCCATGTTCCGTGGTCATCCATCGTGCGAAGTCCGCTTCGGGCATATCGGAGATCGCGCTGTAATCGGCCAACAGGAAAAAGCTGCCTTGTGTCTGCAAAGGCTTAAATCGGGTGCCGGCAAGGCCTGCTACAAGCCGGTCCCGTTTTTGTTGATAGAAGCTGGACAGCGCTAAATGCGCCCTGGAGTTTTTCATGTAGTTAGCCAGGCCGACCTGCATCGGAGAGTTCACGGTAAACACCATGAATTGATGTACTTTTCTTATTTCAGCAGTCATGGCTGCAGGAGCACAGCAGTACCCGACTTTCCATCCGGTGGCGTTATAGGTCTTGCCGAAGGACGAAATCACGATAGACCTGGCGGACAAGGCGGGCCGGGTGGCCAAGCTTAAATGCTGTTGGCCATCGAAGACGATATGTTCGTAAACCTCATCACCCAGGAGAAAAATACCGGTGTTTTGCACAATATCTTCCAAGGCATCCAGATCGCTTTCCTGCATATTGATTCCCGTAGGGTTATGCGGGAAATTCAAGATAAGCAGTTTGCTGCGATCTGTAATGGCATCACGCACGGCTTGCCAGTCGATGGAATAACGAGGGACTTGTTCCGTAGGGGCTTGCATGGCAACAACTACCGGCCTGCCTCCAGCAAGCTCGATAGCCGGCAGGTACAGGTCGTAGCAAGGCTCGATTACCACCACCTCATCACCCTCGTGCACAAAGGCAAGGATGCTGGCCATCAGGGCTTCCGTAGCGCCACTCGTAACCGTCACTTCCTGGTTGGGATCATATAGTCGGCCATACAGCTCTTTAACCTTGAGCGATATCTCGTTGCGAAGCTCCGGCACACCCGCCATCGGCGGATACTGATTATGGCTTTCCATCATGGCTTGACTTACCTTCGTCATTAGATCGATGTCGGGGTCAAAGTCGGGGAAGCCTTGTCCAAGGTTAATAGCCTTGTGGTCATTGGCCAATTGGCTCATGACAGTAAATATGGTGGTGCCCACATTTGGAAGCTTGGATATAAGTCGCATATATTCTTCTGCTATTGAAGGGTTGGGATTCTGATAACGCCATAATAAGTTGCTTAATGGCCTGACGACTAAATACCACATTGGGGTAAATAAGTATTTGATAAGTCAATACGTCGTGGTTATGCTCACACCTGAATTTTGTTTATTTTTAGGACGTTAAGCATCATGGCTCAAAAGGGCAAAGTAAAGTGGTTCAACGCTGACAAGGGTTTTGGCTTTATTACTCCAGACGAAGGTGGTACCGACGTATTCGCACACTTCTCCGCCATTGAGGGCCGCGGGTATCGCAGCCTGAATGAAGGTCAGGAAGTAGAGTTTGAAGTGAAGGACGGACCCAAGGGGCCGCAGGCGGCCGAGATCCGACCGCTGTAAACCAGCACTGACGTACCGAACATATAACAGCGCCCCGGCTCCATGCCGGGGCGTTGCATTTTTAGGCCTGGTTTGTTCAAAATCTATACACCGTTTATCCACAGGCTTACCCATATGCACGGATGTTGTTTCACGTGGAACCTACCGTGGCTCTGTTTCACGTGGAACGTTGAGTGCCGGCATGTTCCACGTGAAACATCCAGCGTCATCAGGCACGTTTGAGTAGCAGCAGTATAATGCGGCCTTCAGTCCACTTCGCTTGAGCGAATCATGATTTACCCAGATGAATACGAGGTTATTGTCGTTGGCGGCGGCCACGCCGGCACAGAGGCTGCGCTTGCCGCTGCGCGCACTGGTGCCTCCACGCTGCTTCTTACTCACAATATGGAAACGCTTGGCCAGATGTCCTGCAATCCATCTATAGGCGGTATCGGCAAAGGCCACCTGGTGAAAGAGATAGACGCCTTGGGTGGCGCGATGGCATTAGCGACTGACGCCGCGGGTATTCAGTTCCGAATTCTCAACCGTTCCAAAGGGCCGGCCGTTCGTGCGACCAGGGCCCAAGCAGACCGTTCTCTTTACCGACGTGCGATCCGTGGCATTCTTCAAAACCAGCCCAACCTCACTATCTTTCAACAAGCGGTGGATGACCTTATTTTAGAAGGGGATAGGGTAGTAGGCGCTGTAACCCAGATAGGTTTGAAGTTTCGTAGTCAAACGGTGGTGCTTACGGCAGGTACCTTCCTTAATGGCTTGATCCACGTGGGTCTGGATCACTACGCCGGTGGGCGTGCTGGCGATCCACCTTCGGTGACGTTGGGCCAAAGGTTAAAGGAGCTGAAGCTACCGCAGGGCCGCCTGAAAACCGGCACGCCTCCGCGGATTGATGCCCGTAGTATCGACTTTTCCAAGACAGAAGAGCAGCCAGGCGATAGCAACCCTATTCCGGTGTTCTCGTATATGGGTTCGGTTGACATGCATCCGCAGCAGCTTCCTTGCTGGATGACCCATACTAATGCCCGCACCCACGATATCATCCGTGCAGGGCTGGATCGCTCGCCGATGTATAGCGACAGTGGGACGATAGAGGGTATAGGTCCACGCTACTGTCCCTCGATCGAAGACAAAATACATCGTTTCGCAGACAAAGCCAGCCACCAGATATTTCTGGAACCCGAGGGCCTAAGTACACAAGAGATTTATCCCAATGGGATTTCAACCAGCCTGCCCTTTGATATACAGCTGGCTTTAGCCCGTACCCTGCCTGGGCTTGAGAACGCCGTCATTACCCGACCGGGCTATGCGATTGAATACGACTACTTTGATCCACGTGAACTGAGCAGCACGCTGGAAACGCATGCAATCAAGGGCTTGTTCTTCGCCGGGCAAATTAACGGGACGACAGGTTACGAGGAAGCCGCGGCGCAAGGGCTACTGGCCGGAGTCAATGCCGCGCGCCAAGCACGGGGCTTGGAACCCTGGTGGCCCCAGCGCAACGAAGCCTATTTAGGAGTCCTGGTGGACGACCTGATCACGCGTGGTGTGACCGAGCCCTATCGCATGTTTACTTCGCGCGCCGAATATCGGCTAAGCCTGCGTGAAGACAATGCGGATCTTCGGCTGACGGAAGAGGGGCGGCGCCTGGGCTTGGTATCGGATCAGCGTTGGGATGCCTACAGCCGTAAACGCGATGCTATCGCGTTGGAAGTCGAGCGTCTGAAATCCACGTGGATCAACCCGCGCACGTTGGAGCAGCATGTGGCTGAAAGCCTATTAGGAAAACAAATAGAGCGGGACTATTCGCTGCATGACATATTGAAGCGTCCGGAGGTTACCTACCAGATGCTGGGGCAAATACAAAAGGCCGACGGCACCGCCTTGCTTGTTGATGCCTTGCAAGAGGCCGACTACGCTGCGCAAGTGGAAGTCCAAATAAAATACGAGGGCTACGTGGCGAAACAACGGGAAGAGATCGAAAAACAGGCTAGCCAGGAGGGCCAGCCTATACCGCCCGATTTTGACTACGACGGCATAGACAGCCTGTCTATAGAGGTACGCCAGCGCCTGAAGTCCATACGTCCCGAGACAGTCGGCCAAGCCGCCCGGGTTTCCGGCATTACCCCAGCAGCGGTATCGTTATTGTTGATTCACCTGAAACGTCAGCAGCATCAAAAGAAAGCCGCGTAATGGGAGGCACGGATAACATCAAGCAACGTTTACGCAGTGCAGCTCAAACACTTGACCTGGTCATCGAAGACGACGAAATCGAGGCTTTGCTAGCCTATTTGCGTCAATTAGAGCGTTGGAACAACACTTATAATCTGACAGCCCTGCGCGACCCGGAACACATGCTGGTGCAGCACGTATTTGACAGTCTTGCAATCGTGCAGCCAGTGCAGGATATACTGGATAAAAACACAGTAGTTGCACCCGCTATTGCCGATATCGGCTCGGGGCCGGGTTTGCCCGGCATCATCCTGTCTATTATGCGCGCGCAGTGGCAGGTTCGCTGTGTCGATGCAGTAGAAAAAAAAGTGGCGTTCATGCGCCAGGTTGCTTCTGTCTTGCGGTTAAGCAATGTTCAAGCCCTGCACGCCCGTGTCGAACAGTTAGAGCCGCTGCAAGCCGACCTGGTGGTTTCGCGTGCGTTTGCCTCACTGGCTGACTTTGCGCGCCTGGCGGGACGGCATGTTGGCCCGGGTGGCACCCTGTTGGCAATGAAAGGGCGCGAGCCCGTGGACGAAGTCAGAGCATTACATGAAGAAACCGAATGGCGAGTCGATCATATTCAAGCGCTCGCCGTGCCCGAACTGGATGCCCAGCGTTGTCTGGTCTGGATGAGCCGTCAAGGAAACCTATGAGTCACAGCGCCATTACCGCCAATGTGTTCTGCATTACCAACCAAAAGGGTGGGGTAGGCAAAACTACCACTGCAATCAATCTGGCCACTGCGCTGGCCGCGTTGGGCAAACGCGTTTTGTTGATCGACCTGGACCCTCAAGGCAATGCCACCATGGGCAGCGGTGTCGATAAGAACAAGGTTGCGCAAAACCTTTATCAGGTGCTGATAGGCGACGCTACCATCGCCGACGCACGGGTGCGCTCGGAAGTGGGCGACTACGACGTCTTGCCAGCCAACCGCGAGCTGTCCGGGGCAGAAATCGACCTTATCCAAATGGACAACCGCGAGCAGCAGCTCAAGCGGGCCATTGCACAGGTCATGGATGACTATGATTTCATTCTTATCGACTGCCCGCCCACGCTCTCTTTACTGACCTTGAATGGCCTGGCAGCGGCCCATGGCGTGATTATCCCGATGCAGTGCGAGTACTTCGCCCTGGAAGGCTTGTCCGACCTGGTCAACACCATTAAGCGGGTTCATAACAATATCAATCCGGATCTGCAGCTCATCGGCTTGCTGCGCGTCATGTTTGACACTCGTGTTACCTTGCAGCAGCAGGTTTCGGCCCAGATCGAGGCTCATTTTGGAGACAAGGTCTTCAAGGCCATTGTGCCGCGCAACGTGCGTTTGGCCGAAGCACCCAGCCACGGCTTGCCTGGCATTGTCTACGACAAGAATTCTCGCGGCGCGAAGGCTTATATCGAGTTCGGCAATGAGCTCGTTCAAAGGGTCAAGAAAGAAGCCCTGCGCCAGCAAGCCCGTCCGCGCCCCTAACTGCATAAGGAATACACACTATGGCAACCAAAAAACCAAAAGGGCTGGGCAGAGGCCTGGACGCGCTGCTTGGTGAAGACGCAGCGGTGATCAGCAACTTCGGCAAGGCCGAACCTGAAACCGGGCAGCCTTCAACGCTGAAACTCACCGCACTGCGGGCCGGCAAGTATCAACCCCGCACACGCATGGATGAAGGCGCCTTGAACGAGCTTGCCGATTCCATACGCACCCAGGGCATCATGCAGCCCATCCTGGTGCGCCCGCTGACTGGTAAAGATGCGGGCAAGTACGAGATTATCGCTGGCGAGCGTCGCTTTCGCGCCGCCAAGCTGGCTGGTCTGCGGGAAGTACCGGTGCTGGTAAAAGAGGTAGAAGACAAGAACGCAGCCGTCATGGCGCTGATCGAGAACATCCAGCGCGAAGACCTGAACCCCCTGGAAGAAGCTCACGGGGTGCGCAGGCTGCTGGACGAATTCGGCCTGACGCACGAACAAGCCGCCCAGGCCATTGGTCGTTCACGCTCGGCCACCAGCAACCTGCTGCGCCTGCTTAACCTCACGGGGCCTGTACAGACCATGCTGCTGGCAGGCGACATAGACATGGGGCATGCGCGTGCCCTGTTGGCCACGGATGCCGCCACGCAAATTCTGCTGGCCAACGAAATCATCGCCAAACGCCTGTCTGTACGAGAAACGGAAAAGCTCGTGGGTCGCAGCCTGCGCGAAGCAGAAGGCTTGGCCGCCAAGCCGGCCAAGAAGACAGTAGCCGAATCGGGTGACGTCAAACGCCTGGAAGAAGCGCTGTCTGACCATCTCGGTACCAAAGTCTGCCTGAAAATAGGCGCCAAGAACCGCGGCCAGCTGCAAATCGACTTCCACGGATGGGAACACCTGAATTCCTTGCTGGAACGCCAAGGATTGTCCGGCTTGGTCGAAAGCTGATATCGGGGCCATCGTCTGTGAGCGGCTTGCCGAACACCATTTGACAGCCCTAAAAAAACCCTGCATAATTCGGAGTTCGCTTTTGGTGGGATTCCCGAGTGGTTAAAGGGGGCAGACTGTAAATCTGTTGGCCTTGCGCCTACGTTGGTTCGAATCCAACTCCCACCACCAGCAGCACGAAATTTAGAGATGTATACGCAGGTTTTCCATGCCGGCGGCTATAAGGGCTTCCGGCTGGGCTGCATGGGTGAAGGAATCTTTCGCGGGTGTAGCTCAATGGTAGAGCAACAGCCTTCCAAGCTGATGACGAGGGTTCGATTCCCTTCACCCGCTCCAGTAAATATTTTCGAATTTCGCCCGCTGTGGCGGAAAGCAACTAAGCAGTTGCCCATGTGGCTCAGTGGTAGAGCACTCCCTTGGTAAGGGAGAGGTCACGCGTTCGATCCGCGTCATGGGCACCAGAACTTTTTATTTATAGCTCTATTCCATCGTCAGGAGTCTGCCATGGCAAAAGGTAAGTTTGAACGGACCAAACCGCACGTAAACGTAGGTACGATCGGGCACGTTGACCACGGCAAGACGACACTTACGGCAGCGATCACCACGGTGCTGGCCACTGCATTTGGCGGCGAAGCCAAAGGCTACGCACAGATTGACGCAGCGCCTGAAGAGAAAGCGCGCGGCATCACCATTAACACCTCGCACGTCGAGTACGAAACGACAGCGCGTCACTACGCGCACGTTGACTGCCCGGGCCACGCTGACTATGTCAAGAACATGATCACGGGCGCGGCGCAAATGGACGGCGCCATCTTGGTGGTCTCGGCCGCTGACGGCCCCATGCCCCAAACGCGCGAGCACATCCTGCTCTCGCGCCAGGTCGGCGTGCCGTACATCATCGTGTTCCTGAACAAGGCCGACATGGTCGACGACGAAGAGTTGCTCGAGCTGGTCGAGATGGAAGTGCGCGAGCTGCTGTCCAAGTACGACTTTCCTGGCGACGACACCCCGATCATCAAGGGTTCGGCCAAGCTGGCTCTTGAAGGCGACGAAGGCCCCCTGGGCAAGCCCGCCATCCTGGCCCTGGCCGAAGCGCTGGACACCTACATTCCTACGCCAGAGCGCGCCGTTGACGGCACGTTCCTGATGCCGGTGGAAGACGTGTTCTCGATCTCCGGTCGTGGCACGGTGGTTACCGGCCGTATCGAGCGTGGCATCATCAAGGTTGGCGAAGAAATCGAAATCGTGGGCATCAAGGACACGGTCAAGAGCACTTGCACGGGCGTCGAGATGTTCCGCAAGCTGCTGGACCAAGGTCAAGCCGGCGATAACGTGGGTATTTTGCTGCGCGGCACCAAGCGCGAAGACGTCGAGCGCGGCCAGGTGTTGGCCAAGCCCGGCTCGATCAAGCCGCACACGGACTTCTCGGCCGAGGTGTACATTCTGTCCAAAGATGAAGGTGGCCGTCACACGCCGTTCTTCCAGGGCTATCGTCCCCAGTTTTACTTCCGTACGACGGACGTAACGGGTACGATCGAACTGCCAGCGGACAAAGAAATGGTTCTGCCAGGCGATAACGTCTCGATCAAGGTCAGCCTGATCGCCCCGATCGCCATGGAAGAAGGTCTGCGCTTTGCTATTCGCGAAGGCGGCCGTACCGTGGGCGCCGGCGTCGTAGCCAGCATTACCAAGTAACACGCAGTCCAGAAGGGCGGATGAGCGTCTTGGCGCTCTTCCGCTTTCGTTGTAAAAAGCGATGGATACCGCCAATACGTCGCTACAGGGTTTAGGGGTATAGCTCAATTGGCAGAGCGTCGGTCTCCAAAACCGAAGGTTGTAGGTTCGATTCCTACTGCCCCTGCCACACACAGTCAGTCACATCGCTGCCGCTAGGGCGGCGCCACATGCCGGAATATGTCGAATAGCAACGTAGAAACCGTTACCAGTACCGCCGACCGCATCAAAATGGGTCTGGCCGTGCTCGTTATCGTCGCCGGTATTGTGGGTTACTCGGTGCTAGAGGGTCAACCGACCATCGCCCGGGTGGGCGTGTTCCTGGCCGGGCTGGTGGTCGCCGGCATCATTGCCTGGTTCAGCGAACCGGGCCGCCGCACCATGAGCTTCGGGCGCGACGCCTACAACGAAACCAAACGCGTGGTATGGCCGACGCGTAAAGAAGCCACCCAGATGACGGGTATTGTCTTTGTGTTCGTCGTTGTCATCGGCATTTTGTTGTGGGTTGTCGACAAAGGGCTCGCGTGGGCCATTTACGGCCTGCTGCTTGGCTGGAAATAAAGGACACACATGAGCAAGCGTTGGTATGTCGTACACGTTTATTCCGGAATGGAAAAAAGCGTGCACAAAGCGCTCGTCGAGCGTATTGAACGTGCAGGGCTGGAAACCTCCTTTGGTCGTATTCTGGTTCCTTCCGAAGAAGTCGTCGAGGTAAAGGGTGGCAAGAAGTCCATCTCCGAGCGACGCATATTCCCGGGCTATGTCCTGGTCGAGATGGATCTTACCGACGAGACCTGGCACCTGGTAAAGAACACCAACCGGGTTACCGGTTTCCTGGGCGGCTCGGGTAATCGTCCCGCGCCTATTTCTGATCGCGAAGTCGAGAAAATCCTTTCGCAGATGGAAGAAGGCGTCGAGAAGCCACGGCCCAAGGTCCTGTTCGAAGTGGGCGAGATGGTCCGCGTCAAGGAAGGCCCGTTTGCAGATTTCAACGGCAACGTTGAAGACGTTAATTACGAGAAAAGCAAGGTGCGTGTCTCGGTCACGATTTTTGGCCGCGCCACCCCTGTCGAACTCGATTTCGGTCAGGTCGAGAAGTCCTGACTTCAACCCCGGGGAGCCGTTACAGCACATCGCTGTTCGGCGCATGAACCCGCAAGGAGCAAAGCATGGCGAAGAAAATCGTCGGCTTTATCAAGCTGCAAGTACCAGCTGGTAAGGCTAATCCCTCACCCCCTATCGGTCCGGCGCTGGGTCAGCGCGGTCTGAACATCATGGAATTCTGCAAGGCGTTCAACGCCAAGACGCAGGGCCTGGAGCCCGGTCTGCCTATTCCAGTGGTCATTACCGCCTACGCAGACAAGAGCTTCACCTTCATCATGAAGACGCCGCCTGCCACCATCCTGATCAAAAAGGCCAGTGGCATACAAAAGGGCTCCGCGCGTCCCAACCTGGACAAGGTCGGTACGCTGACCCGTGCCCAGGCTGAAGAGATCGCCAAGACCAAGGCACCCGACCTGACGGCGGCCGACCTGGACGCCGCTGTACGCACGGTGGCTGGCAGCGCGCGCAGCATGGGCATCACGGTGGAAGGGGTATAAGCATGGCCAAATTATCCAAGCGTACGGCCGCTATTGCCGCCAAGATCGATCGCAACAAGTTTTACCCTGTCGCCGAAGCCCTGGCTTTGGTCAAAGACACTGCCACGGCAAAATTCGATGAGTCCATCGACGTAGCCGTGCAATTGGGCATCGACCCCAAGAAGTCCGACCAACTGGTTCGTGGCTCGGTCGTGCTGCCAGCAGGTACAGGTAAGGCTGTCCGCGTTGCTGTATTCGCGCAGGGCGAAAAAGCCGAAGCCGCCAAGGCCGCCGGCGCCGACATCGTCGGCCTGGACGACCTGGCCGACAGCATCAAGGCCGGACAGATCGATTTCGACATCGTCATCGCATCGCCTGACACCATGCGTGTCGTTGGTGCGCTGGGCCAGATCCTCGGCCCGCGTGGCCTGATGCCTAACCCAAAAGTGGGTACGGTAACTCCTGACGTCGTCACCGCCGTCAAGAACGCCAAGGCTGGACAGGTTCAGTACCGTACCGACAAGGCTGGCATCATCCATGCCACTATCGGTCGCGCCTCCTTCGGCGTCGAGCAGCTGCAAACCAATCTGGCCGCCCTGGTCGATGCCTTGAACAAGGCTCGTCCGACCGCAGCCAAGGGCGTGTATCTGCGCAAGCTGGCCGTCTCGTCCACGATGGGCGGCGGCGCGCGCGTTGAATTAGCATCCCTGACGGCCGCCTGATAGGCCTTGGGGTAAAGAACTTTGGGCTGTGTCTGGGCATCTCCAGGCACTGCTGTCAAAGACCGCTGGAGCTCTGTTAACAGAACTTAATTCCGGGTCGTAAAAAACCCGGGTCCAGCGTAGACGGCGTCCCATGGAAGAATTCTTGCAGTACGAAGAACTCGACCAGGTGCGCCGCATTCGGTTGACGCAAGAGACCCTCTTTTGCGTCGTTTGATGGAGTGTTCAAACCGTGAGTCTCAATCGTAAAGAGAAAGCGGTAGTTATCGAAGAAGTCGCTGCACAAGTTGCAAAGGCCCAATCGATCATTATCGCTGAGTACCGTGGTCTGGACGTCGCCTCTGCAACCGTATTGCGCAAAACTGCGCGTGAGTCGGGCGTGTATCTGCGTGTTCTCAAAAACACGCTGGTTCGTCGGGCTGTCGCCGGAACTCCCTTCGAGGAGCTTTCTGCACAGCTTACCGGTCCGCTGATCTATGCGATCAGCAGTGATCCGGTTTCGGCGGCCAAAGTACTTGCCGGTTTCGCAAAGACCAACGATAAGCTGGCTATCCAAGGCGGGGCATTGCCCAACAGCCTGCTTAGCCAAGATGGTGTGAAGGCCCTGGCCACCATGCCTTCGCGCGAAGAGTTGCTTTCGAAACTGCTGGGTACGATGCAAGCACCTATCACGCAATTTGTGCGTACGCTCAACGAAGTTCCAACCAAGTTCGTACGCGGCCTCGCGGCTGTGCGCGATCAGAAGGAAGCTGCGTAAGCAGCCCCTTCGGATTTCGTCGAACCGAGCGACACCCAACCTGGCATTTATAAATATTTGGAGTTCTTAAAATGGCATTAAGCAAAGCTGAAATCCTGGACGCGATCGGCGGCATGACCGTGCTCGAATTGTCCGAGCTGATCACCGAAATGGAAGAAAAATTTGGCGTGTCGGCTGCTGCCGCCGCTGTGGCTGTGGCTGCTCCTGCAGCTGGCGGCGGTGCCGCTGCCGCTGAAGAGCAAACCGAGTTCACCGTTGTATTGGCTGAAATCGGCGCTAACAAGGTCAGCGTCATCAAGGCCGTGCGTGAAATCACCGGTCTTGGCTTGAAAGAAGCCAAGGATCTGGTTGACGGCGCACCGAAGCCTGTCAAGGAAGGTCTGTCCAAGGCTGACGCCGAAGCTGCACAGAAAAAGCTTGAAGAAGCTGGCGCAAAAGTCGAACTTAAGTAAGGCTATTTACGCTTGCCCGGGATGGTTTAGGCCGTCCCGGGCTTTTGCGTTTCCAGAAAACCCGCGATTCCGGTTTGCTTGTTTTTATTGAAGCCGGGTTTTCTGGAGTCGTAAACCAGGGCCGTGGTTGACGGCCCATGTAACCCTCGAGTCGGAGTGCTCATGCCTTATTCGTATACCGAAAAAAAGCGCATACGCAAGAGCTTCGCCAAGCGTGAAGACGTCCAGGACGTCCCTTACCTTTTGGCGACTCAACTGCAATCATTTAAAACGTTTCTGCAGGCGGATACTACACCGTCCAAACGCAACGAAGAAGGCCTGCAAGCGGCTTTCAGTTCTATATTCCCCATCGTAAGCCATAATCAGATGGCGCGCCTGGAGTTCGTCAGCTATGTGCTGGGCGAGCCCGTGTTCGACGTCAAAGAATGTCAGCTGCGTGGCCTTACTTATGCGTCTCCCTTGCGTGCCAAGGTGCGCCTGGTTCTGATGGATCGCGAAGTCAGCAAGCCCACCGTCAAGGAAGTCAAAGAGCAAGAAGTATACATGGGCGAAATACCGCTCATGACCAATACGGGCTCTTTTGTCATCAACGGTACCGAGCGCGTCATTGTGTCGCAGCTGCATCGTTCACCAGGGGTTTTCTTCGAGCATGACCGCGGTAAAACGCATAGCTCGGGCAAGCTGCTGTTCTCGGCCCGCGTGATTCCTTACCGCGGCTCGTGGCTGGACTTCGAGTTCGACCCCAAGGACATCCTGTTCTTCCGCGTTGACCGTCGCCGCAAGATGCCGGTCACCATACTGCTCAAGGCTATCGGCATGACGCCCGAAGCCATCCTGGCGCATTTCTCCGATTTCGATAATTTCGAACTTCAGGAAGAAGGCGGCATGCTCGAGTTTGTGGCGGATCGCTGGAAGGGCGAAGTCGCGCACTTTGACATCACCGACCGTTCGGGCAAGGTCATTGTCGAGAAAGACAAGCGCATCAATGCCAAGCATCTGCGCGACCTGGCTACGGCCAAGGTCGAGTACGTGTCCGTACCCGAAGACTTCCTGCTGGGCCGTGTGCTGGCCAAGGGCATCGTCAATCCGGAAACGGGCGAAGTCATCGCCAACGCCAACGACGAAATCACCGAAACCATGCTGGCCGACATGCGTGTCGCCGGCATCCGCGACATCCAGACCTTGTTCATCAATGACCTGGATCGCGGCGGTTATATCTCGCAAACCCTGCGTACCGACGAAACGGCTGACCAGATGGCAGCTCGTGTCGCCATCTATCGCATGATGCGTCCCGGCGAGCCCCCTACCGAAGACGCGGTCGAAGCACTGTTCCAGCGACTGTTCTACAGCGAAGACACCTACGATCTGTCGCGCGTAGGTCGCATGAAGGTCAACAGCCGTCTGGGCCGTGGTGAAGACATCACCGGTCCCATGACGCTGACCAACGAAGACATCCTTGAAACCATCAAGGTGTTGGTCGAGCTGCGTAACGGCCGTGGCCAGATCGACGACATCGATCACTTGGGCAATCGTCGTGTTCGCTGTGTTGGCGAATTGGCCGAGAACCAGTTCCGTGCCGGTCTGGTTCGTGTCGAGCGCGCTGTCAAAGAGCGCCTGGGCCAGGCAGAGACCGAAAACCTCATGCCGCACGATCTGATCAACTCCAAGCCGATTTCGGCTGCTATTAAAGAGTTCTTCGGCTCCAGCCAGCTGTCGCAGTTCATGGACCAGACCAACCCCTTGTCCGAGATCACGCACAAGCGTCGCGTCTCGGCATTGGGCCCTGGCGGTCTCACGCGCGAGCGCGCCGGCTTTGAAGTGCGCGACGTGCACCCGACCCATTACGGTCGGGTATGTCCGATCGAAACGCCGGAAGGTCCAAACATTGGCCTGATCAACTCGATGGCGCTGTATGCGCAATTGAACGAGTACGGCTTCCTGGAAACGCCCTACCGCAAGATTGTGGACGGCAAGGTCAGCGACAAGATCGACTATCTGTCGGCCATCGAGGAAAGCAACTACGTCATCGCCCAGGCTAACGCCACGCTGGCCGAAGACGGCTCGTTTGCCGATGACCTCGTTGCCTGCCGCCAGGCTGGCGAAACCATGTTGACTGCACCGTCGAACGTGCACTACATGGACGTTGCGCCATCGCAGATCGTATCGGTCGCCGCATCGCTGATCCCCTTCCTGGAGCACGATGACGCCAACCGAGCCTTGATGGGCGCCAACATGCAGCGTCAGGCAGTGCCTTGTCTGCGTCCGGAGAAGCCTCTGGTCGGTACCGGTATCGAGCGCACGGTTGCGGTCGACTCGGGCACGACGGTACAGGCCATACGTGGCGGCGTCGTCGATCACGTTGACGCCGAGCGCGTCGTGATCCGTGTCAACGATGACGAGAACGTGGCCGGCGAAGTGGGTGTGGATATCTACAACCTCATCAAGTACACCCGTTCCAACCAGAACACCAACATCAACCAGCGCCCTATCGTCAAGCCGGGCGATCAAGTCGCCCGCGGCGACGTGCTGGCCGATGGTGCATCGACCGACCTGGGCGAATTGGCTCTGGGTCAGAACATGCTGATCGCGTTCATGCCCTGGAATGGCTACAACTTCGAAGACTCGATCCTGATCTCCGAAAAAATCGTTGCCGACGACCGCTACACCTCGATCCATATCGAGGAATTGACGGTGGTTGCGCGCGACACCAAGCTGGGTGCCGAAGAAATCACCCGCGACATCAGCAACCTGGCCGAAACCCAGCTTAATCGTCTGGACGACTCGGGCATTGTCTACATCGGCGCCGAAGTGCGTGCCGACGACGTGCTGGTGGGCAAGGTAACGCCCAAGGGCGAAACCCAGCTTACGCCAGAAGAGAAACTGCTGCGCGCCATCTTTGGCGAGAAGGCTTCCGACGTCAAGGACACCTCGCTGCGCGTGCCCTCGGGCATGATAGGCACCGTCATTGACGTGCAGGTCTTCACGCGCGAAGGTATCGAACGCGACAAACGTGCTCAGTCCATCATCGACGACGAGCTGCGCCGCTATCGCCAGGATCTGAACGATCAGCTGCGTATCGTCGAAGACGACACCTTCGATCGTATCGGCAAGTTCCTGGTCGGCAAAACCGTCAACGGCGGCCCGCGCAAGCTGGCCAAGGGCACGGCTTTGGCCAAGGACTACCTGACCGAGCTGGATCGCTGGCAGTGGTTTGATATTCGTCTGTCCGACGAGGCGCACGCCGTGGTGCTGGAACAGGCCAAGGAGTCGCTCGAGCAGAAGCGTCATCAATTTGACCTTGCCTTCGAAGAGAAGCGCAAGAAGCTGACGCAAGGCGACGAATTGCCCCCGGGCGTGCTCAAGATGATCAAGGTATACCTTGCCGTCAAGCGCCGCCTGCAGCCGGGCGACAAGATGGCCGGCCGCCATGGTAACAAGGGTGTGGTGTCGCGGATTACTCCGGTCGAAGACATGCCGCACATGGCCGACGGCACGCCAGCCGATATCGTGCTGAACCCCCTGGGCGTTCCTTCACGGATGAACGTCGGGCAGGTGCTGGAAGTGCATCTGGGCTGGGCAGCCAAGGGCGTGGGCCATCGCATTGCGGACATGCTCGAGGACGAAAAGAACGTTCAGATCAAGGCCGTAAGAGCCTATCTCGAGAAGGTCTACAACACCGCCGGTGCCAAAGCCCGCATTTCCGAGCTTACCGACGATGAAGTGATCGAAATGGCGCACAACCTGAAGAACGGCGTGCCGCTGGCAACGCCGGTATTCGACGGTGCGACCGAAGAAGAGATCACGACCATGCTCGAGCTGGCTTACCCGGACGACATCGCCGAGCGCCTCAAGCTTACGGATACCCGTACGCAAGCGTGGCTCGTCGACGGCCGTACAGGCGAAGAGTTCGAACGTCCCGTCACCATCGGTTACATGCATTACCTGAAGCTGCATCACCTGGTTGACGACAAAATGCATGCGCGGTCTACTGGTCCATACTCGCTCGTTACGCAGCAACCATTGGGCGGGAAAGCCCAATTCGGTGGCCAGCGCTTCGGGGAAATGGAAGTCTGGGCCCTGGAAGCCTACGGTGCGTCGTACACGCTGCAAGAGATGCTCACGGTCAAGTCCGACGACATCTCCGGCCGCACGAAGGTGTACGAGAACATCGTCAAGGGCGACCACGTCATCGACGCCGGTATGCCAGAGTCGTTCAATGTTCTGGTCAAAGAAATTAGATCCTTGTCCCTGGACATGGATTTGGAGCGTAAATAATGAAAGCGCTACTCGATCTATTTAAACAAGTCTCGCAAGACGAGCAATTCGATGCCATCAAGATCGGCATCGCATCGCCTGAGAAAGTGCGGTCGTGGTCCTATGGCGAAGTACGCAAGCCAGAAACCATCAACTACCGCACCTTCAAGCCCGAGCGTGACGGCCTGTTCTGCGCCAAGATATTCGGTCCCATCAAGGATTACGAATGCCTTTGCGGCAAGTACAAGCGCCTGAAGCATCGCGGCGTGATCTGCGAAAAATGCGGTGTCGAAGTCACCGTTGCCAAGGTGCGTCGCGAGCGCATGGCCCATATCGAACTGGCCAGCCCGGTTGCGCACATCTGGTTCCTCAAGAGCCTGCCGTCGCGCCTGGGCATGGTGCTCGATATGACGCTGCGCGATATCGAACGCGTGCTGTATTTTGAAGCATGGTGCGTAATCGAACCGGGCATGACGCCGCTCAAGCGCGGCCAGATCATGTCCGACGACGACTTCCTGGCCAAGACGGAAGAATACGGCGACGACTTCCACGCCCTGATGGGTGCGGAAGCCGTCCGCGAGCTGCTGCGCACCATCGACATCGATCGCGATGTCGAGACCCTGCGCGCCGAACTCAAGGCCACCTCGTCCGACGCCAAGATCAAAAAAATCTCCAAGCGCCTGAAAGTGCTGGAAGGTTTCCAGAAGTCGGGCATCAAGCCCGAGTGGATGGTCATGGAAGTATTGCCAGTGCTGCCACCGGACTTGCGTCCGCTGGTGCCGCTGGACGGCGGCCGTTTCGCCACGTCCGACCTGAACGATCTCTATCGTCGCGTCATCAACCGCAACAACCGCCTGAAGCGCCTGCTTGAACTGAAGGCGCCGGACATCATCCTGCGCAACGAAAAGCGCATGTTGCAAGAGTCCGTCGATTCGCTGCTGGACAACGGTCGTCGTGGCAAGGCCATGACGGGCGCCAACAAGCGCCAGCTCAAGTCCCTGGCAGACATGATCAAGGGCAAGAGCGGTCGTTTCCGTCAAAACCTGCTGGGCAAGCGGGTCGACTACTCCGGTCGTTCAGTCATTGTGGTGGGTCCGCAGCTCAAGCTGCATCAGTGCGGCCTGCCCAAGCTGATGGCGCTCGAGCTCTTCAAGCCCTTCATTTTCAATCGTCTTGAAATGATGGGCCTGGCTACGACCATCAAGGCGGCCAAGAAGCTGGTCGAAAGCCACGAGCCAGTCGTTTGGGACATTCTTGAAGAAGTCATCCGCGAACACCCCGTCATGCTCAACCGTGCGCCTACGCTGCACCGTCTGGGCATCCAGGCGTTCGAGCCGGTACTGATCGAAGGCAAGGCCATCCAGCTGCACCCGCTGGTCTGCGCGGCTTTCAACGCCGACTTCGACGGCGACCAGATGGCTGTTCACGTGCCGCTGTCGCTGGAAGCACAGCTGGAAGCCCGCACGCTGATGCTGGCTTCCAACAACGTGCTGTTCCC
Source organism: Pollutimonas thiosulfatoxidans (assembly GCF_004022565.1). Lineage (NCBI taxonomy): Bacteria > Pseudomonadati > Pseudomonadota > Betaproteobacteria > Burkholderiales > Alcaligenaceae > Pollutimonas > Pollutimonas thiosulfatoxidans. The sequence goes on from NZ_CP022987.1 coordinate 2,983,485, forward strand.
GGCCAACGGCGAACCTTCCATCGTGCCGTCGCAAGACATCGTGCTGGGCCTGTACTACACCACGCGCGAACGCATCAACGGCAAGGGCGAAGGCATGTTCTTCACGGATGTGTCCGAGGTGCAACGCGCCTACGACAACCGTGAAGTCGAGCTGCAAAGCCGCGTTACGGTGCGCCTGAACGAATACGAGAAGGATGCCGAAGGCGAATGGCAACCGGTGCTCAAGCGTTTTGAAACGACGGTCGGACGTGCCTTGCTGTCCGAGATCCTGCCCAAGGGCCTGCCGTTCTCGGTGCTGAACCGCCCGCTCAAGAAGAAAGAAATTTCGCGCCTGATCAACCAGTCGTTCCGTCGTTGCGGTTTGCGTGCCACCGTCATTTTTGCCGACAAGCTGATGCAGTCCGGTTTCCGCCTCGCTACGCGCGGCGGTATCTCGATTGCCATGAGCGACATGCTCATCCCGTCGGTCAAGGAAGACATCCTGACGCAGGCCAGCAAGGAAGTCAAAGAGATCGACAAGCAATACTCGTCGGGCCTGGTAACGTCGCAAGAGCGTTACAACAACGTGGTCGACATCTGGGGCAAGGCGGGCGATCGAGTCGGCAAGGCCATGATGGAACAGTTGGCTACCGAACCTGTCGTAGACCGTCATGGCGAAAACGTCCGTCAAGAGTCGTTCAACTCCATCTACATGATGGCCGACTCTGGCGCCCGTGGTTCGGCCGCCCAGATCCGGCAGCTTGCCGGTATGCGCGGACTGATGGCCAAGCCGGATGGCTCGATTATCGAAACCCCCATTACCGCCAACTTCCGCGAGGGGCTGAACGTACTGCAGTACTTCATCTCGACTCACGGTGCACGTAAAGGCCTGGCCGATACGGCACTGAAGACGGCAAACTCGGGATACCTCACGCGTCGCCTGGTCGACGTGACGCAGGATCTGGTCATCACCGAAGCAGATTGCGGCACCAGCCGCGGCTACTCCATGAAAGCCCTGGTCGAGGGCGGTGAAGTCATCGAGCCCTTGCGTGACCGCATCCTGGGCCGCGTTACGGCGATCGACATCGTCAATCCCGACACGCAGGAAACCGCCCTGGAAGCTGGCACGCTGCTGGACGAAGATCTGGTCGAGTTCATCGACAGCATCGGCGTGGACGAAGTCAAGGTCCGCACGCCGCTTACCTGCGAAACCCGACACGGGCTTTGCGGCCGTTGCTATGGCCGTGACCTGGGTCGCGGCTATCTGGTCAACCGAGGCGAGGCTGTCGGCGTCATTGCCGCACAGTCCATCGGTGAGCCGGGCACGCAGCTTACGATGCGTACCTTCCACATCGGTGGTGCTGCATCGCGTGCCGCCATGGCCAGTTCCGTCGAAACCAAATCGTCAGGCACTATCGGTTTTGCCATTGGGTTGCGCTACGTCACCAACGCCAAGGGCGAACGCGTGGCGATCTCCCGCTCTGGCGAGATCATCATTTTTGATGATGCCCGCCGCGAACGCGAACGCCACAAGATCCCCTACGGTGCCACCATTGCCGTGGGCGACGGTGACGTCGTCAAGGCTGGCCAGCGGCTGGCCAACTGGGATCCTCTCACCCGTCCTATCGTGTCCGAGTACGCCGGTGTCGTCCGTTTCGAGAACATCGAAGAGGGCGTAACGGTGGCCAGGCAGCTGGACGAAGTAACCGGCTTGTCCACCCTGGTCGTCATCACGCCCAAGACGCGTGGCGGCAAGATCATGATGCGTCCGCAGATCAAACTGATCGGCGAGTCCGGTGAAGAGGTCCGTATCGCCGGCACCGACCACATGGTCAATATCTCGTTCCCGGTCGGTGCGCTGATCACGGTGCGCGATGGCCAGAAGGTATCGGTCGGTGAAGTTCTGGCGCGTATTCCTCAAGAATCGCAAAAGACGCGCGACATTACCGGTGGTCTGCCTCGTGTGGCCGAGTTGTTCGAAGCCCGTTCCCCGAAAGATGCCGGCATGCTTGCCGATGTCACGGGTACGGTTTCGTTCGGCAAGGACACCAAGGGCAAGCAGCGCCTGGTCATTACCGACCTGGAAGGCGTCAGCCACGAGTTCCTGATTCCCAAGGAAAAACAGGTGCTGGTGCACGACGGCCAGGTAGTGAACAAGGGCGAGATGATCGTCGACGGCCCCGCCGACCCGCACGACATCCTGCGTCTGCAAGGTATCGAGCGTTTGGCCAGCTATGTCGTCAATGAAGTGCAGGACGTGTATCGTCTGCAAGGCGTAAAGATCAACGACAAGCACATCGAAGTGATTGTTCGTCAGATGCTGCGCCGGGTGAACATCACCAATCCGGGCGATACCAGCTTCATTACGGGCGAGCAGGTCGAGCGTTCCGAGTTGCTGAACGAAAACGACCGCATGGAAGCTGACGGCAAGTTGCCGGCAACCTACGACAACGTACTGCTGGGCATCACCAAGGCATCGCTGTCGACCGACTCGTTCATCTCCGCCGCTTCCTTCCAGGAAACGACCCGGGTGTTGACCGAAGCTGCCATCATGGGCAAGCGGGACGACTTGCGTGGCCTGAAAGAGAACGTCATTGTGGGCCGACTGATACCAGCCGGTACCGGCATGGCTTATCACTTGGCGCGCAAAGACAAAGAGGCTCACGAAGCTGCCGAGCGTCAAGCAGCACGCGCCATGGCCAACCCGTTCGAAGACACGCCGCCTGCTGAAGTTGCAGAGGCGCATGAAGGCCCGGCGTCCGACGCAAGTGAAGGCGCTGCCGAAGAGTAACTGGGCAGTTCCCTGCAGTATTGAAGACGCCAGGCCTAGCGGTCTGGCGTTTTTTTTTATACCGCCGGGAAGCAGAGGCTGAAGCGGGTGCCGCCGGGCTGTCGGCTGCTGACGCGCACGCTGCCGCCGTGTCTCTCCGCCACGGCCTTGACGAAGGCCAATCCCAAGCCGGCGCCGCTTTGCTGTTGACTGCCGGGCAGGCGCCTGAAGGGCTGAAATAATTCTTCCAGTTGCGACGCTTCAATGCCGCTGCCTTCATCCTGAACCGTCATGCTCCACAGGTCGCCTTCACGATGGATCCGGCACGTGATGGCTGTGTGATCGAAACTGTACTTGATGGCATTGTCCAGCAAGTTGCACCATGCACGGGCTACTAGTGAAGGGTCGCCTTCTGTCCACGCCGATTCGGGATGATCGTCCAGGCGAATGGCGATACCGCGCGAGCGGGCCAAGCCCCAGAAATCATCGCAGCCCTGCAAGGCTGCGGCGACGAGGTCTACAGGTTGCGCCGGGATCGGGGCCGACTCCGCGCGCGCCAGTTCCACCAGGCCGTCCACCAGGGCCAGAGTCTTGTGGGCGTATCCCTCTATCCGCTCAAGCAGCTCTGGCTGTGGCAAGGCGCCGGTATGGCCGCGCTGCAGCTGGGTCAAGGCCAGGATGGCGTTCTGTGGCGAGCGCATGTCGTGCGACAGGAAACGGACCGTTTCTTCACGCCTTTGGCGGGCAACACGCAGTTGCGTCACAGCAAGTTGAAGCTGAACGATGCGCGCCGGAAGGGTAGTGCCAACTGTAGGCCCGCCCCGCTCTGCTATGGTATCGCCCAGCTGCCGGCGTTCGACGTCCATGGCCTGTAGCTCTTGGTCGATATGTTGCAGGGCGGCCTCCTGGCTACGCCAGGTCCACACCGGATAGCTAAGCGCCACGCCCAGCAGGGCAGCCGTAGGCGGAATCCAAAGCTGCCCGTAGTGCAACAGCAAACCGTCGACGAGGAAGATCAGCAGCAAGAGCGTGATACTTGCTATGAAAGAGCGACGTGGCGACAGGCATCCCAAGGCCACGCAGGCCAGCACGACCGGCAGGCAGGACAACAGCGCCACTACCCACGCGGACGGCTGTTGGATCCACAAGCCATGTATCTGGCTGTTCAGCATATTTGCCAGGATCTCCACGCCCGACATGGTGGCGCCGCTGTTTGATACGGGGACCGGAAAGCTGTCGCCCAAGCCCGAGCCCCACGAGCCGACAAGTACATACTTGTCGCGGAAAACCTCGGCCGGCACCAGGCCTGTCACTACCGGCGCGTACGGATACATCCGAAAGCTTCCCGGTGGGCCGACGTAGGGGATTAATTGCGATGGACTGCTGTCCGTGCTGGTGTCCACGCCTGCAATATCCAGCATGGCCAGCGTAAAGTGCGGGGGGCCATTATCAGCCTTGCCGGTAAATGCTATACGCCGGACTACGCCATCGCTATCGGGTGAAATATCTATGTATCCGATGCCGGCGGCACTCGCGGCAAGCGTCGGAACGGGGGCAAGTGTCGCGGCATGGTCGGCGCCGGCCACCACAGGCAGGATCACCCGGCCATGTTCGCTGATGGCGGCAGCCAGCGTGGCATCATCATGGGGATAGGCCGGATTCAGATCCGTGAAAAGTAAATCGAGGGCCACTACGCGAGCCAAGCGCAGTCGATCGAGAAGCTCGGCGTGAAGCGCGCGGCGCCAGGGCCAGTAACCCAGTTGCGCTATGCTGCTGTCGTCGATGGCAACGATGACAATATCGTCATCCGCGACCGTATCGGTGATGGCGCTGGACGACTGATCGTAGAAGGCATGATCCAGGCGGGAAAGCCCCAGCGGCGTACTGAACCAGCTAAGGGCCGCCGTCAAAACAAGCATGGCTGCCGTCACCAGCAGCCATTCCCGGCGCACCCTCCGGCCCAGGCCCACCGACCACGCCATGCCCTTCACTTCAGTGCTCAGTCAGCAGGACCAACTGTCCGTAGCCGGTCGACACCGCAGAACCGTCGGAGCTTTGTAGGGTGCGTCGGCCCAGGAAAGGCAGTGTCGCGTCTGGCCCCATGAGGCCATCCTGGTCAATCGCGCGCACCATCAGGTGGAACTCGCCGCTGCCCGGCGCGCTGAAGGTGACCTCGGGGGCTGGAAAGCGCTGGCTGGAAAACAGTATGGACCCGGTCGCGTCGCCGGCGACCCGTACCAGGTAGCCGACGGCGCCCGGTACCGGATCAAAGGATACTACCCAGCCTTTTCCTCCTCGTACGGGATCTGACAAGACCGGTGCCGGCAAAAGCGTGCGTACGCCCAGCAGCTTGCCGGTTGCGTCCACGGCAGCGCCCTGGCCCGGTCGCAAGTTGGCCTGATCGGCTCCACTGCCGGTGCTTAGCGCCGCAATGCCGGACAGCACCTCGCTTCTGGAGCCGTCCTTAAGCGTATGCACACGCAGGTTTGTGCCGCGCACCCCCGTGATGCTGACCGGCGTGCGTACCTCAAAGCGGCCCACGCCCGTGTCTTGTGGGGCGACCTGAGATTCCAGCGAACCGCGCTCCATCTTGAATATCGTGTCGGTAAGCGCTGCCGCCCGGAACACGCGCACGCGCTCAAGCTGCAAAGCAGAGTCGGGGGGGATGGCCAAAGTGCTGCCATCCGATAGCGTCAGTGTAAGAAACCCGTTCGAGCCGGTCTGGATGGCCGCACCTTCCTCCAGCAAGTCGCCCACCGCGACAGGCCGCTGGTTTGCGCTGACGTCACCCACGGCATGCAGCACCTTAGCCCGCGCCGGAATTTCCGGAATCATGCTGAACGGAATCCTCAGGGCAAGACCGATAGGAAGACGGGTAGTTTCCTGGACGGCGTTAAGTTGCTGCAAGGCGCTCCAGTTTGATGGCGTTTCGGTGTAGCGCTGCGACAGTTCAATCAAGGTGTCGCCCGGCTGGACCCTGTGGATGAAGTTCTCTCCGGCGGCCCCTGCCGGTTGTGCGTTTCCGACGGCCGGCATCAGCACGCCGCAGATAGTGGCAAAAACCAGACTGAGCAAAGAGCGGGCAAACAATGAGAGCGTCATGGAGCACCGGAAGCAGGTTGGTCGGGGAGTATTTCGAGGCGATAGCCCAGCGCGTAGGATGCGTTCAGGCGCAGGCCGTTCTGCGGCTCCAGCTGCAACTTGCGTCTGAGATTGGAAAGATGGGTGTCCAGTGTTCTGGATGTGGCGGGGATGTCGCGTTGCCATACGTTGCTGCTTAGCACGTCGCGCGAGAACAGCCGCCCCGGATTGCGAAACAGAAGCAAGGCCAGCTCGTACTCTTTAGGCGTGAGTTCTACCGGGCGGCCGCGCAGGCTGATGGTTAGCGCGCCAGGATCGATCTCGTAAGCAGCGCAACGGAAAGCCAGCTCTTGTACCGGAGCGCCATGATGGCGACGCAACAGTGCTTCTACTCTTGCCGTAAGCTCGCCTTGCCGGATCGGTTTGATCATGTAGTCGTCAGCCCCGGCCCGCAAGCCGGTCACCAGATCCTCTTCCAGGGTGCGGCTGGTAAGAAACATGATGGGGAGCGCTGGACCGAAGTTGCCGCGCGCCCAATGCAAGACATCGAGACCGCTGATGTCGGGCATTTCCCAGTCGAGCAGCAATAGGTCGTAGCCCTGCGTCTTGCGAAGCGCGGACAGCAATTCGTTGCTGGTGGGGAAGACGGTGCAGCGATAGCCGGCGTTCTCGAGGGTTTGCTGGATCAGTCGCCCTTCGGAGAAATCATCCTCCAGAGAAGCGATGTTCATGCCCGTGTGCGCCTATGGTTTCTTGTCATAACCGGATGTTACGTTATGGCGGCGCGTGGTGTCGAGCGGTGCCGGCGTCGCGTATTGGCCTCATGGACACCCCCGGCTTGACAAACACGCTTATGCGTTGTTGACCAGATGACAACTGACATGCTACGATGGCAAGCTTACTTTAATGAACTGGCGCTTTTTAGCGGTACTTCAGGAAGGTAAGAAGCTTTAAGCAATAACCCGTAGTAACCCACCCGTAACGCCCGTAGCGTTGCTGCAAGACCCGCTCTTTTACGTTTTTTATCGTGGCTGGCGGTTTTTGCGCAAATCCGCCGCAAGTTGCCCTGTTGGCCGTCTTGGTTTACCTGACGGATATCGCGGTGGCAGGCGTTAAATCAAGTACGACAGTACACGTAATTCGTAAAACAGGATGCGAAAAGGTCATGCCAACCATTAGCCAACTCGTGCGCAAGCCGCGCGAAGTCTCACGCGAGAGCAGCAAGAGCCCAGCGCTCGAGAACTGCCCTCAGCGTCGTGGTGTTTGCACTCGCGTATACACCACCACCCCTAAAAAGCCTAACTCGGCCTTGCGTAAAGTCGCCAAGGTACGCCTTACCAACGGTTTCGAAGTCATTTCGTACATCGGCGGCGAAGGTCACAACCTGCAGGAACACTCGGTGGTTCTTGTCCGCGGCGGTCGTGTCAAAGACTTGCCCGGTGTGCGTTATCACATTGTTCGCGGTTCGCTCGATCTGCAAGGCGTGAAAGACCGCAAGCAGTCGCGCTCCAAGTACGGTGCGAAACGTCCGAAGAAAGCTTAAACCCATTTATAGTCCAGCTCGGCTGGTCGCATCAGTGCAGCCGTGGGCATGTGCCCGCAGCATGTAAGTGATCATTCCAATGAATGATCGTGGCCGCAAATAGCGGTTCAACTGAACTGTCACAAGGAAGTTAAAAATGCCTCGTCGTCGCGAAGTACCCAAGCGTGATATTCTGCCCGACCCAAAGTTTGGCAGCGTAGAGCTCGCCAAATTCATGAACGTTGTTATGTTGTCTGGTAAGAAAGCTGTTGCCGAACGTATTATCTACGGCGCTTTCGATCAGATTCAGGCTAAAACTGGCAAAGAGCCTATCGAAGTGTTCAACACCGCGATTAACAACATCAAGCCTCTCGTTGAAGTGAAAAGCCGCCGTGTCGGTGGCGCGAACTATCAAGTGCCGGTTGAAGTGCGCCCTGTGCGCCGCCTGGCTCTTGCCATGCGCTGGTTGCGTGAAGCAGCCAAGAAGCGTGGCGAGAAATCGATGGATCTGCGCCTGGCCGGCGAGTTGCTTGACGCATCCGAAGGCCGCGGCGGAGCAATGAAAAAACGTGAGGACACTCACAAGATGGCAGAGGCCAACAAGGCATTCAGCCATTTCCGTTGGTAATCTAAGGACACAATCATGGCCCGCAAAACCCCAATCGAGCGCTATCGCAATATTGGCATCTCTGCGCATATCGATGCAGGGAAGACCACCACGACAGAGCGCATCCTGTTCTACACCGGCGTCAATCACAAAATTGGCGAAACCCATGAAGGCTCGGCCACCATGGACTGGATGGAGCAAGAGCAAGAGCGTGGCATTACCATTACCTCGGCTGCCACGACTGCATTCTGGCGTGGCATGGCGGGCGACCTCCCCGAGCACCGCATCAACATCATCGACACCCCGGGACACGTCGACTTCACGATTGAAGTCGAGCGTTCCATGCGCGTGCTCGATGGCGCATGCATGGTGTACTGCGCCGTGGGCGGCGTGCAGCCACAGTCGGAAACCGTATGGCGTCAGGCCAACAAGTACGGCGTGCCGCGCTTGGCTTTCATCAACAAGATGGATCGCACAGGCGCCAATTTCTTCAAGGTCTACGACCAGCTCAAGCTGCGCCTGAAAGCCAACCCTGTGCCTATCGTTATTCCGATCGGCGCAGAAGACACTTTCACGGGCGTTGTCGACCTGGTCCGCATGAAGGGCATCATCTGGGATGAAGCCAGCCACGGCACCAAGTTCGACTACATCGACATTCCTGCCGAGCTCGTCGAGCAAGCCAACGAATGGCGCGAGAAGCTTGTAGAAGCGGCGGCAGAATCGTCCGAAGAGCTCATGGACAAGTACCTGGAAACAGGCGAACTGACCGAAGCCGAAATCAATCTGGGCATCCGCACGCGCACGATCGCTGGTGAAATCCAGCCCATGCTTTGCGGTACCGCCTTCAAGAACAAGGGTGTACAGCGCATGCTGGACGCCGTGATCGATTACCTGCCATCTCCGGTCGATATTCCTCCGGTTGAGGGCATGGACGATGACGGCAATACGATCAGCCTGCCTGCCGACGACGGCGCGAAGTTCTCCGCGCTGGCATTCAAGCTGATGAGCGATCCCTTTGTTGGTCAGTTGACTTTCGTGCGGGTGTATTCCGGCGTCCTGCATGCAGGCGAAACGGTTTATAACCCCATCAAAAGCAAGAAAGAGCGCATCGGCCGTATCTTGCAGATGCACGCCAACAACCGCGCCGAGATCAAAGAAGTTCTGGCTGGCGACATCGCCGCTGTCGTGGGTCTGAAAGACGTCACGACTGGCGAAACGCTTTGCGACGTCGGTCAGCACATCTTGCTCGAGCGCATGGAATTCCCCGAGCCGGTCATTTCGCAGGCTGTCGAGCCCAAGACCAAGGCCGACCAGGAAAAAATGGGCATTGCGCTGTCGCGTCTTGCTCAGGAAGATCCTTCCTTCCGGGTCCGCAGCGACGAAGAGTCCGGCCAGACCATTATTTCGGGCATGGGCGAACTTCACCTGGAAGTGCTGGTTGACCGCATGCGCCGCGAATTCGGCGTGGAAGCCAACGTGGGCAAACCTCAGGTTGCCTACCGCGAGACCATCCGCAAGACTTGCGAAGAAATCGAAGGCAAGTTCGTCAAGCAGTCCGGCGGTCGTGGTCAGTACGGTCACGTCGTGCTCAAGCTCGAGCCCTTGCCTCCTGGCGGTGGCTACGAGTTCGTGGACGCCATCAAGGGCGGTGTGGTTCCTCGCGAATACATTCCTGCGGTGGACAAGGGTATTCAAGAAACCTTGCCGGCAGGCGTTGTTGCCGGATACCCGGTGGTCGACGTCAAGGTAACGCTGTTCTTCGGTTCTTACCACGACGTGGACTCTAACGAGAATGCATTCCGCATGGCAGCTTCCATGGCGTTCAAGGACGGCATGCGCAAGGCCAGCCCTGTGCTGCTCGAGCCCATGATGGCTGTAGAAGTCGAAACACCAGAAGACTACGCCGGTACGGTAATGGGCGATCTGTCCTCACGTCGCGGCATGGTCCAGGGCATGGATGACATCCCGGGCGGTGGCAAGACCATCAAGGCTGAAGTTCCCTTGGCCGAGATGTTCGGTTACTCGACCAACCTGCGTTCGCAAACGCAAGGTCGCGCAACCTACACCATGGAGTTCAAGCATTACTCCGAGGCGCCGAAGAACGTCGCTGATGAAGTCATCAGCGCACGCGGCAAGTAATTAATTAAGCTCCTGTCCGCCCTTGTGGCGGACAGGCACTATTTTGTTTCCTTGAAAAATCGACGGGATAAATCATGGCAAAAGGTAAGTTTGAGCGGAATAAACCGCACGTAAACGTAGGTACGATCGGGCACGTTGACCACGGCAAGACGACACTTACGGCAGCGATCACCACGGTGCTGGCCACTGCATTTGGCGGCGAAGCCAAAGGCTACGCACAGATTGACGCAGCGCCTGAAGAGAAAGCGCGCGGCATCACCATTAACACCTCGCACGTCGAGTACGAAACGACAGCGCGTCACTACGCGCACGTTGACTGCCCGGGCCACGCTGACTATGTCAAGAACATGATCACGGGCGCGGCGCAAATGGACGGCGCCATCTTGGTGGTTTCGGCCGCTGACGGCCCCATGCCCCAAACGCGCGAGCACATCCTGCTCTCGCGCCAGGTCGGCGTGCCGTACATCATCGTGTTCCTGAACAAGGCCGACATGGTCGACGACGAAGAGTTGCTCGAGCTGGTCGAGATGGAAGTGCGCGAGCTGCTGTCCAAGTACGACTTTCCTGGCGACGACACCCCGATCATCAAGGGTTCGGCCAAGCTGGCTCTTGAAGGCGACGAAGGCCCCCTGGGCAAGCCCGCCATCCTGGCCCTGGCCGAAGCGCTGGACACCTACATTCCTACGCCAGAGCGCGCCGTTGACGGCACGTTCCTGATGCCGGTGGAAGACGTGTTCTCGATCTCCGGTCGTGGCACGGTGGTTACCGGCCGTATCGAGCGTGGCATCATCAAGGTTGGCGAAGAAATCGAAATCGTGGGCATCAAGGACACGGTCAAGAGCACTTGCACGGGCGTCGAGATGTTCCGCAAGCTGCTGGACCAAGGTCAAGCCGGCGATAACGTGGGTATTTTGCTGCGCGGCACCAAGCGCGAAGACGTCGAGCGCGGCCAGGTGTTGGCCAAGCCCGGCTCGATCAAGCCGCACACGGACTTCTCGGCTGAGGTGTACATTCTGTCCAAAGATGAAGGTGGCCGTCACACGCCGTTCTTCCAGGGCTATCGTCCCCAGTTTTACTTCCGTACGACGGACGTAACGGGTACGATCGAACTGCCAGCGGACAAAGAAATGGTTCTGCCAGGCGATAACGTCTCGATCAAGGTCAGCCTGATCGCCCCGATCGCCATGGAAGAAGGTCTGCGCTTTGCTATTCGCGAAGGCGGCCGTACCGTGGGCGCCGGCGTCGTAGCCAGCATTACCAAGTAATTATTGCTTGTTCAGACAGGGGCGATCGCCCCTGGTCTAAGTTCGTTCTTTAGGAATTCCGATGAAAAACCAGAAAATCCGCATCCGTTTGAAAGCGTTTGACTACAAGTTGATCGACCAGTCAGCCGCCGAAATTGTGGAAACAGCCAAACGCACGGGCGCGGTAGTGCGTGGTCCAGTACCTCTGCCCACTCGCATTCGCCGCTACGACGTCTTGCGTTCACCGCACGTGAACAAGACCTCGCGCGACCAGTTCGAAATGCGCACTCACCAGCGTTTGATGGACATTGTGGATCCCACAGACAAGACTGTTGATGCCCTGATGCGTCTGGACCTGCCCGCAGGTGTAGACGTGGAAATCGCGTTGCAGTAAGCTTTGCCGGAGCGCCAGTTCGCGCAACAAAACAAGACGCCATGCTCGAGAGCATGGCGTTTTGCATTTCGAGGCTGTCATGAGACGACTAGCAAAAATACTCGGCGCGATGGCGCTAGGGGCGGCGGGGATATGGCCACAGGTAGGCGCTGCGCAGTCGGCATTGTGCAATGACGGCGTGCCCATCAAGCTCGCGGGACAAACCTGGGAAAGCGCCGAGTTCACAACGCAGCTTATCAGTCGATTGCTGGTCGATGGTTATGGGTGCAAGACCGATATCGTCCCCGGAACGCCTGCTGCGATCGAGTCCGCATTGGCGCAAGGTGACGTGGACATCATCGCTGAACAGTGGTCGGGCAGGTCGCCGATTATTGAAAAGGCGATCCAGCAAGGCGACGTACAAGTCGTTGGCGACACGCTGATAGGTGGCGCGCAACAAGGCTGGTATGTTCCCGACTATGTCGTGCACGGAGACCCGGCACGCGGCATACAGCCCATGGCGCCCGACCTGAAATCCTGGCGTGATCTTCCGCAGTACAAGGGGTTATTCAAAGACCCGGAAGTGCCGACCAAGGGTCGCTTTCTTAATTGCCCGACTGGCTGGGTGTGCGAGCAAACCAACTCGCGCCTGCTGACCCTGCATGGTCTGGACGATGACTACAACAACTTTCGTGCCGGAACCGGGGCCGCGCTGGACGCCGCCATCAGTTCGGCGTACGACCGTGGCGAGCCCATCCTGTTCTACTACTGGCAGCCGGCTGGCCTGATGGCCAAATACGACTTCTACAAGATCGAACAAGATCCTTTCAATAAAGAATGCTGGGACACCATCGTCAGTGGCGAAGGGCAGTTGTGCTCCTCCGACTTTCTGGTGGCCCGCCTTGGCGTGGCGGTATCAAGCCTCTTTGCACAGGCCAATCCGCAGCTGATCGAATTTTTCAACAAACTGCGCATCGAGCCGGCGTTGATGAATCAAATGATCCTGACCATGACGGAGACACGCGCGCCGGCTGCCGATATTGCGGAACAGTTCTTGCGCACCCATCCGGATGTCTGGCAGGCCTGGCTTGCGCCTGAGGCCATGCAAAAGGCAAGCGCCGCACTGAGTGTGCCGCTCGAGCAGCCTGGCGCCGCCGGGCTCACGGCCTTGCCCGACAGCGCCGCGGCGCCAGAGGCTACCCTTGCGCCGCAGACCCGCGACGGCATTTTCCCACTATGGTCGGCCGCCGACTTTGTGAATCGCCATCTGATGAGCGTCGTGAAGGCATACGGGGGGGTGTTGCGCCAGGTCAGCGACTTCCTGCTGACGGGGATCCTGCTACCGGTAGAGCGCGGCATGCAAAACGTGCCGCCCTGGCTGTTCCTGGCCCTGGTCGCGCTGCTGTCCTGGCATGCCACACGCAAGGCGGTGTCGACGGTGTTGTTTGTTGTCTGCCTGTACGCTATTGGCGCCGTGGGCCTTTGGGACAAACTTATACAGACCTTCTCTTTGGTACTGGTCTCTACGGTGTTGTCTATCGTGGTGGGCATACCGGTGGGCATCGTCGCGGCGCGCAGCCGCTTATTGCGCCGCCTGCTCATACCGGTACTGGATGTGATGCAGACTTTGCCCAGCTTTGTGTATTTGATTCCGGTCTTGATGCTGTTTGGCCTGGGCAAGGTGCCGGCCCTGTTTGCCACCATTATCTATGCCGTACCGCCTCTCATTCGCCTGACTATTTTGGGCCTGCGCCAGGTCGACCATAACGTGATGGAGGCTGCACAAGCCTTTGGCGTGACCCCCTGGCAAATGCTGATCAAAGTGTCCTTGCCCTTGGCGCGACCCAGCATCATGGCAGGGGTGAACCAGACAACCATGATGGCGCTTGCCATGGTGGTGGTGGCCTCGATGATAGGCGCGCGAGGCCTGGGCGAAGACGTGCTGGCCGGCATTCAGACGCTGGATGTAGGGCGCGGCCTGCAGGCCGGTATCGCCATCGTGATATTGGCTATTGTCATTGATCGCATCACCCAGGCTTATGGCAAGCCGCGTCGCGCACGCAGCGGACAACAGCAAGTGCGGGAGATGCACTGATGGATGACATCAAGATAGAGATCAGAGAAGTCTACAAGGTGTTCGGCCGCGACGAGGCCAAGGCGCTGGCCCTGCTGCGCGAGGGCGCCGACCGCGGCACAGTGCAGGCAGAGACCCGGTGCAACGTGGGCCTGGCCGGCGTCAGCGCTGTTATCCCGACGGGCCGCATCACATGCATCATGGGCCTGTCGGGTTCGGGCAAATCGACGCTGGTGCGCCACCTTAACCGCCTGATCGACCCAAGCGCAGGTGAGATTCTGGTGGATGGCAATAATATTCTGAAGCTGACCATGCCAGAGCTGCGCGAGTTGCGTCGCCATCAGATCAGCATGGTTTTTCAGAGCTTTGGTTTGTTGCCGCATCTGAATGTGATGGATAACGTGGCATTCGGCTTGCGGGTACGCGGCGAAAGCAAGGCGCAGGCTTACAAGACAGCATTGCTGTGGCTGGAAAGGGTGGGCTTGCTGGAATACGAAAAAAACTATCCGGACGAGCTGTCGGGCGGGATGCGGCAACGCGTGGGCCTGGCCCGTGCTCTGGCGATAGACGCGCAAGTACTGTTGATGGATGAGGCGTTTTCGGCGCTGGATCCGCTAATTCGCTATGACATGCAGGATCAGTTGTTGGCGCTGCAGCAGCGTCTGCAAAAGACCATAGTGTTCATTACGCACGATATCGAAGAGGCGCTGCGGCTGGGGCAGCATATTGTGATACTGCGCGATGGCAAGGTAGAGCAGGTTGGTACGCCGGACGACATTCGGAATCATCCTGCCAATGAATATGTGGAGAGGTTTGTGGTTCGTCGTTTGGTTTGAGGTTTCTTTTGGGGCAGCTTGCGTTTGTGGGCAGGGGCGGGCCGGCTTGATGGTTGCGGTCATGGCCCGTGGGGTCATGACTTCCCGGTTAAATGTCAGCATCGGGGCGGTCGCAAAACTCGCAACGTCGGGGCGGTGCCCCGACAAACTTGTTGCTCAAACAGTTGCTCCCTTTTTTCCCCGATGCTGGCATTTAACCGGCGCACCCATAAGCGCCGGCCCGCCCCTGCCCACAAACGCCTGTGTATCAGAAGAGTTTGCGCCCGACGAACCGGGGTGGGGTGAAAGGGGCTATGCGCCACGGTTGATGTACCTATTTTCAATCGCGCTGATAAGCCAGTTGGCCGGCGATGTAGACGGCTTGGGTGGCGCGGTCGTCGGCCATGGTCATTTGCACGAACATGGCGTCTTCGATGCCTGCGCAATGCTGCATGCGGAAATCGATCAGTGGGGTGGAGTGCAGGTCCAGAACGATCAGGTCGGCTTCCATGCCTGGTGCGATGCTGCCTATTTTGTCGTCCAGGTACAGGGCCTGCGCGGCGCCGCGGGTGGCCAGGTAGAAGGCCTTAGCGGCGGATAAGGAATAGTGTCCGAGCTGCCCTATCTTGTAGGCGGCGCCCATGGTTTGCAGCATGGACAGGGTTGTGCCGGCGCCTACATCGGTGGCCAAGCCTACTCGCACGGGGTTGGGGTTTTGCTTGGCGCGCAGGAAGTTGAACAGCCCGCTGCCCAGGAAGCCATTGGAGCTTGGGCAGTGGGATACGGCCGAACCGCTGCTGGCCAGGTGCTGCCACTCGGATTCCTCCAGGTGGACAGCGTGGCCGAAAATTGCCTTGGGGCCCGTCAAGCCATAGTGGGCGTATACGTCCAGATAGTTGCTGCGCTCCGGATACAGATCCTTTACCCAGGCGATTTCGTGCAGGTTCTCCGAGACGTGGGTTTGTACGTGGCTGTTCGGATAGCGTTTCCATAGGGCGCCGGCGGCTTCGAGCTGCGCAGGCGTGGACGAGGGCGCAAAGCGTGGCGTAATCGCATAGGACAGCCGGCCCGTGTGCTGCCACTTTTGGATCAGGGCCTCGGAATCGTCGTAACCGGACTGTGCTGTATCGGTAAGTCCGGCGGGGGCATTGCGGTCCATGAGGACCTTGCCGGCAATCATGCGCATTTTGCGCGATTGCGCCGCGTTGAAGAAGGCATCGACCGATGCGGGATGAACCGTGCAGTAGACCGAGGCTGTTGTCGTGCCCACGCGCAGGCATTCGCGCAGGAAGACATCGGCCACCATCGCGGCATGGGCGGGGTCGGCGTAACGCTGTTCCGTGACGAAGGTGTATTGATTCAGCCAGTCGATCAGTTGCTTGCCATAAGAGCCCATCATCTCGGTCTGTGGATAATGCACGTGGGTGTCGATGAAGCCGGGCATGATCAGCGCATTCTTATACTCGGTGACCACATGGTCTGAAAGCTGCGTCCGGATCTGCTGATAATCGCCGAAGGCCGTGACCAGGCCATGATCAATAAGCACGAGGCCGTCCGCCTCGTAGTGCATGGCGGCGGCGTCGCCGGCAATGAAAGGATCATCCCGAAAGCTCAATACTGGCCCGCGCAGTGCTATGCGCTGCTTGTTCTCATCGTTCACCGCTCCGGCTCCTCGGTCACAAATACAGGCCGATAGTAATGTACCAATCGGTGTCGTGTTGCAGGCTTGCTTCACGCTTGTTGGGCCTTGGGGTTATTACCCCTTGCCCACTTGCGATAGTGCCCTTTTCCATGCTAAAGTGCTACGCTTAACCAAAAAAGTATGTTTTGGTTTAAAGAGTAAACTCAGGTATGCCGGCCTAGCCCCCAAGCGGGCCGATCAATGCATACAGCAATTAGCCCCGACCAATCG